>NZ_JCABZI010000014.1:0-284546 GCF_059499825.1 Pseudorhodoplanes sp.
CGCGGCCTGGCGGGGCCCCCCGTGTGCGCGGGGGGCCCCGCCCCCCCCCCCCGGGGGGGGGGGGGGGGGGGGGGGGCCGCGGGCGGCGGGGGGCCCCCCCCTGACCAGAGCAAGCCCCCACCCCGATCTCCTTCGCGCCATGCGCTCAGTCGATCGACCCTCCCCCGTAAACGGGGGAGGGAGAAGAAGGAGAGGCGAGAGGGAGACCACCAATCTCAATCCTGATTCTTGGCGAACACATATCCGGTGCCGCGCACAGTGATGACGCGCTTCGGCTTTTTCGGATCGTCCTCGATGGCGGCGCGGATGCGCGAGATGTGAACGTCGATCGAACGGTCGAAAGCCTCCAGCTGTTCGTTCTTCAGAAGCGTCATCAGTGCGTCGCGCGACAACACCCGTCCGGCATTCTGCGCCAGCGCGAGCAGGAGCGCGAACTGATAGCCGGTGATGCTCTTTTCCTCGCCATCGAGCCGGACCTGGCGTCCGCCGGTATCGATTTCGAGACGGCCGAAGCGCAGCATGTCGGGCTTGTGCTCGGATTTGGCGCGGCGCAGCAGCGCGCGCAGCCTTGCGAGCAATTCGCGCGGCTCGAACGGCTTGGGCAGATAATCGTCGGCGCCCATTTCCAGCCCGACCACGCGATCCATGGCGTCGCCGCGCGCGGTCAGCATCAGGATCGGGGTCTGGGATTTTTCGCGGATCCGGCGGCAGACATCGAGGCCGTCCATGTCCGGCAGCATCAGATCGAGGATGAGGATATCGAACGGCTCGCGGTCATGCAGCGCGATGCCGCCTCCGCCGGTGCCGGCGATGGCGGTCGCAAAGCCGGCTTCGCCGAGATAGTTCGACACCATTTCGGCGAGGCGCTTGTCGTCTTCGATGAGCAGGATGCGATCGGTCACGGGCTAGTGGTCCGATTCAGACATTCGCGCTCCTCCTCGGCAAGCTCATTCGCGAATGTCTGAATCAAAGGACCACTAGCAAATATAGGGTTCTCGTGGAGCTTTGAATTTGGCATTCGCCTGATGGGTCCGTCGCTGCGTGGGTGGCGAATGTCAAATTCGCTCCACGGCAGTTTAAAGCAGGAGAGGGGGTGGGGGTCTACGCCTTGGGGACTATTGCGGGCCCCCACCCCTTCCTTTCCCCGGGCGAGGGAAAGGAGTTCAACGCCCGGGACTATGCCCACGTCAGGTGTCTGTTTTCGTTCCGCCAGGTAAAGTTTTGTAAAGCTCGAGCGGCCTCATCCGGGCTCGACGAACAACCGGTACAGCACGTAAGCGACGAGGCTCGCGCCAATCACCCACAATCCGCCGAGGCCGCCCGGCCAATAGGCCCCGCAATAGGGGCAGGTCGGGGTTGTCACCGTCGGTGTCTCCTTGAGGGGAGCCTTGCAGGCGCGGCATTTCATGTTCGTCAGACCGAGCCGTGATCGCGTTGGAAGGCCGACACGCTCATCCACGCGCGACCATCGACAGGGATCAACTTTACGGCGGAGTGCCCCCCGGCTTCTGATCGGTGATTGCCGCAACTGCAAACCTGAGCCGTGAAAGTCCTGTGAGTTTGCGCCGATGTATCTCTTCGGCAACAGCCGGGACGCGCAAACCCGTCTATCCTTGTGTGGATTGTTTGATAATTGATCCGGGAATTCCACATGCGACGGCTTCTGGTCGGTGTTGCGATGGCAACCGCTCTGATGTCGACATCCGCCCACGCACAGAACTGGACCGGCTTTTACATCGGCGCCAACACCGGTGTTGGCTGGGGCGATGCATCGAGCATCAACGAGCCGGTTGACCCGGCCAGCCGAATCTTCTTTCGCTCGGGGTTCACTGATTTTGCGCCCGGATCGTTCGATACGGCGTTCGATCAAAAGGGATGGATCGGCGGTTTTCAGGCGGGCTTCAACTGGCAAGCGGGCGCCTTTGTTTGGGGCGTTGAGGCCGATCTTCAAAAATCCGCGATCAGCGGGAGCGGCTCGCAGCGGGCTTTCCTGAACCCTTCGGCACTTGGTTCGTCCTTCGGATTCGACGTCAACGCACAAAGCGAACTGCAATGGTTCGGGACCGTGCGCGGACGAATTGGATTTCTGATGACGCCGAACCTGATGCTCTACGGGACCGGCGGTCTGTCCTACGGCGAGATCGAAAGCAGCGGGAGTGTGGTTCTCGCACCAAAGGGTCCATCCTTCGTAGGCGTGAGCACTCCTTCGGGCACTTTCGCCTGTTTTGCGACCCCCGCCAATCCGACGTCGATCTGCTATGCGGGTAGCGGAAAAGACGTACGCATCGGATGGACCGCAGGACTGGGTGGCGAGTGGAAGCTCGATGCAAACTGGTCGGTCAAGCTCGAATATCTGCGCGTTGAACTGCAGGGCACGTCGATCAACCTGGTGAGCCCATCGCCGCCGAGCACATCGGGCGTGAGCTCGAATTTCGTATTCGACGACTTCGCTTACAACATCGTGCGCGTCGGACTGAATTACACGTTCAACTGATCCGCAGCCTCGCAACAGATGCGAGCCTGAGAAATCGTCGGGGTGGAGGCCAGCCTTCGCGGGGACTTCGAGCCGGCCCCCACCCCAACCCTCTCCCGAATGACCAGCACGCGGGAGAGGGGGTTTTCAGATCAGCCGCGGCGCCAGGGCGGCATCATCATGCCCATGCCGGGGCCGCCGGGCGGCAGACGCTCGGCGAGCTTCCGTCGCTGCTCGGGAGACAGCACTTCGGCGGCGTCGCCCAATGCCTGGGTGATGCGTTTCGACACGCTGTCGGCGAGCGCGATCTGGTCGGCGCGCAGCTTCTCGATTGCATTGCGATCGATGGTGGTCGCCGTCATCAACTCGCGAGCCTGCAGGCGGGCGGCTTGTGCGCGCTCGCGCGCCGGCAGCACGTCCTTCAGCATGGCGCGGACGATGCCGCGCAGCTTTTCCTGCTGCTCGTTATTGGCATCGAGTTCGATCGACAGATGCCGCACCATGCGGTCGGCGCGATCCTCGATCTGGGCGGGATCGAGCGGCACGCTGCCCCAGTGGCCGCGCGCGCCGTGCCAGCCGGGGCCGAAGCCGTACGGATTGCTGAAGGCCTTGGTGACGGCGGCGCCGGTAATGACGGTGGTGGCGGCGACCAGCGCCGCGAACAGGATGGTCCGGCCGCGGCGGGTGCGCGGAACGGGCGGGCGGACGACGAGCGCATGCTGGCGCTGGTCGATCGGGTGATCCGGGCGGATATCGGTCATTGGGTGGTCTCCAGAAGCGATGTGGCGTCGGCCACGGATGCAATCTGGAGCGGGCCCGTTTCAGGGCGATGTGCGCGGTGTAAAGTTATGTAAAGGTGGAGGGCGCCTGTGCCGGTCGCCGTTTCACGCCGATTGCGCTCCCACCGCGTCAAGCACGAGATCGCGCAGCCAGCGATGGCCGGGATCGCCTTCGTAGCGCTTGTGCCAGATCTGGATGAATTCCAACTCCGGCACTTTCATCGGCACCGGAAACACCACGAGCCCCGTGGAGCGGCGGAAGACCGACAACAGCCGCCGGCGCGTATGGGCGACAAGGTCGGTGCCGCGGATCAGCGACGGGATGCTGAGATAGTGCGGCACCGCGACCACGATACGGCGCGGGATCCCCATCGAGTCCAGAATCTCGTCGACCTGAATGCCGGTGTCGCGATGCCGCGCGACGGTGACATGCGGCGCGTCGAGATAATCCTGCAGCGTCATGCGTCCGTTTTTCAGCCGGGAATTGCGCTTGTCGGCGACGCAGATCAGCGTGTCGCCATAGAGCCGGCGGCTGAACAAGTCCTTCGGTACATGCGGAAACACGCCGATGGCGAGATCGATGGCGTCGTCGGCGATGCGGCTGCAGGATTCCTGCGGGCCCGACGTGCTGATGACGAGATCGATGTTGGGCGCGTCGCGACGGATGCGGCGCACGATCGCCGGCAGCGCCTCCACGCTCATGGCATCGCTCATCGACAGCCGGAAGGCGCGCCGCGTGGTCGCCGGGTCGAATTCCGCGCCGGTTGAGACGATGGAGCGGATATCGGCCAGCACGGACTGCACCTGCGGGTGCAGCGACAGCGCGCGGCCGGTCGGTTGCAGCCCGCGCGGGCCGCGGACCAGCAGATCGTCCTTGAACAGATGGCGCAGCCGTTTGAGCGCGTGGCTGACCGCGGGCTGGGTCACGCCGAGCTTTCCTGCGGCGCGCGAGGCGCTGCGTTCGGCGATCAGGGCGTCGAAGGCGACCAGCAGGTTGAGGTCGATATTGCGCAGGTTCATGGCTATGAATGCTGTTTATACGATTATGACAATAATGAAATTGCATTGATAGGCAACCTGCGTAAAGACAAGGGCAACAAGCGCCCAAGCGCTTCCATGCTTTTTCGGGAGGTTCCGATGCAGACTGTCGGCCATCGCCGCTACGTCGCCGTGCTGTTGCCCTACGACCGTTCCTTCAAGATCGACGAGCAGGCATTCCGCAACTACGTCCGCTATTTCGCCGACGACAAGCGCTTCGCGCGCGAGGGCGGGCTGTGCATCAATCCGGAAGCCGGCGAGATTTTCTACATGACGCGCGAGGAAAAGCGCCGCGTCCTCGAAATCGCGATGGAAGAGGCGCACGGCAAGTTGCCGATCATCGCCGGAACCTGGGCGCTGACCACGGAAGAGACGGTCGAAACCGCCAAGGACTGCAAGGCGCTCGGCGTCGACGGCATCTTCGTGACGCCTCCCGGCGGCGCACAGGATGTGACCTCGTGCTGGGATGCTGACGGCTATCCGGAAATCTGGCTTGACCAGATCATCGCGCAGGACCGCGCCGTCGATCTGCCGATCATCACGCATCCGGTCGGTGGCGCGAAGCCGCCGTTCTTCCCGGGACTGCCGCTGAATGCCACGCTGCGCATCTGCCGCGAGGTCAAGAACGTCGTCGGCTGGAAGATGACCTACACCTATGAAGGCTTCCGCCTGATCGCCAAGGGCCTGCGCGGGCTCGACCGTCCGGTCGCGGTGATGGGAGCGCTGGCGTCGCGCTTCCACGAATACCGCGCCACCGGCATGTTCGACGGCACGCTGAGCGGCTTCTGGACCTTCGCCAAGGAGCCGATGCTCGACCACCTTGATGCGTGGGATGCGCGCGATCTCGAAAAGGCCTGCCAGATCTGGGACAGCGGCCTGTGCGAACTCCAGGAATACATCGCCGACATGGGCCGGCTGCACATCCGCTACAAGACCGCGACCTGGCTGCGCGGCCTCATTCCGAACCCCTTCATGCGGGCGCCGATGCCGAAACCGAAGCAGGAAGAGATCGACACGATCTACCGGCTGCTCAAGAACCTCAATCTCGATGTCATCGAAATGAAGGAGACCCGCATCGCGGCTTAGGACCGCGCGCGTCCGAACCGGAACCCGGTCGCACAAGACCGGGACATCGAACGAAACCATAAGGGAGATTTCGACATGAAACGCGCACTCGCGCTCTTCGCAGGCGTGGCAGGACTGGTCGCCGCCTTTGCATCCACAGCCGCATCGGCGCAGAGCTATCCGAGCCAGCCGGTCCGCATCGTGGTGCCGTTCGCGGCCGGCGGCGCCGTCGATACGGTGGCGCGCGTGGTCGGGCAGAAGATGTCGGAATCGCTCGGCCAGCCGGTGGTGATCGAGAACCGGCCCGGCGCCGGCGGCAATCTCGCCGCGGACGCGGTGGCGCGTGCGGCACCCGACGGCTACACGGTGTTCCTGACCACCAACGGACTGGCCATCAGCCCGTCGCTGTACGCCTCGCTGCCGTTCGACGTGAACAAGGATTTCATCCCGGTCACGCAGCTCATTGAATCGCCGCTCCTGCTGGTTGCGTCCAACAAGCTCGGCGTTACTTCGGTGAAGGAACTGATCGCGCTGGCGAAGCAGAAGCCCGGCGTTCTGAATTACGGCTCGACCGGCATCGGCAATCCGCTGCATCTGTCGATGGAGATGCTCAAGGGCGAGGCCGGTATCGACATCGCCAACGTGCCCTACAAGGGCGATGCACCGCTGAATACCGCGCTGATCTCCGGCGAGGTCGATCTTGCGATCGTTCCGATCGCGACCGGCCGGGTGAATGCCGATAACAAGCTGGTCAAGGGTCTCGCCGTCACCAGCGCGTCACGCGCGAAGGTGATGCCCGACCTGCCGACGGTGGCCGAGCAGGGCGTCAACGGCTTCGACATGGGAAGCTGGCAGGGCTTCTTCGTCCCGGCCAAGACACCGAACGAGATCGTGCAGAAGCTTTATCAGGCTGCCAAGACAGCGCTGGAGGCGCCGGATGTGCGCGAGCGGCTTGCGACCTTCGTGGCCGAGCCGGTCGGCAGTTCGCCGGAGCAATTCGCGAAGAAGTTCAACGACGACGTGGCGAAATACGCAAAGATCGTCAAAGAGGCGAAGATCCCGCTGCAGAAATAATGCGGATGGCGGATGGCGTATCCGGCTGCCGCCGCCATACGCCGTTTTGAGCGCACGCGCCGGGCCGGCGGTCATCCGGTGCCGTTTGTCCGGTGGAAGGGCTGCTGATAGTGTCGTGGGTGCGGCACCAGGCCGCCACTCCATGGGAGCCACTGAGCCATGCAGGTTTCACGTTGGCTGGCTGCGACGGCAGTCGCATCCCTGCTTGCTGTGGTCCCGGCGATGCCGCAACCCGCGCAAGCCCGCGCAATCGTCGGCTTCTCCGGCAATTGCGCGGCTGGCACCGTGGTAGTGCGCAACAATGAGCGTTCGCTGTATTACGTGCTCGGCGGTGGGAAGGCTGTGCGCTATCCGGTTGGCGTCGGCCGCTCAGGCCTGCAATGGAGCGGGACGACCTTCATCAACAACAAGATGCTGCGGCCGGCCTGGGTGCCACCGGCCATCGTGCGGCGCGACAAGCCGAACCTGCCGTCGGTGGTCCCTTCCGGCGCGCCGAATAATCCGGTCGGCGCGGCGGTCCTGTTTCTGGCCGGCGGCGAACGCGCCATCCACGGCACCAACAATCCAAAATCGATCGGCGGGGCGGTGTCCTATGGCTGCATCCGGATGTTCAATGCGGACGTGCTCGACCTCTATGATCGCGTCAGCTTTGGAACCAAGGTGATCGTGACGCGGTAGGGCGATACGCTTACGCCTGCTCGCGCGAGTACGACAGGTCGCTAATCGGAACTGCTCAAACCCGCACGGCACTGGCGCCGCGATCCGACGGCGTCTGCGCCGACCATTCCGCCACCGGCGCGGTGCGATAGCGCGGCAATTCGCGCTCCAGCGAGAACACCACGCAAAGCGCGAGGCTCGCCCACACCGCGGCGCTGAAATAGAGCGACATCCACGGGATTTCCTCGCGCCACTCGGAGATGTCATGCGTCACCACCCAGCGCCGGTTGACGTCGCGCAACCCCTCGAGCGGATGCAGCGGCTTGCTGCCGCGCGCCGTCTCCTCGCGCCAGCGCTTGACATACATCGGCACGTCGACGGTCGCGAGAAACGCCAGATAGCCGGCGATGCCGACGATCGTGACGACCAGCACCGCGCGAACCGGACCCTCGAATTCCGGCAGCAGACGGAACAGGCCGAGGCCGACGATGAAGAACGCCACCGCCCAGATCGAATTCTCCAGCGCGTTGGCCCAGTATTTCTTCGTCAGCACCGCATACCAGGAAAAGGCTTCCGCGATCAGAATCAGCGGCACGATGACCAGCGCGGCATTCAGCGTGGTGTCGGCGCCGATCATGTCGCCGAGCAGATAGAGAATGATCGCCCATTGGACGGCGAAGCAGATTTCCGCCACCGTCGCGACACTGCGTCCGACCATCACGCTCGAGAGCCAGGTGTCGAACAGGCAGATGCGCTGCACGTCGGCGCGCGGCAGGAGAGAGCGGAAGGCGCAGCCGAACACATAAGCCGCGCACAGCGCCAGCATCACGCCGATCCCGGCATTGCCGCCGATCGCGCCGGCCTGCGGTTCATGCAGATTGCGATAGAGCGCGAACCAGACCGCGATGTTGATGAGGCTGACAAGCGAGAGAAGGCCCCACCAGCGCGCCACCGGATTCGACCAGGCCAGGACTTGCGGCGGGCGTCGGACCGTCATCAAACCACTCCGTAAGAAAAGTCGGTCTGACATTTATCGGTAGTAATTCTGTCATAATCAAATGAGGCTGGATCGCGGCAAAGAGGCGCGCGGAGCGGAACCGTGAGTACGGAACCTGTCGACATCGTTCTGCCATCGGCGCAACGGCTGCGTTACCAACGGCTGTCATCCGGCATCTTCGACGTGACCGTCGGGGAGACCGAGGCGCTGCCGAACGCGGCCGCGCCGTTCTACAACTTCTTCAGTGATTTCAGGCTGATCGAGCAGACCGGCCTGATCATGGCGAAGCCCGGACTGACATTCGGTACAAGTTTCGTACTGTCGTCCGACGACTTCGGCGAATTCATTCCGATGACCTGGATCACACGGTTTCCGGCCGGCGGAGTCGTGTCGGGTGACGGCACGGTTTTCGAATGCGATCGGATGTCATGCGACGTTCCGAACCGAGCGGTGACATTCCAGAGCTATACGTTTGAACAGGCCTGGGAAATGGTGCCCGGCGAATGGGTCTTCGAAATCTGGTGCGAGGAGCAGAGGATTGCCGATCACGCTTTTACGGTGATGACGGCGGTTTCCCCTAGCTGCTGAAGACACTGAAGATCGCTGCAAAGAATGCGGCGATCGCGGCCAGCACGCCGAACACGATCGCGACCAGGAATTCCAGCACCGTCTCGACCGGATCGGAGACTGCGCTTGCCGACAACAGCGCGATGCACACGCCCGCTGCGATCACGAGCGACATGAGCGCGCTCAACGCCATCAGCCAGAGGATCAGGAACACCAGTCCGCCGGCGATCGTCATGGCGATGATCCGCCGGCTTAGGCTCCTGGCCGGCGCACGCTGCGTGACAGGTCGATCCGGTGCGTTCATGACGGGTGTCCCCGCAAATGTTTAGGCTCAAGCGGCGTCAGCGCGCCGCCGCCTTCTTCGTCTCCGCCAATTCCAGCACGTGCGTCTGCTCCGGAATCGTCTCGGTCGCGAGTGCGCGCCGGTCGATGTCGGCGATCTTAGTGACACCGGTCAGCGCCATGGTGATGTCGAGTTCCTTGCGGATGGTCTCGATCGCGGTGACCACGCCCTGCTTGCCGAGTGCGCCCAGCCCGTAAATGTAGGCGCGGCCGATCAGGCAGCTCTTCGCTCCGAGCGCCAGCGCGCGGAACAGGTCCTGCCCGGAGCGGATGCCGCCGTCGAACATCACCTCGATATCGTCGCCGACCGCATCGGCGATCTTCGGCAGCATCGCGATCGACGACGGCGCGCCGTCGAGCTGGCGGCCGCCGTGGTTCGACACCACGATGGCGTCGGCGCCGCTCTTCGCTGCGAGCCTCGCGTCGTCGACGTCGAGAATGCCCTTGATGATCAGCTTGCCCGGCCACAGTGAGCGGATCCAGGCGACATCCTCCCAGCTCAGGGTCGGGTCGAACTGGCTGGCGGTCCATTGCGCCAGCGAGTTGACTCCATCCATGCCTTTCACGTGACCGGCGAGATTGCCGAAGGTCTTGCTCTTGGCATTCATCATGCTCATCGCCCAGCGCGGCTTCGACATGACGTCGAGCACATTGGCGAGCTTGAGCTTCATCGGCACGGTCATGCCGTTCTTGATGTCGCGGTGGCGCTGGCCGAGCACCTGCAGATCGACGGTGAGAACCAGCGCCGAGCAATTCGCCGCCTTGGCGCGCGCGATCAGGTCGGCGATGAAGCCGCGATCGCGAATCACATAGACCTGAAACCAGAATGGCCTCTTGGTCGCCTCCGCCACCTGTTCCATCGAACAGATCGACATGGTCGACATGCAGAACGGCACGCCGGCCTCGTTCGCGGCTTCGGCGGCGAGAATTTCGCCATTGCCGTGCTGCATCCCGCACAGCCCGATCGGGGCGAGCGCGATCGGCAACGAGGCCTTCTGCCCGACGATGGTTGTGGACAAGTCGCGCTTGTCGACATTGACCAGCACGCGCTGGCGGAGCTTGACCCGCTCCATGTCGGCGCGGTTGGCGCGGAAGGTTTCCTCGGCATAGGAGCCGGAATCGACATACTGGAAGAAGGCGCGGGGGACGCGCTTTTCGGCGAGCTGGCGCAGGTCTTCGATGCAGGTGATTGGCGTCATTGGCGTTTCCATCCCATATAGGCTGGATTAGCACACTTCGCGGGCGCGAACACGTGCGGGAACAGCGGGCTGGCTCGAACCGGCAAGGGATGATCGGCATGAATGCAGGCAGGAAACACGGCGACCACGAGTCCGAACAGGCCAAGAAAGAGCGGCTGGAAAAGGAGCGGCTCGACAAGGCGCTGGATGAGGGGCTCGAGGAGAGCTTTCCCGGCTCCGACCCTGTGAATGTGGTGCAACCGCCGCACTCCTCGCAGGACAAGGACGAAATTTGAGCCCTGAGGCACCGGCGGCGCCGGCGTTAACGCTAAATCGCCGGCCAGCCCGGCTTGCAACTTTTGCTCACAACTTTTGAAGCCAATCCGGCTAGGATAGTTATTACACGGACCTGATCTGGGTAACGGGGACGGGGGTTCCAGCGTGACACGTCGTTATTTCGGCACCGATGGCATTCGCGGGCGCGCCAATGGCGTGATCACGCCCGAGCTTGCGCTCAAGGTCGGCCAGGCCGCCGGCCTGGTGTTCCAGCGCGGCGAGCACCGCCACCGGGTGGTGATCGGCAAGGATACCCGCCTGTCCGGCTATATGATCGAGACCGCTTTGGTCGCGGGTTTCACATCGGTCGGCATGGACGTTCTGCTGTTCGGCCCGATGCCGACCCCGGCGGTGGCGATGCTGACGCGCTCGATGCGCGCCGATCTCGGCCTGATGATTTCGGCGTCGCACAACCCTTACGACGACAACGGCATCAAGCTGTTCGGACCGGATGGCTACAAGCTGTCGGACAGCGTCGAGATCGAAATCGAAACGGTGATGGACGAGGACATCACCCGCAAGCTGGCGAAATCCGCCGATCTCGGGCGTGCCAAGCGTATCGAGGGCGTGCAGGACCGCTATATCGAATTCGCCAAGCGCACGCTGCCGCGCGACCTCTCGCTCGACGGCCTGCGCGTGGTGGTGGATTGCGCCAACGGCGCAGCCTATCGCGTCGCCCCCGAAGCGCTGTGGGAACTGGGCGCCGAGGTGATTGCGATCGGCATCGATCCGGACGGCTTCAACATCAACAAGGATTGCGGCTCGACCGAGCCCGCGGCGCTATCGGCCAAGGTGCGCGAGGTGCGCGCCGATGTCGGGATCGCGCTCGACGGTGACGCCGATCGCGTGGTGATCGTGGACGAAAAGGGCCACACCGTCGACGGCGACCAGTTGATGGCGGTGATCGCCGGGAGCTGGCAAGAGGACGGCCGGCTCAGCAAGCCTGGCGTGGTGGCGACCATCATGTCCAATCTCGGCCTGGAGCGGCATCTGCAGGGGCTCGGGATTTCGCTTGCGCGCACGCCGGTCGGCGACCGTTATGTGCTCGAACACATGCGCCAGCAGGGCTTCAATCTGGGTGGCGAGCAGTCCGGTCACATCATCCTGTCGGATTACGCGACCACGGGTGACGGTCTGGTCGCGGCCCTGCAGGTGCTGGCGGTGGTGAAGCGGCAGGGACGGCCGGTGTCCGAAGTCTGCCATGTGTTCGATCCGCTGCCGCAGATCCTGAAGAACGTGCGCTACAAGCAGGGCAAGCCGCTGGACGATGCATCCGTCAAGCTGGTGATCGACGACGCGACCGCGCGTCTGAATGGCAACGGCCGGCTGGTGATCCGTCCCTCCGGAACCGAACCGGTGATCCGGGTGATGGGCGAGGGCGACGATCTCTATCTGGTCGAAGAGGTGGTCGACGAGATCGTCGAGGCGCTGACGCAGGCCGCGGCCTAGCCGCGGCGGTAGCGAGCGTCTAAAGTTCGGCCGTGCGGGTATCCACGAGACGGACGGACAATCAATGACATTCGGTGCGCGCGTTTTTGCGGCGGCTCTCGTTGCAACGGCAAGTTCCGCCATGGCGGCGGACGATTATCCGTCGAAGCCGATCCGTCTGATCCTCGGCTTTGCCGCGGGCGGCGCACCCGATCTGCTGGCGCGAACGGTCGGCGAGCATCTCGGCCAGGCCTGGAATCAGACCGTGGTGGTGGAGAATCGGACCGGCGCCGCCGGCAACATTGCAATGGCTGCGGTCGCCAAGGCGGAGCCGGACGGCTACACGCTGGCGCTGGTGCCGGTCGGCAATGCCGCGGTCAATCCGTCGCTGATGCCCGACCTGCCTTACAAGATGGATCAATTCGCGCCGGTCACGCTGATTGCCAATGTCGAGAACGTGCTGGTGGTCGGCGCGGACTCTCCGATCAAGTCGGCAAAGGACCTGATCGCCCTCGGGAAAAAGCCGGACGCGAATCTGACTTATGCCACGCCCGGCGCCGGCAGCATCGCCCATCTCGCGGCCGAGTTGTTCGCTCTCAACGCCGGAATCCAGATGCGACAGATCGGCTATCGCGGCGTCATGCCCGGTCTGACCGATGTGATGCGCGGCGAAGTGACCGCCATGTTCGCACAGGTATCGACGGCGAAGCCGCTGATCGACAGCGGCAAGCTGCGCGCGCTCGGCGTTGCGAGCAAAGCCCGCAACGCAGCGCTTCCCGACGTGCCGACCATCGCGGAGGCCGCCGGCATGCCGGGCTTCGAAGCGGTCTCCTGGTATGCGTTGATGGCACCGGCCGGCACGCCGCAGCCAGTGATCGCGAAGCTTCGCGACGGCGTTGTGCAGGCGATCGGCGCACCCGGCGCCAAGGCTACGCTGCAAACCCTCGGCGCGCAGCCGGTCGGCGGCACGCCGGCGGAGCTTGCGGACCTGATTGCTTCCGACACCGCGCGCTGGGGCAAGGTCATCCGCGACGCCAATATTAAGCCGGCGCAGTAAGCGGCTCCGAAGCGACATGGAGCCGATCTATCTGCACTATCTGAACGCGCTCGATGTCGCTTCATTGGCGCTGACCGATCACGAGATTCTAGCCGCGGTCGAGCAGGGCCTGGCCGCGCAGGGACGCCGCGAAGCGGTGATCGAGCCGCGCATGCATCTTGTGCCGAATGCCGGTGGCAACGGCCACTTCAACGTGCTGCGCGGCGCGTTCCGCGAGCCGATCAATCTCGCCGGCGTGAAGGTGATCAGCGACTTCGTAGACAATTACAAGGAGGGCTTGCCGTCGGAAGTCGGGCTGCTGCTACTGATGGACCCGCGCAACGGCGTGCCGAAGGCGATCATCGACGGCAGCCATCTGACCGACATGCGCACCGGTGCCATCACCGCGATCGGCGCCAAGTATCTGGCGCGCAAGGGATCGCGGGTGCTCGGCCATATCGGTGCGCGCGGCACCGCTTACTGGAATGTCCGGCTGCTCGACCGGCTGTTCGGGTTCGACGAGATCCGCGTGCATTCGCGCCGGCCGGAGAGCCGCGAGGCCTTTGCCGCGCGGCTGTCGCGGGATCTCGGCAAGCCCGTGATCGCGACCGAGGATTGGGAATCCTGTGTGTCCGGCGCCGACATCGTGGTCGAGGCGTCGCGCCTGAATGAACCCACGCCCTTGCTGAAGACGGAATGGATCAAGCCTGGCGCGTTCGTCGTGCCCTATGGCACGATGAGCGCGGTCGAATTGTCGCTGACCGACATCATGTCCAAGCTCGTGGTCGACGATTGGGGTCAGTGCAAGAGCGGGCCGTTCGGGGCATTGCGGGCGCATGTCGAGGCCGGGAAGCTGTCCGAAGCGACGTTGCATGCCGAGATGGGTGAAGTTGTTGCCGGCTTAAAATCGGGCCGCGAGCGTGAGGATGAAACCATCCTGTTCTGGCATCGCGGATTGTCGCTGTCCGACATTGCGCTCGGTCATGCCATGCTGGAGAAGGCGGCGCGGCTCGGGATCGGACAGCAACTGCGTTACGCCTGATGGCGCTCGTTGCCAATGCGCGGATGTATGCGGTGACGCCGAAGGTCGCTGCGGCGTGGCAGACGCTGTTCGCATGGGTTGCGAGAACGGCCGGCATCGAACTGGCTATTATCGAACATGCCGCACCCGCGCCGCTCGAACATCTGTGGTCGCGTGACGATCTCGGCTCGGTCTTCATGTGTGGGTTTCCGTTTGTCTGCGCCGAACCGAAGCCGCAGCTTCTGGCCGCACCGATCCCGATCGCGCCGCGCTATGGCGGTGTCCCATGCTACTGCACCGACTTCGTGGTTCGTGCCGACAGCGCGTTCGGCACGTTGGAGGATACTTTCGGGGGAAAGATCGGCTGGACCGTTCACCATTCGCAATCCGGCTACAATGCCATCCGCTATCATCTGCTGCGATACGAACGCGAACGGCGGCACGCAAAGCTGTTCGCGGAATGGGTGGGCCCGCTGGTGACGCCGCGTGCGGTGATCGATGCTGTGCTTGCCGGCCGGATCGACGTCGGGCCGGTCGATTCCCTGGTCCTTGATCTGCTTGACCGGCACGATCCCGCGACAGCATCGCGACTGCGGGTTGTCGGCTCGACCGTCATGACGCCAAATCCGCCGCTGGTGGCGTCGTGCACTGTCGCGCCCGAGATTGCACACCGCCTTCGCACCGTATTGCTGGCCTGTGGCCGCGATCCCGAGATGCGGCCAGTCCTCGATATGCTCGCGCTCCAGGGCTTTGCCGCGGTTGCGCCAGCTGATTATGCCGTGCTGCTGGAGCAGGCGGCTGCCTTCGGTGCGGATATGCCGCAAGCCTGAACGACAGATCGCTGCGCCGTAGAGAGCGCGTGCGTCTGCGACCGGGTTCAGCCGAACAGGAACGTCGACAGGCCCTGGCCGGCCGCCAATGCCAGCAGCGCCAGGATTGTGAAGTAGAGGCAGGTCGCTGCCAGCAGAAGATAGCCCGCCGCCACGAACAGGCCGTCGCTCTGAGAAATCCCCACCGCCAGGCACAGAATCGCCAGGGCGGGCAGCGTGTTGGAGAACGGGACCAGCCCGAGCGGCGCCGCGAGCAGGATGCCTCCGAACAGAATGCCGAGGCCATTCAGCCGGTTCATCACCGCGCCCGTCGTCAGGATCTGCATCCGGGGGTGAACGTAGCGGTCCATCCGATGAACGATCTCCGCACCCTTGCGGAGGACCGGAACAAGCTTGCCGACATCCAGCGTGCGGTCGAGCAGCGCCCTCGGCAGCCACGGAATGCGATTCAAGGTGATGCCAATACTGATCATGATGATCGCCGCACCAAACACCGTACTGACCCCGGGAATTGAAACCGGGAGAAGAAACGGGATGGTCAGCAGGATGCAGAGGATCAGAAGACCCTGCTCGCCGATCTCTTCCAGCAGCCAGCGCAGGGTGACGGTGTCGCCGTTGATCGCGTCGATGCTGCGGAGCAGGGTTTCGCTCAGGGTCTGCCGGGTATCTTCGAAAACCAGCGGCGCTTCGGGAGATGCGCTATGTCGGGCGGCCGGATCGGGGAGAGGGTGGTCCATGTGATCTCGCTCGGTCGAATTGTCCCTTACCAAGCCGATCGGGATCGGATTGTCATCAAGATCCGATGACGGAGGATGCGGCGCCTTTGGGGCAGTGCGTCGATCCGCGTCCGAACCCGGCTTATCGGCGCCGGACCGGCGGCGAAGTTCCAGCCTGAGTGCGTTCCCGGCTTCCGGACCAGTTTAGATTACCTACAAAATCGGCATTTTCGCTTTGCGGCAGCGCAAGGCCCCCTGCTAACGATTGTTGCAAGTTGAACTATCGGACCCGCCGGCCACCTGAGCGTTATGATCGTTTGTTCCTGCAACGTCCTGACCGACACGGCTATCCGGACCGCCTGCCATTCCGAGCGGCCGCGGACGACCGGAGAGGTCTATGGCTGCCTGGGTTGCAGCCCGCAATGCGGACGGTGCGCTCGTACCATCAAGACGATCCTGGACCAGGCCCTGGGCGGCAATTGCAAGGCGGGTTGCCCGGTCTGCCCGATGTCCGGTCTGCCGTTGCCGGTTCCCGCCGAAACCGCCTGACGCTTTCCCCACTTCGCGAGAGTTCCGCTGCGCCGCAGGCGTTTGCTGCCTTGCATGCCAGTACCCATCAGTTTAGAACCGGTCCAAACTATTTAGTTCGGATTTTGAAGGAGATGCGGCATGAAGGGCGACCCCAAGGTCATCGATTATCTGAACAAGGGTCTGCGCAGCGAGTTGACCGCGATCAACCAGTACTGGCTGCATTACCGCATCCTCGACAATTGGGGCCTGAAGAATCTCGCCAAGAAGTGGAAGGCGGAATCGATTGAGGAGATGCATCATGCCGACAAGTTCGCGCACCGCATCCTGTTCCTCGACGGCTTCCCGAACATGCAGGTGCTCGATCCGCTGCGCATCGGCCAGGACGTGAAGGAAATTCTGGAAGCCGATCTCGCCGCCGAGGTCGACGCGCGCAGCCTGTATCAGGAGGCCGCGACCTATTGCCATTCGGTCAAGGACTACGTGTCGCGCGACCTGTTCGAAGAGCTGATGAAGGACGAGGAACAACACATCGACTTCCTCGAAGAACAACTCGATCTGGTCGCCAAGCTGGGCGTGCAGCTTTATTCGCAGCACCATATCGGCAAGCTCGACGACGATTGATCGCCGTCGCGCACGGAACCGAATCGCTCGGACATGAAATGCGCGGCGTTGCCGCGCATTTTTTTAACCTCGCGTTTGCGAAGGTTTACAGCGGATGAATTTTTTCAGAACGGAAGCCGTACAAAGCCCCGGTTCGAGACCCGAAACGTTAATATTCGCGGTTAAAAATCAAGGTTAAGCGCCGCTTAAGCAATTGCTGCGATGGTCCGCTCACTCCATTTCGCCGAGTGAGGATCGACCATGAAATGTATCAAGACGAGTTTGATCGCTGGCGTCGCCGCCATGACGATCGCAGCCCCCGCCGGCGCCGCCGACATGCCGCTCCCAGTCTACAAGGCGCCGGTCGCCGTGCAGACCGGCGGCTGGTATCTGCGCGGCGACATCGGCATGACCAACCAGAGTGTCGGCGAACTGACCAGCCCGGCCTTCACGACGGACGTCACCGTCCTGCAGAAGGATGTCAGCTCGGGCATGCTGGCCGGTCTCGGCATCGGCTATCAGTTCAACAACTGGTTCCGCGCCGACTTCACCGGTGAGTATCGCGGCGGCACGACGTTCCGCGGCCTCGACACCTACGGCCCCGCGTCCAACGACTATTACGGCACCAAGAGCGAGTGGCTGTTCATGGCGAACGCCTATATCGATCTCGGCACCTGGTGGTGCTTCACGCCGTTCGTCGGCGCCGGTGTCGGCTATTCGCAGAACACCATCAGCAACTGGCGTGACATCAACACGCAGACCGGTGCCACCGCCTATGCCGAGAAGAATTCGCAGTGGGAGATGGCCTGGGCGCTGCATGCCGGCGTCGCCTACAAGGTGAACCCGAACTTCACCGCGGAATTCGCCTATCGCTACGTCAATCTCGGCGACTTCGCGTCGGCTGACATGATCGGCTTCAACGGTGTCAACGCCGTCTACAACCCGATCAACCTGAACAACGTGGTCTCGCACGACTTCAAGCTCGGCCTGCGCTGGAATCTCACGCCGACCGAGTCCTATGCTCCGGTTGCGATGCCGGCCTACGCACCGGCGCCGTCTGCGTACAATCCGCCGCCGCCGGTCTATTCGCCGGCCCCGCCGCTGATGCGCAAGGGCTGACACACAGCTTCGGCGAGATGGAAAACGAAGAGGCGGGGACAACCCCGCCTCTTCTGCTTTTGTGACGATTGAAGGCTGCTACGTGCAGCGAGGGATTATTCAGCCGGTTGCAACGCCACGCGTTTCGGTGCCGACAACCTGAACCGGGCAGGGCGTTCGAACAGGAAGTTGAGCGCGGTTCCGCGCACCAGCCAGCGCAGAACAAGCGGCGCGATAATGGCGGCTGACGTCACCAGGAATGCGACCGTTCCCGGATCGGTGACGATCCCGGTCTTCACCAGCGCGATGCGCGTCACCGCCATCGGCAAAAAGAACGCCAGATAGATCGCAAGCGATTGCTGTCCGCACAGGCGGATAAAGCCGAACACGTGCAGCCGCGCCAGCAGCACCGAGATCGCAATCACTGCACCGGCGCCGGCAAATCCAAGCAGCAGCGAAACCACCGGCAGGACCGCAAGGTTTGCGCTGACACAGGCCGCGGTGACGAGCCCCCAGACGGCCAAGGCCAGTGCGGTCACGCCCGTACGGGCGCGAAACCAGTCCGCATGCGTGACGATCCAGCGCCCGGACAGATAGCCCGCGTAGAAATACACGAAGCGTCCGGCGAACTCGTCGATCAGGGTCCAGCCGCTCTCGATATGCGCGACCTGCAGCAGCGCCGCGCCGGCGAGGACAACGAGTGGCGGCAACCCGCGCGTCAGCCGCGCCGCCAGGAAAAACACCGGCAGCAGATAGATGAACCACAGGGTGCCGAACGGATCGATGAAGGCGAGCAGATAAAGCCGGATTGCCTCGGCGGCTCCGTCCTGCGCGACATAGACCGGGCCGCGGAACGCGAACTGGATCGTCAGCCACAGCACGTAGAAATAGGCGAAGTGCAGCGCCTTGCTGTCGAGGAAGCTGCGCCAGTCCTTATCGATGCCGCGCGCTGCAAACAGGCCGGCGATCAGGAAGAAGGCCGGGATGCGGAACGGCCTGGCGAATTCGACGATCGGATGCATCCAGCCGGTACTGCCAAGCGCCTCCGCGCTCGACAGGGTCGAATGCATCATCACGACCAGGATGATCGAGATGCCCTTGGCATAATCGACCCAGTCGATGCGTGCGGGCTGCAAGATGCCTGCTTGCTGCGTCATGACCTCTCCGGCGTGGATACTCTGCGCCAGCATCGAGATTATCGCCTCGCGCCACGGGCCGCAGCCGGTTCCGCAAATTAGAGTCAATGTCCGCTCGTTAATGCTGGCGACGCGGATGTTATGGTTAGCAAAGCCTTAACCAACGGCATTTATGGTTTCCGAAACGTTGACGCCCGCAAGGGCGAATGCCGAAGGAAGAGTGCTCATGCGTCGATCGATGCAATTTGCCGTGATTTGCGCCGGACTGGCGGCCGCGTCGTTCCAGCTGCCGACGCGGGCGGATGCCGCCGATATGCCGCCATGGCCGCAGAGCCAGCCCACCGGCATAGTGCGGGAATACGTCTCCGGCTGGTACCTGCGCGGCGACATCGGCTATCGCACCAACACCGATATCGGCAGCATGACCTCGTCATTTGCGCTGCCCACGAACACGGACTTCGCCGATGTCGCCACCTTCGGCGGTGGCGGCGGTTACAAGTCCGGCTGGTTCCGGGCCGACGTAACGATCGACTATGCCGGCAGAGCCGGATTTTCGGGCGAAGGTCCATTCGCGGGCGTTTACTCCGCCAAGGTCGAATCCTGGACGGTCCTGGGCAACATGTATCTCGACCTCGGCACCTGGAATGGCGTGACGCCTTACATCGGCGCCGGCGCTGGCGCCGCGACATTCCGCGCCTATGACTTCGCGGCCCCGCTCGGCATTGCGTCGTTGGACTACCAATCGAAGACCCAGTTCGCCTGGGCTTATATGGCCGGGCTCGCCTGGACTTTCGCGCCACGCTGGGCGGTGGATTTCAGCTACCGCCGCGTGAATCTCGGCAACGTGACGTTCAACCCGACGCTGCTCAACGAACTGACGCTGCAGGACCTGACCGCGAACGAATTCCGTATCGGTCTGCGCTATAATTTCGATTGAAGGACAGCCGTCACGTTCGGTTGATCGGAGGCTGACGCTGCGTCTGGTTCATTGCCAGCCGGCGTCAACTCGCCTATCGGTCACTCCCTTTTGAAAAACCGGGGATCGGGATGGCTGCAATCACGATATCGAAATGTTTGCTCGTTGCTGCGCTGGCAACGGCGGCAATGGTCATTGCTGCAGACGATGGATGGGCGAGACGGGCGCAGCCTGCGGAAGGCACGCGCCAGCAACGCATGGACTGCGCCGACGATGCCAGGTTCGTCTGCGGCCGGTTCATTCCCGATGTCGAGCGGATCACGGCCTGCATGAAGGCCAACAAGCGGCAATTGAGCCCGCAATGCCGCCGGCATTTCTAGTCGCACCAGGCGTCTGAATCGATTTGAAGCCCCGGCGCAAGCCGGGGCTTTTTCGTTGTCGGCACCGCGATGCAATGCCCAAACCGTGGTGCATGTCCTGTCGACAGCTCAAAGTTCTTGCGGTTTTCGCGGCACTCCTATACATGCCGCGGCGGGCCACCCCTCCCCAACGAGCGGGCGTGCTATCTGGAAGGATAGAGCAATGACGACGACGACACCCGGCATGCGGCCGGCAAACCCGCATTTTTCCTCCGGCCCCTGCGCCAAGCGCCCCGGCTGGACCCTCCAAGCCCTCAAAGACGCACTCGTTGGCCGCTCGCACCGCTCGAAAGAGGGCAAGGTGAAGCTGAAGCGCGCCATCGACCTCACCCGCGAAATTCTCGAAGTGCCGGCCGATTACCGGATCGGCATCGTGCCGGCGTCCGATACCGGCGCCGTCGAAATGGCGATGTGGTCGCTCCTGGGCGCGCGGCCCGTCACTATGCTGGCCTGGGAATCCTTCGGCGAAGGCTGGGTCACCGATGTCGAGAAGCAGTTGAAGCTGAAAGACGTCACGACCTTCAAGGCGCCGTATGGCGAACTGCCCGACCTGTCCAAGGTCGACAGCGATACCGACATCGTCTTCACCTGGAACGGCACCACCTCCGGCGTGCGCGTGCCGAATGCCGACTGGATCAAGGCCGATCGCAAGGGACTGACGATCTGCGACGCGACCTCCGCCGCCTTCGCGCAGCCGATGGATTTTTCAAAGCTCGATGTCGTGACCTTCTCCTGGCAGAAGGCGCTGGGCGGCGAAGCCGCGCATGGCATGCTGATCCTGTCGCCGCGCGCGGTGGAGCGGCTGGAGACCTACAAGCCGGCCTGGCCGCTGCCGAAGATTTTCCGCATGACCAAGGGCGGCAAGCTGAACGAAGGCATCTTCGTCGGCGAGACCATCAACACCCCGTCGATGCTGTGCGTGGAGGATTATCTCGACACGCTGGCCTGGGCGAAATCGGTCGGCGGCCTGAAGGGCATGATTGCGCGCGCCGACGCCAATGCCGGCGCGGTGCATGACTGGATCGCCAGGACTCCGTGGATCGACAATCTCGCTTCCGATGCGAAGACGCGCTCGAACACCTCGGTCTGTCTGAAGATCGTCGACCCGGCGATCACTGCGCTGTCGGTCGATGCGCAATGGGCCTTCGTGAAAGACCTCGTCGCGTTGTGCGAGAAGGAAGGCGTCGCCTTCGATTTCGCCAATCACCGAGATGCGCTGCCGGGTCTTCGCATCTGGTGCGGCGCCACGGTCGAGACCAGCGACGTCAAAGCGCTGCTGCCGTGGCTCGACTGGGCCTATGCCAAGGCCAAGGACAAGCTGCCGAAGGCGGCGTAGCGACAACGAAACATGCCCCATTCCGTCACCCTGAGGTGCTCGATGCGTAGCATCGAGCCTCGAAGGGCGACGGCCCGGACCGCATCCTTCGAGGCTCGCTTTGCTCGCACCTCAGGATGACGGTTCTCCAACAGGACCATCATCATGACCAAACCCAAAGTTCTCATTTCCGACGCGCTGTCTCCCGCCGCCGTGCAGATCTTCAAGGATCGCGGCGTCGAGGTGGATTTCCAGCCCGACCTCGGCAAGGACAAGGACAAGCTCGCCGAGATCATCGGCAATTACGATGGGCTTGCGATCCGCTCGGCCACCAAGGTGACGCCGAAGATTCTGCAGAACGCGAAGAACCTGAAGGTGATCGGGCGCGCCGGCATCGGCGTCGACAATGTCGATATCCCGGCCGCTACGGGCAAGGGCATCATCGTGATGAATACGCCGTTCGGCAATTCGATCACGACCGCCGAACACGCGATCACGCTGATGCTGGCGCTGGCGCGTCAGATCCCGGCGGCCGACGTTTCGACCCAGGCCGGCAAGTGGGAGAAGAACCGCTTCATGGGCGTCGAGATCACCGGCAAGACGCTGGGTGTGATCGGCGCCGGCAATATCGGCTCGATCGTCATCGACCGCGCACTCGGTCTTCGCATGCGCGTCATCGCCTATGATCCATTCCTGTCGCCCGAGCGTGCCGTCGATCTCGGCGTCGAGAAGGTCGAGCTCGACGAATTGTTCAAGCGCGCCGATTTCATCACGCTGCACACGCCGCTCACCGAGAAGACCAAGAACATCATCGACGCCAAGGCGATTGCGACGATGAAGAAGGGCGTGCGCATCGTCAATTGCGCGCGCGGCGGTCTGGTGGACGAGGTGGCGCTGCGCGCGGCGCTCGATTCCGGTCAGGTCGCCGGCGCGGCCTTCGACGTGTTCTCGACCGAACCGGCGAACGAAAATCCGCTGTTCGGTCATCCCAACGTGATCTGCACGCCGCATCTGGGCGCATCCACCAGCGAGGCGCAGGAGAATGTCGCGCTGCAGGTCGCCGACCAGATGTCGGACTATCTGCTGCGCGGCGCGATCTCCAATGCGGTGAACTTCCCCTCGATCACCGCGGAAGAGGCGCCGCGGCTGAAGCCGTTCATCGCCCTGGCGGAAAGACTCGGTTCGTTTGCCGGTCAGCTCACCGAGACCGGAATCGAGAAGGTCACGATCACCTATGAGGGTGCTGTGGCGCAGATGAAAGTGAAGGCGCTCACCTCGGCGGCCCTGGCGGGCCTGCTGCGCCCGATGCTGCAGGACATCAACGTGGTGTCCGCACCGGTGGTGGCGAAGGATCGCGGCATGGTGATCGAGGAGATCACTCGCGAGGGCGAATGCGATTATGAGAGCCTGATCACGGTGACGGTCACCACCGAACGCCAGACCCGTTCGGTCTCGGGCACGGTGTTTGCGGACGGCCGGCCGCGCATCGTCAACATCAAGGGCATCCGCATGGATGCGGAGTTCGGGCCCTCGATGATCTACATCACAAATCTCGACAAGCCGGGCTTTATCGGCCGCTTCTCGTCGACGCTCGGCGAGGCCGGCATCAACATCGCGACCTTCCATGTCGGCCGCGACGCACCGGGCGGCAACGCGGTGGCGCTGATCGAGATCGACGGAGAATTATCGCCGCAGGTGCTCGATGCAGTGCGCGCACTGCCGCAGGTTCAGTCGGCAAAGGCGCTACGGTTCTGAGCGGCTTCAACGGCAAGCGGACCGCCAGGGCGCCTTCGCTTGCGATTGGTGTCAGCCTCGCTGTCATGCCCCGCCTTCGCGGGGCATGACAGAAGGGGGCGACCGCTTCGATCAATAGCGAACGCGCACTAATCGTTATACGTGTCGTGCACCGCGGCCGCGCCGCGTCGCCAATAGCCGGCGGCCCGCAGCCATTTCGGATTGGCGCCATTCTCGGCAACGAGTTGCGCGCGCAATGCCTTGGCGGTCAGGCTTTCGCACGCGACCCAGGCATAATAGTCGCCATCCGGCAGGGCGAGTTTCCGCAACGCTTCGGCAAGCGGTTGAGGCGAGCCCGTCTCCGCTCCGTTGCGATGGACCCAGATGATCGACGCCTCGACCGCATGTTCGAACGCGATTTCGTCGGCGGCGCTGTCCACTTCCGCCAGCACAACCGCACGGGCATTCCGAGGCAGTTCGGCGAGACGCCGCCCGATCGCCGGCAAGGCGGTGTCGTCGCCGATCAGCAGATGCCAGTCGAAGCCGGTTGGGATCACCAGCGATCCGCGCGGTCCGCCGATATTCAGGATGTCGCCGGGCTTGGCCTGTTCGGCCCATTGCGTCGCGGGGCCGGCCTCGTGGAGCGCAAAATCGATGTCGAGGGTATTGGCCGCGGCATCGTAGCGCCGCGGCGTGTAATCGCGGCTCACCGGTTTGGGCTCGCCGTTCACATCGCGCTCGGTCGATACGGCGTCGGGAAAGAACAATTTGATATGGTCGTCGAAGCCAAGGCTCGTAAAACCGGCCAGTTCGTCGCCGCCAACCGTCACGCGCGTCATGTGCGGAGTCAGCTTCTTGATGTCTTTCACAACAAGGCGCCG
This sequence comes from Pseudorhodoplanes sp., assembly GCF_059499825.1. Lineage (NCBI taxonomy): Bacteria > Pseudomonadati > Pseudomonadota > Alphaproteobacteria > Hyphomicrobiales > Pseudorhodoplanes > Pseudorhodoplanes sp. The sequence continues at coordinate 24,168 of NZ_JCABZI010000014.1, forward strand.
GCGTTTGGTTTCGTGGCGAACCCGATACGGAGTGCGGTCATCGCCATGCACGGGCTCGGCCGTCGTCGTCTGTGACATTTTGTAATTGCTCCAAACAATTGTCGCGTAACGCATAGTGCGAAGATACGGGAACTAGATGGGATCCGCCGACTTTGCCGGCAAGGCGCGCTGGCTGGAGCAGGCAATGCCCTTTCCGGAATGCGCAATTGCCGCGGAAAGGGGTCCGGACCGCTGCTCAGGCTGCCGCTTTCTTTCCCGCCAATCGCGTCGCGAGAAGTACGCCGGCCACGATGAAGACCGTCCCGACATAATGAAACCATTGCGGCACTTCGCCCAGCAGCAGCAATGCTTGAAGCGATCCAAACACGATGATGAGCGGATACAGCGCCGCGACCGGATTCGGGCCAAGCAGTTGGACGCCGCGATTGTAGCAGAGATAGGCGAGCAGCGATGGAAACACCGCGAAATAGAGGACGACCGCAGCCATGGTCAGATCGATCGGCGGCAATGTCCGCATCGATAATTCCCATGCGCAGAGCGGCAGGACGATCAATGTCCCCGTGATCGCGATGACGGCCAGGAACGAAATCGGATGGATGGCCGGGCGCTTGCGCACCAGAGGTGAATAGAGCGCGAAGATCGCGATCGCGACCAGAAACCAGATGTCGCCCCGATTGAACGATATCGAATGCAGCACATCCGGGTCGCCGCGCGTGAGGATGACCAGCACGCCGAAGAACGAGGTGATGATGCCCGCGACTTGCCAGAAATTGAGCCGGTCGCCGACCAGCAGATAGGACATCACGCCGATCACCATCGGCATCGTGCACTGGATCAGCAGACCGTTGATGGCGAGCGTATATTGCAGGCCCCAATAGGAGGGAATCGAATATCCCGTGGTCCCCGTAAGGCCCAGCAGGCACAGGATCGGAAGATGCGATCGGATCGCCGGCCAGTCGCGCTTCAGATAAGGCCAGGCGAATGGCAACAGGATCAGCGCGCCGATGCCCCAGCGCAGCACGCTCAAGGTCACGGGCGGAATCGCGCCAGCGACGTGGCGGCCGAGCACGATGTTGAGCGACCACATCAGATAGGTCAGGACAACCAGCAGATAGGCCTGCTGATTGAGCCAGCCGCCGAAGCGGCCGAACGCACTGGCCATCGAACGCCCCCGGCGGGTTGATGGAATGAGCCCGCCGGACGGCGGCCCGGATTTAGGTACACAAGCTCCGCCGCATCCGGAAGGCCGTCCGTCGCATGCGGGCCCAGCGTTAACCCTCCCGGCCGCGAACCTTCCCAAAATTTCATGCTTTTCAACCGCTTATCGCCACGAATCCGGCCATTCGCGGGTCTCATCGTCTTGCCTCAGGGCCACGCTTGCCGTATCCGGAACGGGCCTCGCTAAGGCCGGGCAGATCAGTCAAGCGTGAGCCGCGGGCCGCGCGCCGCGGGAGGAAACTGAACGGATGGCGAATGTAGTTGTCGTCGGAGCGCAGTGGGGCGACGAAGGCAAAGGCAAGATCGTCGATTGGCTGTCCGAACAGGCCGATATCGTGGTCCGCTTTCAGGGCGGTCACAACGCCGGACACACGCTGGTCATCGACGGAAAAGTCTACAAGCTGTCGTTGCTGCCGTCCGGCGTGGTGCGTCCCAACAAGCTGTCGGTGATCGGCAATGGCGTCGTCGTCGATCCGCATGCGCTGACCACCGAGATCGATCGGCTGAAGGAGCAGGGCGTCGCGGTGACGCCGGACAATCTGCGCATCGCCGAGAATGCGACGCTGATCCTGTCGCTGCATCGCGAACTGGAAGCGATCCGCGAATCCGGCGCCGCGCGCATCGGCACCACCAAACGCGGCATCGGCCCGGCCTACGAAGACAAGGTTGGCCGGCGCGCGATCCGGATGATGGACCTTGCCGATCTGCCCGCGCTGCGCAGCAAGATCGAACGGCTGCTGGCGCATCACAATGCGCTGCGGCGCGGCAACGGGCTCGCCGAGATCGCGCCCGACACGGTCTATGACGAACTCGCCGCAGTGGCGCCGCGGATATTGCCCTATCTCGATTCGATCTGGTCGCTGCTCGATACCAAGCGCCGCGAAGGCCGCCGCATCCTGTTCGAGGGTGCGCAGGGTGCGCTGCTCGATATCGACCATGGCACCTATCCGTATGTGACCTCGTCGAACACCGTCGCGGCGCAGGCCGCGACCGGTTCGGGGCTCGGTCCCGGCGCGATCGGTTATGTGCTCGGTATCTGCAAGGCCTACACGACCCGGGTGGGCGAGGGACCGTTCCCGACCGAACAGGACAACGCCATCGGCCGCCTGATCGGCGAGCGCGGGCACGAATTTGGAACCGTCACCGGGCGGCCAAGGCGCTGCGGCTGGTTCGACGCGGTGCTTGTCCGGCAGACCGTCCGGACCAGCGGGATCAACGGTATCGCCCTGACCAAGCTCGATATTCTCGACGGTTTCGAGGAGATCAAGGTTTGCACAGGCTACCGCCTCGAAGGGCGGATGATTGATTATCTGCCGGCGAGCGAGCACGCCCAGGCGCTGGTTGAGCCGGTCTACGAGACCATTGAAGGTTGGCGCGATGCGACTGCCGGAGCCCGGTCCTGGGCGGATTTGCCGGCTCAGGCCATCAAGTATGTAAGATGGATCGAGGAACTGATCGGGTGTCCGGTGGCTCTTTTGTCCACTTCGCCCGAGCGTGAGGATACAATTCTCGTTCAGAATCCGTTCGAGGCGTGACACGATGAGCAATCGGGGCTGCTCTGACATCCGGAGCTGTTCAGGAACGCATGGCTGACTATCAACCTCTGATCCAGCGCGCGATTGCCGGGCTCGACAAGAATACCGGCGAGGCTCGCCGCGCGCTCTATGAGCGGGCGCGGACGGCCCTGGTTGCGCAATTGCGCGGGGTCAAGCCGCCGCTGCAGGAGGCTGAGATCACCCGCGAGCGGCTCGCCCTTGAGGAGGCGATCCGCAAGGTCGAGGCTGAAGCCGCCCGCCGCACCCGCGTCGACGCGCCGGCTGCCCCGGCGGCTCCGCCTGCCGCCGCTCCGCGTTTCCCCAATGCCGCGGCCCCGACACCGAACCGCCCTGCGCGTCCGCCGGCAGCACCTCCGCCCGGACCGGGAATGCCGAAACCGCCGGTTCCGGGCGGCAATCCCGCGCCGGCCGCGGCAAGGCCCGGCCCCGCTGCCGCTGCACCGAAATTCCCTCCGGCGCCGCCGCGTCCACAGCTCCCCGGCGGGACGAAACCGCTGGCAACGCCTCCCGCGTCACCCGCTAGCGCCGCCCGGCCGGCCCGCGATCCGTTTGCGGAACTCTCGGGAGATTTCGATCGCCTGATGGAGCCGCGGCTCGCGCAGGAGGATTTCAATCGCGAGATGCGTCCGCCCGTCCCGGATGACGGGCGCAGTCAGGCGACGGACCCCTTCCGCGAACCGCCGCCGAATCGCGGCGCCCGCCCGCCGCGGGATATGGCCGAAGCGGAAGACGAGGAACTGGAAGAGGATGAGCGGCCGAAACGGACCATCGGCGGTCTCGTCAAGGCGCTGATCGCAGTCGTGCTAGTGCTCGGCATCGGCTGGGTGGCCTGGTCGCAGCGCGGATTGGTGACCGAGATGCTGCAATCGCGCAGCGGCTCGAAGCCGGAGGTGGCAGACAGCAAGACCGGGCAGCCGGCCGCCGGGCGTCCGAAGATCACCGATCGGTTCGGATCGCAGGACACCCAGTCCGGTCCGGCGGTCGCGCAGCGCGTGGTCCTGTACGAGGAAGAGCCGAACGATCCGCAGGGCAAGCGCTATGTCGGATCGGCGATCTGGCGCACCGAAACCGTGTCGCCCGGTCCGGGCCGTCCGCCTGAACTGGCGATCCGCGCCGATGTCGAAATCCCGGAACGCAAGCTGAATATGTCGTTCTCGATCCGGCGCAACACCGACCAGACGCTGCCGGCAAGCCACACCATGGAAGTGATGTTCAACCTCCCGCCGGACTTCCCGGCCGGCGGCATTTCCAACGTCCCGGGCGTGCTGATGAAGCAGGCGGAGCAGACGCGCGGCACGCCGCTCGCCGGGCTCGCGGTAAAGGTCACCAACAATTTCTTCCTGATCGGCCTGTCGGCGGTGGAAGCCGACCAGGCGCGGAATACCCAGCTTCTCAAGGAGCGGGGCTGGTTCGACATCCCGATCGTCTACAACAACAACCGGCGCGCCATTCTCGCGATCGAGAAGGGGACGCCGGGCGAGCGCGCCTTCCAGGAAGCCTTCGCGGCGTGGAAGCAGTAGCGGTCTTTATCGATCGCAGGGTGGATTGAGCGCAGCGAAACCCACCAACGCCTTGCACGGTGACGATGGGTCTCGCATTCGCGCAACCCATCCTACGCAGGACATTCAGGCTTTGCCTCAATGCACCCGCATTGAGCCTTGCCCGGGCTCGATCAGCGCCTCGGTGAAGGGAAATTCCAGCACCACCTCGCCCTCCTCGTCGGTGACTTCGATGGCCGCGCGCATCAGCCGCGGCTCGGCGTCCTCGTCATGGAGAATGTCGCGGATCATGGCGCGGGCCATAGTCCAGGCGTGATCCGGGTCGCGAAGCTCGGCGCCGTCGGGGTCGCGGATCAGTTCCCCGTCGATGCGGGTGTTGAAATAGTAGCGGGGCATAACGCAAGTCTCGCACGCAGCTGTGACAGGATCGCGGCGGAGCCTGCCAAAATCTCTGTCCAATTTGCTCTTTATGCCATTGCCGGTACCCTCGCGTAAGGTGGGAACTGCGCCATGATCGGACGAATTCTGCTCGCGGGGGTGCTGCTCTGGGCCGGGGGCCTGGCGACTGCGCTGCCGTCGCTGGCGCAGAACCCGGTCAGCCGCAAGGCCGACCTGCAAACCAAGCTGGCGAAACAGCCGCTGACCTTCTTCCTGGCGCGCGGGGCGGAGGATTCCTGCGGTCCGGGCTGCCGGGACTGGATCGCCGCTGATGGGCAGTTCGACGAGGGATCGGCCGCCCGGTTCCGGGTATTCCTGGCCCGCACCAAGGCAGGGGACCTGCCGATCTTCTTCAATTCGAACGGCGGCCTGCAGGAGGAGGCGATGGCGATCGGCCGGCTGATGCGCGAGCGGCGGATGCGCGCGGGCATCGCGATGACGCGGCCGGATCTCTGCGTGCGCCGGCCGAAGGAGCCGGTGGTGTGCGAGACCGCCAAGAAATCCGGCAAGCCGCTGGCGTCGCAATGGACCAGCTTCGACGCCAGTTGCAATTCCGCCTGCGGTATCGCGCTGATCGGTGCGGCGGAGCGCTGGGTGCCGCCGGGCGGCGGCATAGGCATCCATTCGCCGGCCTATTACTGCTTCCTGCGCAGCGGGCGCATCGTCGGCCAGAAAGGCGCCGGCCGGCTGGCCGAGCAATGCCGGCAATTCAGCGCACAAGGCGCGAAGGAACTGGCCGCCTATGCGCGCGAAATGGGAATCTCGCAGGGCTATGTCGAGGCAATGGCCAAGGTGCCGCATAACGAAATCCGTTATCTGACCCGCGAAGAACTGAACCGCTTCGGCATCGACACCAGCGATATCGCCGAGACGCCCTGGATGGGCAAGCCCGGCGCTGCGCAGGTGATCGTGAAGGTGTTGCTGGAAGCGACCGGCGCGGATGGCGCCAAACGCATGGGCTGGCTGGAACTGCAATGCAACGCGCGGGGCAGCGGTCCGGCGTCTTCCGCGATCGTGTTCGTGCGTCCAGCGATCGGCGGCGACGCGGGCGAGGGCACCGATGTCCAACTGACTGCGGGTCGGCGCAAATTCGTGTTCCTGCCGCAGGATATGTCGATGCACAAAAATCCGACCGAGCCGGATGCGCCCTATCTGCGCCGCCGGCTGACGGTGGCGACGCCCGATATCGCCGCGCTCGCCACGCAGCCGGGGATGGATCTGCGGATCACACCGAATGCCGGTGCGCCGGATGCGAAGACGCAGGTCACACGCATTTCCAATGGCGGATTGCAGCAGCGATGGAATGCGGTGGAGCAGAGTTGTGAAAAAAGCGAATGAGTAAGGCGCCGCTCTCGTCGCGGCCCGAGACTTGGCCCATGCCTAGCGCGACATGCAGAAATTCACTTCGCTTCCGAGCGAGGGAAACAGCGAGCCGAAGGCGACGTTCAGCCTGAGCCAGAATGCCGAATTCTCGATCGCATGACCGTTGTTGCGGGTCAGGTACGAGCCGGAAAGAAAGCGCAAGCGCAGGCCCTCCGATTGCGCGAACAGTTCGAGCCGCTCAGGCGACAGGATGCTGACATGACCGAAGGGGCGGGCGCGCTGCCGCAGCCTTCGCTCGTAACCGAGATCGGCAATCAGCTTCGGCATGGTGGGTGAACCACCCACAATCAGTCCGTCCTGCCCCAGGAACGGCAGGACCGCGCGCAGGCAAGCCTCCGGCATATGGAGATGTTCAAGCAGATGAAGGTACACGACCACGTCGTAGTGCCGGTCCAGCGCGGGGCGCGCTCCGGATTCGACATTGAAGCGGGTGTAATGCGTATAGCCCTTGGCGGCCAGCATCGCAGGGTCGCCTGCGATGTCGACCGCATCCCAGCGCTGGAGGATGGAAGGCCGGCCAGACGCGCTGCCCGACATCATGAAGGTGAGCATCTGTCCGCGATCGACACCGACTTCCAGAACATCCAATGGCCGGCCCAGCGCTTTCGCATGCGTTTCGATCAAATGCCGGACGAACCAGTAGCGCAGAAATCGCAGCGGATAACGCGTCAGACGATCGCCTGGGAAGTACTCAGACATGCGATCGATCGCATCGAAGGCGTCAAGGCGCCAGCCAGCCGGCCAGAACGCTGTGGGAAGGGCAGCCGACATCAGGGGACGATCACGACCGGTGCGAGTGCAGCCGCGGCACCGACATTGATGGCGGCAACCTGACGCGCCCCGCCGCGAAGCGCCATGCCGGCGAGGAAGATAAACATCGCGATCATTGCCGTGGTGGCATGACACGACGATAGCCCCGTCAGCAGAACAAGGCCGGCCACGCCGAGAGCGCAGCCGCACCAAGTGCGCCCGTACAGATCCACGCCACATCCGTCAAAGAAGGACTTGATGGCAAAATTGCCGGATAACGTCATCAGCGACAGCACGATATAGACTGCGGGAAGGCTGTTTTCGAACGCGGTTTCGAACGCGAGCGCTGTTTCGTTCAGAGACCAGAGTAGTTCCACTGATGGAGATCCACGATCAGAAACAAGGTGCGGCCTTTTTCTTAATTCTACGCGCCCGACTGATCAAGTCGTCCGCGACAAACCGCATCTTGATCGATTGCAACGCGTCAGGAGCCGGCATTCCATCCATGCGAGGAGCACAAGACGCCACGGCGTTTCTTCCCGTGACGGGTGTTGCGTGCTGAGCGGCGATGCCGACTATTTCAAGCTCACCTCGGCGACCTTGTCCTGGTAATCCTTCTTCGGGTCGGCGCCGAGCAGCATCTTCACGCCTGCGATCAGGCTGTATTCGTCGAGCCAGATTTCCGCGCGCTCGGCATCGAAGCGCAGCAGTGCGAGATTGGGATCGTCCTTGCCGCCCTTGAACCAGGCAGCGACATAGGGATTCCACAGCCGCTCGATCGTGGCGCGATCGTTGTCCTGCGCGATATGTCCGTGGATGGTGGCGAACAGGTCGTGACCTTTCGAGGCGAAGGTCGCATCGGCATGCGCGCCGTTGCGCAGGTTCTTGACGAGTTCGCTGTCGCGCGCGGTGAAGAACCAGATCGGACTGCGTTCTTCCTCGACCTGCGCGGTCATCGGTCTTGCATGCCGGTCTTCGACGCCATCGACGCCCAGCATCACGGTCATGTCGGATTTGAGGGCTTTCCAGAATTTGGCTTCCAGTTCTTGCGGCGTCGGCATGCGTCTCTCCTGTTGCTGCAGGACAGAAGCCGGATCGGGGCCGTGCGGTTCCCGGCGTCGGCAGAAGCGGGCTCGATGCTTACGGCGATGGTGCCCGCGTGAGCGTGGATGCCGAACACAGGCCGGGGAATGAAAAAAGCCGGGCATTGCTGCCCGGCTTTTTCTTCGTTGATGTGGCTTTCCTTGCCGCGCGTGGATCAATGCGCCGGCAGCGCTTCCTGCTGCTTAGGCGTTTCCATCGCGGCGACGCGATTCTTCACCGCCTTCTGCACCTTCTCGAAGGCGCGCACCTCGATCTGGCGCACGCGCTCGCGCGACACGCCGAATTCGGCGGCGAGTTCCTCGAGCGTGACCGGATCGTCGGCCAGACGCCGCGCCTCGAAGATGCGGCGTTCGCGATCGTTCAGCACGGTGAGCGCGTGATCGAGCGCGGACCTGCGATTGTCGAGTTCTTCGGTTTCGGCGAGCACATGCTCCTGGCCTGCGGAATCGTCCGCCAGCCAGTCCTGCCACTCGCCGGAATCGCCATCGTCGCGGATCGGAGCGTTGAGCGAGGAATCCCCGCCCAGCCGCCGGTTCATGTCGACGACGTCCTTCTCGGTCACGCCGAGGCGCTTGGCGATCTGCGCCACCTGATCGGGCTTGAGATCGCCTTCGCCGAGCGCCGAAATCTTGCTCTTCGCCTTGCGCAGGTTGAAGAACAGCTTCTTCTGGTTCGCGGTCGTGCCCATTTTCACGAGCGACCACGAACGCAGGATGTATTCCTGGATGGCGGCCTTGATCCACCACATGGCATAGGTGGCGAGGCGGAAGCCTTTATCGGGCTCGAACCGCTTCACCGCCTGCATCAGGCCGACATTGCCTTCCGACACGATTTCGGAAATCGGCAGGCCATAGCCGCGGTAACCCATCGCGATCTTGGCGACGAGCCGCAGGTGGCTGGTGACGAGCTTGTGCGCCGCGTCGCGGTCGCCGTGCTCGCGCCAGGATTTGGCCAGCATGAATTCCTCCTGCGGTTCCAGCATCGGGAACCGCCGGATCTCTTCGAGATATCGCGACAGACCGCCTTCGGCGGTAATCATCGGCATAGCCGCAGAACGGGCCATGACTTGCGCCCTCCATTCATTCATGCCCCCGAGGATCGGCGGGCATATGCCCCGCCGCCGTCAACGGGCCGGCGGAACATGCTGCGGTGCAACATACCGCATTGGCAGCATATGTGACATGGATTACGAAAGGAAGTTACATTCCCGTCACCTCAGCGTGAACACAAGGTGACCGAAAGCCGTAATCCAAGTCGTTGATTTACATCGTCTTTTAAAGATACGCCCAACCGGGCACGAAGTTTCAGATGCGGGACAGGCTACCACGCAAACGGGCGAGCGGGACCGGCAGTTCCGACTGGAATTGCTCGATCTTGCCCGAAACAGGGTGCTGGAAAACCAGCAGATAAGCATGCAGGGCCTGCCGTCCAAGGGCCTGCAGGGCGTCCTGGGCCGCCTCGGGCAGGCGCACCGCCTTGGTGCGGTATCCCGTCGCATAGGTCTCGTCGCCTAGAATCGGGTGGCCGAGATGGGCGAGATGCACCCGGATCTGGTGAGTCCGGCCGGTCTCCAGCCGGCATTCGATCAGGCTGGCGATCGGTTTCCCGTCCGCCCCGGCATAGCGCTCCTTCACCTCCCAATGGGTGATCGCCTCGCGGCCGCCCTGGCGCACCGCCATCTTGTCGCGGGAATGCGGATGCCGGTCGATCGGCGCATCGATGGTGCCGCGGGCGCGGTCCGGCACGCCCCAGACCAGCGCGAGATAGCCGCGCTCGAGATCGCCGGTGCGGCCATGGTCGGCGAATTGCGCGGACAGTGACTGATGCGCCTTGTCGGTCTTGGCCACCACCATCACGCCCGAGGTATCCTTGTCGAGCCGGTGCACGATGCCCGGCCGCATCACCCCGCCGATTCCGGACAGGGTATCGCCGCAATGGGCGATCAGCGCATTGACCAGCGTGCCGGTCTGGTGGCCGGCGGCCGGGTGCACCACGAGGCCGGCCGGCTTGTCGATGACGACGACCTGGTCGTCCTCATGCAGGATGGTGAGGGGGATGGCTTCGCCTTCGGGCTCGGCCGGCTCCGGCGGCGGCACGTCCACGGTCAGCACTTCGCCGGCCTTCACCTTGTAGCCGGGATCGTCGACCGCGCGCCCGCCGGCCGTGACGGCGCCCTCCAGGATCAGCGCCTTCAGCCGCGTGCGCGAGAGGTCGGCGAGCCCCGCCGCCAATACGCGGTCGAGCCGGGTGCCGGCGTCTTCGGCCGCGACGGTGAGGGTTTCGGTGGAGGCTGTCATTGGGGAGGGGGGTATGTCGCATGAGGGCAAGTTGCAAGCGTTGTCATAGTGGCTTACCCCCTCCCGACCGCCCTTTGCGGAAGCGGCAAAACGCAACCACTACCAACCATGTCCACGCCAGATCCCCTGAAAGACCCCGACGGCAAGCCGCTCGACCCGCAGGCGCAGGCGGTGGTCGACCGCGTGCGCCGGATGTCTGCGATCTCCGGCTTTGCCACCGTGTTCGGCATCGCGGTGGTGATCGTTGTGATCGGCTGGAAGCTCTCGCGTTCGGGCGACACCGCGCCGCCGGCGCAACCGGTCGACGTGATGGCGATGTTGCCGAAGGGCGCGCGCATCATCGCAGCGCAAACCTCAGGCGACCGGCTGGTGGTGACGGTGGATGTGAACGGGGCGATCGAGGTGCGCACCTTCGACACCCGCACGCTGCAGCAGACCGGGCGGCTGCGCTTCGTCGAAGAGCATTAGACCGTTTTCGAGCGAAGTGGGCACCAGTTCGCGTTAAGAAAACGCGTCAAAAAGACTCCGGGCGCGCGCTTGCCGCGTCGCACGCGCGCGGTCGATCCGCTTTGTCACAGCATTCGGTCTGCCCGGTTCCTGCGCATCACGCGATTTTTCATGAATTTGACGCGGCACCCATCCGCGATCGCCGCGTTGTTCCGGCACTCGATCCAGTTCCCAATTCCGACTGAACGGAGATCTGCATCTGCGCGCAAGCAGAAGAAAAACTTGAGGAGATTGCGATGTCAGATATTTCGATTGGTAATGTGTTTCCCGATCCTATTCCCACGCCGGCCTGTCCGGTGTGCGGCGGTGAGACGATCGCCGCGCAGATGCATGCCGCGGTAGCGAAGGTCACCGATGTGTTTCGCTGCAAGCGCTGTCATGTCGAATATCCGGTGGTGAAGAGCAACGGCAACGGCGCCGCTCCGCGTTAAACAATGCTAGTCTCCGCGCATTGAGCGCGGGGGCGGCGATGACGGACAAGCAGAGAGGTGTGCTGAGAGGCGTGGTGGCGGGGCTCGCCATCACGCTCGTGGTGCTGGGGCTCGCAATCGCGGGCCTGCTGCCGCCGCTGATGCCGGGCGCGCAGGCGCCGCTCACGCACGCACTCAGATGGGACACGCTGGTGCTCGCCTGCCTCGCGATCAATATCGGCCTGTTGGCGCGGCACCGTTTCTTCACGCCGGACGACATCGATGGCGGCGGGCTGACGCCTGGCACCGCGACCGCGCATCTCCTGCAATCGATGCTGCAGAACACGCTGGAGCAGAGTGTGCTGGCGCTCGGCGTGCATGCGATCTGGGCCGTCGTGATGCCGCAGGGCTGGCAGGCGGCAGTGCCGGCCGCGGTGATCCTGTTCGTGATCGGCCGCGTGCTGTTCTGGCGCGGTTACGCCAGCGGCGCACCGGGCCGCGCGCTGGGGTTCGCGCTGACGTTTTATCCGCAAGTGGTGATGCTGGTGGTGATCATGGCGTATGTGCTGGTGGGGTGAGAGGCAAAGCTCCGCAGTCGCCACGCGCATTCAGTGATCCTGCGGTGGTCTGGTGCGCGCGACCAGCATGAGGCCGATGGCTGCGGCAACGATACCGAGCAGCGCCGGCAGCACGGCCTCGGTGAACATGTTGACGCTGCGCGACATCATCATGGTGCCGAGAAAGCTCATGACCGACCACAGCAGGCCGAGAACGATCAGGACAAATCCGAGAAGTCTCATGGCATCAGCTCCGAGCGTGCCTCGTTGTTGTAATTGGACGCGGGGCGACCGTCGCCCCACCTGTTAAGGCCGCCCCACCAACCGCCCCAAAAACTCCGGCGTCGGATGCCCGTCCGGTGTCATCCCGAATTGTACCTGCATCGCGCGAATATCGTCGCGCTGATCGAAATCGATCATGCCCTGCAGGTTGCTCGGCTTGAAGCCGCGCTTCGCAAGCTCCTGCTGAATCGTCATCCTGTCCTCGCGCGAGAGCTGCACGTCGTTGTCCGGCCAGCGGCCGGCAAACGGCGGTGCGCCGCGAAAGCGATCGGCGAGGTGGAGCACGGCGAGCGCATAGACGTCCGAGATGTTGTAGGTCTTGATCACCTCAAAATTCTTCGTGACCAGAAACGCCGGCCCGCGTGCGCCGGAAGGAAACAAGAGCGTCGCCTCGTCGCGTGTCGTGGTGGTCGGCAGATTGCCGCCGTCGGTGCGCCGGAAGCCGAGCGTCACCCATTCGCGGAACGAGCTGCGGCTCTTGCGATAATCGAAGCCCTGCGGCACCTGCACCTCATAGCCCCAGGGTACGCCCGGCTGCCAGCCATGCTCCTTCAGGTAATTCGCGATCGAGGCCAGTACGTCCGGCACCGACGTCCACAGATCGCGCTTGCCGTCACCGGAGAAATCCACCGCCCAGCGCATGAAGCTCGAGGCGATGAATTGCGGCTGCCCCATCGCGCCGGCCCAGGAGCCGATCATGCGTTCCGGCGGAATGTGGCCCTCCTGCAGGATGAGCAGCGCGGTGATCAGTTCGTCGCGCGCAAAGTCGCCCTTGTAATTGTGGAAGGCGAGCGTGGCGAGCGACGGGATCACGCGCTTGCCGCCCTGGTTGGCGCCGTAGCTGGTCTCGATGCCCCAGATCGCGACGATCACTTCGCGCGGCACGCCGAAGCGGTGCTCGATCGAATCGAGGAGACCGCGCAATTCGCCGATGCGGCGGATGCCGTTCGACAGGCGCGGCTGCGCGACGAGGGAATTCAGATAGTCGCCGACCGGGCGGCCGTATTCCGGCTGGCGGCGGGAGAGGCGGGAGATTTCGGCGTCATAGGCGACGTTCGCCAGCGCGCGATCGAATGTCGCAGGCGTGACGCCGCGCTGTTGTGCAAGCGGGCGCAGCTGCTCGATATAGCCGCGGAAGGAGCGGGCTTGCGGATCAGGGGATTGCGCGGGAGCGTTGCCGACGCAGACGCACAGCGTGATGCAGGCCGCGAACGCTCTTATTCCGGCCGTGAAGCTCTTTCTTTTCCCTCCCCCCGCGAAGCGGTGGGGAGGGTGGCGAGCCGCATCAGCGGCGAGCCGGGTGGGGGGATTTTTCAATGAAAACAAACGAGCGAATGCGCGGAGATTTCTGCCCCCCACCCGACCGCCGTCGCTTCGCGCCGGCGGCCACCCTCCCCACCATTCGCTTCGCTCACGGGGGGAGGGAAAGGAAAGAGCTTTGCGGGGGGAGGGAGAAGGAAGGAGTTCGCTCCGCTCGCGGGGGGAGGGAGAAGGAAGGTCAGTGCTTGCTGGTCCCAAGATATGCGGCAATGACCTTCTCATCCTTCAGCACGGCATCGGCCGGACCGCTCGCCAGCGTGCGCCCGTAATCGAGCACATGAATCCGGTCGGCGAGGTCGGCGACCATCTGCATATCATGCTCGATCCAGATCATGGCAATACCGAGCGTATGCTTGATGCGCAGGATGAATCTCGCGAGGTCCTCGCGCTCCTCGCGGTTGAGGCCGGCGGAAGGTTCGTCGAGCAGGAGGATCGCGGGCTCGTTGGCGAGCGCGCGGGCGAAGCCGATGATCTTCTGGGTGCCGAACGGAAGTCCGCCGACCGCGGTGTGGCGATAGCGCTCCAGCTCGACGAATTCGATGATTTTTTCCACCGCCTCGCGCTGGCGGATTTCCTCCCGGCGCACGGAGGACAGGAACAGCATCTCGGCGAACGGATTGCCCCTGATGCGCGGATGACGGCCGGTCAGCAGATTGTCGACCACGCTCATCTGCGGAAAGAGCTCGCCATGCTGGAAGGTGCGCGCGACGCCGAGCGCGGCGATGTCATGCGGCTTCTTGCCGATGAGCGATTCGCCGCGGAACGAGATCGCGCCCTCGCCGGGATAAAGACCGCTTATGCAATTGAAGACCGAGGTCTTGCCGGCGCCGTTGGGGCCGATCAGCGCAAGCAATTCGCCCTTGTCGACCTTGAGCGATACGCCGTCCAGCACCACCAGCCCGCCGAAGCGCAGCGTCAGATTGTCGACATCGAGTTCAGCCATACCATCTCCGCGAGCGGCGATATTGCTTTACGTCGCGGTAGCTCCTGCGCTCCGCGCCGCCGGATTGCCCGAGATAGAATTCCTGGATGTCGCCGTGGGACTTCAGTTTGTCGGCCGAGCCGTCGAGCACGACGCGGCCGTTTTCCAGCACATAGCCGTAATCGGCGACATCGAGCGCGACCGCCGCACTTTGCTCCACGATGACGATGGTGATGCCGAGCTCGTTGCGGATCTGCACCAGCCGCGCCATCAGGTCCTCGACGATGACGGGCGCGAGGCCAAGCGAGAGTTCGTCGACCAGCAGCAATTGCGGCTTGGTCATCAGGCCGGACGCGAGCGCCAGCATTTGCCGCTCGCCGCCGGACAGCAATCCGCCGATGCGCGCGCGCAGGTCGGCGAGGCGCGGGAAGAACGAATAGATCTGCTCCTCGCGCCGGCGGCGTTCGGCTTTGGATAGCGCCGGCGCAAAGGGGGCGGCGAGATTGTCGGCGACGGTGAGATTGGGGAACACCTTCTCGCGCTCAGGGATCAAAGCGATGCCGAGCCTGGTCAGTTCGTTCGGCGGCCGGTTCTCGATGCGCTTGCCGCGGAAGGTGATGGTGCCTTCGGTGACGCGCGCGTTGTCGATGCCGAGAAAGCCGGAGAGCGCGCGCAGCGTGGTGGATTTACCGGCACCGTTGGTGCCGAGGATGGCAACGATCTGGCCTTCGCGCACGGTGAGCGACACGCCTTGGATGGCGGTGATGGCGTGGTGATAGACCACGGCCAGCTTTTCGGCGATGAGGAGGGGCTCGCTCATTTGCGTGCTCCCGCGACCGGGCGGTGCTTGAACGGCCAGAGCAGGAAGTAAGTCTGGATGCGGTGCCAGATGCCGACGAGGCCCAGCGGCTCGAATACCAGGAACAGGATCATCACCAAGCCGAAGCCGGCATAATTCACCGCGAAGAGTTGTCCGGCATAGGCCTGCGCGTTCGGCAGCGCCAGAAGCGCGCTCTCGATCGCATAGGGGAACAGCGTGACGAACAGCGCGCCGAGAATGGCGCCGAGCAGCGAGCCCATGCCGCCGATGATCACCATCGCCACATATTGAATGGTGAGGAACAACGAAAACGCCTCGACCGAAACGAAGCTGCGGTAATAGGCGAACAATGCGCCCGCGACCGCTGCGATTGCCGAAGAGATGACGAAGGCGAGCAGCTTGTAGGCGGCGACATTGATGCCGAGCGCTTCGGCCACGGTCTCGTGCGCATGGATGGCGCGCCAGGCGCGGCCGATGCGCGTGCGCATCAGGTTGATGCAGAGCAGCAGCGTGAGCGCCGAGAAGGCCAGCATCACGTAATACCAGGTCGGCCCCCCATAGAGCTCAAACCCGAATACGACCGGCGCCTCGATGGTGATGCCGGTCGAGAAGCCACGCTTGGTCTCGTATTCCGCCCCGAGATAGACCACCACGAAATGTAAGGCGAGGGTCGACACCGCGAGATAGAGCCCCCGCAGCCGCAGCGAGGGCAATCCGAAGATGACACCGAGCAGCGCGCCGACGATCGCGGCGGCCGGCAGCGTCAGCCAGATCGGGGTGTTGAATTCCTTGAAGAGAATGCCTGCGGTGAAAGCGCCGGCGCAAAGCAGGCCGGCATGTCCGAGCGAGATCAGTCCGGCATAGCCGGTGAGCAGCATCAGCGACAGCGCGCCGATCGAGGCGAGCAGCACCTGCGTTGCCAGATCGAGATAGAAGTTCGACGCCACCAGCGGAAAGCCGAGCAGCACGATGCCGAAAATCACGGCGCTGACGCGCTGCATGCGCGTCTGGATCAGCGCCACGTCCTGCGCGTAGGAGGTGCGGAAATAGCCCGAGGCGCGCGGCTGGTTAGACACGGTCGAGCTCCTCGCGGGTGCCGAACAGGCCCCAGGGCCGCACCACCAGGAACGCGATCAGCACCACGAACGGGATCACGTCGGACAGGAGCGGGTCGATATACTGGATCGCCAGCACCTCGCAGGCGCCGATGATCAGCGCGCCGACAATGGCGCCGACCAGCGAGTCGAGTCCGCCGACCAGCGCGGCGGGGAAGGCTTTCAGCCCGATGATGACCATGGTGCCGGTCAGGCCCGAGTCGAGCGAGATCAGCATGCCGGCGAGCGCGCCGGTCAATGTCGACAGGCCCCAGGCCAGCGCATAGACCGCGTGCAGGTTGATGCCGCGCTGCGCGGCTAGCAGCGGGTTTTGCCCGGCCGCACGCATCCGCACGCCCCATGCGCCGAACCGCAGGAAGGTGAAGAGCGCGGCATAGGTCGCAATCGTCACGCCGATCAGGATCGCGGCGAACAGCGAGATCCGGGCGCCGCCCGGAACCATCAATGCCGGATTGTCGAAGCCGAGCGCCTGCGCGGGATATTGCGTTTGCGCCGACCAGATCAGCACCATCAGGCCGCGCAGGAGGATGCCGAGCGCGACGGTGGTGAGGACGGCGGCCAGCACCATCTCGCCGGTCATCTTGCGCATCAGGAACAGATAGACCAGCACACCGACGGTGAGGCTGAGCACGACCGCAGACGCAATCGCGGTCACGGGTGAGCCCACGAACATCCAGGCTGTGGTCAGGAGCAGATACGACCCGACCATCATTAATTCGCCATGCGCCAGATTGAGCACGCGGCTGACGCGATAGATCAGCACATAGCCGCAGGCGATCAGCGCGTAGATCGACGACAGGACCAGGATGTTGACGAGGAGTTGCAAGGGCGGTCTTTCAAACGGGTGGTGTATTTCGTCGTGCCGACACTCTCTCCGCTCGTCCCCGCGAAAGCGGGGACCCAGTGCCGAATATCGAAGTCTGTGTTTGTGGCTCTGGGCCCCCGCTTTCGCGGGGGCGAACGGAGTGTGCGATGTCGCGATAGATTAAGATCACTTGCCGACGTCGTAGACCTTCCAGTCCTGCAGGATGGCGATCTTGTCGCCGTCCCAGCGATAGACGCGATAGGCCTGCTGGGTACGGAAGTGATTGTCCTTGGTCCAGACCATCGGCACGCCGCGCAGGCCCTTGGTGTCGACCTTCAGATCGGACATCGCCGCCGCGATCTTCTCCTTGGTCGCGGGCCATCCGGCCTTGCGAAGCGCGGCTTCGAGCGCGAGCCCGCCGAGCCAGCCTTCGGTCATCTGGTTCGCCGGATATTTGGCGCCGCCGGCCTTCGCCGCCGCTTCGATCTCCTTATGGATCGGCAGTCCGTCGGCATAGAACGCGTTCGCGCCCATGACGTAGAATTTCGGATCCTTGACGCGCGGCAATTCACCTTCCGCCTCCAGATGCGCGATGGTGAGATATTCGCCATCCCAGCCGAGACGGCGCAGCGCCTCGAAGGTTCGGATCTCGGTCACCCACGGCGCCCAGGAGAAGGCCCAGTTGGCGCCGGCATCCTTGATCTTCGTTGCGAACGGCGTGTAGTCGGGCGTCGGCGGCGGGATCACCTCCTTGGCCACGGTCTTGAAGCCCATCTTCTCGGCTTCGGCCGCCGCGAAATCGATTTCGCCGCGCGAGATCGGGATCGCCATCGCCGCATAGCCGACATTCACCGGTCCCTTGGCGACCGATTTCACGTATTCGAGCGCGGCGCGGCTGTCATAGGTTTGCGCAAAGCCGGTCGAGCAGAATTGCAGCGGGTCGGGATTCGGCGGGAGCACTTCCTTCGGGCAGACCGCGCCCATGAACAGGACCGGCACGCCACCGCGTTTGGTTTCCGCCAGCATCGGCGCATAGGTGGATGACAGGCTCGCATTCACCAGAACCGGGACGTTATCTTGCGACAGCAGCTTCTTGACGTTCGCTGCGGCCTTTGACGGTTCGGCGGAATCGTCCTGCAGGATCAGGTTGACCTTGCGGCCGTCGATGCCGCCCGATGCGTTCAGCTTGTCGATGTAAAGCCGCAGGCCTTCCACGGCCGGTCCGAGTGTGCCGGCGGCGGGGCCGGTCATCGCACCGGTCAGACCGATTGTGTAGGCGTCCTGCGCTGCGGCCGGCAACGCGATCGTCAGCGCAGCGATTGCGCCCATCAGGCTCCGTTTCAGCATGATTTCCTCCGTGATGATCTTGTTTCTTTTCACTCAGCCTATCCTCCGTTCATTCCCGCCGCGAAAGCGGGAATCCAGAAATCGCGAGAATGGGTCTCCGCTTTCGCGGGGACGAACGGAGGTCGTTTCTATCTCAGCGCATCGCCCGCTCCCGCGGCGAGAAGCCGCTCCTCGGTGTCGTCGTACATGCCCTCGACCAGATCCTTGAAGCGCTCGTACATCAGGTTGCGCTTCACCTTGCGGGTCGGCGTCACCGGCTCGCCATCCTGTTCGGGATCGAGTTCCTTCGGCAGGATGCGAAACGCCTTGACCTGCTCGACGCGGGCGAATTCTTCATTCGCCTTGTCGATTTCCGTCTTGATCAGGCGCTGCACGGCATCGCTCTGAACCAGCGAGGTGAAGCCGGTGTAATTCACGTTGTTGGCGCGCGCCCAGTCGGCAACCGAATCGAAGTCGATCTCGATCAGTGCGGTGAGATATTTGCGGCCATGGCCGAACACGATCGCCTCGCCGATATAGGGGCTGGCGCGCAGCGTACTTTCGATCCCCGATGGCGAGATGGTCTTGCCGCCGGCGGTAACCAGAAAATCGCGGGCGCGGTCGATCAGCCGCAGGTTGCCGTCCTGCCATTCGCCGACATCGCCGGTATGCAGCCAGTGTTCGCTGTCGACGATCTGCGCGGTCGCGTCCGGCTGGTTCCAGTAGCCTTCGAACTGGTCCGGTCCCTTCACCAGGATCTGGCCGTCTCCGTCGAGCCGCACCTGCCAGCCCGGCACCACGGTGCCGACATTGCCGGGCTTTGCGAAGGCCTGCGGCTGGCCGCTGATGAAGGCGCCGCCGGTCTCGGTCTGGCCGTAAGCCTCGACCAGGTTGACGCCCCAGATCTGCCAGAGCGCCGCGGTCTCCTTCGGCAACGGTGCTGCGCCCGAGATCACGAGTTCGAGCTTGTCGAGACCGAGCTTGTTCAGCACCCGGCCGAAGGCGACGCCGCGTGCGAGCGTGGTCATCATATCGGTCGCAGCGCCGGTCTGCCCGGCCCAGCGGCGCCGCGCCGCGGAGCGGCCGAGGTTCATCGCCGCGTTATACACCCCGCGCTTCACCGGCGAAGTGGTGCTCAGGCCCACCAGCACCTGCGAGGCAAATTTCTGCATGTAGCGCGGCACCGTGAACAATGCGGTTGGCGCGACTTCGAACATGGTCTGCATCAAATCGTCGACGGTTTCGCCGTAATGCGGGACCAGTCGCGAAATCAGCGGCAGCGTGATCGCCACGTCGCGACCGAAGATGTGACAGAGCGGCAGGAACACCACGGTGCGGTGATCCTTGTCGCGCAATGTCGGGTAGTGATCGACGATGGTGTAAGTGCCGGCGAGATGCTTGCCGTGCGAGATCAGCGCGCCCTTCGGATTGCCGGTGGTGCCGGACGTATAGACGATGAAGGCGGGATCGTCGGGCTTCAGCGCCGCGGTCATCGCTTCCAGTGCGGCGATATTGGCGTCGTCGTCGCCCTTAACGCGTTCATGCAGTTCCGACAGCGCGATCAACTTCGGATGACTGTAATCGAACATCGCGGAATCGTCGATCACCACGATCCATTTCAGGTCGGGCAGGCGGTCGGCGATCGGCAGGATCTTGTCGATGTATTCCTGATCCTCGGCGATGAAGATCGACGCGCCGCCATCCTTCATCAGGAATTCAACCTCGGACACCGAGGCGGTCGGATAGACACCGTAGACGATGGCGCCGGCCGCTTGCGCCGCCATGTCGCAGATCACCCATTCCTCGCAGGCGTCGCCCATGATGGCGACACGGTCGCCCTTTGCGAGGCCGAGCGTCTGCAAGGCGCGCGCGCTCCGTCCGATCGCAGCGGCATAGTCGCGCCATGTCCTTTCACGATAGAGGCCGAGCGTCTTCGCGCGATAGGCGATTTCGGCGGGTTTGCGCCGCGCATGCTCCGCAATCAATCCGGGTGCGGTCTTGCCGCGCAGGACTGCAAATTGCGGGGATTGCGCTGCGGCCTGGGTCATGACGTCAAGCCATGACACAATGCGAGATGCGTAAGAAGTTCGCAGAGCCGTAAAACGGCATCTTCATCGCGGCCTTCCTCCCAAACGAACCGGCCGATGGTCCGGCTCTTTTTCCTGACGTTTATTTCAACGCCGGAAATTCTATAGGTCAATCAAATTTTTTGCTTGGTCCGGCGCGCCGGCGACTTGCGTTTTCCTTTTGCAGCGCCCGGCTGTGGTGAATCGATTCCGTGCAGGATGAGCGCGATGAAATCGCCGCCGATGCGCTCGATCGAGGCTTGCTCGCGCGAATACCAGGCAGCGCACCCATTCACCACCGACAGGATCGACAGGGTCGCAAGCCGCGTATCCAGATCATTGCGGAACTCGCCGCTGCGCTGGCCCTGTTTCAGAACCTCCTCGAATATTGCCTCGATCCCGCGCGATACCTTGCGGATCTTGCGCCGACTGTGCGCGGGCAGGAATTGGCGCTGGGTGAGGAACACCTTCATGAAATTGCCGCGGTCGAGAAGCGGAGAAATATGCGCCCGGATAAGGCCGGACAGGCGTTCGGTCGCGGTGCCGGGGCCTTCGGCGATGGCCTTTTCGGTCTCGTAGAAGCCCTCGACCCCGCGCATGCAGACCAGTTCGAGCGCTACTTCCTTGGACGGGAAATAATAATACAGGCTGGCCTGCCGGATCTTCAGAACGTCGGCGATGTCCTGGGTGGAGCAGCCATGATAGCCGCGCTCGGCAAAGACCTTAGCCGCGGCCTCGATGATCTCGCCCGAGCGGCGGTGGGTGGCGCGCTTGCGGCGCTCCGCGGGCTCTTCCGCGCCGCTTTTGCGCAGCGGCGGATCGCGGCGAAGCGGTATCGGCCGGGTGGGGCTTGCATCCGGGCGGCGGGCCGATCTAGATTTCATCTATAGACCTATAGAATAATCCATCTACCCCGGGAGCATGCGCCAATGACCAATCTGCCGCAAGGCCGACCACCGTTCCGCGCCGACCATGTCGGCAGCCTGTTGCGTCCGCCGGTGCTGCGGCAGGCCTTCCGCGATCATATGGGCAAGCGCATCGACGATGCTGCATTTGCGAAGATCCAGGATGAATGCATCCGCGATGTGGTGAAGATGCAGGAGGATGTCGGCCTCAAGGTCGTGACCGACGGCGAATTCCGTCGCGGCTCCTATTGGGGACGCTTCGTCGAGCGGATCGACGGCTTCGCGATCAAGTCGGCGGTGTTCAAGTTCCGCGACGACCAGGGCCATCAGGTCGATTTCACCGCGCCCTATGCCGACGGCAAGCTGAAGCGCAACAAGCCGCTGGCGCTGGACGAGTTCGAATTCCTCAAAGGGATCACGAGCGCGACGCCGAAGATCACGCTGCCGGCGCCGTCGACCATGCATTTCTATCGCGCCACCGACTTCGCGGCGAAGTCTGCCTATGCCGACGTGAATAGCTTCTTCGACGATCTCAACCGGATTTTCCGCGAGGAGATCGCCGATCTGGTGAAGGCCGGGTGCAAGTATATCCAGCTCGACGAGGTCGCGATCGCGCTGCTGTGCGATCCGAATATCCGCAAGCAGGTCGAAGACGCCGGGATGAAACCGGACGAGCTGGTCGATCTCTATATCGACAGCATCAACGAGTGCGTCAAAGGCGCGCCGGCCGATGTGGTGTTCGGCGTGCATATGTGCCGCGGCAATTTCAAGGGCCATTATCTCGGCGCCGGCGGCTACGAGTCGGTGGCCGAGCGGTTCTTCGAGGGCACGAAGGTCAATCACTTCCTGCTCGAATACGATACCGAGCGCGCCGGCGATTTCAGGCCGCTGCGCTTCGTCAAGGGCAAGGGCGTGGTGCTCGGGCTTATTTCGAGCAAGACCCCGGTGCTGGAATCCCTCGATGCGCTCAAGCGCCGCACCGAGGAAGCGACGCAATTCATCGATCTCGACCGGCTGGCGATCTCGCCGCAATGCGGCTTTGCGTCCACGGTCGCCGGCAATCCGGTGACGGAGGATGACGAGCGCAAGAAGCTGGAACTCGAGGTGCAGGCGGCGAAGGCGATCTGGGGGTAGGCCGTTTGCCTGGCCGACCGCGTCGCCGTGGCGCGGTCGCGATCAGGGAACATGACAGCGATTTAACCCCGCGCTGTGACAAAGCATGTCGGCGGCCGGATTTTCGCCGTGGTGGAACGTTTGGTGATTGCGAACGTTGTGCTGACCGCGCCTTGATTAGCGGCGGCACACGTCTTGCGGCGATCACGGAGGCAGCCACCACATGCGGCGACGGACCGTTGTTACGATTCTTCTGATCGCGGTGCTGGCGGCCGGATATTACGGCATTCGCAATTATGGCGACCGCCTCGGCCTGACCGCGGGCTCGCTGACGCAGACCACGCAAGGGCCACGCGCCACGCCGGCGGTTCCGGTGACCACTATCGCCGCGGAGCAGGGCACGTTTCCGGTTCGCCGCCGCAGCATCGGTCTCCTGGAATCGCCTGCCGTCGTGGTGATCCGGTCGCGCATCGACAGTCAGCTGCTCGAAAAGCACGTCAATGACGGGCAGCTCGTGCGCAAGGGCGATCTCCTGTTCACGCTCGACGATCGCGAATTGCTGGCGACCATCGCACGCAACGAGGCGCAGCTTGCCAAGAATGAAGCCGTCCGCGACCGCGCCAATGCCGATCTGAAGCGGACCGAGGAACTGCTCGCCAAGAACGTGGCAGCACGACAGCAGCTCGACGAAAAGGTTGCAGATGCGAAGGCCGCCGAAGCCACCATCGCCGCCGACAAGGCGCAACTCGACAACGATCGCATCCGGCTCGGCTATACCAGGATCACCGCGCCCATCACCGGCCGGATCGGCACGATCCGCACCACGCCGGGAAATCTGGTGTCATCATCGGACGCGCAGGGACTGGTGACGATCACGCAGATCCGTCCAATCCGCGTCTCGTTCACGCTGCCCGAGCGTGACCTGGCGGCGTTGCGCGCGGCGCGCCGGAGTGAGCAGCCGCCGACGGTGCGGGTGTATGCGGCCGGCGACACCCAGCCGCTCGCATCCGGGCAGCTCGATTTCGTGGATTCATCGGTCGACACCGCGACCGGAACGATCATGGCGAAGGCGACCTTTGCCAATCAGGATTTCAGCCTGTGGCCCGGTCAATATGTCGATGTCGAGGTCGATCTCGATACCCGTCCGGACACGATCAGCGTTCCGACAGTGGCGCTGCAGACCAGCCAGAAGGGCCCGTTCGTTTTTGTGGTGAAGCCTGACGGCGTTGCGGAACTGCGGATGGTGGAGACCAGCGGCATCGTCGAGGATCGCACCGCGATCCGTTCGGGCCTCGAGCCGGGTGAGCGCGTGGTGGTCGAAGGCCAGCTCCGGCTCGCCGATGGCGCGCGGGTGCGCGATATCGGGAAACAGGCCGGATTTGCCGCGCCGGACCAGGCTGCACCGAAAAAGGCGGCACCGTCAGCGTCACAGACGGACGCGGCGCGATGAACATTTCCGAGTTCTGCGTCCGCCATCCGGTCACCACCACGCTGATGTCGATCGCGGTGGTGGCGGCCGGGCTGTTCGCCTATGTCTATCTGCCGGTTGCCGCGCTGCCACGCACCGACTTTCCAACCATCAATGTGTCCGCCAGCCTGTCCGGCGCCGCGCCCGACACCATGGCGAATTCGGTCGCAACGCCGCTGATCAAGCAATTCACCACCATCAGTGGCATCGACACCATCAGTGCGACCTCGACGCAGGGGTCGACGTCGATCGTGATCCAGTTCAATCTCGATCGCGATATCGACTCTGCTGCAGCCGACGTGCAGTCGGCGATCGCGCGCACCCAGCGGCGGCTGCCGCCGGAGATGACCGAGCTGCCCAGCTATCGCAAGGTCAACCCGGCGGATGCGCCGGTGCTGCTGCTGGCGATCCGCAGCGACACCACGCCGCTTCCCGAACTCGACGCCTTTGCGCAGCAGGTGATTTCGCCGGCGTTATCGACCGTCGACGGGGTTGCGCAGGTGCTGGTTTATGGCAGCCAGAAATACGCGGTCCGCATCCAGGTCGATCCGAATGCGCTGTCGGCGCGCGGCATCGGCGTCAACGAGGTGCAGGCCGCGGTCGCGGCGGCCAATGCCAATACCCCCGTCGGAACGTTGCGCAACGCCCAGCAGCAACTGACGATCCAGGCGGAGACCGAGCTCAACAACGCCACCCAGTTCCGGCAGGTGATCGTGACCTCGCGGGGCGGACGGCCGGTGCGGCTCGGCGATGTCGCGGTGGTCTCGGACTCGGTCGAAGACAATCAGGCGGCAAGTTGGTTCAACGGCACGCGTGCGATCATTCTCGCGGTCCAGCGCCAGCCCGAGGCCAACACGGTGGAGGTGGTCGATCGCGTCAAGGCGATGCTGCCGAGTTTCCAGGACGATCTGCCGCGCGCGTCCACCATCGAAGTGCTCAACGACCGTTCGGCGTCGATCCGCGAGGCGGTGGCCGACGTGCAGTTCACGCTGCTGCTGGTGATCGCGCTTGTGATCATGGTGATCTTCCTGTTCCTGCGGCGGCTGACGGCGACGCTGATTCCGGCGCTGGCGGTGCCGATCTCGATCGTCGGCACGCTCGGGGCGATGTATCTGCTCGACTTCAGCATCAACAACATCTCGCTGTTGGCGCTGACACTGGCGGTCGGCCTGGTGGTCGACGATGCAATCGTGATGTTCGAGAATATCTACCGTCACATGGAAGAGGACGGGATGTCCGCCTTCGATGCCGCGATCAAGGGTTCGCGCGAGATCGGTTTCACCATCATTTCGATTACGGTGTCGCTGGTCGCGGTGTTCATTCCGGTGCTGCTGATGGGCGGTGTCGTCGGCCGCATCTTCCATGAATTCGCGGTGGTGGTGACGGTGTCGCTGGCGATTTCCGCCTTCGTGTCGCTGACGCTGACGCCGATGCTGTGCGCCAAGATGCTGAAGCCGCCGCATCGCGACAAGGATGGAAACATTCCTCCTGAAACGGGATGGCGTGCGGTGCTGGAGCGCGGGCTCGTCGGCATGACCAATGCCTATGACCGCGGCGTGCAATGGAGCCTTAGGCACCAGCCGTTCATGCTGGGCGTGTTCTTCGCGACGCTGCTGGGAACGGTTTATCTGTTCTACGCCACGCCGAAGGGCTTCTTTCCGCAGGAGGATATCGGCCAGCTACAGGTGTCGACCGAAGCGCGCCCGGACATTTCGTTCGACGCGATGGTGGCGCTGCAGAACCAGGTCGAGGAGGCGTTCCGAAACTCCCCCTATGTGGAGAGTGTTGCATCGATCGTGGGCGGCGGTGGTGGTTCCAGAAGTCTCAACACCGGCCGACTGTTCGTCGAACTGAAACCGCGCGGAGAGCGGCCGGCGATGCCGGAGCTGCTGCGCATCTTCCGTCGCGACATGTCCTTTTCCGGCATCAACGTGGTGATGTCGCCGGTGCAGAACCTGCGCATCGGCGGCCGTTCAAGCCGCAGCGAATATCAGTTCGTGATGCAGAGCGTGCGGCGCGACGAAATGCGCGACTGGGCGCGAAAGATGACCGAGGCGATGGCGGCCGATCGGCATTTTACCGACGTCAACAACGATCTGCAGGATGGTGCGATCCAGGTCACGCTTCATGTCGATCGCGACAAGGCGGCGTCGCTCGGCATCAACGCCGACCAGATCCGCGCCACCTTGTATTCCGGATTCGGATCGCGGCAGGTTTCGACGATCTATGGCAGCGGCGACACCTATAGTGTGCTGATGGAGTTCGATCCGCGCATCCAGTGGAATTCGGGCGATCTCGGCAATATCCGCATCCGCACGCCGGCGGGCCAACTGGTGCCGCTTTCATCGATTGCAACCGTCGAACGTACCGCCGGCGATCTCGCGGTTAATCAGCTCGGCCAGCTTCCGGCGGTGACGGTCTCGTTCAATCTGCCTGCCGGCGTTGCGCTCGGCGATGCGGTGGCGCAAACGGAGGTGCTGAAGCAGCAACTGGGCGTGCCGAGCACGATCAGCACAACGTTTTCCGGCACCGCGCAGACATTCCAGCAGTCGCTCGCCAATCAGAGCATCCTGCTCGCCGCCGCGGTGCTGACCATCTACATGGTGCTCGGGATGCTGTACGAGAGTTACATCCATCCGCTCACCATTCTGACCGGTTTGCCATCAGCCGTGGTCGGTGCGCTCGGAGCACTGGCGCTGTTCGGGATGGACCTGAGCGTGATCGCGATGATAGGCCTGCTGATGCTGATCGGCATCGTCAAGAAGAATGCGATTATGATGATCGACGTCGCCCTCGACCTGCAGCGGGTTCAGCACATGGCGCCCGCCGACGCGATCTACAAAGCGGCGATCCTGCGTTTTCGTCCCATCATGATGACGACCTTCGCCGCGATCCTCGGCGCGCTTCCGATCGCGGTCGGCCACGGCGCGAGTTCGGAATTGCGGCAGCCGCTCGGCATCGCCGTGGTCGGCGGGCTGGTGGTGTCGCAATTCCTGACTCTGTTCATCACGCCGGTGCTGTATCTCTACATGGA
This sequence comes from Pseudorhodoplanes sp., assembly GCF_059499825.1. Classification (NCBI taxonomy): domain Bacteria; kingdom Pseudomonadati; phylum Pseudomonadota; class Alphaproteobacteria; order Hyphomicrobiales; genus Pseudorhodoplanes; species Pseudorhodoplanes sp. The sequence continues at coordinate 51,063 of NZ_JCABZI010000014.1, forward strand.
CCGTCTCGGGCATGCAGGGAACAGGCTGCGCGCGCGGGTGGTGGAGATGTTCGGCGGCAAAGCGCGGGCGGCGTGACGCTGTCATTCCGGGTTCGCGTGCTTCGCACGCGCCCCGGAATGACCTAGGATTACGCCGCCTTTTGTGCGGCCGCGGCCTTGGCGAGCTTGAAGTCGTATTTCACTTCGTAGAACGGCTCGTTCATCACCTCGCCAGTCGGGGCCTTGCTGCCCGCCGGCTGCTTCACGAATTCGACGATCAGCGGCTCCTTCACACCGAACACCACATCGGTGTCGATGAACTCGCAACCCTTCTGGAACACATGCGTGGTCAGGCTCTTGTAGCCGGGCGCCGCGATGTGGAAGTGGATATGCGCCGGACGCATGTGGCTGATCCTGGTCTTGTTCATCAGTTCGCCGATCGGGCCGTCCATCGGAATGGTGTAGCCGATCGGGGCCACGGTCCGGACCGTGTAGCTGCCATCCGGATTGGAGTGGAAGATGCCGCGCATGTAGCCTTCGGCGCCTTCGATCTGCGCTTCGTAAAGGCCTTCGCCGTCGGTCTGCCACATGTCGAGCATGGCGCCCGCGATCGGCTTGCCGTCGATATCGGTGACCCGGCCGGTGCAGAAGGTCGGAATGCCCGGCGCGCCGTCGGCCATGTTGCCGCCGTCGGCAATTTCGGGCGAATCCGCAATGTGGAACGGGCCTTCCACCGTGGAGGGGGTGGCAGCGCCCGGCGCCCGGTTGTTGATCGAGTCCACCAGCATGGAGACGCCGAGGACGTCGGATGCGAGGATGAATTCCTGCCGCTTGGCGTCGCAGATCTGGCCGACCCGCGTCAGCCACATGATGGCGGCGAACCATTCCTGCTGGGTCGGTTCGACGTCGCGCACGAAGCCGTGAAGGTGCTTCACCAAGGAGGTCATGATCTGGCGCAGCCGCGGATCCGGGATATTGCTCCAGCGCTCGATCGCCAGGTCGGTGAGGTTTTCCTCGGTAACGTAGGTCATATGCGTTCTCCCGAAATCGTCGGCGCGGCCGCTGGCCCGCCGCCGTTTTTTGTCGTCGTCGGGCCCGAGTCTAAGCGCCGGCCATGGCTCAGCGTCAAGCTGGAATTGTCCAAATGCCGCACGGGGCGGACGGTGACTTTTTCGGCCCACCGGCGTTATAATGCAAATCTGGTTGCCCGAAAGGACCGCTGACATGGCATGGACGACCCCGACTCTCGTTGAAATCTGCATCGGCATGGAAATCAACGGCTACTTGCCGCCTGAATTCTGACCTCCGGCTGATTTGAATCGAAGCCAGCCCAAATGGGCCGCCTGACGGCGCTCGTGCTTGGAGCAGCCGCAGGCGGCGGTTTTCCGCAATGGAACTGCAATTGCCCGGTCTGCGCCCTGGCGTGGGCCGGCGACCCGCGCGTGACGCCCCGCAGCCAGGCCGGGATCGCGGTCACAGCCGATGGCGAGAACTGGCTCCTGTGCAACGCCTCGCCCGATCTGCGGGCGCAGATCCTCGGTAATCCGGCCCTGCATCCGCGCAGGGGATTACGCCATTCGCCGATCCGGGCGGTGCTGCTGACGGGCGCTGAAATCGATCAGGCGGCCGGCCTGCTGACCCTGCGCGAGCGGCAGGATGTCGCGCTGCATGCGACGCCTGCGACACTCGCCGCGATTGCCGACAACCCGATGTTCAGTGCCCTGCACCCCGGCCACGTGACCCGGCATGCGCTTTCGCTGGGTGAAACCTTTTCACCGGTGGAGGGCTTGTTGGCCGATGTTTTCACCGTCCCCGGAAAGGTCCCGCTCTATCTCGAGGGCGAGAATCCGGAGATTGGCGAGAGCGCCGTGAATATTGGCGTCGAATTGACCGGCGCCGGACGCCGGCTGCTGTTTATGCCCGGCGCGGCCGCAGTGACGCCCTCAATCCGCGAGCGCATGCTTCGGGCCGACGCCATCCTGTTCGACGGGACGCTGTTCGCCGACGATGAGATGATCGCCCTGCGGGTGGGAGAGAAGACCGGAATGCGGATGGGGCACATGCCGATCGATGGTCCCGACGGCTCACTTGCGGCGCTGTCCGATCTTCAGACGCGCCGGATCTACATCCATATCAACAACACCAATCCGATCCTGATCGACGGCTCGCCCGCCCGCCGGCGGGTGGAGGCGGCGGGTTTCGAGGTTGCCTATGATGGCATGGAGATCGTGCTGTGACGCCGATGCAGCCCGACGAACTGGAAGCGGCGCTGCGCGACATCGGCGCACGCCGGTATCACCGTCTGCACCCGTTTCATCACATGCTGCATTCCGGGCAATGCACGAAGGCGCAGGTGCAGGCCTGGGCCCTGAACCGCTACTATTACCAGGCGATGATCCCGATCAAGGATGCGTCGCTGATCGCACGCTGCGACGACCCGGCGATCCGGCGCGAATGGCGCTCGCGGCTGGTCGACCATGACGGCGAGCAGGAGGGCGATGGCGGCATCGCCCGCTGGCTGAAACTGACCGATGGGCTCGGGCTCGACCGGGACTATGTGACGTCGCTGCGGGGTTTGCTTCCGGGGACGCGCTTTGCGGTCGAGGCCTATGTGCGATTTGTGCGCGAGAAGACGCTGCTGGAAGCGATTGCGTCGTCGCTCACCGAGTTGTTCTCGCCGGTGATCATTTCGGAGCGGATGGACGGCATGCTCGCACATTATGATTTCGTCACCCGCGAGACGCTGGCCTATTTCGAGAAGCGTCCGCCGCAGGCGGCAAAGGATTCCGATTTCGCGCTCGACTATGTGAAACGTCATGCGCACACACCGGATTCGCAGGCGATGGTTCTTTCAGCGCTGGAATTCAAATGCAGCGTGCTGTGGGCGATGCTGGATGCGCTGCACCACGCCTATGTCGCGCCGGGGCACATTCCGCCGGGCGCGTTCGTGCCGGAGGACGGGCGATGACCGAACCCGCTGCGCCGTCCGCCGCGATTGCTGCCGATGCCAGACCGCGGCTGCCGCGCGGCGTGCGGCTCACCCATAACGAAGCGCAGGGCGGCTGGGTGCTGCTGGCGCCGGAGCGTATTTTCAAGGCGGATGCGATCGCGGTGGAGATTTTGAAACGCTGCACCGGCGAGGCGACTTTTTTGGAAATCGTCGACGATCTGACAGCGGCGTTCAAGGCGCCACGCGAGCGCATCGAAACCGACGTCGCGAACCTGCTGCGCTCGCTCGCCGACAAGCGCCTGCTGGAATTGTCGTGACCGATCTCAGGCCCCAGGCATCGGCAGCCGCCGCCGGCGGAGAACGAGAGCTTCCGGCACCGCTTGGCCTGCTCGCCGAACTGACGCATCGCTGCCCGCTCGGGTGCCCGTATTGCTCCAATCCGCTGGCGCTCGATGCGCCGAAGGACGAACTCGATACCGAGACCTGGGCGCGTGTCTTTCGCGAGGCGGCTGGACTTGGCATCCTGCAGGTTCATCTGTCGGGCGGAGAGCCGGCATCGCGGCGCGATCTCGCCGAGATCGTGGCATCCGCGCATGCGGCCGGGCTTTACTCCAATTTGATCACCTCTGGCGTCGGGCTGACAGACGCTCGGCTGCGCCAGCTTGCCGACAACGGTCTCGATCACGTCCAGGTGTCGATCCAGGATGCCGAACCCGATTCCGCCGATCGCATCGCCGGCTATGACGGCGCGTTCGCCCGGAAGCAGGCGATGGCGGCTGAGACGGCGCGGCTCGGCCTGCCGCTGACCGTCAACGTCGTCGTGCATCGCCTCAATATCGAACGGATCGGCGACATGGTGGCGCTGGCGCTGTCACTCGGGGCGCAACGGGTCGAGATCGCGCATGTGCAATATTACGGCTGGGCGCTGAAGAACCGCGGCGCCCTGATGCCGTCGCGCGAGCAGGCGATCGGCGCGATCGAGACGGTCGAAAAGCTGCGCCAGGCGCATCACGGCCGGATCGTGATCGATTCCGCATTGCCGGATTACTACGCGCGCTACCCCAAGCCATGCATGGGCGGCTGGGGCCGCCGCTCGCTCAACGTCACGCCATCGGGCAAGGTGCTGCCCTGCCATGCCGCCGAAGTGATCCCGGGGCTGACCTTCTGGTCGGTGACGGAGCATTCGCTGGCCGATATCTGGCGGCATGCGCCGGCCTTCAACGCGTTCCGGGGAACCGACTGGATGCAGGAGCCTTGCCGCTCCTGTCCGAAGCAGCGCGAGGATTTCGGCGGCTGCCGCTGCCAGGCCTTTCTGCTCACCGGAGACGCGCGGGCGACCGATCCGGTCTGCCACCTGTCGCCGCTGCATGGTGAAGTCGAACGCATCGCAGCAATTCAAACAGACGCATACGAATACCGGCGTTTCCGCGTGCCGGTTGTCACACCGTGATTGCCATCCGGGCGTGAAATATCGGACACTGGCGACAAGGCCGCGATCCAACGACGGCGTATTGCAGGGAGGCTTCGATGCATCGATTGTCCCGTACCATGTTGTTTGCCGGCGGTATTGCCGGCGCCTTCGCACTGACGACCGCACCCGCGATCTCGCAAGGGCCTCCCGGCATGAGCGCGATCGACAAGTCCAATCCGGCGGCCAGCAAGCAGGACGCGAATCTCAAGCCGCATGCGACGCCGCCGATCGTGACGCCGGTCGACAAGCTTCCGCTCGACAAGCTGAAGCTGCCGGCGGGCTTCAAGGCCGAAGTGTTCTCGAGCGGCCATCCCGGCGCGCGCACCATGGTGCAGGGGCCGAAAGGCACGATCTTCATGGGGACGCGTCTGCTCGGGCGCGTCTATGCGATCACCGACAAGGACGGCAAGCGCGAGGTGCGCACCCTGCTACAAGGACTGACCCAGCCGAGCGGCCTCGCCATGAAGGATGGCGCCCTTTACGTGCTGGCGATCAACAAGGTGCTGCGTTTCGACGATATCGAGAACAAGCTCGACAATCCGGGCGAGGGTGTCGATCTCACCGACAAATTCAACCTGCCGCCGGAAATCCACCACAACTGGAAATACGCGGCGTTCGGACCGGACGGTAAGCTCTACATCCAGGTCGGCGCAAATTGTAATATCTGCGAGATCAATCCGGGCATTCACGGCCAGATCCGCCGTTACAATCCGGATGGCTCCGGCATGGAGATCGTGGCGCGCGGCGTGCGCAACACCGTCGGCTTCGACTGGCATCCGGTGACCAAGGAATTGTGGTTCACCGACAATGGCCGCGACTGGGCCGGCGATGCCGGACCGGAGGATGAACTGAACCGGGTCGCGAAAGGGCAGGAGGGCGCCAATTACGGCTTCCCCTATTGTCACGCCAACGGAATCGCCGATCCTGACATCAAGATACCGAATGCCTGTGCCGGCGTAGTGATGCCGGCGGCACTGACCGGTCCGCATACGGCGGGGCTCGGAATTCTGTTCTACACCGGCGAGATGTTCCCGAAGGGCTACCAGAACACGGCCTTCATCGCGCGCCGGGGCTCGTGGAACAAGGCGCAGAAGACGGGCTATGACGTCGTGCTGGCGCGCACCACGCCCGACGGCAAGGCCAAGATCGAGCCGTTCATGACCGGGTTGCTGGATACCAAGGCCAACGAGTTCTTCGGCCGCCCGACCTATCTGTTCCAGATGAAGGACGGATCGTTGCTGGTATCGGACGAGCAGAACGGCGCAACCTATCGCATTTCCTACGATGCGAAGACCGCGGCACCTGCCGCGGCGCCGAACAAAAAGTAAAACGAGGCGGAATGCAGTCTCACTTGCGGATCGGGCGGTCGCTGGCACTGGGGCTCGCGGCCGCCCTTGCATTTTGGGGAGGGGCGCAGGCACAAAGCCTGTCGCTTCCCGAACGCCTCGAGCAATGTGGCACCTGCCACGGCGATGACGGCAATTCAAAGCTGGAAAACATTCCCTCGCTGGCCAGTCAGCCGTCCTTCTTTACTTTGAATGCGCTCATCCTGATGCGCGAGGGCGTACGCAAGGTGGAGGCGATGGCGCCGTTCGTGAAGGGTTTGACGGACGCCGAAATTCAGGCACTGGCCGAGCATTACGAGAAGCTGCCGCCGAAGCCGAGTGGCGAGACGATCGATCCGGCACTGGCCGAGCGCGGCGCCAAGATCGCGACGCAACGCCGCTGCGAGTCCTGCCATCTGCCGTCGCTCGCCGGCCAGCAGCAGATGCCGCGGCTGGCGAAACAACGCATCGACTACATGATCCACGCGATGAAGCAGTATCTCACCGACAGCCGCACCGGCGCCGATACCGCGATGACGGCTTCGATCTTCGGCCTGCGCGACGATGAACTCGCGGCGCTGGCGCATTGGGCCGCGGGGAAGTAGAGGCACCGCAAGCCGCCGCTCCGCCCATGTAGCTACGCCTGCTCGCCCGCTTCCTCGGCCATCTTGGCGCGCCAGTCGCGGCGCGCGACGAATGCGCCCCAAGCGGCCAGTCCGAGCAGCAGCGCGCTGATCAGGAACAGCACCAGCGCAATCGGGCGCTGATAGAAGATCGCGAACGAACCGCCCGACATGATCAGCGATTGACGAAGCGACAGTTCGAAGATCGGTGCGATCACGAGGCCCAGCACCAGCGGCGCCGGGTCGAACCGGAACTTTTTCAGCAGATAGCCGATCACGCCGAAGATCAGCATGATCCAGACATCCACAACCGAATTGTTCACCTCGTAGACGCCGATGATGCAGAACATGATTATCATCGGATAGAGATAGGCGTAAGGGATGCGCAGGATGCTGACGAACACGCCCACCAGTGGCAGGTTCAGCAACAGCAGCATCAGATTGCCCACATACATCGAGGCGACGAAGCCCCAGAACAGTTTCGGCTGCTCGTTGACCAGTGACGGCCCCGGCGGGATGCCGTGGATCAGCAGGGCTGCCATCAGCACCGCGATCACCGGGCCGGTCGGGATGCCGAGCGACAGCATCGGCACGAAGGCGCCGGTCGAGGCGGCGTTGTTCGCCGATTCCGGTCCGGCAACGCCGGCGACCGCGCCCTTGCCGAACTCCTCCGGGTGCCGCGATATCCGCCGCTCGATCGCATAGGACACGAAACTCGAAATGATATGGGCGGAGCCTGGGATGATGCCGACGAAGAAGCCCAGCACCGAGCCGCGCGCGATCGGCCAGACCGACTGACGCATCTCCTCGCCGGTCGGCAGCAATTCGCGGAATTTCGGCGCCCGGACATCGTTGTTCACGTCGCGACTCGGCGTCGACAGGATCTCGCCCAGCCCGAACAGGCCGACCGCCACCGGAACGATACCGATGCCGTCGCCGAGTTCGGGGATGTCGAACGAGAAACGGAAATGGCCGGACACGACGTCGATGCCGATCATGCCGAACAGCAGGCCCAGCGTCGCCATGAGAAGAGTGCGGACCAGCGAGGTGGTCGACATGTATGCGAGAAAGATCAGGCCCAGCACCAGCAGCGCGGTATATTCGGGCGGGCCGAAGCGCAGCGCGAATGTTGCAAGGGGCGGCGCAATCAGCGTCAGCATGATCACGCCGAATGTGCCGGCGACGAAAGAGCCGATCGCGGCGATGCATAGCGCGGCGCCGCCGCGGCCCTTCCTGGCCATGGCGTTGCCGTCTATACAGGTCATCACCGAGGCGGCTTCGCCTGGAATGCGCAACAGGATCGAGGTGGTCGAGCCGCCATATTGCGAGCCGTAATAGATGCCGGCCAGCATGATGATCGCCTTGGTCGGATCGAGCCCGAAGGTCAGCGGCAGCAGGATCGAGATGCCGGCGAGCGGGCCGATGCCGGGGAGCATGCCGACCAGTGTGCCCACCAGACAGCCGATAAAGGCGTAGAGCAGGACATCGGGCTGCAATGCAACCGAGAAGCCGAGCGCGAGGCTTGAGAGAACTTCCACAGCGTCAGGACCACAGCGAGCCGCGCTCAAGCGGAGCGTGGAGCGCGATCGCGAACAGCCAATACGCGAACAGGGTCAGGCCCACGGCATAAACCGCCGCAGCAACCAGATTGCGGCGTTCGACCAGGGCCAGCAGGGAAAAGATCAGTAGCGGCATGGTCACGAGAAATCCAAGCCGGCTGTAGAGCCAGGTCGAGATCGCGGCGATTGCGATCACGAGGGTGGCGTGGCTCCAGTCGCTCCAGGGGATCTCGGCAAGCGTCTCGCCATGCCTACCGGCGATGATGATCGCGGCTGCGAGCGCGATCATCATGCCGGCCAGGAATTTCGGCAGCATGCCGGCTCCGGGCGCAGAAATCCGGCCGAACGGCAGATCGGCGCCCAGGATGAAAACAACGATGCCGAGGGCGATGAACGCGCCCCCGGCCACGTAATCGGCGCGGAGATTCATATGCGGGTCCGCTGCGATCAACCTTCAACCTTGCCGATGGACTTGACCGCGGCCTCGACCCGCTTGGCGTCCTCGTCCCAGAACTTCGCGAAATCGGGTTGGTCCATGTAGCGGACGGTGTCGCCGAGATTCTGGATCGAGGTCTGGAATTTGTCGGTCGCGACCGCGGCCTTGGCGGATTCGCGGATCGACTTGACGATCGCTTCCGGTGTGCCCTTGGGTGCGAACAATCCAACCCAGAGATAGAACTCGACGTCGAAGCCCTGTTCCTTCAGGGTGGGGACGTCGGGCAGGGACGCCGCACGCTTGTCCGAATAGCTTGCCAGCGCGCGCAGCTTACCACTCTTGATGTGTGCGTTCGCAGCCGCGATCGACGACGCCAGGACCTGCGAATTGTTGCCGAGGATCGCGGTCAATGCGGGGCCGCCGCCATTGGTCGGCAGATGCCGCATCTTGATGTCGGCTGCATTCATGAACAGCTGGGCGGGCAGATGCAGCGCACCATAGAGGCCGGACGACGAGAACACGATCTTGTCGGGGTTTTTCTTGGCGTCGTCGACCAGATCCTTGACGCTCTTGTAGGGCGTCTCGGCATTGACCACGAGCACCATCGGCCCTTCGGTGAAACGTGCGATCGGTATGAAGTCGGCGCGCGTAAATTTGGGTTGCCGCCCGAACAGCTTGTCGACCTCGGCGAAACCCGAAATCGACACGATGTGAACCAGTAGCGTGTGGCCGTCCGGCTTGGCGTTGGCAGCGAATTGTGCACCGACAGCGCCGGCGGCGCCTGCCTTGGTCTCGATCACGACCGGCTGCTTGATGATCGGCTCCAGCATTGCGGCGAACGGGCGGCCGACCACGTCCGCAGCGCCGCCGGGCGGGAACGGATTGATCAGCGTGACCGGGCGCGACGGGTAGGCATCCTGCGCGAAAACGGACTGTGTTGAGAGGGCTGCGATGGCCGCGGTGGAGCCCGCGACGAATTGACGTCGATCCATGAGGCTTCTCCCTTGTGTGCGGCGTCCATTCACGTGGCACCGCTTTTTGTGGTCGAAGCCTAGCGGCTCAGTCCGGCGAGGTCGAGTATCAATCCGGCCTTCAATCCATGATCGCGACTGCGCGCGTCCATCCGGCGGAGCCGCCACGGACCTTGACCGGAAAACAGGCAATCGTGAAACCGGTGGGTGGCAGATTTTCGAGATTGTGGAGTTTCTCGATGTGGCAATAGCCGATGTCGCGGCCGGCCTTGTGACCTTCCCAGATCAGGCTCGCATCGCCGGTTGCCGCGTATCTCTCCTTGGTGTGCACGAATGGCGCATCCCAGCTCCATCCATCGGTGCCGGTGATTTTCACCCCGCGCTCAAGCAGGTAGAGCGTAGCCTCGCGGCCCATGCCGCAGCCTTTCGATACGTAATCGGGCTGGCCATAGGCCTTGCCAGCGGCAGTGTTGATGACGACGATTTCAAATGGTGAAAGCGTGTGGCCGATCGCCTCGAGCGATGCTTCGACATCGGCGGCGGTGACGACATAGCCGTCCGGGAAATGCCGGAAGTCGAGCTTCACGCCGGGATTGAAACACCATTCGAGTGGAACCTCGTCAATGGTGATGGCGCGCTTGCCTCCGTCCATGGTGGAGGCAAAATGCCAGGGCGCATCGAGATGCGTCGTGCAATGCGTCGACAGCTTCACCCATTCGAAGCCCCAGCCCTCGCTGTCGGGAAGATCGCTTTCCTTCAGGCCGGGAAAGAATTTGCAGATGTCGGGCGCGGTGTCGCGATGATTGAGGTAATCGATCTTCGGTCCATAGCCCGGAGGATCGGCGGCGACGTCGTTCTCGAGCGGCACGGATATGTCGATGATCTTGCGGGACATGGTTTCTGTTTCCTCCGGCGTCATCGTCGGGCTTGACCCGGCGATCCATCTCAAGTGACGTCATGCAATCAATGGATGGATGCCCGGGTCAAGAGGCGTCAACGACGCCGTCTTCGACGACTATGCCCGGGCATGACCGCGGAGGAAACTATGCCTGCCTATTGGGTCGCGCGTTCGGTGATCTACGATCCTGTCGAATACAAGAAATATACGGACCTAGTGCCCGGCATCATCGCCAAATACGGCGGCAAGGTGCTGGCGCGCGGCGGAAAATTTCAGATCATGGAAGGTCCGGACAAGTTCCAGCGCTTTGTGGTGATCGAGTTTCCGACCTTCGAACAGGGCGTCGCCTGTTTCACCTCGAAGGAATACGACGATGCAGCCGCGTTCCGCAGGAGCGGTGCGGGCGAGGTGGAGACCATCATGGTCGAGGGCGGCGAATTTACGAAGTAGTTACGCTGCATCACGGAGCGTCGCCCCCGCGAAAGCGGGGGCCCATGTTCCAGAGCGGTGGTTATGGGTCCCCGCCTTCGCGGGGACGACAACCATTCAAATCCCGAGATACAGCTTCCGGATCAGGTCGTTGTTGTGCAAGTCGCTGGCCGATTTGCCCTCGTATGCGATCTTGCCGTGCACGATCACGTAGCCCGAATCGGCGATGCGGATCGCCTGGTTGAAATTCTGCTCGGCCATCAGGACGGTGAGCTGATATTTCGCTTTCAGTTCGCGAATGGTGTCGATGGTGTGGCTGACCAGGAGCGGCGACAATCCCACCGAGGGCTCGTCGACCAGCAGGATTTTCGGCGCCAGCATCAGCGCACGCGCGAGCGCGAGCATCTGCTGTTCGCCGCCGGACATCGAGCCGGCGAGCTGGCTCTTGCGTTCGGCAAGACGCGGGAAGGTCTCGAAGCAGAAATCGAGGTTGCGCTTGAGCTGCTCGCGCGCCTTCTGCCGGAACGCGCCCAGCAGCAGATTTTCCTCCACCGTCAGCTTCGGAAACAACCGCCGGCCCTCGGGCACGAGTGCAATGCCGAGGTCGACGATCTCCTCGACGCTCTTGCCGACGAGATCGTGCTTCACGCCGTCAATTTCGGCGGTGATGGAGCCTTCGTTGGGGCGGCACAGGCCCATGATGCATTTGATCAGCGTGGATTTGCCGTTGCCGTTGGTGCCCAGCAGCACCACGGTCTTGCCGGATGCCACGTCCATCGACACGTCCTCGATGACGCGGACGGCGCCGTACCCGGCATGGATGTTCTGGATGGTGAGGCTATTGGCCAAGATACGCCCTCTCCACCTCTTTGTCGCGGATCACGTCCTGCGGATCGCCCTCGGCGATCTTCTTGCCGCTGACCAGCACCACCAGCCGCTGCGAGAAGCTCATCACCGCCGCCATGATGTGCTCGATCAGGATGATGGTGATGCCGCGCTCGTTCAGACGGATCAGCAGCGCGACGATATCCTTGACCTCGGAACCCGACAGCCCGGCCATCGCCTCGTCCGCGATCAGGAGCTTGGGGTCGGCCGCCATGGCGCGCGCGAGCTCGAGCTTGCGCATCTCGACCTGGGTCAGGTCCTTCGGCAGCTTGTTGGCCTTGTGCTCGAGCGAGACCAGGCTCAGGACCTCGTGGCAGCGATGGTCCATCTCCTCCTTGGTGTGCGGCACGTCGCGGCGGATGCCCACGGTGTAGAGAAGCGGCACCCGCAGGTTTTGTGCGACCGTCAGGCTGTGGAACGGGCGCGGCAGCTGGAACGAGCGGGCCAGGCCCAGATGCGTACGCTGGTGGGCCACCAGGCCGTTCATCGGCTTGCCGTCGAAGGTCACGGTGCCGGTCTCGTTGTGCAACGTCCCGGACATGCAATTGACCAGCGTCGACTTGCCGGAGCCGTTCGGTCCGATCAGGCCGAGGCGTTCGCCGCGGGCGACGTCGAGATTGATGCCGTCGAGCGCGACGAAGCCGCCGAAGCGCTTGCTGACATTGTCGACCTTGAGGAGCGGCGCGGTCATGGCGTCTTCACCGCGGGTTTGGATGCTTCAGGGATTTCGGGCGTTTCGATATCGGCGCTGCTCTTGCGGCCGAAAAACTGATGCCAGAGACCGATCAGGCCGTTCGGCGCGATGATGACGAAGAACACCAGCAGCAGACCGACGATCAGCAGGCTGACCGCCGACGAGATCGTGACCGTGGCCAGTTGCTGCAGCGAGCCAAGCAGGATGGCGCCGAGCAGCGGACCGACCCAGCTGGTGGTGCCGCCGATCATCGGCATGGCGATGGCGTTCACCGCATAGGCGAGGCCGAAGGCCGAGGATGGCTCGAGGAAGCCGATGTAATAGGGGAAGGGGGCTCCCGCCATGCCCATGAACGCGCCGGACAGGGTGGTCGCGACGAGTTTCAGCTTCAGCGTGGGAACACCCGATGCCTCGGCCGCGAGTTCGTCGTCGCGGATGGTGGCGAAGCCATAGCCGAGGCGCGATCGTTCGATCGCGCGCGCGGTGGTCAGCGCGACCACCACGAGGAGCAGCATCACCAGGAACAGATATTCGATATAGTTGATGCCGAGCAGCGGCACCGTGGCCGGCCGGATGACATAGGCGCCGCGCGAACCGCCGACGAAGTCCCAGTTCACGATCAGGGTTTGCAGCACGACCGCGAGCGCCAGCGTGGCAATGGCGAAGAACACGCCACGCAACCGCAGCGTCAGGTAGCCGGTGCCAAGCCCGACCAGTCCGGCGATGATGCCGCCGAGCACGATCAGCACCGGGATCGGCGGTATGCCGACCAGCGCCGCGATCTCCTCGGGCAGATGACGATTGGCAAAGGCCGGCAGCTTGGTCATCACCACGGTCGTATAGGCGCCGATGGCGAAGAAGGCCGCCGAGCCGAAATTCACATAGCCGCAATAGCCGCCGAGAATGTTCCAGGCGGTTGCCAGCACGATGAATTGCAGCACCACATAGCCAGCGAAGAACAGGTAGTCGTTCTGTGCAAGTCGCGCCGCGAAAAAGAACGCGATCGCAACGGCGAGGGAGACGAGGAAGAACTGCCAGGTGCGCATTATCGACCCAGGATGCCGGAGGGCCGCACGGCGAGCGTGATCAGCAGGAAGCCGAACGCGACCGCAGGTGCCCATGAGGGCCCGTAGAAGGTCGAGGTGATGCTTTCCACGATCCCGAGCAGGATCGCGGCGATCACGGTTCCGGGCAGGCTGCCCATGCCGCCGAGAACGCAAATCGCGAACACCCGGCCGATATATTCGCGTCCGACCGACGGCTCGACCGGCTGGATGATGATCAGCAGCGCGCCCGCAATCGCGGCGGTCGCGATCGAGATCGAGAAGGCGATGCGCTTGATGCGGATCGGGTCGGCGGCCATCAGCGACAGCGCCAGCTGGTCCTGCGCGACGGCCATGATGGCGCGGCCGGTGAAGGTCTTGGTCAGGAACAGCTGCAGCCCGAACACCAGCAGCATGGAAATCACGAACGGCACCACCATGCGCATCGGCAAGTCGAGGAAGGAGAAGCGCAGCGTGGTGTCGATGTAGCCGGCCTGCACGTAGCGGTAGTCGACGCCGAACACGAGGATCAGCACGACCTCGGTGACGAACAAGAGGCCGAAGAAGAAGGCGAGCCCGCGCAGCGCTTCCTGCCCGCGTTTCTCGAATGAAACGTAATAGACCTGGTAGATCAGCGAGCCGAGATAATAGAAGGCCGGCAGCACCAGGATACTGACGAGGATCGGGTCGAGCCCGAGCCGCTGGTTGGCGATATAGGCGATATACGACCCGAGAATGATGAAGGCCGGATGCGCGATATTGACGATGTCGAGAATGCCGAACGAGATCGAAATCCCGACCGTCACCGCGGCATAGAAACCGCCCAGCAAGATGCCGGCGATCAGCGCATTGATGAAAAGTTCAACGGGAAAATCCATGCCGGGGCTCCTCTCAACACGAAGGCCCGGTACGCCGGATATGGAACGCCATGTCTCTCCCCGCCCGCGCTTGTTGGTTGTTTCGGGCGATCGCCATCCCGGCGGCCACCCCAGCTGCGCTTTGCGGATGAGTATTGCCGCAAGCAGCAACGCTTGGCTAGTCCTTTGATAGCCGTGGCCAGCGTTCTCTCACCCAGAGCCCGACATGGACGCCGGGCGATGTTCGCCCGGCGGCTGGCTGCGACAATCTGCTCAGCGATAAGGCACAACCGCGTCGCCCGATTTGAAGGCGGGCGGATAGAGGATGGTGTAGCGATCGGCCTCGCGGAACTGATCGACGCCGTTCCCTTCGATGCCGCGATACTGGACCATCAGCACGCGCGGTTCGGTCCATTCGCCGTTCGGCGCAAACTTGATCTTGCCGACGATGGTCGAGAATTCATTGTCGTGAATCGTCTTGGCGAGCGCCTTCTGATCCAGCGATTTGGTCTTTTCCACCGCCTGGGCGACCACCTCCATCGCCGCATAAATGAACGGCGGAACGTAGAAGCCGAGCGGATCGACGCCCTGTCCCGTTGCCTCCTTCTGGTAGCGGGCGATGAAGTCCTGGATGCCGGGAAAGTTCATGGTCTTTGAGGGAACATAGAGTTCGTAGCCCAGCGCATTGTTGAGGAACGGGCCGAGTTGCGCCTTGATGGCGGTGAATTGCGGGCCGACCGCGCCGCCGCCGAGGAGTTTTGCCTTCAGACCGATCTCGTTGATGGCGCGGTACAGGCCGACCGAGTCGATCGGATAGGACGCGACGAAGACGAGATCGGGATTGGCGTTCTGGATCGCGCGTGCGATCGGCGCGAAATCGACCGTCGACGGCGGGTAAGAGCGATCGTAGACGATCTTGAGGCCCATCTTTTTGGCAATGTCGCGGGCCGCGTCCGAGGTGATCTTGCCGAACTCCGCATCCGCGCCGACGATTGCGATCGACGTCGGCTTCGGATTGAGGGTCTTTACGACTTCGAAGAACGCATTCGGGATCGCGTGCCCGGATTCCACGCCGAGCGGCATGATCTGGAAATAGCGGTCGTAATTGAACTGCTTGTTCACGCCGACGCCGAACAGGCTCATCATCGTCATGCCCTTCTGCATGACGACTGGCATCGCGGGCGCGATCAGGTTGGTGCCGTAGGGCGACACCACGATGTCAACTTTGTCGAGATCGATCAGCTTGGTGTAAAGGCTTGGCACCGTGGCCGGGTTGGTCTGGTCGTCATAGTGGATGAGTTTCACCGGCCGACCCAGCAGCCCGCCCTTCTTGTTGACGTCGTCGGCCCACATCTGCATCGCGAGCAGTGCGGCCTTGCCGTTGGCCGCGAGGCCGCCGGTCAGCGCCATGCTGAAGCCGATCTTGATGGGCTCTGCGGCCATCGCGGAGCTTGCGGCGCAAAGCGCGCCGGCAGCCGCCAGTGTGATGCGCATTCCGCGCATGAGTTTACCGATCATGGACATGGTCTCCCTGGGTTCGCCGTGTTGGTCCGGCTTGATCAATCGAACAGGCGGCCGGTAATGACCGCGTTGTAGGCATGCGGATTCAGGATGTGCGGGTAGTGGCCGCCGGTCTGCAGCGTGTGCAGATGCGCGCCGGCATAACGATCGCGGACCGCCTGCCGGGACCGCGGCGGAATGATCGGGTCATCCTCGCAATCGATCACGGTGATGCGTTCGGGCGGAATGGACAGCGGCGGACATGCCGAAGCGGCCGCCACGCCTTCGAAGCGCGCCTTCAGGTTCTCCGCACTCTGGCGTCCGGACAGCATGGCGAGCTGGATTGCCTTCAGTTCGCCGTCGCGCGCCTTTTCGACGCGCTGCCGCCAGGTCGTCTGCAGCTCTTTCGCGCCGGTTGCGGCGATGAACGCCGGATCGAACAGCGGGTTCGCGAACAATTCGTCCGGCGTGACGAAGATGTTGCCGAGAAACAGATGGTCGAGCCGGGCGGGATGGCGAAGCGCGAAGAATTGCGCCCAGTATCCGCCGAAGGACGACCCGAGGACACTGGCGCGCGAGATCCCGAGATGATCCATCAGGCCGGCAAGGCCATCGGCCAGCCGTGACGGATCTGCCAAAGCCGGATAGCTGACCGAGACGATGCGCAGCTTCTGGCCGAGTGCTGCAATCTGCTTGTAGAACATCTCACAGGTGCCGACCGAGCCCGGCAGCATGATCAGCGCCGGGCCGTCGGCACCCGTATCGATATACGGCCAGACCTCGCCGGCGATCGTTGCGTCAGCGATCGAGGCGCTCAGGTCCCATGGTCTGTCCGTTGCCGCAGAGGCGCCGGCCGCCCTCGTGCGAGCCATCGCTATTTCTTCGGCCAGACGCCGGCTTGTTCCAACTCGCGCATGGATTCGTCGGTAAATTCCGCACGCGGACCGTCGCCGCCGATCACGAACATCAAGATGGATTCCTCGTTCGGATCGCCCTCCGTGACATTCTCGAAGCGGCGCGCGCATCCGGGCGGGAACGACACCACGTCGAAGGGTTCTGCGTCGACATAATCGACATTGCCCTTTTCATCGATCCACGAGCAGCGCCATGTGCCGGTCATCGGGATGAAGGTTTCGTTGGTGTCGTGATTGTGCATCATCGGACCCTTGCCGGGCTTGGCGCGGCAATAGCCGAGATTGAACCCTTCCGAGATCTTGATGGCCGCCATGCGTGCGGCGTCTTCGCCGACCGGCGATGTCACCGCGCCGCCTTCGCCCTTCGGTGGCTGGAACCCGATCACGTTGTAGAGCGTGCGCACCGCGCTATCGTAATCGCTGTCCGGCAGTCCGCCATTATAGCCCTTCAGATCCTTGAAGCGGGCCACGCGCTTGAGCATGTCTTCGCGGCGAAGGCCGGAGCGGGGCAGGCTTTCCATTGGTGCTTTCTCCCGTGATGCTTTTGATTGGTCTAATTGAGCACTTGATCAATATTATTGACCATGTGCTCAATATGTCAAGGCGCGGGTCGTCTGGCGGTGTGGCAGCTTGTGCAAGACGCAAGTTCTGGTAGGCATTCTGGCACGGGTTTGCCTTGAACCCGGTGGTCCGGACGATGAAACGATCACCCCCGCCGGCGCGCGCCAAGCGCAGCGCAAAGCCAGAACGAACCGTTCCGCGGGCCAAGCGCGGCATCAAGCGAATGCGCCTTAGCCCGGAGGCGCGCAGCGATCTGATCCTGCGCGGTGCAATCCGCTTTTTTGCGGAGCGCGGATTCCAGGGGCAAACGCGAGACCTTGCCGAACAGCTCGGCATTTCGACCGGACTTCTGTTTCGCTATTTTCCGACCAAGGACGCGCTGATCGACCGCATCTACGAAACCCTATTCGAAGGGCGCTGGAAACCGGAATGGGACGAGATTCTCGGCAACCGGTCACGCGACCTGCGCGAGCGTCTGATCGAATTCTACCTCGATTATTCGCAGATGCTGCACGATTACGAATGGGGCCGCATCTACCTCTATTCCGGTCTGGGCGGCGCCGGAATTGCACAACGCTTCGCGCGCATGGTGACCAATCGGGTCTATGCGCGCGTGGTCGACGAATTGCGCCATGAATTCGGGCGACAGGACCTTGCGGCCGAACCCCTGAGCGAGCCGGAGATCGAACTTATGTGGTCGCTGCACGGCAGCATTTTCTACATCGGCCTGCGCAAGTGGGTCTACAATGTCGGGGGTCCAAGCGACGTGCCCGGAACCGTCACCCAGATCGTCGAGCGCTTTTACGTGAATGCCGCCGAGCTGATGCGGTCGGTCGCAGACACGAAAAAGCCGCCGGCTAAGGCGCGGCGGCTTTCTGCATCGTGAAACGAGGAGCGGTTAAGCCGCCGCCTTTCGGACCTGGTCCGGTAGCGCCATCGGCTTGTTCGCCGAATTCACGAACTCGATGGTCATGAAGACCATCTCCTTGTCGCCGAGGTTTTCAAGATCGTGGACCTTGAACTCGCCGGCGCCATAGGTCTCGTGACGGGTCTCGCCGGGCTGGTAGGTATACTCGACCGTCGTGCCGTCGTGCACATGCTGACGTCCACGGCCGCCGGACACCGAGGTCCAGAAATAATCGAGCACATGGCGGTGAAAGCCGATCCGCTCGCCGGGCTGCAGGCGAATTTCCCACACCCGCACTCTTTCATTCTCTGAAAGAAGGCGGGAACCCACGCAGGGGTTCGGGTTGGCGCGTTCGCGCTCGAATTCCTTTGCGATCGCCTCCGGCCATGCCGAGTGGTCGGTCTTGAGCGCCGTCTTGTCCATCATGGACATTGCCATGGCGGTTCCTCCTGTGACGTGTATGCCCTAATATAGCAGCTTCCGGGTTCCAGCGAAATGGCGCGCTCTGCAATGCACCCCCAACGTCAGCGCCACGCAATCGTCATCGGCGGTTCGATGAGCGGTTTGTTCGCCGGCCTGATGCTGTTGCGGGCGGGCTGGCAGGTCGAGATTTACGAGAAGGTGGAAGGCGAGTTGTCCGGTCGCGGCGCGGGCATTGTGGCGCAGCCGGAGATTCTGGCCGCGCTGCGGGATCTGGGTGTGGCAACCGCTGACCTCGGCGTGCCGGTGCAGAAGCGCCGCCTGTTCGACGCCACCGGGCGGCTGGCGCTGGAACGCGATTGCCCGCAGGTCATGACCGCCTGGGAACGGGTGTACCGGATCCTGCGCGACGCCTTTCCGCCCGCGCATTACCATCGCGGGCGCGCGCTGACGGCGGTCGAACAGGACGGCAATGGCGTGACCGCAACGTTCGCCGATGGCGAGCGGATGACCGGCGATGTCTTGATCGGCGCCGACGGAATCCGTTCGACCGTGCGAGGGATGTGCGCCCCTGAAACCCAGCCGCTCTATGCCGGCTATGCCGCGTGGCGCGCGCTGATCGCCGAAGCTGCCATGCCGCCGCAGGTGCACCGCGATATCTTTCCGGCCATGGCCTT
This sequence comes from Pseudorhodoplanes sp., assembly GCF_059499825.1. NCBI lineage: Bacteria > Pseudomonadati > Pseudomonadota > Alphaproteobacteria > Hyphomicrobiales > Pseudorhodoplanes > Pseudorhodoplanes sp. The sequence continues at coordinate 70,162 of NZ_JCABZI010000014.1, forward strand.
CTGCCTGCCGCCGGGCGAACAGATGCTCGGCTATCCGGTCGCCGGTCCCGATGACGACATCCGGCCAGGTCACCGGCGCTACAACATGATCTGGTACCGGCCCGCCGATGAGCAGACCGAGCTTGCTGCGCTGCTCACCGACGAGAACGGGACCCGGCATTCGGTGTCGATTCCGCCACCGCTGATCAGCCGCGCATCGATCGCGGCGATGCGGGACGCGGCTGCGCGGCTGCTCGCGCCGCAATTCGTCGAGGCGGTGGGGCTTGTCGACCAGCCGATCCTGCAACCGATCTTCGATCTGGTCTCGGGCCGGATCGCGTTCGGCCGGATCGCGATCATTGGCGATGCGGCCTTTGTGGCACGGCCGCATGTCGGCGCCGGCGTCGCCAAGGCCGCCGGCGATGCGGCGGCGCTGGTGAGGGCGCTTGGCAGCACCGAGGATTTCGCGTCGGCGCTTGGGCAATACCAGGCGCAGCGGCTGCAGGAAGGGCTGCGCATGGTGCAGCGCGCGCGCCATCTCGGCGCCTATCTGCAGGCCGCGCGCAGCAGCGAGGAGGCGGCTTTGGCAGCACGCCATTCAGTCGCGGAGGCGGTGCTGGAAGAGACGGCGACGCTGGATTTTCTGTACGCGTGATTGAGAGCGTCGCTGCATCGTCCCCCGTTCGTCCCCGCGAAAGCGGGGACCCAGAGCCCAGGACTGGACTCCCGCTTCCGCGGTAGCGAACGGTGCAAGTCGCGAGGGCTATTTCTTCTTCTTGCCCTTGCTCTTCGCTTTCTTGCGCTTCACGCCGGCCATCTTCTCCAGCACGCCGCAGACCGCGCCGGTATCCTGATCGGCGTAGCCGACCGACAGCGCCGAGGCATAGATCGGCAGCGTCGCGGAAAACAGCGGCGTCGGCACGCCGAGCTTGTTGGCGAATTCGCCGATCACCGTCATGTCCTTCTGCCACAGATAATTCTTCATGGTCGGCACCGAGTAGTCATCGTTGACCATCATCGGTCCGCGGATTTCGAACATGCGCGACTGGCCGGCACCGCCATTGGCGAACTTGAAGATCTGTTCCGGATCGAGACCGGCCTTCATGCCCAGTACCATGGCTTCGGCGGCGGCGACATTGTGAATCGCGACCAGGAGGTTCGCGACATATTTCATCTTGCTGCCATTGCCGAACACGCCGAGATTGTCGGTCTTGCGCGAGAAGCCGGCAAAGACCGGCATCACCTTCTCGATCGCCTTCTTGTCGCCGCTGGCATAGACCACCAGATCCTTGACCGCGGCCTGTGCGCCTGTCCCAGAGACCGGGCAGTCGAGCATCGTATGGCCGGCCTTGCGCAGCACCTTTTCGGCCGCGAGCTTGTCGTCGAGCGTGAAGGTCGACGCCTCGATCACGATCCGCGGCTTGACTTTCGCCGCCGCGATCTCCGCGACCACGGCGTGCAACGCCGCCGGGCTCGGCAGGCTGGTGATGACGGCCGGCACCTCGGCGACCAGTTCTTTCACACTGTCGGAAACGGAAACGCCGGCTTTCGTCATCTCCTTGCGCCGCTTCGGATCGGGGTCGACGCCCGCCACGATCCATCCGTCGGCGATCAGGTTGCGCGCGAACGCGCCACCCATGATGCCAAGGCCGATAATGCCTACAATGCCTTTCGCTCCTGCCGCCACCTGAAACCTCCGTTGTTGCGCGCCTTCGCGTTCTTGGCCGCGCCCGTCCGTTACTATATGGCTTCAGGCGCGGGCGGTAGACCCGTGAGGATCAGGGGAGTTGCATGCGTCCGCGCGTTTATGTCACCCAGCCGATCGCCGAAAGCGCGCTGCTGCGTCTGAGGGAGATTGCCGAGGTCGAGCTCAACGAGGATTCCAGCCGCATCCCGGTCAAGGACAAGCTGATCGACGCGGCTAAGCGGTCCGACATCATCCTGTGCCTCCTGCACGACACCATCGACCGCGAGGTGCTGGCCGCCAATCCGAACCTGAAGGCGATCGCCTCGATGACGATCACGCCCGACCGGATCGATGTGACCGAGGCCACCACCCGCAAGATCATCGTCACCAACATTCCGGCGGTGGTGACCGACGCCACCGCCGACATCGCCTTCGGCTTGCTGCTCGCAGTGGCGCGGCGGATCGTCGAGGGCGACAAGGTCACGCGCTCCGGCGCATTTCCCGGTTCGCAGTCGAACCATCTCGCGGGCGCGGCCGTGAGCGGCAAGACGCTCGGCATCGTCGGCATGGGCCGGATCGGGCAGGCGATGGCCCGGCGGGCGCGCGGCTTCGACATGACGATCCTCTATTGCGATCCGCGCGGACTGCCCGTGGAAGAAGAGCAGAAGCTCGGATTGCGGTCGGTGAGTTTCGAGGAATTGCTCGGTCAGTCGGACTTCATCTCGCTGCATCCGCAGCTGAATAACGAAACGCATCATCTGATGGGTCCGCGGCAATTCGCGCTGATGAAGCGCAGTGCGTTTCTGATCAACACCTCGCGCGGGCCCATCATCGACGAGAAGGCGCTGGCGCAGGCATTGACCGAGGGCCGGATCGCGGGGGCCGGCATTGATGTCTACGAGCACGAGCCGAGGATCGAACGCGCGCTGTTGACCATGAACAACGTGGTGCTGACGCCGCATCTCGGCAGCGCGGTGATGGAACTGCGCGAGCGCATGGCGCATGTCGTGGTCGACAATATCGCGGCGATTGCGGAAGGCCGGCTGCCGCCGAACTGCATCAATTCGGCGGTGTTCGCCCCGGGGGCGTAGTTACTCCGCCGTCCAGCCGCCATCCACCAGCAGCGATGCGCCGGTCATCAACGCCGATGCATCTGATGCGAGAAACACGATCGCGCCCATCAGGTCCTCGACCTGGCCGAGCCGGCCGAGCTTGATCTTGTCGAGCACCGAGCGCTTGAAGTTTTCGTCGGCGAAGAACGGCCGCGTCATCGGTGTCTCGATGAAGGTCGGTGCCAACGCATTGACGCGGATGCCATGCGGGCCGAGCTCCACCGCCATCGCCTTGGTCAGCCCCTCGAGCGCGGCTTTGCTGGCGCAATAGACGGTGCGGCGCGCGCCACCGACATGGCCCATCTGCGAGGAGATGTGGATGATCGAGCCGGGCTTCTTCGCCTCGACAAGCCTTCGCACCACCGCCTGCGCCACGAAATAGGCCGAGCGCACATTCAGGGTCATGATCGCGTCGAAGTCCTCGACCGTGACATCGACCAGAAAAGCAGGGCGATTGGAGCCGGCGTTGTTGACCAGGATGTCGAACGGCTCGGCCTTCGCGACGAAGGCACGGACCGCGTCGATATCGATGACGTCGAGCGGCATTGCGCTTGCCTTGCCGCCGCGCTTGCCGATCTCTTCCGCCGCCGTTTCGATCTCCCCCTTCGAGCGCGCCACCAGCGTGACATGTGCGCCGGCATCCGCCAGCGCAGCCGCGGCCGCAAGTCCGATCCCGCGGCCGGCGCCGGTGACCAGCGCGCGCTTGCCGTCGAGCCGGAAAGAGGGGGTTACCGGAAGCGGTGCACTCATAAGATCGGCCCTACCTAAGCGATTGAATCAAGATTGCGAGCGCAGCGCTGAGGATGACAGTAAACGTCATCGCCATGCCGCTCACACGGAATGCGAAGCTCTCGCGCAGCTGGCTGACGCCATAGGCGTGGCTGAGACGGCCGGCGATCAGCACCAGCGCCATGGCATGCACCAGCCAGGCCGGTGCCCCCCGCATTTCCACAAACGCCAGCAGCAGCAGTGCGAGCGGCACATATTCTGCGAAATTGCCCTGCGCCCGTACTCGCCGTTCGAGCGCGACGTCGCCCTGAAAGCCGAGCGGAAGCTTGCTCGCCCGGCGCAACGCGATGACGCGGATCGACAGCGCAACAAACATGACGGCAAGAATGGCCGCATAGATGGGCACTATGGTCAGCATGGGACATCCCGTTTCCTGTAACCGGCCCACAAGCTACGGGATCACCGCGCCGCGGTTGCATCCGGGCGCTCACTCCGCCGCCGTCGCATAGGCGATATTGCGCCCGCCATAACGCCGCACGCGGATATTGGCCTGTTCGGCATGGCCAAGAAATCCTTCCAGCACGCAGAGCCGCGAGCAATATTCGCCGATCATGGCGGAGGCTTCGTCGGTCATCACTTTCTGGTAGGTGCAGGTCTTGAGGAATTTGCCGACCCACAGCCCGCCGGTATAGCGCGCGGCCTTCTTGGTCGGCAGCGTATGGTTGGTGCCGATCACCTTGTCGCCATAGGCCACGTTGGTGCGGGGGCCCAGAAACAGCGCGCCGTAATTGGTCATGTTATTGAGGAAATAATCCGGATCGCGGGTCATCACCTGCACATGCTCGGAGGCGACGCGGTCGGCTTCCGCCACCATCTCGTCGAGAGAGTCGCAGACGATCACCTCGCCATAATCCTTCCAGGCCTGTCCTGCGGCATCCGCCGTCGGCAGGATTGCGAGGAGCCGCTCGACTTCGGCCATGGTCTCCTTCGCGAGCTTTTCCGAATTGGTGATCAGCACCGCAGGCGAGGTCGGGCCGTGCTCGGCCTGGCCGAGCAGGTCGGTCGCGCAGATTTCCGCATCCACGGAATCGTCGGCGATGATCAGTGTTTCGGTCGGGCCGGCCAGCAGGTCGATGCCGATGCGCCCGAATAGCTGGCGCTTGGCTTCGGCGACATAGGCATTGCCGGGGCCGACGATCATGTCCACCGGATCGATGGTGTCGGTGCCGAGCGCCATGGCCGCTACCGCCTGCACGCCGCCCAGCACATAGATTTCGTCGGCGCCGCCAAAATGCATCGCGGCAACGATCGCCGGGTGCGGTCCGCCGCGATAGGGCGGCGCACAGGCGATGATGCGCTTCACCCCGGCGACGCGCGCGGTGACGATCGACATATGCGCCGACGCCACCATCGGGTAGCGGCCGCCTGGGACGTAGCAGCCGATTGCGTTCACCGGGACATGTTTATGACCGAGAATCACGCCGGGCAGGGTCTCGACCTCCAGGTCCTGCAGGGTGTCGCGCTGCTTTTGCGCGAAGTTGCGGACCTGTTCCTGGGCGAAGCGGATGTCGTCGAGATCGCGTTTGCTCACCTGCGCAATCGAGCGCTCGATATCCTGCTCGTTCAGCCGGAAATTGGCCGGCTCCCAATTGTCGAACTGTTTCGACAATTCGCGAATGGCCGCATCGCCGCGCGCCTTCACATCGGACAGGATGCCTTCCACTGTGGCGCGCACTTTGGCATCGGCGGCTTCGACGGCATTGGCGGACAGGCCGCGTTTCAGAGTGCGGGGCATGATCTGCTCCTTGTTATGGCGGTTATGGTTCGTCTCCCGGGCGCATCGCAGCACGAAACGGCGTGCGGAAAAACCCGTTTGTTGCGACAGCCCTGCGAGTGGCAAATTAGGGTGGCGGGCCATGGATTTTGCCGCCCGCAAGTGCTAATCGGCGTCCGGTCCGCCTTTGGCCGCTTCCTTACGCAATGACCGATCTGTCCATCACCATTCTGCCGGAAACCGAAGACGACGCGCTGGCGATTGAGCGCCTGCATGAGCGGACTTTCGGTCCGGGGCGCTATGCCCGCACCGCCTACCGCATCCGCGAAGGGATCGGACATGGCCCCGCCTTGTCCTATACCGCGCGCGTCGGAACGCTGCTGGTCGGCTCGCTGCGGCTTTCACCGGTGCGGATCGGGGACACGCCGGCGCTGCTGCTGGGCCCGCTCACGATAGAGCCACCGTTCCGCGACCGCGGCATCGGCATGGCCCTGATGCAGCGCGCGCTCACCGACGCGCGGAACCGCGGGCACCGCCTGGTGATCCTGGTCGGGGACGAACCCTATTACGCGCGTGTCGGCTTCAAGCGGGTTCCGCGCGGGCGCGTGAAGATGCCGGGGCCCGTCGATCCGGCGCGGCTCCTGGTGACCGAACTGGCCGACGGCGCATTCGAGGGCGTCAGCGGCGCGGTCAGGCCCGATTGGGCCGAGGTTTCGTAGCTGTAGCCCGCATGAGCACAGCGAAATGCAGGGGCGTCCCTGATTTCGCCGCGGTCATCCGGACGACGGAAGCCTACCGTCCCTCGCGCGCCCAGGTCGCGGCCAGCGAGCCGATCAGCAAGAGCAGGCCGAGGATGCCTGCAAAGATCGGCAGCACGCCGATGCCGCGCAGGACGCTGGCATCTCGCAGCTTCAGCCCCATCCAGTCTTCGCCGCGGAATGTCTCGCTCGACCGCACGCCAACGATGCGCGGGACGTTGACGCGGCCGCCATCGTCGAGACGCCGCGCATCGCCACCGGTCGCGGCGGTCACCGAGCGCAGCGCGTCCGGAGTAGAGGTGACTTCGGCAAATTCGCGCGGGTTGATCGGTCCGACATTGACCAGCGTGGTCAGTTTGCCGTCGCTCGCCCGCCACAATCCAAGTTCGTTCGCGGGCGTCGATCCGCGCCACAGGCCCGGTTCGGCCTGCTGCAGCGTCACGCTTCGGGTCTCGCCGGACGGCGTTGTCACGATCACCGGATCGACTGCCTCGGCCATGGTCTGACGATCGATCGACAGGTCGCTTCCGCGCGTCGTGACGCGGAGCGCCTCTTCTTCAAGATCTGGCTGTTTCATCAGCCAATGCGAGAGCCGTCGCAACAGATCGATATGCGGGCCGCCGCCTTCGAAGCCACGTGCCCACAGCCAGATGTGATCTGACAGCAGCAGTGCGACGCGGCCTTCACCTTCGCGCGACAGCACCAGCAGCGGCTTGCCATCCGGCCCTTCCATGACCGAGGAGCCCTGGCCGACCTTGGCGTCGACAAGCCGGAACCAGCGGCTCCAGTGCGGCGGCTCGTTGGCGCCACCCTCGAGCGCGCGGGTCACCGGATGGCGCTTGCCGAGATCGCTCAGCCGCGCGTGATAGGGCGTCTCGATCATCTTGCCGCTCGGCTCGGCCGGCAGGACCACGTCGAGCGGCGTGCGCCACAGCGACGTCGGGCTCGCATAATCGGGACCGGCCGCGATCAGCACCGCGCCGCCGTCACGCACGTAGCGCGCGATGTTGTCGAAATAGACGATCGGCAGCACGCCCTGGCGCGCATAGCGATCGAAGATGATCAGGTGAAATTCGCCGATCTTCTGCTGGAACAGTTCGCGGGTCGGAAAGGCGATCAGCGACAATTCGTTGATCGGGGTGCCGTCCTGCTTTTCCGGCGGCCGCAGGATGGTGAAGTGAACCAGGTCGACGGCGGCATCCGACTTCAGAAGGTTGCGCCAGGTGCGTTCGCCGGCATGCGGTTCGCCGGAGACGAGAAGCACGCGCAGCTTGTCGCGCACGCCATCAATCGAGACTACGGCGCGGTTGTTGACCGGCGTCAGTTCGTTCTCCAGCGGAGACGCCTCGATCTCGACGATGTTCGGGCCCGCATGCGGGATCTGGATCTGGACGCGAACCGCAGTGTTGGTGGTGACGTTGCGAGTTTCGATCTGCTCGCCGTCGCGGCGGATGGTGACGCGTGCGGTCGAGGGCCCGACGCCCTCATCCTGTACGCGGAATACGACGGACTGCGACTGTCCGACGATGCCGAAGCGCGGTGCGGTGGTCAGGACCACCCGGCGGTCGCGTTCGTTGGCTTCGCCGGTGATCAGCGCATGCAGCGGCGCAGAGAAGCCGAGTTGCGAGGCGTCCGGAGGCACGTCATGCACGCGCCCGTCGGTGATCACGAAGGCGCCTGCGATCCGGTCCGGTGGCACGTCCGACAGCGCCGCGCCGAGGGCGCTGAACAGTCGCGTGCCGTCGGTTTCGCCGTCGGCCGCTCCGGCATCCACCACACGCACGTCGAGATTGGGAATGCGCGCCAACCGTTCGATCAGCGCCACGCGTGCCTCTTCGGTCTGCTTCGCCCGGTTGCCGAAATTCTGGCTCGGGCTCTTGTCGATCACGACCGCGACGACGGACGGAATAGGCTCGCGGTCCTCGCGCGTGAAGGAGGGGTTGGCGAGCGCAAGGATCAGGAAGGCCATCGCCGTGGCCCGCAACAGCGCGCCGCGGCTGCCGATGAACAGCAGCAGCGCCGAAATGATCACCGCAACGGCCACCGCCGCCCAGATCAGATAGGCGGGAACGAGGGGTGCGAAGGAGATGCCGAAATTCATTGTCCCAGCCGCTCCAGCAGGGCCGGAATATGCACTTGGTCGGCCTTGTAGTTACCGGTCAGGGTGTACATCACGATGTTGACGCCGGCGCGGAAGGCCATTTCGCGCTGGCGCGGTTCGGTCGACACCATCGGAAGCATCTGCTGGCCGTCGGGCCGCATCGCCCAGGCGCCGGCCAGATCGTTCGATGTGATCAGCAGCGAGGAGACACCGTCGCCAGCGCGCGCCGGACGCCTTGTCTCGTCGTCGTCGAGATCCTGCTGCGCGGGCAGCGCTTCCACCCAGAGCTGGCCGGTGTTGAAGCGGCCGGCGAAATCGCGCAACAGGAAAAACGTCTTGGTCAGCACGTGATCTTTCGACACCGGCTCGAGTTCCGGAATATCGAGCGACGACAGGATGTCACGCAGCGCCAGCATGCCGGGCGTGCGTGCTTCGCCGCCGGGGCCGGGCGGCGCCATGATCGCGTCGCGGGTATCGAACAGCACCGTGCCGCCCTGTTTCATATACGCATCGATCCGCGCCAGCGCCTCGGGAGAGGGCTTTGCCGCGCCGGGCACGATTGGCCAGTAGATCAGCGGGAAGAAGTTGAGTTCGTCGCGAGTGATGTCGAGCCCAATCGGCTCGCCGCCCTCGAGGGCGGTGCGCTGCACGAGGAAGATCGTCAGTCCGCTCAGGCCGGCCTTGCTGATGGCGTCGGTCTCCGCGTCACCGGTGATCACATAGGCGAGCTTGGTTTCGTTTGCGGCCTTCATCGCGAAGTCGTCGGACGCGTTGGTGGCGGCGGTAGCTGCCGCGGTCCGCTGCTGCTGGACAACCGTCTGCGCCTGCGCCGCATCATCAAAACCGAGGCCTGCGACTGCGAGGACCAGTGCAAGCCCGGTAACTGTCGCGCGCCGCCGCGTTCGTGTCAGCCGGCTCAATCCACCCGCGAGCCAGAACACGATCAACGCATCGAGCAGCAACAGCGCCAGTCCCGCAAGGAAGATCGGGCCGCGCAAATCAAGCGGTTCGCTCAGGCGGAAAATGTCACGCCGCGCGTTCAGCGGCGAGATGTCGAAGGCATCCGGCTTGTCGGTTGCGGTGAGGGTGTTCACGACGAGCAGACCTTCCGGTGGCCCGTAAAAGCCGGGCGGGTGATCGTATGTGGCGCGGTTGACGTAGTTGGCCGGTACCGGCTTGGCGCTGCCGGGCGGCGCGCTGAGAACGCCAAAGCCGTCGAGAGTCCGCGCGGGCGCCAGTGCTTCGCGGTCACGCTCGGCGCTGGCCTGTTCTGCGGTTGCGGTCGAGCCCGCAAGCGCCACCAGACGTTTCAACATTTCGACGAAAGAGCCTGACAACGGCAGGTCGGACCAGCGGGTGTCGGCGGTCACATGAAACAGGATCACCATGCCCTTGCCGCGCCGCGTCCCGGTCACCAGCGGCGTACCGTCGGCGAGGGTGGCCCAGCTGCGTTCGGCCAGGCCGGAATCGGGTTCCGCCAGCACCTGACGGTTGACCGTCACGTCGCCCGGCACCGGCATGCCGCCGAATGGACTTTCGCGCGAGAAGCCGGCAAGGGGCTGCGGCTTTTCCCACGATAGCGAGCCGCCGAGCGTGCGGCCGCCGCGGCGCAGCCGCACCGGCACCAGATCGTCATCCGACGCCGCAAGCCGCGGGCCGGCAAAACGCACCAGCACGCCGCCATCCTCGACCCATTTGGCCAGGCGTTCGCGGGCGGCGCCGACGACGTTGCCGACATCGGCGAGGATCAGCATCGGCACATTCTGGTCGATGAAACGCACCACCATGTCCGAGGGCGAAACCCGCTCGCCCATGCGAATGTCCGCGAACGGGCCGAGCGCACGCTGGAGATAGAAGGTGGAGGCGAGCAGGGGCTGGGCGGTGTCGGCGGTGGCGCCGGTGATGACGCCGACGGTGCGGCGGCGCCAGCGCTTGTCGAGCAATTGCACGGCGCCAGCGGAGCGTTCGCCGGCAATTTCAAGCCGGGCGATATCGTTGCGCAGTTCGACTGGCAGATCGAACATGGCTTCGGTCTCGCGCTCGCTGGCCTTCAGCGCGAACGGCGCCTCGCCGAGCAGCAATCCCTTGAGATCGTAGGCGCGCACGCTTCCTGCGCGTTCTCCGCCGGAGGCGGCGCGCAGTACCTTGACCGTCAGCGCGCCGGCATTGTTGTCGGCCGCGCTCAATGCCAGTGCCTGGGAGACGCCGCCCTGGATGACGGTGATCGCGCGTCTATCCAGAATGCCGGCGAGACCGGTGACGAACTCACCCGCGCGGCCAAGCTGCGTCCCGTCCGACAGCCACACCAGTTCGGCACTGGGCGTCGCGCCCAGAAATCGCGTCAGCGCCGGCAGCGCGTCGGCCCGTTCGACCGCATGTGGCTTCGGGGTCATGTTGCGGAGTTGCACGCGCGCGGCCGCAGCGGTCTGCAGAGTTGCGGCGCGGCCTGTTTCCGAGAGCGGAAGGAGCGCCACCGCACGGCCGTCCGCCTCCGCCCGCGCCAGCAGATCGTCGCCGGTGCGGATGCGGGTGTCCCAGGTCGAGGCCGCGGCCCACCCATCGTCGATCAGCAATACCAGCGGCCCCGATCCGCCCGACGTTGCGGCCGGCGGGTTCCACATCGGTCCGGCCGCCGCGATGATCAGCAGGGCGGCGAGCGAAAGCCGAAGCAGCGTCAGCCACCATGGCGTGCGCGACGGCGTCTCTTCCTTCGGTGCGATGTCGAACAGCAGACGGGCCGGCGGAAATTCGATCCGGCGCGGGCGCGGCGGAATCATCCGGAGGAGCCACCACAGCGCCGGAAGGCTGAGCAGGCCGAGCAGCACCAGCGGCTGGGCGAAACCGAGCGGCAATCCGCCGATCATGCGCCGGCCTCCGCTTGCGCCGCACGCGAAGCCGCGACGACCGGCACGTTGCCGCCTTCGCCCATCCGGGCATGCAAGGCGAGAACCAGTTCGCTGGCTGGACGGTCGGTCCGGTGGATAATGAAGCTGGCCCGCACCCGCTGCGCTTCCTCGCGCATTGCGGCGCGATGAGCAGTCAGTTTTTCGAAGTAATCGCTGCGCCAGGTCTCGGCGCGGCCGGCGGTGACGCTGCCGGAGCCTTCCGGCTCCAGAAACTCGACGCGTCCCGAATAGGGGAAGGTCTCCTCCGCCGGATCGACGACCTGAACCACATGGATGCGCGCATGCGCGCCGGACAATTGCGCGAGCGTTTGGCTGAAATCGGAGATCGGGCTCCAGAAGTCGGACAGCAGCACGACTTCCGACAGCGGCGCTGGCGCAAAGCCGGGCGGCAAACTGGACCGTTCGGCGGTGTCGTGGAGGATCGCCGTTGCCAATTTGTCGATGACGTTGCGGCTCGCGGTCGGCCGCATCAGCCCCGGCACGCCGACGCGTTCGCCGCCTTCGACCAGGATTTCCGCCAGCGCGAACGCGATCACCAGCGTTCGCTCAAGCTTGTTTTCGACTGCCAGCGAGGATGCGAAGGTCATCGACGGTGAGCGGTCCGGCCAGATCCAGACCGTATGCGCGGCCTCCCATTCCTGCTCACGCACATAAAGATTATCGTCACGCGCCGAACGCCGCCAATCGACGCGGCGCGCGGGCTCGCCCGACATGAAACGGCGATATTGCCAGAAATTCTCGCCGGAGCCGGAGCGGCGACGTCCGTGCAAACCGTGGATCACCGTCGCGGCGATCCGGCGCGACTCGAGCATCAGACGCGGCAGACTGGCCGCAAGCGTCCGCGATTGTCCGCTGGCGTGGCGGACCGCGTCGGCTTCTGGCTTGAGGGCGTCCGGCTCGCTTGCCATCGCGTCAGCCGAGACGCGACTGCAGCCGGCCGATCACGGCATCGACGGTCTCGCCTTCGGCGCGCGCCTGGAAGGTCAGGGCCATACGATGTTTGAGCACCGGAATGGCGAGCGCCACCACATCGTCGATCGAGGGCGCAAGCCGTCCGTCGAGCAACGCGCGGGCGCGCACCGCGAGCATCAGCGCCTGGCTGGCACGCGGGCCGGGTCCCCATGCGATCAGCTTGCGGGTGGCATCCTGGTCGTCCTTCTCGGGACGCGCCGAGCGCACCAGCGCGAGAATGGCTTCGACCACCGACTCGCCGACCGGCAGGCGCCGCACGAGCCGCTGCGCTGCAATCAGATCCTCGGCGCTCATGGCCGCTTTCGGTTTCGCTTCGTCGGCACCGGTGGTGTCAAACAGCATGCGCCGTTCGGCGTCACGATCCGGGTAGTCGACATCGATCTGCATCAGGAACCGGTCGAGCTGTGCTTCCGGCAGCGGATAGGTGCCTTCCTGCTCGAGTGGGTTCTGGGTCGCGAGCACATGGAACGGCTTCGGCACGTCGTGGCGCTGGCCCGCGACGGTGACATGCAATTCCTGCATCGCCTGCAGCAGCGCGGACTGGGTGCGCGGGCTGGCGCGGTTGATTTCGTCGGCCATCAGCAATTGCGCGAAGATCGGACCCGGCAGGAAACGAAAACTGCGCTTGCCGTCGGCTGCTTCCTCCAGAATCTCCGATCCCAGAATATCGGAGGGCATCAGGTCCGGGGTGAACTGGATCCGGCGCGCGTCCATGCCGAGCACCGTGCCCATGGTCTCCACCAGCTTGGTCTTGGCGAGACCGGGCACGCCGACCAGAAGGCCGTGGCCGCCTGACAGAATCGTGATCAGCGCCTGCTCGATCACACGCTCCTGACCGAAGATGACGGAGCCGATCGCATCTTTTGCTGCCCGGGCATGGCTCGCGGTCAATTCCGCCGCGCGGACAATCATGTCTTCCAGCTTTTCAATGCTTTCGCCGGCTGCCGGCATTGTTTTCGTTCCTTCCATCGTCCGTCGCCCGTCAAGGGCCATATATCCATCGAAACCGATGCAACAACTGCGCCAAGGTGTTCTTCAGGCGGATCGTAAACACACCGTCGAATCGGCGGACGGCGAGGCTGAAACCAGCCGAGCTTACGCTATTTTTTCCGGTGTCAGGCTATGGTGCCCCGATCACTATTGCGCGTTGACACCCGCTATCGGGCATCATCGGTCAGGCTCAGTTCAAACCATGGCAAAGCGAAGGCAGGACAATACCTTGGGACTGGACGGTATCGCCGCGGCCGTCCTGGAGACCGCGGACAAGGGGGCGCCCCCGGTGCATCTGTGGAACCCGCCCTTCTGCGGCGACCTCGATATCCGCATTGCCTCCGACGGAACCTGGTTCTACCTCGGCACGCCGATTGGGCGCGCGGCGCTGGTGCGCCTCTTTGCCTCGGTGCTGAAGCGCGAAGGCGAAAAGTACTTCCTGGTTACCCCGGTCGAGAAGATCGGCATCGTGGTCGATGACGCGCCGTTCCTTGCCGTGGAGATGCGGCGTGAAGACACGGCGTCGGGGCCGCGCTTGCATTTCCGGACCAATGTTGATGATTGGATCGCGTGCGACGCGGCGCATGCGATGCGCTTCGAGCGCGAGGAAGGCTCGGGAGGTTTGAAGCCTTACATTCACGTGCGGCGCGACCTGTGGGCCAAGGTCACGCGCGCCCTGTTTTATGATCTGGTCGAACTCGGCGAGGAGCGCGACATTGGCGGCGAGCGTAAGTTTGGGGTGGCGTCGGGTGATGCGTTCTTTCCGATGACCCGGGCCGACGCACTCGATGACTTGAGCTGAACGAATGACGGATACCGCTTCAGAGATAATGCCGCGCAGCGACTTCTTCGAACGCGCACGCGCCGTTCTGGCGCTCGATCCACCTCAAGGTCTCACCGATCCCGATTCGCTGCCGCTGCGCGGCGACCATGACGCCGACCCGGTGGTGAAGGCGATGGCGGCAGTGCGGCCGATCAAGCCGGCCGCCGTGCTGATCGCGGTGATCGACCGCGACGAGCCGATGGTTCTGCTGACGCAGCGCACGGCCCATCTGAAGCAGCACGCCGGGCAGATCGCGTTTCCGGGCGGCAAGATCGACGCCACCGATGCGAGTCCGCTGACGGCTGCGTTGCGCGAGGCGAACGAGGAGGTCGGTCTCGCTCCGAGTGAGGTCGAACCGCTCGGATATCTCGACGTCTACATGACGACGCTCGGCTACCGGATCGTGCCGGTGGTGGCGCGCGTTCGTCCGGGCTTCACGCTGACGCTCAATCCCGGCGAAGTCGAGGATGCCTTCGAGGTGCCGCTGTCGTTCATGATGGAAGTGTCGAACCACCAGACCCACAGCCGGGAATGGCAGGGCATGATGCGCAGCTATTATGCGATCCCGTTCGGAGAGCGCTATATCTGGGGCGTGACTGCGGGCATTTTCCGCAGCCTCCGTGACAAGGTGTACGGCGCATGATTCGGCCGATCCTGACTGAAATCGTGCTTTTCCTGACGCCGTTCGCGGTCTACGCGCTGTTCCTGTACGCAACGCGCGCCGGCGTTCTGCAGGCGGAATCCTGGCCGGCCAAAACCGTCGGCTGGCTGACGGCCGCAGCGGTGATTCTGATGATCGCGGGCTTCGTCATGCTCGGGCAAATCGGCTATCAGCCTGCCGGCTCGACCTATGTCCCGCCTCACATGGAAGACGGAAAGCTCATCCCCGGGCATTTCAAATGAGCGGGCAGCGGCCGCATCTTCGGGATGCCGCGTGGCTGACCGGGGGATCGCTGGCCCGTCTTCTTGGTCTGCTCGATCGCGATGGCGAAGAGGCGCGCGTGGTCGGTGGCGCGGTCCGCAATGCGCTGATCGGTGAGCCGGTCGGCGAAATCGACATCGCCACCACCGCTCGCCCGGATGAGGTCGTGCGGCGCGCACAGGCCGCGCATTTGCGCGTCGTCCCGACCGGGATCGAGCACGGTACGGTGACGGTCGTCTGCGACGGCGTTCCGTTCGAAGTCACCACCTTGCGCGAGGATGTCGAAACCTATGGCCGCAAGGCGAAGGTGGCGTTCGGCCGTGACTGGCGGCGCGATGCGGAGCGGCGCGATTTCACCATCAACGCCCTGTCGGCGTCGCGAGACGGGGCGGTGCATGACTATGTCGGCGGGCTTGCCGATCTCGACCTGCGGCGCGTTCGCTTCATCGGCGATGCCGCGGCCCGCATCGCCGAGGATTATCTGCGTATCCTCCGCTTCTTCCGGTTTCACGCCGCCTATGGCGACGGCGAACCCGATCCGGCCGCGCTGCATGCCTGCATCGCCGCGCGCGACGGTCTTGCCTCGCTGTCGCGCGAGCGGGTGCGGATGGAACTGCTGAAGCTGCTGGTTACGCGCCGCGCGGCTGCGGCGGTCGGCGTCATGACTGAAGCCGGCCTGCTGGTGGCGCTTCTGGGCGGGGTTCCCCATTTGCGGCCGTTCGAAAAAATGACCGCGATCGAGGCTGCGTCCGGCGAGCAGCTCGACGCCGTGCGCAGGATCGGTGCGCTTGCCGTGCTCGTCGAAGAGGATGCGCAACGTCTGTTCGAGCGGCTTCGCCTCTCGAATGCGGAGCGGGACCGGTTGCAGGTGATGGCGGACGGGTGGTGGCGTGTCGGGGCAGACCTGACGCCGCGGGCTGCTCGCGCGCTGCTCTACTGGCTCGGTCCGGCCGGATATGCGGACCGCGTGCTCCTCGCCTGGAGCCGGTCGCAGGACGCGCCGGACGATTCGCGCTGGCGCGAGCTTCTGGCTTTGCCCGATCGCTGGCAGCCGCCGGCGTTTCCCATCGGGGCTGCCGAGATGATGTCGCGCGGTGTGGCGAAGGGCCCGGCGCTCGGTGCGGCGCTGCGCGATGCGGAGGCCTCATGGATCGCGGCCGATTTCCCGTCCGATCCCGAGGCGGTTTCGGCGATCGCAGGCGATGCGGCAGCGAATCACCGGGATTGACGATCAAGCAGCCCTGAAGCCGGACATGAAAAAAGCCCCGGCTTTCGCCGGGGCTTTCGAGTTTAGGAGAGAGCTCGGAGCCGATCAGTAGCGAGCAACAACCGGAGCCTTGCTGTATCCGAAACGGTAGTTGAGGCCGACCTTCACGGTGTGCGCGGTCAGGTCGACATCGAAGCCGCCAGCGGCCGGGCCGCCGAGGTACTGCGCATTGCCGAGGTCGAGATACAGGTACTCAACCTTGGCCGACCAGTTGTCGAGCAGCGCCCACTCGAGGCCTGCGCCGACCGTCCAGCCGACATGCGTGTCGGAAGCCGTTCCAGCGGCGAAGAAGCCGGGAGCGGCGATGCTGACGCCGACTTCGTTGGTACCCCACGCGACACCACCGGTGGCGTAGAGCATCGCACGATCCCAAGCATAGCCGATGCGGCCGCGCGCGGTGCCGAAGTAGGTCAGTTCCGAGAAGGCGTTAGCAACAACGCCGCCACCGGCGACGGTCACGCTGTCTTCAAGGTTGGCCCACTGCGAATCGACCTCGATACCCCAAACCCAGTTCGAACCGGGTGCCTGCCAGTTCCAGCCGATCTGGCCGCCGGCGAAGACGCCATCCTGATTCCAGGTGGACGCCGAAGTGCCGAGATTGTCGAAGTCGCCTTTGCCCCAACCGTAGCCGACGTTGCCGCCGATGTAGAAACCGCTCCAGTTGTAGGCCATGACGACCGGCGCTGCCTTGTAGACCGGACGGGCGATGTCGGCTGCAGAGGCCGACTGAACCGCACCGAGCGCGATGCCGGTGGCCGCGATCGCGGCGATTGTGAAGTTACGCATATGAGCTCCCCCATTTCCTTCTTGGGTGTGTGTGTCACGAAGACGTACCAAGTGTGCCGTCCCGCAACGCGTGTACGGACCAATTACGGCAGAAGTGTCTAAAAATCTGCCACAATCGTGCCTTGGAGCGCGATCTCTGCCCAGTGTGTCGCAGATGTCACAAATAACGGACCCATAACCATACCGATAAAAAGGTCGGAACTTCAGACACTTAGCGGTTCCCTTTGGGAACCGGCCAAAAAACAATAAAAGGAGCCTAAAATGCGCGGTTTTTCGCCCGGTTTGCTTCTTTTTCTGCTCGGCGGTTTGCTGGGGACAGGTGCGGGAGTCGCGCTTGGTTTCTTCCTGTTCCCCTATGTTTTTCCACCGCCACCGGCCGCCGAGATGCTTCTGGAAACGGACCGGATTGCAAATGTGGCTAACGGAACCTTCATCCACGCGAATCCGGCCGACCCGATTCACTGGGGGCGGGGCAAGGTGAGCGTCTACGAAAGCGCAGTTTTTCTCGAGTCGGATTTCGAAGTCGGGCCTGGACCCAAATATCACGTCTATCTCGTCCCTGCCGCGAATGTGCGAAGGGAAGAGCAGGTGACGAAGTCGATGTTCGTCGATCTGGGGCGGCTGCGTTCGTTCAAGGGCAGCCAGCGCTACGCGATTCCAGCGGGGCTAGACGCCGGCAAATATCCAAGCGTCGTGATCTGGTGCGAGCATTTCGGCGTTCTGATTTCGCCGGCCGACCTCAAGGCCGTGCGATGACCGCCACGTAATTCGTACAACGCGTCGCGGTCAGGGCCATTTCACGATGGGCGGCAGCGAAGACAGAATCGATTCGACATTGCCGCCGGTCTTCAATCCGAAGATCGTGCCGCGGTCGTAGAGCAGATTGTACTCGACATAACGGCCGCGCCGCACCAGCTGCTCCTCGCGCTGCGCCTCGCCGTAGGATTTGGAAAAATTCCCCCGCACAAGCCGCGGATAGACCTCAAGGAAGGCGCGGCCGACATCCTGGGTGAAGGCGAAGTCGGCATCCCAGTCGCCGCTATTGTGCCAGTCGTAGAAAATTCCGCCGATCCCCCGCGGCTCGTTGCGATGCTTCAGAAAGAAATACTCGTCGCACCACGCCTTGTATTTTTCATAGGGCGCGATGGCGGCATGAGCATCGCAAGGCTTCTGCATCGCCGCATGAAAAGCGACGGTGTCCGGGTCCTGCTGATTGCGGCGCGCATCGAGCACCGGTGTCAGGTCGGCGCCGCCTCCGAACCACGACTTCGTCGTGACCACGAAGCGGGTATTCATATGCACGGCCGGGACATTCGGATTCCACGGATGCGCGATCAGCGAAATGCCGGAGGCCCAGAACCGCGGGTCGCTGTCGGCGCCCGGAATTTCCTTGCGGAATTCGGGCGCGAACTCGCCGAAGACTGTGGAGCAATGAACGCCGACCTTCTCGAAAACGCGACCCTTCATCATCGACATGACGCCGCCACCGCCCGGCGAACCGGTGTGGTCGGTGCGGTTCCAGGGCGTGCGGACGAACCGCCCGGGCGCCATGCCGGATTGCGGCTGACCGGCTGGAAGGTCGTCCTCGAGCCGTTCGAACGCGCCGCAGATCTGATCGCGCAGCGATTCGAACCACGCGCGCGCTTTCGCCTTGCGGGCCTCGACGAGCGCCGGATCGGCCTCGAGCGGCGGGAGTGCGCCGGTGACTGCGGTGCGGTCTATCCGTGCGGGGTCAGGCGTCGTCATGGGTGATGATCGTAAAGCCGGGACCGGTGCGGTTCGCGGCGGTTGCAGGGCTGTTGGTGATCACCATGGTCGAGCCGGGATGCATCAGCGCGAGCACGCGCTTGGCCGCATCGGGTGGCAAGTCGACCTGGTTGAGGGTCGAGGCCACGATCTGGTCGGAGTCGCGCGTATGCGCCGCGTCCAGCCCGATCGCCATCCACTTCATGTGTCGCGGATCCGAATCCGGGCCGGTCAGGGTGAAGGCGTGATTTCCGTAGGATGCCTCCGGTGCCTTCAGGGTTACCGGGGCGCTGAAGACTTCGTTGCCGTTGACGAACGCCATCAGCTTGCGGTCGGCGGTCGAAATCACGAAGGCGGCGGCTTCGTGGGTCTGCACGGTGGCAGTTTCGGGGTGATGCGGTTTGGCCGCGGTCTGCTGCACGGCAGAGCGCGCCATGTCCTCCAGATGGCCGGAGATCAGCAGCCCGGGATGGCGGATATCGGCAGTTGCGGTCTTGCTGTCGGCGACAATCA
The DNA here is from genome assembly GCF_059499825.1 of Pseudorhodoplanes sp. Classification (NCBI taxonomy): domain Bacteria; kingdom Pseudomonadati; phylum Pseudomonadota; class Alphaproteobacteria; order Hyphomicrobiales; genus Pseudorhodoplanes; species Pseudorhodoplanes sp. Next base: position 89,227 of record NZ_JCABZI010000014.1, read on the forward strand.
CCGGCGTGCCGAGGGTCGTGACCCCGAACAGCAGCTTGGCGAATTCCAGCGGCAGACGGATGCAGCCATGGCTTGCCGGATAGCCGGGCAGGTTACCCGCATGCAGCGCCACGCCCTGCCAGGTGAGGCGCTCCATATAAGGCATCGGAGCGTTATTGTAGGTCGAGGAATGGTGGTTCTTGTCCTTCTGCAGGATCACGAACACGCCGGCCGGAGTGGTGTGCCCCGGCTTGCCGGTAGAGCAGGTCGAGGCGCCGATCAGGCGGCCGTCGCGATAGACCGCGACGCGCTGGTCAGGGATCGAGACCAGGACCACGACCGGCCCGGTCGGCGCGCGCTCGGGCGCCCAGATGAATTGTCCGGGTTTCAGTGTCGAGAGGTCGGGCGCGTCCTGGGCGATGGCACGCGGGAAAGCGCCGGCGCAGGGTGCGGCGAGCAGCCCAAGCATCACGGCCCGCCGTGTCGGCGTCAGATCGTACATCCATCCTCCCTGCAGCCCGGTCGCTGACCGCGGAACCTATACAAGAACAGCGACGGCGGCGCCGCAAAAAATGAATTGAGCGCTCGGTCCAAGGGTCATCATCCAGGTCTCATCCGTGGCGCAGCTTCAACCCGGCTAGGGCCAGTGCGAGCAACATGGCGATGGCGTTGGCGACGATGATGACCGGGTCGGACTTCAGGACGCCGTAGACGACCCACAATCCGAGCCCGGCGGCGAGAATGAGCGTCATCGCGAGCGAAAGATCCCGGGTTTCCCCGGTGCGCCACGCCTTCCAGACCTGCGGCACGTTCGCGATGGTCGTCAAAGCCGCTGCTGCCAGACCCAGAAACGTTGCGAGGCCGAGAGACACGCTAGGCGGATGGGTTCGGATCGCGGGCGTCGATCTCTTCCATCGCCGCGGCGATCTCGCGGCCCTCGGCCGGTCTGACCAGCCGGCCGACCTCCCGGCCGTCTCTGAGGAAGACGAGTGTCGGCCACAGCTTCACCCGGAACGAGCGGCCGAGCGGGCGCCCACTGCCATCCTCGATCTTGATGTGACGGACGTCCGCATGCCCGTCGAAGGCTTGCTCAATGAGAGGAGCCGCGCGGCGGCAATGACCGCAATAGGCACTGCCGAATTCGAGAACCGCCGGACCGGCAAGGCCATCGATGTCGGCGCGTTGCGGCTCGTTGCTTGTGTAGTCGGGATTGAAAGGCATGGCAGGCTTCTGGAACCGATGACGAGTTGACCTTGGTCCAATGTAACGCCGGTCGCGGACGGTTGTTCGGATTAAGTGCTTGAGGTGCCGTGGGTGCCGGAACTCGGCCCTGCATGAGCCGCTACGGGACCGGTTGCCGCTGCCGGAGCATCTCGCCTGCGGCCATCGCGACGGTCATCGCCACATTCAGCGAGCGCATGCCGGCCCGCATCGGGATCACGAGCCGCGCGTCCGCCGCCTGGACCACCGGCTTCGGCACGCCCGCCGATTCCCGCCCGAACAAAAGCACCTGCGGCGGACGGTAGTCATGGTCGAGATAGCTGCCGGCGCCGCGTGTCGTGAAAAGGGTGAGCCCGAGCCCGTTCTCGCGCCGCCACGCATCGAATGCGGCCCACGAGGCATGCCTCTCGATGGTCACCTGATCGAGATAGTCCATGCCCGCGCGCCGGAAGGCGCGATCGGTGACCGGGAAGCCGGCCGGTTCGATCAGATGGGCGGTGATTCCGAAGCAGGCACAGAGACGGAGAATCGTCCCCGTATTCTGCGGGATGTCCGGCTCGAAGAGCGCGATGGCGGGGACATTGAGACAGATCAAAAATCCGTGCTCCAGCGCACTGAAATACGACGTTCGGCTAAGGACTTGTGCGACTTTTTATCAGAGTTGCAATGGCACACTTGCACTCCCCCGGTAAGGGTGCCAATAACACGCCGCCGGATCGCCACTGATGGCCTTCCCACGGGTCGGACGTGGCCGGTTTGCTCGCCACCCGAGGGTCGGACGAAGCGGCAGAGCCCTCGATGGTTTGCAGCACGCGCAGGCTCCCGGCACGACGGAAGAGGGACTTTCACCGTGGCATCAACTGCATCATCGGCGGCCCACACGCGCCGCGACTTCCTTTACGTGGCGACAGGGTCGGTCGCTGCCGTCGGCGCCGCCTTCGCGGCATGGCCGCTGATTTTCCAGATGAACCCCGACGCCTCCACAATCGCCGCCGGTGCGCCGGTGGAAGTGGACCTCACGCCCATCGCCGAAGGGCAGGTGATCAAGGTGTTCTGGCGCGGCAAGCCGATCTTCGTGAATCACCGCACGCCGAAAGAGATTAAGGAAGCCGAGGACGTCAATCTGCGGAGCCTGCCGGACCCGCAACCGGACTCCGCGCGGGTCAAGGCGGGACACGCCAATTTCCAGGTCCTGATCGGCATCTGCACCCATCTCGGCTGCATTCCGATCGCGCATTCCGGCGAGTATAATGGGTATTTCTGCCCCTGCCACGGATCGGTCTACGATACGTCGGGCCGCATCCGCTCGGGCCCCGCGCCGAGCAACCTCGCGCTTCCGCCGTACGAATTTCTCACCGACACCAGAATCAGGATTGGCTGACGCCAACACGACGTCCCTGAAGATTCTCCCTAGAAGGCTTCTCCGATGAGCGGACATTCGACCTACCAGCCGCAAAACGCATTCATGAAGTGGATGGAAGCGCGGCTACCGATCGCGGGTCTGGTCCATTCCTCGTTCATCGCGTATCCGACGCCGCGTAACCTCAATTACTGGTGGACCTTCGGCGGCATCCTGTCGTTCATGCTGGCGGTGCAGATCATCACGGGCATCGTGCTGGTGATGCATTACACGCCGCATGAATCGCTCGCTTTCAATTCCGTCGAGCACATCATGCGCGACGTCAATTACGGCTGGCTGCTGCGCTACCTGCACCAGAACGGCGCCTCGATGTTCTTCATCGCGGTCTACATCCACATGTTCCGTGGCATGTATTACGGCTCCTACAAGGCGCCGCGCGAGGTGCTCTGGATCCTCGGCGTCATCATCTATCTGCTGATGATGGCGACCGGCTTCCTCGGCTACACGCTGCCCTGGGGCCAGATGAGCTTCTGGGGCGCGACCGTCATCACCAACTTCTTCTCGGCGATTCCGCTGGTCGGTGAGACCATCACCACCTGGCTCTGGGGCGGTTATTCGGTCGGCAATCCGACGCTGCAGCGCTTCTTCTCGCTGCATTATCTGCTGCCCTTCGTGATCGCCGGCGTGGTCGTCCTTCACGTCTGGGCGCTGCATGTGGTCGGCCAGAACAATCCCGCCGGCGTCGAGCCCAAGGGCGACAAGGACACAGTGCCGTTCACGCCGTATGCGACCATCAAGGACGGCTTCGGCATGGTCTGCTTCATGCTGTTCTTCGCCTATTTCGTGTTCTACATTCCGAATTATCTCGGCCATGCAGACAACTACATCCCGGCCAACCCGGCCGTGACCCCGGCTCACATCGTGCCAGAATGGTACTATCTGCCGTTCTACGCGATCCTGCGCGCGATCCCGAACAAGCTGCTCGGCGTGATCGCCCTGTTCGCCTCGATCGGGATCCTCGTGTTCCTGCCCTGGCTGGACTCCTCGAAGGTCCGCTCGGGGCGTTACCGGCCGCTGTTCCGTCAGTTCTTCTGGATCTTCGTCGCGGTCTGCCTTGGTCTGGGCTATCTCGGCGCCAAGCCCGCGGAAGGCGGCTACGTGATCGCCTCGCAGATCCTGACCTTCTATTATTTCGCGCACTTCCTGATCATCCTGCCGCTGCTCTCGCGGTTCGAGAAAACGAAGCCGCTGCCGAACTCGATCGCGGAATCGGTGCTGAAGGAGGGCGTCCCGATTGGCGCCCAGGCACCGGCGCCGACGCGACATTGAGCGGCAGGAGACGCACGCACATGACGATACAACGCTCTCTCATCGCTCTTGCGCTGGTCGCAGGTCTTTCGGTGCCGGCCTTCGCAGCCGGCGACGCGGAAATGCCGCCGAAGCAGAAATGGTCGTTCTCGGGCCCGTTCGGCAAATTCGATCGCGGTCAGCTGCAGCGCGGCTTCAAGGTCTATCGCGAGGTTTGTCAGGCCTGTCACAGCCTGTCCCTGCTGTCTTTCCGCAACCTCGCCGAGCCCGGCGGGCCAGGCTTTACCACGCGGCAGGCCGCGGCGATCGCGGCCGAGTACCAGGTGAAGGACGGACCGAACGATGCCGGCGAAATGTTCGACCGCGCGGGTCGTCTCGCCGACCGTTTCCCGAAGCCGTTCCCGAACGACAATGCCGCCCGTGCAGCCAATGGCGGCGCGCTGCCGCCGGACCTCTCGGTGATCGCCAAGGCCCGCACCTATGAACGCGGCGGTCTCTGGTTCCTGCTCGATCTGGTCACGCAATATCAGGAGCAGGGGCCCGATTACCTTACGGCGCTGCTGACCGGATATGTCGAGGCGCCGAAGGGTTTCGCGCTACCGGACGGCACGCACTACAACAAGTATTTCCCTGGACATGCCATCGGCATGCCGAACCCGTTGAGCGATGACCAAGTCACCTATGAAGACGGCTCGCCGCAGACGGCTTTGCAATATGCGAAAGACGTGACCGCCTTCATGATGTGGGCCGCCGAGCCGCATATGGAAGCGCGCAAGCGTATCGGTCTGCAGGTGATGCTGTTCCTGATCGTGCTCGCCGGCCTGATGTACTTCACCAAGAAGAAGGTCTGGGCCGCGGTGAAGGCGCATCCCGAAATTCTCGAGGAGAAGCGCGCGCCGACCGAATACAAGCGCCCGGTATCCTGACGAAAGGCCCCTAAACGGGGCCTTTCACTTTTCCGAAAGCACCATGACCAAATCCGTTCTCGGCATTATCGGCGGTTCCGGCATCTATGATCTGCCGGGGCTCGAGAATGCGCGCGAAGAACGTGTTGCGTCTCCCTGGGGCGAGCCGTCCGGCGCGCTGCGGATCGGCGAGATCGAGGGCCTGCCCGTGGTGTTTCTGCCGCGGCACGACAAGGGTCACCGGCTGTCGCCGTCCGACATAAACTATCGCGCCAATATCGACGTGCTGAAACGCGTAGGCGTGACCGATCTGGTGTCGCTCTCCGCCTGCGGATCGTTCAAGGAAACGCTGCCGCCCGGCACCTTCGTGCTGGTCGACCAGTTCGTCGACCGGACCTACAAGCGCGAGAGTTCCTTCTTCGGCAAGGGACTGGTCGCGCATGTGTCGATGGCGCATCCGGTGTCGCCGAACCTGCTCAACCGGATCGATGCGGCGGCGCGCGCCGAAGGAATCTTACCGGTGAGCGGCGGCACCTATCTGTGCATGGAAGGACCGCAATTCTCGACGCTGGCCGAGAGCCTGACCTATCAGCAACTCGGCTATTCGGTGATCGGCATGACCAACATGCCGGAGGCGAAGCTCGCCCGCGAGGCCGAGATTTGTTACGCGAGCGTCGCCATGGTGACCGATTTCGACTGCTGGCATCGCGACCACGATGCCGTCACCGTGTCCGATATCATCGCAGTGCTGACCGCCAATGCGGAGAAGGCGAAACGTCTGGTCGGGCGGCTCGCCCGCGACTTCCCACGTGAGCATGAGCCCTGTCCGATCGGTTCCGACCGGGCGCTGGATTCCGCCATCATCACCGCCCCCGATGCACGCGATCCGGCACTCGTGAAGAAGCTCGACGCCGTGGCTGCGCGAATCCTGAACCGGTGAACGGCAAATTCATGAGGCGTGCAGGTTTCGGTACGCTATAAGTCCCCGTCCGGCCGGCGACACCCGGATGGAACTGAACCCTCGCCCGTCTCAGAGCATTCCCCATGCCGGCCAACACGTCCTCCTTCAGGCTTCTGCTTGTCACCTACACGGCTGCGATTTTCGTCAGCGCCGCGCTGTTGTTCGCGGTCCAGCCGCTCTTCGCCAAGATGGTGCTGCCCAAGCTTGGCGGCACGCCCGCGGTCTGGTCGGTGGCCATGGTCTTCTTCCAGGCGATGCTGCTGGCCGGCTATGCCTATGCCCATGCGCTGACAAGGCTGGTGCCGGGCCGGGTTTCGGTCGCGGTGCATCTGGTGGTGATGGTGGTGGCGGTGTTCGCGCTGCCGCTCGGGATCGCCGCGGGCTGGGGCCGCCCGCCGGCCGCCGGCCAGGAATTCTGGCTGCTCGGCCTGTTCGCCGCCTCGATCGGATTGCCGTTCTTCGCGTTGTCCGCCAACGGGCCGCTGCTTCAGGCCTGGTTCGCGCGCACCGGCCATCCGCAGGCGAAAGACCCTTACTTCCTTTACGCCGCGAGCAATGTCGGCAGCTTCCTGGCATTGCTGGCCTATCCGTTCGCGATCGAGCCGTTCACGCGCCTGCCTCAGCAGACGATGGGGTGGACGGTCGGCTTCTATGCGCTGATCCTGCTGATCGCCCTGTGTGGCGTGTTCCTGTTGCGCTCGCGCGATGCGCTGCCGGACATCGCGACCGACGACGCCGCGCCGCCGACGTTCCGCGATGCGCTGATCTGGATCGCGCTTGCCGCGGTGCCATCTGCGCTCCTGATCGCCATCACGGCGCATATATCGACCGACGTAGCGGCTGCGCCGTTCCTGTGGGTGGTACCTCTGGCGCTCTATCTCGCGACCTTCGTGATCGCGTTCCAGTCGCGACCGATCCTGCCGCACAGGTTCGTGACCTTCATCGCGCCGCTTGCGGTGATCATGCTGGTGGTGTCGCTTGCGCTCGGGGCCGCCGATCAAATCGTGGTGCTGATTGCGCTCAACCTCGTCGGCTTCTTCGTTCTGGCATTGATGTGCCACGGCGAACTGGCGCGGCGACGCCCGCCGGCGCGCTATCTGACCTCGTTCTATCTCTACCTGTCGCTGGGCGGAGTGATTGGCGGCATCTTCGCGGGATTGATCGCCCAGCATCTGTTCTCATGGGTCGCGGAATATCCGTTGCTCATCATCCTCGCCGCGTTGTGCCGGCCGGGCCTCGCTTGGCCGCGCAGCAAGCTAGAGATCGTAACCTGGGTGCTGATCATCGCCGGAGCGGCATTCGCACTGTTTGCCTCGTATGTCTGGCGATACGAATTCACCGAAAGCGCCTTCAATCTCTGGGTCGCCGCGCTGCTGGTGCTGGCATTCGGCTTCTCGCACTATGTGCTGACCTTTGCCGGACTGATCGCAGCGTCGCTGATGTTCGTGGTGCTGTTCGGCGCCGATGCAGGCAAGCGCGATTTCGTGCGCAGTTTCTTCGGCGTGCACAAGGTGATGGAATCGGACGCCGGCCAGTTCCGGATTCTGAAGCACGGCACCATCGAGCACGGTGCCCAGCGTATCCGTCACCCCGATGGCCGCCCGGTAACCGGACGACCGACGCCGATCACCTATTACCACGACCTTTCACCGATGGCGCAGGGCCTCGTGGCGGCACGCGAGAAGCGCGGCGGGCCGATCAATGTTGCGGTCGTGGGCCTCGGCACTGGCACGCTGGCCTGCCAGATGAAGCCGGGCGATCAACTGACGTATTACGAAATCGATCCGACGGTCGTACAGATCGCGAAGGACACCAGGCGCTTCACGTTCCTGTCCGAATGCGCGCCGGACGCGAAAATCGTGATCGGCGACGCGCGGCTCACGCTCGCGGATTCGCCGGACGGCCAATACGACATCCTGATCATTGACGCGTTTTCGTCTGACGCCATCCCGACGCATCTCCTGACCAAGGAAGCGATGGCGATCTTCAAGGACAAGATCAAGCCGGATGGCATGATCCTGATGCACATCTCGAACAAGCATATGACGCTCGCTCCGGTGGTCGCCGGGGTCGCGGAGGCGAACGACCTGGTGTCCCGCGCCGGCGATTCCGACGAGGGTTATGACGACGAGAACCACATTTTCGGCTCGCTGGTGGTGGCGGTGGCGCGCCGCGACGAGGATTTCGGCTCGCTCGCCAAGAACGAAAAATGGGTCGAGCAGGAGGCCGACGAGGACCAATGGGTCTGGACCGATGATTATTCCAACGTCATCGGCGCCATCCTGGCCAAGTTGCGGGAATAGCCATCGGCGTCTCGGCGGATCAAGCCGGTTGCGCATGGCGCCCGGCTTGGTCACATTGCGCCCGCCCGCCGAGACCATTCAAAGAGACCGATACCGACATGAACAGCCCCGTGCTCGAAAATGACCTCAAGGCCGCGATCCGGACCATTCCGGATTATCCCAAGCCCGGCATCATGTTTCGCGACATCACGACCCTGCTTGGGTCCGCGCGTGCGTTTCGCCGCGCCGTCGACGAACTGGTGCAGCCCTGGGCCGGCCTGAAGATCGACAAGATCGCCGGCATCGAGGCGCGGGGGTTCATCATCGGCGGCGCCATCGCGCATCAGCTTTCCGCCGGCTTCATTCCGATCCGCAAGAAGGGCAAGCTGCCGCACAAGAGCGTGCGCGTCGCCTATTCGCTGGAATACGGCATCGACGAGATGGAGATGCATGAGGATGCGGTGACGAAGGGTGAGCGCGTCATTCTCGTGGACGACCTGATCGCGACCGGCGGCACGGCGGAAGGCGCGGTGAAGCTGCTGCGCCAGATGGGAGCGGAAGTTGTCGCCGCAGTGTTCATGGTCGATCTGCCCGATCTCGGCGGCGCCGCGAAGCTGCGCGCGCTCGATGTAACGGTGCGCACGCTGGTCTCGTTCGAGGGACATTGATCGAAAGCGGGCAGGGGCCTTCGCCCGGATCATCGCGGCGGCACGAGCGACGATTTCAATTCGCGCAGCAGCAGCCGCAAATCCAGTTCGCGGAATTCCACGAACACGCGGTCGATCCATTCGTGCAGTTCGGTGCGCGGGCCGGTGTGGCGATCGAGATAATCGTCGAATGAAAAGCCCGGCCGTTCGACGACCGACTTCAGGAACGGGCTGAGCACCGGAAAGCGAACCGGCCGCTCCCGCGGCACCGGGCTCGGAAAGTCCCGCATGTAATCCTGCATGTTCGCGACGAATTCGTTGTGCACCGGCACCAGCGCCATTTGCGGCAGGCTCTCATAGGTCCGCGCATAGCTTTTCGCGGAGCGAGGGTCGGGATCGCCGATGAACAGCGTCACCACGTTGATACCGCGACGCTGCGCCTCCTCGGTGAGTCCGATCTGACGCAGCAGGGTGAAGAACTTCTCGAACGCCTGATCGCCAAGGTCGATGACCTTGACCACCTCGTCCTCGGCGATCAGTTCGTCGAATAGCGCCATCTGGCCGCGGGTGGTGTCGAGGTCCGCGCGCGCGGTGTTGCGCGGCAGGAAGCCGTACAGCGCGGTGTTGTTCGGATTGACGTCGAAGGCGATTGCGGCGCGCCCGTCCGCGAGGATGAATTCGGTCAGCGCCCGTGCGACCAACGTCTTGCCAACGCGCTGGCGTGGCGAGCAGACGATATAGATGGCTTTTTGCCGCGACGACATGACAAGGAACTCACCGCGGACGTACCGGGATAGTGCCGCCCCTGTAGCGAGGAGCGCGCGCCGTCAGCTTCGCTCGCTGCGTGACTGGTCGTGGATCGCTGCGGCGCGGCCGGCAAGCCCTTTTTCGTTCGCCTTGCCGGCGGGCGTGATGGCCGGACCCACAAGGTCCGCCAGCTTTACCCGGTCGAATTCGGCCCACACATTGCCGAGCCAGTGCCGGACATAGCCACGCAGCACGAAGGAGTAATTCGCCGGCGCGTCGCGCGGACCCTTATTGGCGACGAAAGTGACGAACGGGACCGACGCAAGCTCGACCTGCTCGTAGGCCATCTCGTTAAGCTTCGGGATCGTGATATCGACCGCGTCCTTCACCTTCTTGAAATAGGTGTCGTAGGTGGTCTGGTCCCAGTCGAAGAAGCTGGTCTCGTTGATGAAGTTCTTGACCAGATAATATTTGCCGTCGGTCACGAACGGCGCGATGTCGGCGATCTCGTTCAGCGAGGCGATCGAGGGGCCGACGATGTGGGCGACGCCGAGCGCGATCTGCCCGCGCTTGACGGTTTCAAGGAAGCCGATATCGCGCAGCGCCGCCAGCGTGGTCGAGAGCAGGCCGGCCCGCACGTCGATCAGCGTTACCTTGGCGTCCGACAGGGTGTCGAAGATCTTCATCTGGTCGGGGACCTGGGTCACGTCCACAACCTCGGTGATGTCGGGGTGGAAGCGCTTCAGCGTCCCTTTAGGGTATTCGGTGTCGAAGGCCCGGATCGGCACGTTGCGGGCGGTAAAATAGTCAAGAATGGTGCGCGAGACCGTGGTTTTGCCCACGCCACCCTTGTCGGCACCCACGATAATGACAGTCGGCTTTGCCATTGACCCCCCACCGGCGGGCCGCAGCCCCCCAAACATCCGCCAGCTCGCCACCATGACGAACCGGACCCTCTATTTCAATGGTTTACGGCAGTATTTGGCTGGCTTTGGCGGCTTTGATCCGGTGAATTCCTTGACCGGTTCCGGCCCGGCCGATAGGACAACCGCGCAGCACAAAACCCCTCGGATTCCGCCCGAAATGTCCGTCTCCGATACAGCTTTGGCCTCGGAGCCTACGCGCTCCTTTCAGGGCCTCATTCTCGCGCTCCAGCGTTACTGGGCCGATCATGGCTGCGTGATCCTGCAGCCCTATGACATGGAAGTCGGCGCGGGGACTTTCCACCCGGCGACCACGCTGCGGGCGCTCGGGCCAAAGCCCTGGAACGCGGCCTATGTGCAGCCGTCGCGGCGGCCGAAGGACGGCCGCTACGGCGAAAACCCGAACCGACTGCAGCATTATTACCAGTTCCAGGTGATCCTGAAGCCGTCGCCCGACGACCTGCAGGACCTCTACCTGAAATCGCTTTATGCCATCGGCATCGACCCGAAGGTCCACGACATCCGCTTCGTGGAGGACGACTGGGAAAGCCCGACGCTGGGCGCCTGGGGATTGGGCTGGGAATGCTGGTGCGACGGCATGGAGGTGAGCCAGTTCACGTACTTCCAGCAAGTCGCGGGTTTTGAATGCGCACCCGTTGCAGGTGAATTGACCTACGGGCTCGAACGGCTTGCCATGTATGTGCAGGGCGTGGAGCGGGTCTATGACCTCAATTTCAACGGGCAGAGCGGCGACAAGAAGGTCACCTATGGCGACGTGTTCCTGCAGGCCGAGCAGGAATATTCGCGGCACAATTTCGAACACGCCGATACCGACATGCTGTTCGCGCAATTCAGGATGGCGGAAGCGGCCTGTCAGAAATACCTCGATGCGGGATGGGCGGACGGTGACCGAAGCCGGCACCTGATGGCGCTGCCTGCCTATGACCAATGCATCAAGGCAAGCCACGTCTTCAATCTGCTTGATGCCCGCGGCGTGATCTCCGTCACCGAACGGCAGAGCTACATCCTGCGCGTGCGCGAACTGGCAAAGGCCTGCGGCGCCGCCTGGCTCGCCACCGAAGCCGGCGGGGCATGACCGCAATGCTGACGGACAGCCGCTATGCGGTCGGTCAGGTCTGGACCTTCGCGGATGCGCCGCTTCCGGAATCGCGCACGATCATCGGGGCGCTGGATGATGTGGAGGGACTCGGTCTGATCGTCTCGATCTGGGTCACCGGCATGCCGGTCCGCGATCCCGCGAGCGGCGGCACGCAAATACTTGGGATCGATCATGCGCCGATGATGCCGGAGGGGCTCGATGCCTGCCTTCTGGAAAATGTCGGCTCGTCGGAGCCCACCGCGAGTTTCGAACAGCTGCGCAAAAACTGGCTGTCCTCGATCGCTTCCGATGGCGCGGGCGCTTTCAGCATCAGCGTCGCAGAACTGATCGGCCTGTATCAGACCGCGATTCAGAAACGCTTATCGAGCGAACAATAGTCACATGCCCGATCTTCTGCTCGAATTCTTTTCCGAAGAAATCCCCGCGCGCATGCAACAGCGCGCGATGGAGGATTTGAAGAAGCTCGTCACCGACCGGCTGGTCGAGGAAGGCCTCGTCTATGAGGGCGCGAAGGCTTTCGCGACCCCGCGCCGGATTGCGCTGGCGGTCCATGGTGTGCCCGCGCGGCAGAAGGATATCCGCGAGGAGAAGAAGGGGCCGCGTGTCGGTGCGCCGGAGGCGGCAGTCGCGGGCTTCCTGAAGAGCGCGGGGCTGACCTCGCTCGACCAGGCCAAGATCGAGAAGGACCCGAAGAAGGGCGAGTTCTATGTGGCGGTGATCGAGAAGCCCGGCCGCGATGCGATCGAGGTGCTGTCGGATATCCTGCCGGATATCGCCCGCAAGTTTCCCTGGCCGAAATCCATGCGCTGGGGGCGGCAATCCGCGCAACCGGGGGCGCTCACCTGGGTGCGGCCGCTGCATGCCATCGTCGCCACCTTCGGACCCGAGACCGAGGACCCGCAGGTCATCCCGTTCACGCTGGGCGATGTGACGTCCGGCAATGTCACCTACGGCCACCGCTTCCTGTCGCCGGGCCCGATCGAAGTGCGCCGCCAGGACGACTGGATGACGAAGCTCGAGAAGGGCAAGGTCATCGTCGATCCGGAGCGGCGCCGCGAAATCATCTCGACCGAAGCAAAAAATCTCGCCTTCGCGCAGGGCCATGAGCTGATCGAGGACGAAGGCCTGCTGGCCGAAACTGCCGGTCTGGTGGAATGGCCGGTGGTGCTGATGGGCTCATTCGATCCGAGCTTCCTCGCGATCCCGCCGGAGGTGATCCGCACCACCATCCGCAACAACCAGAAGTGCTTCGTGGTGCGCGATCCGCAAAGCGCGAAACTCGCGCCGCGCTTTATTCTCGTCTCCAACATGGAAGCGGTGGATGGTGGCAAGGAAATCGTCGCCGGCAACGAACGCGTGATCCGCGCGCGGCTGTCGGACGCGAAATTCTTCTACGAGACCGATCTGAAAACGCGGTTGGAAGACCGGCTGCCGAAATTCGCGCAGATCGTGTTCCATCAGAAGCTCGGCACCCAGGCCGAACGCATTGCGCGCATCGTGCGGCTCGCGGGATTGATCGCGCCGATGATCAATGCCGATCCGGTCAAGGCGGAGCGCGCTGCCACGCTCGCGAAAGCCGACCTGCTGACGGAGGTGGTCGGCGAATTCCCCGAATTGCAGGGGCTGATGGGGAAGTATTACGCGCTGGCGCAAGGCGAAGATGATGCCGTCGCCCATGCCTGCGAGGATCATTACAAGCCGGTCGGACCGGGCGATCTCGTTCCCGCCGATCCGGTTTCGATTTCCGTCGCGCTCGCCGACAAGATCGATACCCTGGTCGGGTTCTGGGCGATCGACGAAAAGCCCACCGGCTCGAAGGACCCCTATGCGCTGCGCCGCGCCGCGCTGGGCGTCATCCGCATCATCCTTTCGAACGAACTGCGTCTCAATCTCAGCGAGTTGTTTGCCCTCGCGACCGAGGGCTATCTCGAGCAGGGCAAGTCCTTCATGAAGGAATTCGTCGGCGAAGCCTCGAAGGGCGCCGATGACCTGTCAGCGCTCAAGTTGAGCTATGACGCGATGACCGGCTCGGATCTGCGCGACTTCTTCGCCGACCGCCTGAAGGTGCAGTTGCGCGAGCAGGGCGCGCGGCACGATCTCGCCGATGCGGTTCTCGCTGTCGAGCGCGAGAACGATCTCGTCACCATCGTACGGCGTGTCGAGGCGCTGGCCAAATTCCTCGAAACCGACGACGGCAAGAACCTGCTCGCCGGCACCAAGCGCGCGGCCAATATCCTGCGGATCGAGGAGAAGAAGGATGGCCGGAGCTATGACGGCGATCCTGATCCGTCGCTGTTGAAGGAGCCGGAAGAAAGGGCGTTGGCGGAGGCGATGGTCGCAATCGCGCCGGAAGCGGGCGCAGCCTACGCCAACGAAGATTTCGCCGGCGCCATGGCGGCGATGGCGAAGCTGCGGCCGGCGGTCGACGCTTTCTTCGACAAGGTCACCGTCAATGCCGACGACAAGGCGCTGCGCGAGAACCGGCTGATCCTGCTAAACCGGATCCGCGAAGCGACCCGCACCGTGGCGGATTTTTCCAAGATAGAAGGCTGACGGACGCGACTCGCGCTACATTCCCTTCATAATGGTGCCGAGCGCGAGCACTACATAGGCCAGGATCGCCAGCCAGAATGCGTACTGGGTGATGACCGGAATGATGACCAGGGCGCCGAGCAGGGCGAGAATCGCCAGCGCCAGCGATATAAGAAACACCACCCGTGAGGGCGCGTTGAGATTCGGCATGATGTCTCCCCTGATTCAGGCCGAAGCGAAGCGCGGAGCGGACCGCGCCACCCACGACGAGTCAAGGCAAGCGTCTGCGTAACCCACTGCCATCTTTTGGAACCGGTCTCGACGATCCGACTTGTTCCGCCACCCAACGGAGACTGACATGACGATCACTATCGGGCACCTTCAGCCGATCATCGCCCTGATTGCCGGCGTTCTGATCCTGATCATGCCGCGGCTGTTGAACTTCATCGTGGCGATCTACCTGATCGCGATCGGCCTGCTTGGGCTCGGCCTGTTCAAGTAGGGGTTTTTCGGTCGCCCCGACCACGTCCCGCGGCAGCCCTTTGTCGCGGTTGAATCGGACGCGGAAACCGGCCAAGAACCGGCCAAGATCCCGCCCAGGCCGGCCCGCACGGGCCGGTTTTCGGGCTTTTGTTTAGGACGTCGAGATGGCGAAATGGGTTTACGGCTTCGGCGGTGGCAAGGCCGAAGGCAAGGCGGAGATGAAAAACCTGCTCGGCGGCAAGGGTGCGAACCTCGCCGAGATGGCCAATCTGGGTCTGCCGGTGCCCCCCGGTTTCACCATCACGACCGAGGTCTGCACGTACTACTACGCCAATGGCGAGAGCTATCCGAATGAACTCGCCGCCGAGGTCGACGCGGCGCTCGCGCAGATCGGCCGGATCACCGGCAAGGGCTTCGGCGACAGGACCAACCCGCTGCTTGTCTCGGTTCGCTCGGGTGCACGCGCGTCCATGCCCGGCATGATGGATACCGTGCTCAATCTCGGCCTCAATGACGAGACCGTGGAGGCGCTTGCCAAGCGATCCGGCGACCCGCGTTTCGCCTACGATTCCTATCGCCGCTTCATCACCATGTATTCGAATGTGGTGCTCGGCATCGAGCATCACCTGTTCGAGGACATCCTGGCCGAGCACAAGGATGCCAACGCCTACAGTCTTGACACCGAACTGACCGCAGAAGACTGGAAAAAGCTCGTCGGACTCTACAAGCAAAAGGTCGACGAAGAGGCCGGCAAGCCATTTCCGCAGGACCCGAAAGAGCAGCTCTGGGGGGCGATCGGCGCCGTGTTCGGTTCCTGGATGAATGCCCGCGCCAAGACCTATCGGCGTCTGCACAATATTCCGGAAGGCTGGGGCACCGCGGTCAATGTGCAGGCCATGGTGTTCGGCAATATGGGCGACGACTCTGCGACCGGCGTTGCCTTCACCCGCAACCCCTCGACCGGTGACAAGACGCTGTATGGCGAATTCCTGATCAACGCCCAGGGCGAAGACGTGGTCGCCGGCATCCGTACGCCGCAGGAGATCACCGAGGCCGCGCGCAAGGAAGCCGGCTCGGACAAGCCCTCGCTCGAAAGCACGATGCCGGAGGCGTTTGCGGAACTGACCCGCATCTATGGCGCGCTTGAAAAGCACTACCGCGACATGCAGGACCTCGAATTCACCATCGAGCAGGGCAAGCTGTGGATGCTGCAGACACGGTCCGGCAAGCGCACCGCCAAGGCCGCGCTGAGGATCGCGGTCGAACTGGCGAGCGAAGGCCTGATCACCCAGGAAGAAGCCGTGATGCGGATCGATCCGGGCTCGCTCGATCAGCTCCTGCATCCGACCATCGATCCGAAGGCCGAGCGCAAGATCGTCGCCACCGGACTCCCCGCCTCACCGGGCGCTGCGTCGGGCGAGATCGTGTTCACGTCCGAGGATGCCGAGGCGCTTAAGGAGAAGGGCCGCAAGGTCATCCTGGTCCGTGTCGAAACCAGTCCGGAAGACATTCATGGGATGCATGCCGCGCAGGGCATTCTCACCACCCGCGGCGGCATGACCTCGCATGCGGCTGTGGTGGCGCGCGGCATGGGCAAGCCTTGCGTCTCGGGCGCGGGCTCGGTTCGCATCGACTACAATGCTGGAACCTTGACGGTTGCCGGCAACACCCTGAAGCGCGGCGACATCGTCACCATCGACGGCTCCACGGGCCAGGTGCTGCTCGGCCAGGTGCGCATGATCGAGCCGGAATTGTCGGGCGAGTTCGGGACGCTGATGTCCTGGGCCGACAAGGTGCGCAAGCTTGGCGTGCGGGCCAATGCCGATACGCCGGCCGATGCCCGCACTGCGCTGAAGTTCGGCGCTGAGGGGATCGGGCTTTGCCGCACCGAACATATGTTCTTCGAGGCCGACCGCATTCTCGCGGTGCGCGAGATGATCCTCGCCGATAACGAAAAAGCCCGTCGCGCGGCATTGGCGAAGATCCTGCCGATGCAGCGCAGCGACTTCGCCGAATTGTTCGAGATCATGCAGGGCCTGCCGGTCACCATCCGGCTGCTCGATCCGCCGCTGCACGAGTTCCTGCCGCATGGCGACGCCGAGATTGCCGACGTCGCAAAGGCGCTCGGCACCGAGCCGCAGAAGATCAAGCATCGCGCGGCGGAGCTTGCCGAATTCAATCCGATGCTCGGCTTCCGTGGCTGCCGTATCGCGATCGCGTATCCGGAGATCGCCGAAATGCAGGCGCGCGCCATCTTCGAAGCCGCGGCCGAGGCGGGCAAGAAGACCGGCAAGCCGGTGGTGCCAGAAGTGATGGTGCCGCTGATTGCCACGCGCGTTGAATTCGACATCGTCAAGGCGCGTATCGATGCGATGGCGGAGGCGGTGGCGAAGGAAAAGGGCGTGACGCTCGACTATCAGGTTGGCACCATGATCGAACTGCCGCGCGCCTCGCTGATGGCGGACAAGATCGCAGAAGGTGAGGGCGGGGCGGAGTTCTTCTCGTTTGGCACCAACGACCTGACCCAGACCTGCTTCGGCATCAGCCGCGACGATGCGGCGAGCTTCCTTGCGACCTACACCGCGCGGGGGATCCTCGCCGTCGATCCGTTCGTGTCGATCGACCGCGACGGCGTCGGCGAACTCGTGCGCATCGGCGTCGAGCGCGGGCGGCGGGTACGCCCCGATCTCAAGGTCGGGATTTGCGGCGAGCATGGCGGCGACCCCGCCTCGGTGGCGTTCTGCCACGAGGTCAATCTCGACTACGTATCCTGCTCGCCGTTCCGCACGCCGATCGCGCGGCTTGCCGCGGCGCAGGCGGCGCTCGGCAAGGAAGTGGCGAGCCAGGCTTAGGCCGTCTGGCGGGGCCGCTCGGGATCGGCGTTGGCGGTCTGCGCTGACGCCTCCCGCCAGGCGCGCATTTCCGACATGGTGGTTCGCGACAGCGGCTCGCGCTGGGTGCCGAGACGGGGACGGTAGACTTCCGTGGACTTGAGTGCCGGACGATCGGACTTGCGGTCGGGAGATGCCATTTCAAACTGCTACTTTTTTCAGGAAATTGTCGACTTCGTCACGCATGTTGGCGACCGCGCGCTCGACCTGGCTGCAATTGCGCAGCACCGTTTCGGCGGTCGCGCGTGTATCGGTCGCCGCGCGCGCGACCTGATCGAGCACCACGACGATGTCCTGGGTGCCGTTCGCCGCGCTCGAGACGTTGTGGGAAATCTCGCCGGTCACCGCATTCTGCTGTTCGACGGCCGCTGCCACCGCTGACGTATATTGTTCGATGCCCTGCATGCGCTGGGTGATTCGCGCGATCGCGTCGACCGCATTGCCGGTGGATGCCTGAACCGACATGATCTGACTGGAGATTTCTTCCGTCGCTTTCGCGGTTTGCACCGCAAGCGACTTGACCTCGGACGCCACCACTGCGAATCCGCGGCCGGACTCGCCCGCGCGCGCGGCTTCAATCGTTGCATTCAGCGCGAGCAGGTTGGTTTGGCCGGCGATGGTGCGGATCAGTTCGACCACGTCGCCGATCTTCTGCGCTGCGTCGGCGAGCCCCTTGATCCCCTCATTCGTCGCCTGTGCCTCATGAACGGCAATACGCACTGCATTTGTGGTCTGGACCAACTGGCGGCTGATCTCGCCGATCGATGACGCCATCTCGTCGGCAGCCGTCGCGGCCGTTGCGACATTGGTCGAGGCTTCATTGGACGCCTGCACCGCGCTTTCGGCACGCTGCGAGGTCTGGCCCGATGCCGCGAACAGCGAGCTCGCGGTCAGCTTCATCGCCTCCGCGCTTTCGTTGACGCTGCGCAGCACGCTTTCCATACTTTGACGGAAGGTGGAGATGGCGCCTTCGATCATCGCGCGCCGCTTCTCCTCCGCGGCATGGGTTGCGCGCTCTTTCTCGATTGAATGCTGCTCGGTGACATCCTGATGCGTTGCGACCCAGCTTCCGTCCGGCATCGGCTGCTCGGAAATCGAGATCACCCGGCCGGTATGGGTGGTGAATGTCTGCGTGGTGGCCTGACCCTCGGCGACGCGCTTCAGAATATCCGCGATGTATTTATCAGCATCGCCGTTGAACAAACCGATATCGGCCCGGTGTTTCAGGATGTCGCGAAGGGTGCGGCCCGGTCGCACGACCTGCGGCGACATACCGTACATGCCGACATAGCGATCGTTGCAGACGAGCAGGCGCGCGGCCGGATCCCACATGCAAAGGCCCTGAGGCGTATTGCTGAGGGCGAGTGTCAGCCGCCTGTTTTGCCGCCGCAGTTTGAGCCCGACGATCATCAGCACGCCGAGCATGACGATCAAGCCAATCGCAAGGGGGACGCCAAGCGCAGGTGCGATTGGTCCGAGCATGGTGTCCAGCATTCCCGACCCCATTCGACAAATGTCGGCATGACTCATAAAGGCTGGCGCTTTCCGCATGGTTAACTGAAGCTTGTTTTGTCCGCCGACGGGTATTCCAGCGCCGGCTTTGCGTGCTAGCCTCAACCGAGGGAGGCTGTCCGCGCACGGGTCGAGCGCGGACGGACCGATAAAAAAGCTACGGGGGGCGGATGGCGGGGGAACCGGAGCCGGATTTCGGCCAGGACGTCAGCGAATCCGAGCGGCTGCGCAAGGCCGAGGAATTCATCGAGCAGGAAGAGGGCGCCGCCAATCGGCTGTTCGGCTGGGCCGGGGTCACCGTCACGGTCATCGCGGTCGCGATGTCGCTATTCCATCTCTACGCCGCCTATGAAATCGTTCCGACGCAGGAACTTCGCTATACCCACGTCGCGTTCGTGCTGCTGCTGGCATTTCTGGTTTTTCCGGCCGCCGCTCGATTTCGCGACCGCATCCGCTGGTGGGATGCGATCGCGGGGCTGACCTGTGTCGGCATTCTCGTCTATGCAATCGCCGGCGGCGAGGAGTTCACCGACCGGGCCACCACGCCCAATCACCTCGACGTCATCCTTGGCGTTATCTTCATCGTTCTTCTGATCGAGGCGACCCGGCGCACCATCGGTCCCATCGTACCGGTCATCGCTTTGCTGTTCATCGCTTACGCATGGGCAGGGCCGTGGCTGCCTGCGCCATGGAACCACCGCGGCTACGGGCTGGACGCGCTGGTCGGGCATCTGTTCATCACGCTGGAAGGCATTTTCGGTATCCCGGTCGATGTTTCCGCCACCCTGATCGTGCTGTTCACGATCTTCGGCGCCTTCCTGCAGCAATCCGGCGCCGGCAAGTTCTTCATCGACTTCTCAATGACGCTAATGGGGCGCTCGACCAATGCGGCCGGACGCACGGTCGTGCTGTCGTCATTCCTGCTGGGCGGGCCGTCGGGTTCGGGCGTGGCGACCACGGTGACGATCGGTGCTGTCGCCTATCCGATGATGAAGCGAGCCGGCTTCGAGAAGAATGCCGCCGGTGGCCTGCTGGCGGCGGGCGGATTGGGCGCCATCATATCGCCGCCGGTCCTCGGAGCCGCGGCCTTCCTGATCGCCGAGTTCCTAAAGATCAGTTATCTCGACGTGATCTGGATGGCGACAATTCCGACCATCCTTTATTACCTGTCGCTGTTCTTCATGGTCGAACTCGACGGCAAGCGCTACGGCGTCCGCGGCGAGCCTTTCATTCCCGAATATTCGCTCTGGGAACTGACGCGGCGCTACGGCTTTCATTTCGTCTCGCTGGTCTCCATCGTCATCTTCATGGTCTGGGGCTATTCGCCGACGACCTCCGTCCTCTACGCCATCGGCATGACCGCGCTGATGAGCTACATCACGCGCGAGACCGCGTTGACGCCGAAGAAGCTCGTGCGCGCCTTGGCTGACGGTTCGCTGCAGTCACTCACCGCCGCCACCACCTGCGCCACCGCCGGCATCATCGTTGGCGTGGTCACGCTGACCGGCCTTGGCCTGAAATTCTCATCGATCGTAATCGACTATGCCGGCGGCAATCTGCTGCTGACCGCGATCTACACGGCGCTGATCGTCTGGATCATCGGGCTCGCAGTGCCGGTCACCGCCTCCTACATCATCTGCGCCGTGATCGCAGCGCCGGCCATGATCAAGCTCGGCGTGCCAGACGTGGCCGCGCATATGTTCATCTTCTACTACGCGGTGCTGTCGGAGGTTTCTCCCCCGACCGCGTTGTCACCTTTTGCGGCGGCGGCGATCACCGGCGGCGATCCGTACAAGACGACGCTGCAGGCCTGGAAGTATACGCTGCCTGCCTTCCTCGTACCGTTCGTGTTCGTGATGGATCCGCAGGGGCTGGGGCTTCTCTTGAAAATTCCGGCCGGCGGCAGTTGGGTTGATGTCGTGTTGATCACCGCCAAAGCGACGGTTGGCCTTGGCGCGCTGGCCTGCGCTGCCCAGGGCTGGGCGTTCCGGCGGACCACGGCGCTGGAGCGCATCTTGCTGATCCTGGCGGGCTTGTTCCTGATCTTTCCCAGCCTTCTTGAAGGCCTGTTGGAGGCGGCGATCGGCCGCGACATCAGCTACACCGCCGCAATTGGCGTCGTCCTGTTTGCCATAGTATTGTTGAAACAGCGTCTGCAACCGGAGCCGCAAATCCAGGCCACCGGTCAATAGATATGACAGAACGCAAGACAAAAGGGAGGAATGCAAGCATGTCCAAACGACTGGGTCTTACACTTGCCGTGATCGCGCTTGGCGCCGCCGTCGGCGGGGTTGCGCTGGCGCAGCAGCAAAATATCGCCATCGCCACCGGCGGGACCGGCGGCGTTTATTATCCGATGGGTGGCGGCATGGCGAACGTGCTGTCGAAACATCTGCCCGGGATCAATGCGACCGCGCGCGTGACCGGCGGCTCGGTCGACAATCTGAAACTCGTCGGTTCCGGCCAAAGCGAAGTGGCCTTCACCATGGTCGATGCCGCTCGCGACGCGCTGCAGGGCGAGGACAAGTTCAAGGGCAACAAGATCGAACTGCGTACCCTGATGATACTCTACCCGAACCGCATGCATGTGGTCTCGGTCGAGGGCAAGGGCATCGACAAGATGTCAGACCTGAAAGGCAAGCGTGTTTCCACCGGATCGCCCGGCAGCGCGACCGAGGTGATGGCGTTCCGCGTGATCGAGGCGGCAGGGCTCGATCGCGACAAGGACATGAAACGTGAGCGGCTTGGCGTCGCCGAATCCACTAATGCGCTGAAGGACGGCAAGATCGACGCGTATTTCTGGGTCGGCGGACTGCCGACCGCGGCGGTCACCGATCTTGGCGCGACGCCTGGCGTCAAACTGAAGCTGATCGATCACTCCGACGTGGTCGAGAAGATGAATGCGAAATATGGCGCGGGTCTGTACAGCAAGGGTGTGATCCCGGCCAAGACCTATCCGGGACAGGACAAGGACAACCAGATTTCGGTGGTGCAGAACATTCTGGTCGCGGATGCGAAGATGCCGGAGAAGCAGGTCTATGACATCGTCAAGACGCTGTTCGAAAAGCGCGACGACATCGCCCTCGCGCATGGTGAGGCAAAGGCGATCGTGCTCGACACCCAGACCAAGGCGAACACCACCATTCCCTGGCACCCTGGTGCGGAAAAGTACTTCAAGGAAGCCGGCGCGAAGATGTAACAACGACGCTTGTTGAGTGACGCTCACCGCAAAATTGAAATCTCAACGGCCCCGATGCGGGGCCGTTGTCTTTTGAGGCGCGTGCAAAAGCCGTTGACCATTTCTTTACGTTAATACCGGGTGAAGCACGCGGATACCGACGCACGTGTAAACGCGCCAGCAAGGTTAACCCGATCGCAACGATACTCCGACAATTTTACGTGAGCGGCGATTCACGCCGCTTCGTTGAGTTCCGTTGAGTTCAGTTGCGTTGCGTCGGTTGCGTTGCGTGAGCGTCAGTATGAAAGCTTCGCGTAAGAGGCCGAAGGGCGCATTTCGCCGTCCCTTCGGCCTTGTCCTTTGCGTGGTTACCGCGATGCCGAACTCGATCGGTCATCAGGACCTCGCTGCGTTGATTGCACGTCAGCCCGCCGTGACCGAGCGGTGGCGGGCGCATGTGCGCAATTCAACATTCGGAACGATCCACGCTGCCTCGCTGAGTTTCCCCCGTCTGGTCGGCGCATCGATTCCCGACCCTTATTTCACGCAGCTTGCAGCACTCGATCCGCGCGCACTCGAGGCAACCGGTTCGATCCCGTTGAATGTTCCGATCGATCCCATGGTCGCGGCGCCCACCTATGATTTTCCGGTGGTCGAGCGCCGCCTGAAAGGCGACCGGCTGACCGTGAAGCCGGGGCCAACTCAGCCTCAGTCGCCGCAGCCACAATTGACCAGGCCATCCAAGTCCAAGGACATGGCGAGCCGTCCGCCGTTTCCGGAATCGCCATCCGCTGATGATCGGTCACAATCCGTGCCGGACGTCGCCAGGTCACAGCCCGCGCCGAAGGGTGACCGTCTTGCGCCTTCCGACGTGGAAATTGCGCACGTGGCGCGCGCCCCGAGCCACCGCATTGGTGGAGTTGCGGCGGGGCAGGGCACGCTGGCCAAGCGCGTGCTGGGCACGATGCCGCGGATGCCGGTGGTGGTTGCGGCCCCGGTCGAGCCGGTTGCTGACAAGGGGGTGCGTCGCGCTGGTCTTGCCGCCGGCCAGAAAACATTGGCGAAGCGCGTCCTGCGCACGACGCCGCGGATGCCGATGGTGATTGCAGCCCCGGTTGAACCGGTCGCTGACAAAACGCTGCGTCGCGCGGGTCTTGCGGCCCAGTACCTTAAGCACGTCGAGAGCGAAGCCCGGCGTGCGCGCCTGCTTTCGGCGGAAACGGCCGACCTCGAATCGCAGCGTGCCGATCTCAAAGGTCCGATCGTGCCTCCGCGCGCGGCGGAGCCGGCTCCCGACGTCGCGCAACTCGCACCTGCGCCCCAGCCTCGCGATACCAAGCCTGAACCAACCGAGCCCGAGCGAGCCAGCCTCGAAGAGCCCACATTCGAATCACCCACGTCAGACCTTGCGGTTGTCGCACCCGAGCCGGACGTTCAGGTTGCGGCGAGCCTGTCCCAGCCATCGCGCGCGCCGATTGCGGTTGCTGAGCCTGCCGGTGCCCCGGAGGTTGCAGCGGTGGCGTCGCCCACGCCGGAGAAGACTCCGGATCGCTTCAACGCGCATGCGGCCGAGCAGCTTGCGCAGTTCGCCAAGCCCGCCGCGCAGAACCGCGTGTTTTTCGGCACACGCGAGCTTGGCGTCGGACGCAACGAATGGGAAGCCTGGGACCCCGGTGAAGGTCCGACGGTTCTCGCGCCTCCGCATGTCGATACCGAAATCAAGCGGGCAGCCCTCGATCCTGTCGCCGACCCCGAGACCGAAAAGGGCGGCGAGACCATCGCGCCGAAGGGCGAAGTTACTGGCGAGGGCCAGCGTCCGCGCACGCCGGCCGAGCGGCTCAGTCTGGTCGGGGCCTCTCGCACCAAACATGCGAGATGCCTTGCCAATGCGATCTATTTCGAGGCGCGCGGTGAGGTCGAGCGCGGTCAGATGGCGGTGGCGCAGGTGGTGCTCAATCGCGTTTTCACCGGCTATTACCCGGGTAGCGTCTGTGACGTGGTTTACCAGAACGCGCATCGCAAGCTGGCCTGCCAGTTCACCTTTGCCTGCGACAACCACAAGGATGTCGTACGCGATCAGAAGGCCTGGGAGGTGGCGACCCGCATTGCCGACGACGCACTCGATGGCAAATTCTGGCTGCCGGAAGTAGGCAAGGCGACCCATTACCACGCGACCTATGTCAATCCGTGGTGGGTGCGTACGATGACCAAGCACACCAAGCTTGGCATCCACATCTTCTATCGGCCGAAGCGCTGGGGCGATGGCGAGGATATTCCGGTCTGGGGCGACAAACTCGAAGTTACCGGTTCGATCAAACGCGCGGCTTCCCCCGCGATTCCGGAAAAGAAGAACGACGACAAGCGCGCCGAAGCGCAGCCGGCAGCACCGGCGCGGCGTTCGATCTTCGACCCGGTCGAGCCGATTGATTTGCCGGGCGGCTGAATAACTCTCCCCGCAGGCGGGGAGAGTTGGCGCGTTGCGCTCCTGGCGCCGTCACACCTCGATATCGAGTGCGATATCGAGATTTGGCGCCGAATGCGTAATCGCGCCGGATGACACATAGTCAACGCCGGTCGCCGCGATCTCCGCCGCGTTGTCATGGGTGATGCCGCCCGAGGCTTCGATCACCATCCGTCCGCCGACAAGCGCCACTCCTTCCTTCAGCATCGGCACTGAAAAGTTGTCGACCAGCAGCACGTCGGCCAGGCCGGTAGCGAGCACCTCACGCAATTGCTCGATGGTATCGACCTCGATCTCGATCTTGACCAGATGTCCGACGACCGACTTGGCGCGCTCCAGCGCGGCCCGGATGCCGCCTGCGACGGCGATATGGTTGTCCTTGATCAGCACCGCATCGTCGAGACCGAAGCGGTGGTTGAACCCGCCGCCGCAACGCACGGCATATTTCTGCAAAGACCGCAGCCCCGGCGTGGTCTTGCGGGTGCAGACCAGGCGGGTGCTGGTGCCCTTGAGCCTGTCGACCAGCGAGGCGGTCGCAGTAGCGACGCCGGACAGATGCCCGGCAAAGTTCAGCGCCGTGCGCTCGGCTGCGAGCACGGCGCGCGCGTTGCCGGTGATGGTCATCAGCGCAGTCTTTTTCTCGACGGTATCCCCGTCGCGGGCATGCGGAACGATCTGCGCGTCCGGAGCCAGCTTCAGCATCACCGCCTCGACCAGCGGCAGACCGGCGATGCGGCCGGCTGCACGCGCCACCACGATGGCGCGCGCCTGCGCGTCCTCCGGTACGGTCGCGACCGAGGTGACGTCGCCGGCGCGGCCCAAGTCCTCGGCGAGCGCGCGCATCACCGCATCGTCGATCTCGAGCGGCGAGATGAAGGCGTCGGGGCAATAGAGCGACGACGCAGAAGCCGCGACGCTGAAGCGGCGCATGGGATTGAGCATCGCGGTTGCCCTCTAGTTCTTCAGGTTGATCATGCGTTCGACCGAGCGACGCGCCTTCTCGGCGATCATCGGATCGATCACGACTTCCTCTTTCATATAGACGAGGCTTTCGAGGATCTTCGGCAGGGTGATCCGCTTCATATGCGGGCACAGATTACACGGCCGCACGAACTCGACGTCCGGCAATTCCGCCTGCACATTGTCGGCCATCGAGCATTCGGTGACCATGACCACGCGCTTGGGACGCTTGTTGCGGACCCAGTCGATCATATGCGCGGTCGAGCCGGTAAAGTCGGCTTCCGCGATGACATCCGGCGGGCATTCCGGATGCGCAATGATCTGCAGATTGGGATCGGTCTCGCGATACATGCGCAATTCGTCGCCGGTGAAACGCTCATGCACCTCGCACGCGCCTTTCCAGGCGATGATCTTTTTCGAGGTCTGCGAAGCGACATACTTCGCCAGATACTGATCCGGCAGGAAGATGACGGTGTCGGCGTCGAGGCTTTCGACCACCTGCAGTGCGTTCGACGAGGTGCAGCAGATATCCACTTCCGCCTTCACCTCAGCAGAGGTGTTGACATAGGCGACCACCGGTACGCCCGGATAGCGCGCGCGCAACAGGCGGACATCCTCACCGGTGATGGCTTCGGCAAGCGAGCAGCCGGCGCGCATGTCCGGGATCAGCACGGTTTTTTCCGGGTTCAGGATCTTCGAGGTCTCGGCCATGAAATGCACGCCGCCCTGCACGATCACGTCCGCTTTCACCTTGGTGGCTTCGCGCGCGAGTTGCAGCGAGTCGCCGACATAATCGGCGACGCAATTATAGATTTCCGGCGTCTGGTAGTTATGCGCGAGAATGACGGCATTGCGCTGCCGCTTCAGCTCGTTGATCGCCTTCACGTAGGGCGCAAAGACCGGCCATTCGACCGCCGGAATGACGGTCTTGATGCGCTCGTAGAGATGCGCGGTCTCGCGTGCGACCTCGTCGTTCCATTCGAGCTTGGGGATGGGGAGCACGCCGAACTTGCGCGCGGCCGCATCCGAGCTGCGCGGCAGTGAAGCCGGTACCGGCGGTAATCCCTTCGCAGGACCCTGCAATTCAAGGAGCGGCATGGCGGCCTCCCAAACTCGATCGACTATCGAGCGAACTATATGCTCAGTATGAGCATATCTAGGCACAAAATTAGCCGGCACAAGGTGCCGGTCAATTCCACTCCACGATGAGAACAAGGCTACGCGACCTTTATTCTCATCGTGAGCAAAAGAATGTAGCACTTTCCGCCGCCGCTGACCACCCCGGCGAAGCAATAAAAGCCGGCGAGTAGCGGCGCGATGTCGCGCCTACCGCCGCCGCGTCGTCGTGGCGGCAGCGCCGCCCTTCATCTGAACTCGGCAAGCCGGCGTCAGGTTGCGCATATTCTGATACAGGCAATTCTCGATGGCGTGCACCATCGGAATGAAATTGCTGCAGAATTTGAAGGCATCGCCTTCGCATGCCTCACGCTGGGCAATCGTGCCCTGGGCCGCGGCCGGCGTCATGGTTCCGACGGCTGTCAGCATTGCGGCTACGAAAATCCCGCGGCGGAGCGATTTGGCATGCGTCATCATTTCAGACCCCCAATTGTCGATTCGCCAAGATTATCACGAAAGCGGCTGATCCCGCCGGGGTGTGACACGCCATCCGAGCCATTCCGCCAGTGTATCGCTCCCATCACCAAGTTTCGTTAGGGCCGTGCGCGTCCGGGCCCTATTTTCGCCGTTCGCCGCGCCGGCATGGCGCGGCTTGCGCCGATCGCCGGAAGGGTCGCAATGCACGATACAATACGCGCTGCCCCGGGCGGCCGCATGTCCTGGCGCACGCCGCTCGTTGTCATCCTGGCCGGCTGTGTCATCTCGATGATCTCTTTCGGTCCGCGCTCAGCGACCGGATTGTTTATGCAGCCGATCAGCGACGCCAATGGCTGGGGCCGCGACGTGTTTGCGCTCGCTTTCGCGGTGCAGAACCTGCTCTGGGGATTGGGCCAGCCATTCGCGGGCGCTATTGCCGACCGGTTCGGCACGCTGCGCGTTCTGTGCGGGGGCGCCCTGCTGTATGCGGTCGGCCTTGTGCTGATGACGTATTCGACCACGCCGCTCTCGTTCAACATTACCGTCGGCGTAATGATCGGTTTCGGTCTGTCGGGTTGCTCTTTCAATCTCGTGGTTGCCGCACTCGGGAAACTCGTGCCCGATCACCTGCGTTCGCTCGCCTTCGGTGCGGGAACGGCCGCGGGATCGTTCGGACAATTCCTTTTCGCACCGCTCGGGGCCGCGCTGATCGCGAATTACGGCTGGGCCTTCGCACTGTTCGTGTTTGCGGCTGCCGTGATGCTGATAATCCCGTTCTCGCTTGCGCTGGCGACCGCGCCCGCCGCCACCAGGACCGATCCCGGTGCGGATGCGCCGCAATCGCTTCGCCACGCCTTGTCCGAAGCCTTCGCGCACCGCTCCTATGTGCTGCTGGTGCTCGGCTTTTTCACCTGCGGCTTTCAGCTCGCTTTCATCACCGCGCATCTGCCGGCCTATCTGGTCGACCGTGGGCTGACGGTCCAGGTCGGTGGCTGGGTGATTGCGACCATCGGCCTGTTCAACATCGTGGGATCGCTGGCCGCCGGATGGGCCGGATCCAGGATGCCAAAGCGCTACATTCTCGCCTTCCTGTATTTCGCGCGTGCGGTGTCGATTGCGATCTTCATCATGGTTCCGCTGTCGCCGACCTCCGCGATCCTGTTCGGTGTCTCGACGGGGCTGACCTGGCTATCCACGGTTCCGCCGACGTCGGGGCTGGTCGCGCTGATGTTCGGGACGCGCTGGCTTGCGATGCTGTTCGGTTTCGCGTTTTTCAGTCACCAGGTCGGCGGCTTCCTGGGAGTCCTGCTGGGCGGCATCGCCTATGAGATGACAGGCTCTTATACCCCGGTCTGGATTCTCTCGATCGCCTTTGGGGTAGCATCGGCTATCATCAATCTTCCCATCGTGGAGGAGCCGGTGAAACGGTCGTCAGCAACAGCAATATCCGAAGCCCGGGCAGCGTCATGAGCGCCGGGCTGCAGCGCGCGGCGTGGCAGTCGATCCCGCTGATCATCCTCTGCGGTTGTCTGATCGCGATGCTGGGTTTCGGTCCGCGCTCCACGCTGGGTTTCTTCCTGACGCCGATGTCCACCGCCAACGGCTGGGGCCGCGATGTGTTCGCGCTCGCCATTGCGATCCAGATGCTGGTCTGGGGCGCCGCGCAGCCCTTCGTCGGCGCCATCGCCGACCGCTTCGGTCCGGTCTTGGTGCTAAGCATTGGCGCGGTGCTGTATACACTCGGCTTTGCCTGGATGACCTTCGCCGCGTCGCCGACGGAGATGTATCTGTCCGGCGGCATGATGGTCGGCTTCGGCCTTGCCGGTGTGTCGTTCACGGTCGTGATCGGAGCGTTCGGCAAGCTGCTGCCGCCGGAATGGCGATCATTTTCGTTCGGTGTCGGCACCGCGGCCAGTTCGTTCGGTCAGTTCCTGTTTTCGCCACTCGCGGTGGCGCTCAATACGGTCTTTGACTGGCACACGACGCTGCTGATCTTCGCTGGCGTCGTGCTTCTGATCATGCCGCTGTCGCTTGCGCTGGCGGCGCCGAAATCGCTCGAAACGCCAGCCCAACGAGCTGCGCAGCAATCGGTCGGCGCCGCTTTGCGCGAGGCGCTCGGTCATCCGAGCTTCGTGCTGCTGGTGCTGGGCTATTTCAGTTGCGGATTTCAGGTGTTCTTCGTCACCGTGCACCTGCCGGCCTATCTGGTCGACCGTGGTCTGTCGGCCGATCTTGGCGCGTTCGTCATCGCGACCATCGGGCTGTTCAACATCGTCGGTTCGATCGCCGCCGGCTATCTCTCCAACGTGATGCCGAAGCGCTATATTCTTGCGGGCATTTATTTCATCCGCGCAGTCGCGGTCACCGTCTTTATTTCGATCCCGGCGACCCCGACCACCTCGATCGTCTTCGGCGCGGTGATGGGCCTGATGTGGCTGTCGACGATCCCGCCGACCAACGCGCTGGTGGCGGTGATGTTCGGTACCCGCTGGCTCACCATGCTCGCCGGGTTTGCGTTTTTCAGCCACCAGGTCGGCGGCTTCCTCGGAGTCTGGCTCGGCGGCCTCATGTTCGAGCGCACCGGTTCCTACGATGCGATCTGGTGGCTGTTCATCCTGCTCGGTCTCCTGTCGGCAATCATCAACCTGCCGATCAAGGAGCAGCCGGTGGCGCGTCCGGTACCGGCGGCGGCCTGATGTCACCGCCGGGCTTGACCCGGCGATCCATCGATCAAACAATCCTCTAACCAAGAAGGTGAGTGCGCGGATGACAGGCCTTATGACGATGCCGCGCATGACCGGGGGGAAAGACCGTGCCCACATTCAAAGCTATTGTGATCGACAAGGCCGAGTCCGGCCAGAAGGTCGCGCTCAGGGATTTCGACGAAAATGACCTGATGGATGGTGACGTCACCGTCCGCGTCGAACACTCCACCATCAATTATAAGGACGGCCTCGCGATCACCGGCAAGGCGCCGGTGGTGCGGCGCTTTCCGATGATCGCCGGCGTCGATTTCTCCGGAACCGTCGAGCAATCCTCTCATCCGGACTGGACCGCCGGGGACAAGGTGATCTGCAACGGCTGGGGACTGGGCGAGACCCATCTTGGCGCCTATGCGAAGAGGGCCCGCGTCAAGGGTGGCTGGCTGGTCCGCCTGCCGCCGACCATGAGTGCGCGTGAGGCGATGGCAATCGGTACCGCCGGTTACACGGCGATGCTTTGTGTGATGGCGCTGGAACAGGCGGGCGTTAAGCCCGGCTCGGGGCCGGTGATCGTGACCGGTGCGGCCGGCGGGGTGGGCTCGGTCGCGGTCGCGCTATTGTCGAAGCTCGGCTTCGAGGTCGCGGCCTCGACAGGACGGCCGCAAGAGGCAGACTATCTCAAGAGCCTCGGTGCCACGGAGATCATCGATCGCAAGGATCTGGCGGGTCCGGCGAAACCGCTCGCCAAGGAACGCTTTGCGGGCGGCATCGACTCGGTCGGGTCCACCACTTTGGCCAACGTGCTATCGATGACCCGCTACGGCGGCGCAGTGGCGGCCTGCGGTCTTGCTGCGGGTATGGATCTGCCGACCAGCGTCGCTCCCTTTATTTTGCGCGGGGTGTCGCTTTTGGGCATCGATTCCGTGATGTGCCCGCTCGACAAGCGGGTGGTCGCCTGGAAACGCCTGGAAACCGATCTGGATCGCCAGAAACTGGCCGCAATGACCACCGACATTCCACTGGAGGCCGTTATTGAGACAGCCCCATCGATCATCGGCGGCGGTGTCCGGGGGCGGATCGTGGTCAATATCGGGTAAACTTCTTCAGCATTTGGCTACGAAGTTCGGGCAGATTTACCAGCTGTTATGGTAAGAGACGGGTTAAGAGGACCTGGTCTCGGTTTTGGGGGTCGGCATGTTGCGTATTGGAGCCTTGATCGCTGCGTCGGCCTTCGTGGCCCTGCCTGCACAGGCACAGCAAATGAGCGCACGCGAGGCGCGCGCTTTCGTCGTTGGCAAGCTCTTCACCTATCAATGTTTCGAGGGAACCCGTGGGGCGGGCCGGATCATGGAAAGCGGTGCGGTCGCGGGAACCGTTCAGTTCCGTGGCAACGGTGCGACCCGCTATGCGATGCTGCCGCATAACACCATCCGGGTCGTGGGCGATCGTGTCTGCGCGTCGGTCAAGGGTGTGCCGTTCGAGCCCTGCTTCAATCTGATCAAGACCTCGCATAACAGCTTCCGCGGATCGGTCTCGGGCATGGGCTTCGCCTATTGCGATTTCGTGCGCCGCGATCGTCCGATGGTCGCGTCGGTGGAACCGCGCGGCCGTGCCGGTGCGCCAATGGAATTGCACACCGGCAGCGCGCGGGCAGCCTTCCCCAAGCCGATCGATAGCAGCGATCTTCCGCCGGTGGACGACAATCCGGATGACGAAAAGGCAGCAGCCGCAAGCCCGGCCGAAGCCAAGGCGGGAATTGAAGCAAAGGCATCGGTGGAGACGAATGCTCTGGCGGCGAAGCCGGTCGAACTAAGCGCGGCCGCGACCAAGCCGGTTGAGATCAAATCCGCCGACACGAACTCGGTGGAAGTCAAAGCCGAGGTTTCAGCCGCTGCTGACGAGAAGCTGGAATTGCGCTCCACTAAGGACTGAGCCGCGCTGCACGATCGCCGGGCAATGCCGGCGATTTCTGTCCTCTTGGCAAAAGCGCTTATCGCGCCGGAAAGATCATGCAGGTGGTGGTGGCATGCGCATAGAGCTTGCCGCCTGAATCCCTGATGTCGCCCTCCGAGGTGGCAACCGTGCGGCCGCGGTGGATCACACGGCCTTCTGCACGAACCGGTCCCGTTTCTTTCGTCAGCGGACGGACCAGATTTACCTTTATCTCGAGCGTGGTGTACGTCTCGCCCTTGCCCAGTGTCGTATGGATGGCGCAGCCGAGCGCGGAATCGAGCAACGTCATCGCGAAGCCGCCATGCACTGAGCCGATCGGATTGTAATGCCTGGATTGCGGCTCGCCGGTAAACACCGCGCGGCCCGTATCGGCCTCGGTCAGCGTAAAGCCGAGTGTTTGCGTCATCGGCGGCGCAGGAAATTGCCCGGTCAGAAGCCCGCGCACGAATGTGAGCCCGTCATATTGCAGCAGCGTTTCGATCGGTACGACGCCGTAGGTGATGTCGTTCATCCGGACAGTCCAGCTTGATTATGATGTCGTCTGCGCGGCAGCGCTTTCCCCGCGCGGCCGTGGCGGAAACAGCAGCCGCTGGTACAGCCAGCCGATCCCCATCAGCGTCAGCCCGAGACAGATCAGCGAAAGCGCGCGGAATACGCCCTGCACGCCGGCGAGATCGTACAGGAAAACCTTGGCGACGGTGAGGATCACCACCGCGGCCGACGCGAAGCGCGCCGGTTGCGATTTCAGCGCGATGCCGGCGAGCAGGAGCGCGACCCCGAATGCGAGCCATACCGCAGAGTAAGTGTATTGCTCGGCGTCGCTTGACGCAAAGCCTGCAATCACCGGCCCCTGGAAGATGCGGCGCACTTCAAGCGTGAGATAGACGAGCGCGAATCCGATCGCTGTTACCGCGGCGAGACGATAGACGAGCGCCGGCCGCGAGTCGCGGATCATGCGAGCGAGAACCGCCATCAGCACCGCCGGGATGCCGTAGCCGAGCAGCAACGCGTTGAAGAATACGCCACCGGTCGGCTCGCCGGTTACGACCGGATTGAAATGGATGCCGAGACT
The DNA here is from genome assembly GCF_059499825.1 of Pseudorhodoplanes sp. Classification (NCBI taxonomy): domain Bacteria; kingdom Pseudomonadati; phylum Pseudomonadota; class Alphaproteobacteria; order Hyphomicrobiales; genus Pseudorhodoplanes; species Pseudorhodoplanes sp. The sequence continues at coordinate 122,017 of NZ_JCABZI010000014.1, forward strand.
GATCAGCGCGCCAAGGAATGCCAGCGCGCCAAGGACGCGAGCCGCTACGTCGTGCACGACACCGCCTGTGCGGGTGCGGACATGTTCGAGGCCGATTGTCATGGCCAGCAGGGTCGAGACCTGAAGGCCGATTTCGGCGAGGCTGGCGGACGGGCGATAGATGTCGCCATCGTTCATGACATGCCGGATCTGCAGCATCACGGCCAGCACGGTGAATGTGATAGCCGCGGATTCCACGCTGCGGGAGGCGAGGTCGTCACTGCGCCTGCGCAGGATCATCGCGCCGGTCCAGAAAGCGAGCGCCGGCACGCCATAGCCCCAGAGCAGCCAGTTGATGATCGGCGTCGTGCCGACATCCTCGCCGACAATGCGCGGGTCCCACAGGATGCGCGCGATCACGAGTCCGACCAGCACGATGCAAAGCTGGCGCAGCATCGGCAGGGGGCGCTTGTCGGAGATCCATGCGATCCCCGGTACCATCAGCGCCAGCGCAACCGTGAGCCAGCCCCGTTCGAGCGCGAAAGTGAAGGCGAGGGCCAGCGCTGCGACCGTGCCCGAGGCAAAGACCGCGGTCGCCGCAGCGCCCCCGGGTGCAAGCGTCCGGCGGTCCAGCTTTTCGGTGGCGAAGCCGAATACGGCCGCAAGCAACAGCGCGAGACCGGCGAACGGGATCGAGCGCTCGAATTGCGCCACGCCGAAATTCAGAGCGATCAGCACCAGCAGCGGCGTCAGCACTGCCATTCCGGCCCAGATGATGGACGCATAAGGATGACGCGATCGCCCCTGCGCGAAAAAGCCGGCGGCGCCGAACATCAGTGCGAGACCCGTGCCGAACAGCAAATGCGCGCGCAGGCCTTCCAGTCTGGCGACCGGCGGAACGGCGGAATAGGGGCCGCCGGGAGAAGAGATCAGCACGAAATAATCCGAGACTGACCAATGCGCGACGACCAGAACTCCGGCGAGGGCGGCTGCACCGAGCGCGAGCGTGACCGCTTCGCTGCGCCAGGCGGCGGCAACGGTCGCAGCGCACAGCACGAATAGCATCACCAGCGTCGGGTTGCCGTGGCGATTGGCAATCACCACCAGCAATGCGCCAAACAGATAGCAGGCGAGCACGCCGCTGGAGACCAGGTCGAAGCGTCCGCGTTCCGCATCGGGACCAAACAGAACGCCGCTAGCGATCAGCGCCAATGCCAACGCAAAGCCCGCGAGCAGGTAGACCATTTGCGGATACAATTCGCCGCCCGCACCGAGCGGCAGGATCAGCCAGACCAGAGCGAAGACCGATGCGGTGATCGCCAGCCAGCGCCACAGCCGGGCGCGGGCCAGCAGAAAGGCGGCTGCGGTGACCACCGTGAGATAGAGATACAACGCCCAGTAATTCGGCTGCGTCGATCCGATCAGGGCCGGCGTCACGAAGGCGCCGACCAGACCAAGCCCCGCCAGAGCAGGTCCGTGCAGCAGCGCTGCCGCGAGCGTGGCCAGCGCCACCGCGCCGAGCAGCAGGAAAGCGAGTCCTGGAGACAGGAAGTTGTAGAGCGCGAAGGCGGCATAGATCACCGCATAGGCGACGGTGGTTCCAGCCGCGGTCAACACGCTCGGGATATGGGCGGTGTTGAACCGCGCGAGCCCCGTCGGGACTTCGCGCCGCCGGGTAAATTCGCCAAGTCCGACCAGCGCGAGCGCGAGCAGCCCGCCCAGAATGATGCGCATGCCGGGTCCGACAAGCCCGGCTTCGATGCTGTAGCGCACCAGGAAGATGCCGCCGAGCGCGAGCGCGAGCCCGCCGACCCAGACCACCCATTGAGTGCCGAAGCGGCGTTCGAAATCGCCATATTCGCGAGGCCCGGCGGGTGCGGATGCCGTCGCCGGGTCGGGCGGGCCACCAATGTCTTGCGCGGGCGGCGGTGTGATCCGGTCTGCCTCGGTCGGTTCGCCGGACGCCTGCACTGGCGACGCCGCAGTGCTCTGCTGATGCGGCGTCTCCTTGGGCTCGAGCACCGCTGGACTTGCAGGCGCTGCGGCTTGCGGGATCAAGGCATTGAGCCGGCCCACCGCCGTCTCCAGCGCCGTGAGCCTGCTGCGCATTCGCACGACGATGACAAGCAATGCGACCAGCGCGATGAAGCCGACGAAGTCCATGAGAATCGCCCACCGATTTGCGGGCGAACTCTATCCTCATGAGGTCAATCGCGAAACGGCCGGGGCCGCTCTGTTGGTGCGCCGCAGCTTACCCGAGCGCCGGCCTTCAGCGCCGCACGCCCAGTCGCAATCCCGGCGCGTGCCGCTCCTGCATCACCTCGCGGCGGAAGCGGAAGAGGGCGGCCGGCCTGCCTCCGGTCGCGGTCGCCATCTCTCCAGTCGGCTCGACCAACTCGGTGCCTTCCACCAGCCGGCGGAAATTCTGCTTATGCAGATGTCGGCCGGAAATCGCCTCCACCGTACGCTGCAATTCGGTGAGGGTGAACTCGTTCGGCATCAGTTCGAACACCACCGGCCGGTATTTCAGCTTGCCGCGCAGCCTGGCGATGGCGGTGGCCAGAATACGGCGGTGATCGAGCCGCATCGATTCGCCAAGCCTCGTCTTGCCGAGCACCGGCTCCAGCGATTTGACCCTGCCGTCGCGCTGCGCTTCCTCGATCAGGCCGGCGCTGTAGAGCAATTCATAGCGCTCGAGCACCTTTTCCTCGTCCCAGCTCATCCCACCGCCCCCGAAACACAGTCGCAGCCGCTCGCTGCGGCGCGGGCCTTTCTTTGCCCAGTCGGTCAGGGGCGGCAGGATCGTTTCGTCGATGATGGCCGGGCGACCATTGCGCCAGTCCTCCCACGGAAAGAACCGGTACCAGGGCCTGAAGCCGGCGCCCGCTTCGCGCAGGCCGGCCACGTTATCCGGAACGCGCGTGAGCGCGAGATAGCCAATCGACACCACATGCGGATCGGTGTCGTCGGCGCGCGCATGGCGGCCGCGATCGCCGAATGTGTACAGCTGCTCGACGTACCCGACCTCCAATGCGGTCTGCGCCGCCACCCATTCACGCAGGCCGATCTCGAAGGTGCGATGCGCGACCGGGTCGAACGGTCCGGATGGTAGTCCGGCCGGCATCTGCTTTTCGCCGGTCTCGCCGGCAACCAGCACCTGCGGTTCCTCATTGGTGACCGCGACGATCGCGGTGGTCAGTCCGATTTCGATCGGCGTCAGCAAGTTGCCGCTCACTCGAGGTCGAGCCGAAACGGATGGCCCTCATAGGCGGCGATGCCTGGCCCGATCGCGCGGATGGCGTTCGTCATGCGGCCGCCCCGTCCAAGAATTTCGTCCGCCAGAGAAACCAGTCGGATGTTCGGCTGCGCGGTGGGCGAGAACGAGCGGATGGCGCGCGCAAATACCTCTTCGTCACGGTTCGGATTGAGCGTGCAGGCGGTGATGAAGGCGCCCGCGGTCGAACGGCTGATGCCGGCATAGCAGTGCACGACAATCGGGGCGCTCCGGTCCCAGCCGGTGACGAACTCGATCAGTCTGGCGATATGAGCTTCGTTCGGTGGCACATAACCGTCCATGACGGTGACGATATCGTCCATGTCGAGGAGAAGGTGATTGGCCTCCTCGATCGAGGGCGGACGTTGCACCATGGCGACGTCCTTCATCAGCGTCACGACATGCTTCGCACCGGTCTCGGCGACGGTCGGATGCAGGCGGGCGAGTGAACAGACGTGGATCATGGGCAATGTCCGATTCGGGAATGATATAACCACACCGTACCGGACGGAAAAGTGTCACCCGCAAAGCTTCACGAACCGCTCCAGATAGCGGGCTTCGGCGGTTTCGGCGGGCCAGGGTGCGAGATAGTCGCGTTCCAGCGCCGGAGAAAGCTTCGGCGGCGCCCCGAAAAACTTGCGCGCCTCATCCTCCGCAAAACCGGCGAGCCGCGTCGCTTCGAGATAGGCGGCGGCCCGGTCGGCTGCTTTGATGGTCTTTTGCTGCCCGGCGGGAAGCTGCGGCGGCAGGCCGAACCGCAGATGGATGGCGGCGAGCAGCCGCGCCTCCACCGCCTTGTAGGAATCTCCGATCACCGCCTTGAAGGGCGTAATCATGTCTCCGACCACATATTCCGGCGCGTCGTGCAGCATGATCGCAAGCCGCAGCTTGTCATCGAGGGGTCCCTGCTGGCGTGCAACGGTGTCGACCAGCAGCGTGTGTTGCGCGACCGAAAAGATGTGTGCGCCCTTGGTCTGTCCGTTCCAGCGCGGTACCCGTGCAAGGCCATGCGCGATGTCCTCGATTTCGACATCAAGCGGGGAGGGGTCGAGCAGATCCAGCCGTCGCCCCGACAGCATGCGCTGCCACGCGCGCGGTTTGGCGGATGAGCGCGAAGCCTTCACGTCCATCACACCTTCCGCGCCAGCTTCACGCATTCCTCGTGCCGGTGGCACGTCACCAGATGGTCGTTGACCATCCCCACCGCCTGCATGAACGCGTAGACGATGGTCGGGCCGACGAACTTGAAACCGCGCGAGGCGAGATCCTTTGAGATCGCTTGCGACAGCGGCGTCTCTGCCGGTACGCCTTTCAGCGTCTTGAAGGTGTTAACCTTCGGCCGTCCGTCGAGATGGTCCCAGAGCAGGTTTGAGAATCCGCCGCCCTTGTCCATAATGTCGAGCCAGGATTGCGCCGACCGCACCGTGCCTTCGATCTTCAGCCGGTTGCGCACGATGCCGGCGTCCCGCATCAGCGTTTCGACTTTGCGCGGCGTGTAGCGCGCGATCTTTTGCGGGTCGAAATCGTCGAAGGCTTTCCTGAAATTGTCGCGCTTGCGCAGGATCGTGATCCACGACAACCCGGCCTGGAAACCGTCGAGGATCAGTTTTTCGAACAGCGCGCGGTCGTCATATTCCGGCACGCCCCATTCAGTGTCGTGATAGGCGACGTAAAGCGGGTCGTCCTTCGGCCACGGGCAGCGGACGAGCCCGTCTGCGTGCGTGATCGCTTTCATCAGCCCTTCGCGTCCTTCATGAAATCCGCAATGCGGCCTTCGCGCAGCGTCATCGGAATGCCGCCGGCCAGAAGCGGCACGCCCGCGGCCCGCGCATCGGCAACGCGATCGACACGCAGCATCGCCAAACCAATATTGCCCGCGGACGAACCCATGGTGCCGACGTTCTTGTCGCCGGCCATGACCGTGCTGCCGTCCTCGGCCGCGTGCGCGTCAAATGCGACCGGCACGATCCGGTTGCGCGCCGTGCCGCGATGTTCGACCCGGGACACCACTTCCTGCCCGATGAAGCATCCCTTCTTGAAATCGACGCCGCTAAGCTTGTCGAGATTGGCATCGTGCGGAAACGCGTCGCCGAAGATGAAGTCGACGCCCCCCCGTGGCACACCGAGTGCGATCCGGTGCGCATCGTATTCGGATTCATTCACCAGCGTGGCGCCGAGATCGGCCGCTGCCTCCCTGACGACGTCGGCCGGAACCAGCAGGCGCTGGCCCAGCGCCGGCAGCCGTGGGTCGCGATAGTCGAGGCCGTACTCGGTCGCGCCGACGCCGTCCCACGCTGCGAGCACGCCGAGCGAGTCGAGCGGTTCGATCGTCACCTTGGCGCGCAACTTGTAGAATGTAAGCTTCTGGACGAGGTCCGGAACCAGTGCCTTTGGCGCATCGATGAAGAACCCGCCGCCATCCGCGGCCGGCGCTTCTATCACGAGAAAATCCACAAGGATTTTGCCTTGGGGGGTCAGCAGCGCTGCATAGCGGGCATGTCCAGGCGTCAGCGTCTCGATATTCGCGGTGACCAGGTTGTGCAGGAAGGCGCGGGCGGGCTCGCCGGAAACCCGCAGGACGCCGCGATCTGTGAGCAAGGCTGCTTTCATGGCCGGGGTCTTGCCAGATTTCGATCCGAAACGTAAGGCGCTCGACAGGGCCGCTCAAGAGCCTCATACCGGACATGCCATGACACAGACCTTCGACACGATTTTTCGCGGCGGCATTGTGGTCAACCAGGACGGGGAGGGCGCTCGCGATGTCGGTGTGACCGGCTGCCGCATTGCCGCTCTGGGCGACCTGTCAAAAGCCTCCGCCGGGGACGTGGTCGATTGCACCGGCCTGCATGTTCTGCCCGGCGTTATCGACACCCAAGTGCATTTCCGCGAGCCGGGCGGCACCCACAAGGAGGATCTGGAATCGGGGTCGCGCAGCGCCGTGATGGGCGGCGTAAGCGCCGTGTTCGAGATGCCCAATACCGATCCGTTGACGATCACGCCGGAGGCACTGGCCGACAAGGTCCGGCGCGGCCACCATCGCATGCATTGCGATTATGCGTTTTTCATTGGCGGCACCTACGATAATTATAAACATCTGCCGGAATGGGAGAGGCTGCCGGGCTGCTGCGGCGTCAAGGTTTTCATGGGGTCGTCGACCGGCTCGTTGCTGGTCGACAACGAGGTGGGGCTCCGCAACATCCTCAGGGTGATCCGCCGACGCGCCTCGTTCCATGCCGAGGACGAGGCGCGGCTGAACGAGCGCAAGTCGTTGCGGGTCGAGGGCGATGCATCGTCGCATCCGGTCTGGCGCGATGCCGAAGCCGCGATGATGGCGACGGAGCGGCTGGTACGGGTGGCGCGCGAAACCGGCGCGCGCGTGCATGTGCTGCACATCTCGACCGCGCAGGAGATGGATTTCCTCAAGGATCACAAGGGCGTCGCCTCGGTCGAGGTGACGCCGCATCATCTGACGCTGGAAGCGCCGGATTGCTACCAGCGGCTCGGGACCAAAGCGCAGATGAATCCCCCGGTCCGCGACGCCGCGCACAAGGCCGGCATCTGGTACGGACTGGAGCAGGGCATCGTCGACGTGCTCGGCTCCGATCATGCGCCGCATACGCTCGACGAGAAATCGAAATCCTATCCGGCGACGCCGTCCGGCATGACCGGCGTGCAGACGCTGGTGCCGCTGATGCTCGACCACGTCAATGCCGGGCGGCTGTCGCTTGCCCGCTTCGTCGATCTGTCGAGCGCGGGGCCGGCGCGGTTGTTCGGAATTGCGCGCAAGGGCCGGATCGCGGTCGGCTATGACGCCGATCTGACGATTGTGGACATGAAGCGCCGCGAGACCATCACCAACGAATGGATGGCATCGAAGGCCGGCTGGACGCCGTATCACGGCGTCAGTGTTGTCGGCTGGCCAGTGGGCACGATCGTGCGGGGCCGCCGCGTGATGTGGGACGGCGAACTCGTGACGCCCTCGCAGGGCGAGCGCGTGCGCTTCCTCGAAACGCTGACCGCGTAACAATTTCAAGCATGGAATGGAAATGATGAAACGCGTTCTGATCAAATGCGGCTGGCTGGTCACGCTCGATCCGGCGATCGGCGACTTCAAGGGCGGCGAAATCCTCCTTCAAGGCAATCGCATCGAGGCGGTTGGAAAAAGTCTGAACGCCGCCGCTGACGAAACCATCGACGCGACCGACAAAATCGTGATGCCGGGGCTCGTCAACGCGCATATGCACACGTGGGAAACCGCGCTGCGCGGCATCGGCGTCGAATGGACCACGCCGGATTACCTCAAACATATGCATCTCAATCTCGCCACCCGCTACAACGCCGAGGACAATTACCTCGGGAATCTGCTCGGCGCGCTGGCGCAGATCGATGCCGGCGTCACCACGCTGGTCGACTGGTGCCACAACATCACCAGCCTCGAGATGGCCGAGCGCGCCGTCGACGGCCTGGTCGACAGCGGCATTCGCGCTGTGTTCGCGCATGGCACGGCAAAGCCGCCGACCAAGGAGGGCGGGGTCCCGTTCACCCATGTGCCGCATCCGCGCGATCGGATCGAGGCGCTGCGCAAGGGCAGGCTCGCCAGCGACGACGGCCGCGTCACGTTGGCCATGGCGATCCTCGGCCCGGACTGGGGCGCCTGGGAAGTGGTCGAGCACGATATCCGCATGGCACGCGAATTCGGTCTGGTGTCGTCGTCGCATACGCGTCCGCGGGAACATTGCGTGGTGCCGGATGGCTATGCGCGGATGGCAAAGGAGGGGTTGCTCGGGCCTGACCACAATCTGGTGCACGGCACCACCTACAAACATGCCGACCTGAGGCTGATCGTCGACAACGGCGCCTCGCTCACCTCCACGGTGCTGGTCGAACTGCATCATCATATCGGCGATGCGCAGGTTGCGGCGTTCCGCGAAGCTGGCGGGTTGCCGTCGCTTGGCATCGATGTCGAGCCATTCTGCTCGGGACACATGTTCCGTGAGATGCAGGCCGCGCTGCTGTTCGCGCGCGGCAAGGAAGTTCGCAACAACGCGCTGCGCGGAAATTCGCCTTTGAAGGAATTGCCGGTGCGCTCGCGGGAGGCGCTGGAATGGGCAACCATCGGGGGCGCCCGCGCCTTCCTGATGGAAGACAGCATCGGCACGCTCACGCCGGGCAAGAAGGCCGATATCGTGATGCTGCGCGCAAACGACATCAATATGGCGCCGGTCTACGATCCGATCTTCTCGATCGTGGAGATTGCCGGCGCGGGCAATGTCGACACCGTGATCATCGATGGCATCGTCCGCAAGAAGGATGGCAAGCTGACCATCCCGGCCGACGTGCTCAGCCGCCGTCTCGCAGAACTGGCAGCCTCCGGCGAGCGCATCCTCAAGGAGGCTGGATATCGGGTCGAGACCGCGCCACACTGAGCATCAGCAGAACGTTCTGGAGACTGGAATGACCACGCAGATTACCCGTCGCACCGCGCTGGCCGGATTGTCCGCCTTTGCAGCAGTGCCCGCTTTTGCCCAGAGCGGTGGCAGCACCATCACCATGATGCACGGCTTCACCCCGGGCGCGAATGTGGACATCGTTGCGCGGCTGATCGCCGATCATCTCGGAAAGCGGCTCAATCGGCAGATCGTGGTCGAGCCGAGGCCGGGGGCAGGGGGCACCACGTCGGCTGCCGCCGTGGCACGCGCCGAACCGGATGGCACCACGCTTACCATTTTGCCAGGCGGGCATGCGGTGTCGGCCGCGATCTACAAGCAACTGCCGTACAACGCAGTCGACAGCTTCTCCTTTATTTCGATGCTGACGGATTTCCCGTTCATCCTCGTGACCTATCCGGACCATCCGGCAAAGACCGTGGCGGACGTGATCAAGTCGGCGCAGGCCGATCCCGGCAAGCTCACCTGCGCCACCGCCGGCAACGGCACCGGCATGCATCTGGCGTTCGAATTGTTCGCCGCGATGGCGAAGGCGAAGATCCAGCACATTCCCTATCGCGGGTCGCCGCAGGGCATCACTGACCTGCTAGCGCAGCGCGTCGATTTCCAGGTCGATACGCCAGCGGTGCTGATGCCGTTTATTTCCGACGGGCGCTTGCGGCCGATCGCGGTTACCGGGCCAAAGGGGTTCTTCCTATTGCCCGGCGTGCCGACCATCGGGGAGACGGTACCCGATTATACCGTCACCTCATGGCTCGGCGTTGCCGGCCCGGCCGGGCTGCCGCCGGCTTTCGTTGCCAAGGCGAACGAGGAGATCAAGGCGATCCTGGCAGAACCGGAAGTGATCGAGCGCTTGCGCAAGCTCGGCAGCGATGTGGTGCCGACCACGCCGCAGGGCTTCCGCGATCGTGTCGCGGACGATGTCGCCAAATGGACCAAGGTGGTGGCGGACGCGAATATCCCGCGCGTCTGACCTATTGCCGCGACAGGTCGGCCGAGAATTCGCCGTTGCGGATGCGGGCGGGCAGCCCTTCCGCGAAGGCGGAGGCGGCATCTTCGCCATAGGTCGATACGAACTCGATCAGCGCCGCGAACAAGCAGGCTTGGGCCATGCAATCGCCATCGACGCCATCGAGCCGGGCCTCCGCCCAGGCTTCGTGCACGTAACCAAGCGCGACTTGTTTCTGCTCGTTATCCGGAATTGGATCACGATCGGCGTACATGCGCGTCAATGTTGTCATTGCAATCGAATTCCCGCGCTTCGCAGCGCCCGCCCCAAGGAGCCGGCAGGTTAACATGCAGGTGCCGTCAGCAAACCATCGTCTTTAGGAAAGGTTAACGTGGCTGGGACAAGTGCCCGGCGCGGCTAGGGACCGGAGATTTCGCCCCTAATTAGTGTAACGCGCGGTGATTTCGCGGGAAATCTTGGTTCCTTCGTCCAGATACCGGCGGATCGCGAGATCGGCCGCTTCGGTGCAGGACCGGTAGGTCTGCTGGAAGCCGTTGTAACCCCGGTTGAAGCTGGCCATCAGCTTGGTCCGCCGTTCTGGAGCCTGCGCCTCGGCGTCCAGCAAGGCCCGCATCTCATTGCGCCATTTCGGACCTTCCTTCGCCCCGCACAATGGGCGCAGGTAGTGGAGGGCGCCCAGAATTTCCGACAGGCGCTCCAGTTCGGTTTCGAACAGCGCGCCGCTGTCGACCGCGCGCGCGGGAGCGGCGAGCGGGAGACTCAGGGCGAGACACAGGATCAGGGATCGGATCATTGCGCGGCTGATATGCGCCGGCTCTGCGGCGAGGGCAAGGCGGCCGCCCGCGTATTTCCCCTGTTGTCCTCCGCCAGAGGTCACAGCTTCCCCATGGCTTCGGCGATGATCTCCCGCAGGCCGTCGGTGGTCTTGAGGCAGTCAAGTTCCTCCGGCAGCCGCCAGGCGGCTTCGGCGATCTCGGTCGCATCCGGCACCGGCTCGCCGGCGATCCAGCGCGCCGCGAAGCACACGATCACGAAATGCCGTGCGGTCTTTCCGCCATCGTCGCGCATGATCATTTCCCGGTAACCTGCGAGCGCCACCGGCTCGATCGCGACCTGAGTCTCCTCTCGCACCTCACGAATCACGGCGTCGGTCAGTGTCTCGCCCGCTTCCACCACCCCGCCCGGCAGGGTGTAGATGCCGCGGCCGAAGGTGCCGCCGCGGCGCACGATCAGCACCCTCCCGTTACGAATTACGGCGGCGCTAGCCGCGAGAAACGGTCGCGTCGGGTAGGCACGGTCATCCATGACTGTCATCCACCGAATTGTAGCAGCCGTGCGGCGGTTTCGACTTCCGCCCGCGCCGATCCAGACTATCTTGCAACGATGTGCGGACGCTATGCCATCACCACCGCGCCGGAGGCGATGCGGCAGCTCTTCGAGTACAAGGAGATGCCGGATTTTCCACCGCGCTATAACGTGGCCCCGAGCCAGCCTATCCCGGTGGTGCGGCTGTGCGATGGCGAGCGGCAATTCGTGCTGATGCGCTGGGGTCTGATCCCGGGTTTTGTGAAGGACCCGAAGACCATCTCGCTTCTGTTCAACGCCCGCGGTGAAACCGTCAACGAGCGCCCCGCGTTCAAGAATGCCATGAAGCGGCGGCGCTGCCTGATCCCCGCCAACGGCTTCTATGAATGGAAGCGCGATGGTTCGTTGAACCGGCCCTATTTCATCCAGCGCAAGGATGGCGGCCCGCTGGCCTTTGCGGGCTTATGGGAAACCTGGATCGGGCCCAACGGCGAGGAACTCGACACCGCCGCCATTGTTACCACCGACGCAAGTCCGCTGATCAGGTCGATCCATCACCGGATGCCGGTGATCCTGCCTCCGGAGGCCTGGGATATGTGGCTCGATACCGCGCGGGTCGATCAGACCATGGCGGCCGCGCTGATTGCGCCAGCGCAGGACGATCAGCTGGAAGTCTACGAAGTGGCGCCCGCGGTCAACCGCGCCATCCATGACGGACCGGAACTGATCGCGCGCTATGCTGCGCCACCCGCGAGCGAGACGCCGCCACCGGCCAAGCCTGCGCGCAAGGCGAAGAAGGACGACCGGCAGCCGACGCTGTTCTGACGGCGCTGCCAGCTCTATTCAATCCAGCCGCCGTCATTGCCCTTTGATTTCGGAATCGGTGATGATCGTCTTGTATTTCTGGTTCTCGGCATCGAGGAATGCCTTGAACTCCGCGCCCGACAATTTGCGGACGGAAATCGACGCTCGCGCAAGCTTGGTCTTCAGCTCCGGCTCGTCGAGTGCGGTACGAGCGGCTTGCTCGAGCTTGGTCACCACATCGGCGGGCAAGCCGGCCGGTCCGAACAGGCCGATCCAGAGTTCGAGACTGAAGTCCTTCATCTCCGGCATTTCGGCAAGAGTCGGGACGTCCGGTGCAAACTCGGTGCGGCCGGCCGAGGTGACCGCGAAGGCGCGTGCCTGGCCGCCCTTGATGAAGGGAAGCGCGGCGGCGAGCGACGAGACGCCGAGATCGACATGTCCCCCGACCACGTCAGTCATCACCGGAGCGGCGCCCTTGTAGGGCACGTGGGTCACCTTGGCTTTGGTCTGGAATTTAAAGGCTTCGCCGACCAGATGCATGAAGGAGCCGTGACCGGCGCTGCCGTAATTGAGGCCGGCGGCTTGCTGGCCCGCGAGTGCGATCACGGCCTTCAGGTCGGCGGCCTTGATGTCCGGCTTGCCGACGATCACCATCGGACCCGCGCCGATGAGAGAAATCGGCGTATAGGGCCGCATCGGCTCGGCCGTCGGCGTGGGCTGCAGCAGATTGCGGATCAGCAGTTCGGAGCCAGCGCCGATCAGCAGCGTGTAGCCGTCGGGAGCCGCGCCTGCGACGCGCATCGCGCCGTTATGCCCGGCGGCGCCGCCGACATTCTCGATCACGATCGGCTGTCCCATCGCGCGTTCGAAATATTCGGCGAAGCTGCGCGCCACGATATCGGAGGAGCCGCCTGCGGGATACGGCACGATCAGTCGGATCGGGCGGTCGGGATAGGCCGCCTGCGCGCCGGTCGCAGCGAAGGTGATCGCAACGAGCGTGGCAGCGAGGGCGGGAATAAGTCGCGCAAAGCGGAACAGGCTCATGTCACAGTCTCCGTCATGAGGGTTTGGCGCGATGTCCGCGCCTCGACTTCCCGGACAAACGAAATCAGATGCTTTGTGACCTCGGCGGGCGCGGTCAGCGTCATCATGTGGCGTTCCTTCGGCAACACGATGCAGCGGCTGTCGGGCGTGGCCGCAGCCATCGCGCGCGACATGTCCGGCGTCGAGTGCGGATCGTTCTCCGACGTCATGAACAGCGCAGGCGCGGCCAGGCTTTCGAGCCGGCCCTCATGGCGCCGATCGTTCTCGACGAACAGCCGGTAGGTCCGCATGTAACCGACGGGGTTCACGGACATGAGAAAGCGGCGGCAAATTGTGGCGGCCTCTGCGAGTTCGGAAGGGATCGGTTCGCCGAACCAGCGCTTCAGCGTCTCATCAGGGGAGGTGATGCCGCCATTGGCTTCGAGTTCGCGCGCACGGTTCTCCGCAGTCTGCTGAAGATGCGGCGATCTGCAATAGACACCGTTCATCGGCGTGACGCCGCGGACCCGGTCCGGATACGAGAGCGCGAATTCAAGGCTGATGAGCGCGCCCATCGAATGTCCGGCGAGATGCGCGGACGTGATGTCGAGCGCATCCATCACGCTCAGCACCTGGTCGGCGTAATCGGAGAGCTGTGGCTTCTCCGGCGGCAGGCTCGATTGCCCGTGGCCCAGCATATCGAAGGTGACGACGTCGAATTCGCTTTGCAGGAGCTCGATCTGCGGCTGCCAGACGGTGTTCTGCATGCCGAGGCCGTGCAGCAGGATGATGGGGCTGCCTTTACCGCTGCGCCGGACATGCGTGGTGCCGCGCTCGCGCGCTGTGCCGATCGTATGCGGGACAGTGACGGTGTCAGGCATCGATCGCGCCAAGCTCCTTGAGGTCCTGATAGCGGTCGCCGATGCGATGATGCGGCCGGCCGCCGATCGAGGCGCCGAGCGCGACCACGATCTCGTCCGGGGCCGGCGCGTCGGCGATCGAGAATTGCACCGTGAGATAGTGCGAACGCATGCCCTCGTCGTGCTTGTGCATCATCGGGATCGCCAGCGCGCAGCCGGGGCCGCCGCGCACATTGGTGAAGCTGAGATAGCTTTTGGCGCCGACCGCCTTGCGGAAGATGTTGCCGAAGCGCAGCGTATGGATGAGAGCGGACGCGTGCTCGATTTCGCCGCCGGTGCCGACGATGGCGGCCTTGCCGTAACCTTCCACCGCGTCGCCCGAGCCCGCGAGCGACAGAATGCGCGTCGTCAGGATCTCACCCAGGACCGGCGCGAGTTGGCGGATCTCCGGCGCCAGATCGTCGACAAAGCCGCGGCCCGCCCAGGGATTGCGCACCACCGCGGCGACCGCGAACAGCTGCAACGGCTTGGGCGCCGTACGGCCGCCCTCGATCAGGGTTTCGTCGATATAAGTGACGATCTTGCGGACAGCGTCGGTCATATCTAGGCTTAAAATCCGTTTTGGTATACCGTAATATAAAAATTATGGCTGGGCGGGGACCGAGTCAACCCGGGCGGTGCGAGCGCCGGGGAAATCCGCTAACAGGAGCGCGGAGGAGCCATGAACTCACCGATGCTGGTCGACCGGAGCGCCAAGACACTGCGTGAATTGACGCTCGAAAAATTGCGCGAGGCGATCGCGAGCCAGCGCTACCGGCCGGGCGACCGGCTGGTGGAACGCGATCTGTGCACGCAACTTGGCGTCAGCCGGACGGTGGTGCGCGAAGCCTTGCGCCACCTTGAAGCCGAAGGCCTGGTGCAGTCGCAGGGGCAGCGCGGTCCGGTGGTGGCACGGCCGACGATCGCCGAGACCCGGCAGATCTACGAAATCCGCGGTGCGCTGGAGAGCCTTGCCGCGCGCGCCTGTGCCGAAAGCCGCGATCCGCACATCGCTGACGCTCTGGATACGATCCTTTCACGGATGCGTCGTGGCTATAAGAAGGGCTCGGCCAGTGATGTGCTCGCGGAGGCGACCAGTTTTTATCGCTTGCTGTTTGAGTGCGCCGGGAAGCCGGTGGCCTGGACCATCATCTCGTCACTGCATTCACGCATCAATCACTTGCGCGCGCTGACCATCCAGACGCCAGGGCGCTCGCGGTCCGGTCCGATCCAGATGCAGGCGGTGGTCGATGCAATCCGCAGGGGCGACGGCGACGCAGCCGCTAAAGCCTGTATGGCCCATGTCGAAGCCGCGTCCGCGCTTGCTGACACGTTGATCCGCGACATGGAACGTGCCGAGCGCCTTGCGGCTGCGGGTTGAAGCAGCCGAAACTACTGTCCGACGCCATCATCCGCTGCCGTCCGGCGATGCTGTGGTCGGACCTTTGCCGCTCTGGCGCAGCCGTCGCAGCAAGCGGAGCGCCATCCACAGCAACAACAACACAAGTCCGAGGGCGAGCAGTGGTGCGGCGAGTGCCAGCAGCGGCAGAATGAAAGCGCCGCCGAGTTCAGCGGTCGCAACCGCCGAATTGCCGATCCCGCCGGTGAAGATCGTCGATTTCGCGCGCAGCATGGTGGTGACCAGCTGTGTGACGCTGGCGGCCCCGCCACCTGCGATGATCGCGGCGGTCCATTTCACCATCGGCGGGACATCGGTCATCACCGCGGCCGACAGTACCGTTCCTGCGACCAGCGCCACGGGCGCGGCCAGCGTGTCGAGCAAATTGTCGATCCCGGGAATGTAATAGGCGGCGATCTCGACCAGCGCGGCCACGCCGAGCATGGTCAATGCGAGTGGCGTGGCGAGCCAGGCAAAGTTTTCAGCCAGTGGCAGGTAGCCGGTATAGGCCGCACCGCTGGCGATCAGCATCGGCAGGAAGACGCGGAAACCTGTCGATGCCGCCAGGACAATGCCAAGTGCGACAGACAGCGCGAGATCGAAATGCGACATCGGAAAATCCGTTACGGCTCCTGCGAAGGTATCACCTTTCGGAAATTTTTGCGTTTCTGTCTCGAAATGGCAGGTGCCGAGGGGCGCGTTAATCTACAGGATGCGGCCCCCGTGCTCCGGATTGCCGGTCGCGAAAATGTGTTCGGCGGAATGCCAGTCACACTCATGGGGCGGTCTGTGCTGCCGCTCACTGTCATGTAGGATGCGACACCGCACTCAGGGGACGCGTGCGACCGGCCATCCAATCACCCTTCCTGGGAGTGCATTTCATGCTGACCAAACGCGACCTCTTGCGCTCGGCTGCAGGCGCCGCCGCCGCCACCGCCGTGGCAAAGCCCTATCTTGCGTTCGCGCAAAGCGGCCGTCCCCGCTTTCTTGAAGCCAAAGACATTGCCGAGAAGGGCTTCATCTACGGCCTGCCGATCGTGATGAATTACGGCGTCATGTACGAGTTCGTCATCGACAAGAACTCGTCGCAATACAAGGCGCCGTTCAACCAGATCAAGAACGAGTCGAACGTATTCACCTACAAGGATACGGCGGTCCCGACACCGAACAGCGACACGCCGTATTCGATGCTGTGGGTCGACCTGCGGGCCGAGCCGATGGTTATTTCCGTTCCGGCCATGGATCCCAAGCGCTATTATTCGGTGCAACTCGTCGACGGCAATACGTACAATTACGGCTATATCGGTAGCCGGGCGACCGGCATTGCCGCTGGCGATTACATGGTGGTCGGCCCGGATTGGAAGGGCACGATGCCGGCCGGCATCAAACAGATGTTCCGGTCGAGCACGCAAATGTCGCTCGCGATCTTCCGCACCCAGCTCTTCGATGCGGCTGACATCGGTAATGTCCGCAAGGTTCAGGCCGGTTATCATGCTCAGCCATTGTCGGCTTATCTGAAGCAGCCAATGCTCGCGTCTTCCACGGCCGAAGTCGATTTTCCGAAATTCGACAAGGAACTCGTGAAGACGGATTTCTTCCGCTATCTCGACTTCGCGCTGCAATTCGCACCGGCGCAGGAGAACGAGAAGGAGATCCGTGCGCAGCTCGCGCGCATGGGCATCGGACCGGGCAAGACCTTCGACTTCAAGGACCTTACGCTCGAGGAGAAACTCGAGGTCGGGCTCGGCATGAAGGAAGGCGAGCGAAAGGTCGATGAGGCGGTCGCTAACGCCGGCCAAGCCATCAACGGCTGGCGTGTGAGTGGGTTGCCGGGAGATGCTGCGCATTACAATGGCGACTGGATGAAGCGCGCGGTTGCCGCCAAGGCCGGGATCTACGGCAACAGTCCTGAAGAAGCGATGTACCCCTTCACCCGTGTCGATGCCGACGGTCAGACTCTCGACGGCAGCAAGCACAATTATGTGCTGACCTTCCCGGCGGGCCAGCTGCCGCCGGTGAATTCGTTCTGGTCGATCACGATGTATGACGGCAGATCGCAATTGCTGATCAACAATCCGATCGACCGTTACCTGATCAATTCGCCGATGCTGCCCGGCATGAAGACCAATCCGGATGGCTCGCTGCCGATTTACATCCAGAGCAAGTCGCCCGGCGCCGACAAGGAGGCCAACTGGCTGCCCGCGCCCGACGGGCCGATTTACATGGTGATGCGCCTGTACTGGCCGAAGACGGCGGCGCCGTCGATCCTGCCGGCGGGTTCGGGCACCTGGCAGCCCCCCGGCATCCGGCGGATGGCGTAGGGGCCGCCGACCACTAACAATACTGGCGCCTGTTGCAGGCGCGGCGGCGCTTCTACCAAAGCATCGCCACGAGCATCGCCGTTACAGCCGTCGCCATGAATCCGGTCGCCGCCCAGCCTGCGATCTTCAGGCGGCGGCTGGCGACGAAGCGGCCCATGACTTCTCGGCGGGTCACGATCAACATCATGATCGCCATGATCGGAACTGCGACGACGCCGTTGATGACAGCGCTCCAGATCAGCATGCGGATCGGATCGAATGGTGTGAAAGTGAGGCCGAATCCGATCAGCGTCGCCGCGGCAATGATCCCATAAAAGCCCAGTGCGTGCGGGACCTTGGCTTCCAGCGACGATGGCCAATGATAAAGGTCGGCGACCGCATAAGCCGCGGAACCCGCGAGCACAGGAATGGCCAGGAGGCCGGTCCCGATGATGCCGAGCGCAAACAAAAGAAAGGCAAACTC
This sequence comes from Pseudorhodoplanes sp., assembly GCF_059499825.1. Taxonomy (NCBI): domain Bacteria; kingdom Pseudomonadati; phylum Pseudomonadota; class Alphaproteobacteria; order Hyphomicrobiales; genus Pseudorhodoplanes; species Pseudorhodoplanes sp. The sequence goes on from NZ_JCABZI010000014.1 coordinate 139,901, forward strand.
GCCTGCGATCGGCCGCAACGCGCTCGCGGCATCGGCTGCGGTCTGGATATTCGTCACGCCGTTTGCATGCAGCGTGGCCGCAGTGGTGAGCATGATGAAAAAGGCAATGGTGTTCGAGAAAATCATGCCGATGCTTGTATCGAACTTGATGCGCTGCATTTCGCTGCCTCCACCGCGGGAGAGCCTGTTGAGCGGGCGCGACTTCTTCTGCCGTCGCATTTCCTCCACCTCCTGAGAGGCTTGCCAGAAAAACAAGTAGGGGCTGATCGTGGTGCCCAGTACGGCGACCAGAAGCATCAGATAGTCCGGGGTGAGTTGCGCCTGTGGAAGCAGTGTCTTAACCGCGACCTCGCGCCACGGAATATCGACGGTGAAAACCACGCCGACATAGAGGAACAGGACAAGGGTCAGCCATTTCAGGATCGGTGAATAGCGCCGGTAGGGCACGAAAACCTGCAACAGCACGGACACCGCGGCAAATATCAGGGCATGTTCGTGCCTCAAGCCCCCGACGACCAGGAACAGGGCTTCGGCCATGGCCGCGATATCGACGGCGATATTGATCGTATTGGCGACCACCAGAAGTACGATCAGCACCGAAACCCCGGAAGCGCCGTACAGCTCCCTGGCGTTTGCAGTGATCCCCTTGCCGGTGACCCGGCCGATTTGGGCGCTCACCAATTTGAATGGCGATCATGAGCGGAGTGGTCAGGAAGACCGTCCACAGCAGGCTGTAGCCGTATTGCGCACCCGCTTGCGAATAGGTCGCGATGCCCGAAGGATCGTCATCGGCGGCGCCGGTTACGAGGCCGGGACCGAGCAGGTTCCGGATCCCTGACCGGCGGGCGTCGTCGATCCGGTCATTCATGATCGTTTTCCGGCGCTGACGGCAGGAGGCGCGCATCGGATTATGCACCCGCCGCGATAACGTGGCGAGGGCCCGGAGCGTGTCCGCCCCGAGCCCTCATCATACGCATCAGCCGACCTGTAAGCCGGGTTCTGTATGGCCCGCCGCCGAGGCGACGGACGTGACGGCCATTCATCTGGGACGCCGGTTACCCGGCGCCTCAAGCAACCTACCCGAGCGGCTGGTTCGGACGAACCCGGAGACTTGGCTCCGCACCGCTCCTATTCGGTTTTGCTCCCGGTGGGGTTTGCCGTGCCGTCTCCGTCGCCGGAGACGCGGTGCGCTCTTACCGCACCGTTTCACCCTTGCCGGCTTCGCTGCCCCGCAAGCGGGACGAAAAGCCGGCGGTCTGCTTTTCTGTGGCACTTTCCCTGGGGTCGCCCCCGCCGGACGTTATCCGGCACCGTTCGTCCGTGGAGCCCGGACTTTCCTCCCCGCCGCCCTTTCGGGACAATGGCGGAGCGGCCGTCCAGTCGACTGACAACCGATGGGATGGGGACGAAACCGCGCGACGTCAAGTCTGCGGTTCTGTTTGCGTGTCCGCCGCCGGGTTCGCATGGGAGGCGCGGCCGAAGCGCGAGGCTTCGATCAGGGCGCGCAGGGTGAGCAATGTAGACGAATCGAGCTTGCCGTCGATCAGGGCCGGGCGGAAGTGCCGCTGGAAAGCGGCCACCACGTCACGGGTATTCTGGTCGAAATAGCCGTCGGCCTGGATGCCATAGCCGTAGTCGCGAAGCACCGTCTGGAAACTCTTGATCGCGTCCCCTGAATCGCCGAACTCGAAACTCGGTCCCGGCACGATGGGGGCAGGCTTTGCCCATTGGCCGATCCCGGCGCGGTGAAGGATCATCCAGGGAAATTTCTCACCAGGATCGCACTTGCGCGAGGGCGCGACGTCGGAATGCGCCAACACGCGTTCGGGCCGGATATAGCGATGACGCATGATGGCGCGACACAACGCGGCGACAGCCGCAATCTGCCGTTTCGGAAAGTCCGGATATCCGTGATCATGACCGGGATTGGCAATCTCAACGCCGATCGAACACGAGTTGATATCGGTCTCGCCGGCCCAACTCGCTTCGCCCGCATGCCAGGCGCGGCGCGCCTCCGGGACGCACTGGATGATACGGCCGTCTTCGGTGATGAAGTAATGGCAGGACACTTCGCTGTCGGGCGAACAAAGTCGCTCCAGCGCCTTATCGGCGTCCGGCATGCCGGTATAGTGCAACAGGATCATGTCCGGCAGACGGTTGCCGGCGCGCTCGCCATGGTTAGGGGAGGGCACCACGCGGTCTACGAGCATGGTGTCCGGTTCGAATGCAGTCATTGCGGCGTCCAGAATTCCCTGTTGCTCAGGACGTTGTAACGGTTCGCCTGCGAGCGACGCAAATCAGCTTGGATTGCCGCGGACGGGCCACGCAAAAAGCGGCCGGTCGAGGGATCGACCGGCCGCCGTAATCTGCTGAATATGCCGCTGTTAGCGCTGAGTCGCCGGGCGGTTATTCATTCCGCCTGGTGCTGGCTGCGACGCCGCACGCGCCTTGGAATCCTGCTCGCGCTTCGATTCGAACGAGGCTGCCTGCTGGAGCTGATCCTTGGTCATGTTCAGCTTGAGCTTGACATCGTCGGCGCGCGCCGCGGTCGCAGCGGATCCCGTGGTTGCGCGGTCCGTATCGGCTACGACCTCGAACGAGGTCGGTGCCAGCGCCACGTTCTTGGCGCCGATGCCGAGGAAGCCGCCGACGCCGACCACGTAGCCGACGACATTGCCGTTCTTCTCGAACAGAATATCGGTGATATCGCCGATCTTCTCATTATCGGGCCCAACGACGTCAACGCCAATGAAGTTGGACGACAGCCACTGATCGGTACCCTGCGCGTTGATGAACTTGGCATCACCCGCAGGCATTGATGGGCTCGAGTCCGCGGCGCGCTCGGCGGCTTTCACACCGGGCATCGCCGGCTGTGCCGCCTGCGGCTGCGTCGGAGTCGTCGGCTGTGTGGTCGGGTTCTGCGCCATCGCGCCGCCGATCATCAGGCCGGTCAAGGCGGTGGTCATCATGAGCTTGTGCAGCATGTGTTGCTCCTTTGTGGTTGAAACTTGTGTGCGTGAATGGCTTGCGCAGGTCTTGAACGCATGGCGCGAGCCGCACTGCCAAAAGAACGCATGGACGCTGGTGACGTTCCGAAAATTTTGTTTACGCCTCTGCGCAGGCGACATTGAACGGGCGGACCCCGGAACGCCGGCACATGAATATCGTTGCGGAACCGAACTCCGGCAGCACGCTTTTGTCCGCCCGGCTTTAACCTTCCTTAAGGTTAAGCAGGCTCAATGGGGTTCGCGACGCGCCATCCCGGTTCCATTGACGCCCATTGTGTCCCATGATAGCCCAAATCGTCCCATACAGGCGCTGCGGGCCGCACGGGTGGTCCGGCAGTGCGGACACTGGAACCGTCGGTGGACAGATTCTTTTCCCATTTCATTTTGCGGCTGGACGCCAAGGGGCGTGTTTCGGTGCCGGCATCCTTTCGCGCTGTGCTGGCCCGAGAGGGCGGCGAGGGTCTGTTCTGCTACCCCGCGCTCGACCAGCCGGCGGTGGAAGCGGGCGGACGCAGCCTGATGACGGAAATCGAGGCGCTGATGGAACGGTTTCCGCCGTTTTCGGAGGAGCGCGAGCAATTCGCAACCGCGCTCTACGCCACCAGCGAGATTTTGAAGATGGATGGCGAGGGCCGGGTGACCCTCTCCGATCAGCTCAAGGACCATGCCGGGATCATGGACGCGGTCGCGTTCGTGGGGCTCGGCCACAAATTCCAGATCTGGGCGCCGGACCGTTTCAGCACACGCCTTTCCGAGGCCACCGGGAAGATGCGCGCGCTGAAGAAGCGGCTCGGCTCCGAGCGTGCGGCGAACCCGCAAGGGGCACGGGAATGATGACCGACCGCGACGGCGGAAACGCCGTCGATGGCGGACTGGTCCGGCACATTCCCGTGCTCGCCGCAGAAGTGGTCCAGTATCTCGGTCCCCGCGATGGCGGCGTTTATATCGACGGCACCTTCGGCGCCGGTGGCTATACCCGCGCAATCCTGGATGCGGCCAATTGCAAGGTGATCGGCATCGATCGCGACCCGAGCGCGATTGTACGCGGCGCCGATCTCGTTGCAGCCGCGGGCGGCCGCCTGACGCTGGTCGAGGATCGCTTTTCCAATCTCGATGTCGTGGCGCAGCGCGCTGGTCAGGACACCGTAGACGGTGTGGTTCTCGATGTCGGCGTGTCGTCGATGCAACTCGACGAGGCCGGGCGGGGCTTTTCGTTCCGTCAGGAGGGTCCGCTCGATATGCGCATGGGCGGCAGCGGGCCGAGTGCCGCCGACCTGATCGCGGTCGCGACCGAGCGCAATCTCACAGCCATTATCGCGCGGCTCGGTGAAGAACGGTTCGCCCGGCCGATCGCCCGCGCGATCGTTCGAGCGCGCGAGGAAGCGCCGATCCTCACCACCCGGCAGCTATCCGCGATCGTCGAGCGCATCGTTCACGCGCGCCCAGGGCAGATTCATCCAGCCACGCGCACCTTTCAGGCTTTGCGCATTTTCGTGAACGAGGAACTGGCCGAACTCGCGGGCGCGCTCTCCGCGGCCGAACGCATTCTCAAGTCCGGCGGCAATCTGGTGGTGGTATCGTTCCATTCGCTGGAGGATCGTATCGTCAAGTCTTTCTTCGCCGACCGCACCCGCATGGTGGCCGGTTCGCGTCATGCCCCCTTGGCGGAGGGCCCGCAGCCAACCTTCACACTTTTGACAAGGAAGCCAGTCGTCGCAGGCGATCAGGAAATCAGTGACAATCCGCGTGCACGATCCGCCAAGCTGCGCGCAGCGCGGCGCAACGATGTGCCAGCGCGTGATGCAGAGGCCGACGACATGGTGCGCGGCATTCCCACGCTTGCGGAGGCGATGCGGGGACGATGACCATGCGCATCCTGCATCTGTTCGTGATCGTCGCGCTGATCCTGGCCGCGGGCTATGTCTATGACATCAAGTTCGAGGCCACCATGCAGGCCGAACAGCTGTCGAAGCTGCGTGGCGAGATCAGGCGAGAGCGAGATGCGATCGCGGCATTGCGTGCGGACTGGGCGAAACTCGTTTCGCCGAGCCGCATCGAGGACATCGCACAGCGCCATCTGCAACTGAAGCCGCTCGAAGCGTCTCAGATCGACGATCTGGCCAACCTGCCGGAGCGGAAAAAACCGGAACCGGAAGTGCCCTTCGATCCGATCGCCGCCCTGATCGGCGAGAGCGACGCTGTTCCGACCGGCTCTATCACCGAACGGGGCGGCCAATGACGCAAACAGCTCCGGCTCCCGCACCGAAAAAGCCGCTGATGCAGCGGCTGCTCTACGGCCAGAATGTCGATCGCGAGGTCAAAAGCCGCGCCCGGGTGGGACTGGTCATTGTCGCCTTCGCCTGTGTGTATATGGTGATTTCGGGGCGGCTGGTCTATCTCGCCTCGACCTCGGACGGGCAGAGCGGGCGACGCAGCGGCGGCGATATCGTTGCCACCGCGCGGCCCGATATTCTCGACCGTAACGGCGAAGTTCTGGCAACCGATGTGCGCATGCCCTCGCTCTTTGGCGAGCCGCGCAGAATCATCGATGTCGACGAGGCGGTGGAATTGCTGACCGCCACCATGCCAGACATGGACGCGACCGAATTGCGAGAACGGCTGTCATCGAAGAAGGGCTTCGTCTGGTTGAAGCGTGAAATCACCAAGGCGCAGCGCGAGCAAATTCACCGGCTGGGCATTCCCGGCATCGGTTTCCGATCCGAGAACAAGCGGGTCTATCCAAACGGCGCGTCGGTGTCGCATGTGATCGGCCATGTGAATATCGACAACCAAGGCATCGCTGGGATCGAGAAATGGCTCGACCGCAGCGGTCTCGCTGACCTGCATTCGCTTGGCTTCGCCAATGACCGCCAGCAGAAGCCGGTGGAACTCGCCGTCGACCTGCGCGTGCAGCATGCCGTGCGTACCGAACTGCTCGCCGCGCGTGAGAAGTACAAGGCCAAGGCGGCGGCCGGCCTGGTCACCGACGTCAATACCGGCGAGATCATTTCAATGGTCTCGGTGCCCGATTACGATCCGAACGATCCGCGCGAAGCGCTGGACAAGGACCGCATCAACCGGCTGACCACCGGCGTCTATGAAATGGGTTCGACCTTTAAGGCGTTGACGCTGGCGATGGCGCTCGATTCCGGCAAATACACGCTCGGCTCGGCGCTCGATGCGCGGGCGCCGCTCCAGTATGGGCGCTTCCGGATCAATGATTTTCACGCTCAGCGCCGCGTATTGTCGCTGCCCGAAGTGTTTACTTATTCCTCGAATATCGGCACCGCGCGAATGGCGCTCGGGCTCGGCGTCGAGCATCACAAGGCGTATCTCAAGAAGATGGGTCAGCTCGACCGGCTGCGCACCGAAATTCCGGAAAGCGCCGAACCGCTGGTGCCGAAACGCTGGGGCGAGATCAACACCGTCACCATCGCTTTCGGCCACGGCCTGTCGGTGGCACCGCTGCAGGCTGTGATGGGCATTTCCGCATTGATGAACGGCGGAAAGCTGATCCCGCCGACCTTCCTCAAACGGAGCGAGGAGGAGGCGAACAAGCTCGCGCGCCATGTGATCAAGCCCGAGACGTCGGAGCGCATGCGTTACCTGATGCGGCTCAACGCCGAGGTCGGATCGGCAAAGAAGGCCGAAGTAAAGGGCTTTTATGTCGGCGGCAAAACCGGCACGTCCGAGAAGGTGATCAACGGACGCTATTCCAAGACCAAGCTATTGACGAGTTTCACCGCGGTGTTGCCGGCCGACAAGCCGCGCTATCTCATCCTGATCATGCTGGATGAGCCGCAGCCCTCGGCGGAAACCAAGGGCTACGCCACGTCGGGGTGGAACGCCGCGCCGACCACTGGAAAGGTTATCGCCAAGATTGCGCCGATGCTGGGAATCGCGCCGCGTTTCGACCTGCCCACGGCGGACCGGCAGATCCTGGCCGCGACCGCCTCTGCCCGGGCGCGGTAGGAAACTTCGCCGCGCCATGACGGCCGGCGGACGATCCACGCTTTCATGGCAAGACCTTGATGCCGGCATGAAGAGGGCGTCTTTATTTCTTTCTGCTGGCCCCTTGCCCCACCGCCCGGGGCGTGAAACATCGCCGCGATGAAGCTCTCCGACATCCTCTCCGGCCTCGCCACCATCGATCCCGCAACCGGCGCCATCGACATCGGCGGCGTCACTGCCGATAGCCGCGCGGTCAAGCCCGGCGACCTGTTCGTGGCGATTTCAGGCGCCAAGGCCGATGGCCTGCGCTTTGCGGGGGATGCGGTGAATGCCGGAGCTGCCGCCATCCTGGCCGAACGCGGCGATGCCACAGCCGCGATCCCCGTGATTGCGGTTCCCAATGCACGCCGGGCTCTCTCGCTGGCGGCGGCTAAATTGTATCCGCGTCAGCCGGCGACAATCGCTGCAATCACCGGCACCAGCGGCAAGACGTCGGTGGCCGCGTTCACCCGGCAGATCTGGGAGAGTGCCGGTTGCGCGGCCGCCAGTATCGGCACCATCGGCGTGGTGTCGCCGGCGGGCGAGACCTACGGGTCGCTGACGACCCCCGATCCAGTGGCCTTGCATCGCACGCTCGACCAACTTGCGGGCGAAGGCGTTACCCATCTGGCGATGGAGGCCTCCTCGCACGGGCTTGATCAATACCGGCTCGACGGCGTTCGCGTGGCGGCCGGCGGCTTTACTAATCTCAGCCGCGATCATCTCGATTACCATCCCGATCTCGAGTCGTATTTGCGCGCCAAGCTCCGCCTGTTCGAGGAGCTGATCGCACCGGACGGCGCCGCGGTGGTGTCCGCCGATCATGCCGAGGCGCGGCGCGTGATCGAGGCTGCATCCCGTCGCGGCTTGCGGGTATTCACGGTCGGTCGAGACGGCGACGATCTGCATGTCGTGAAAAGCAAAGTCGACGGCTATGCGCAGAAGATCACGCTGCAATTCGACCAGCGGCGGCACGAACTGCATCTGCCTTTGGTCGGCGAATTCCAGATCGAGAATGCGCTGGTTGCGGCGGGCCTTGCCATTGTCACCGGGACGCCGCCGGACGCCGTGTTCGAAGCCATGGAAGACCTTGAAGGCGCTAAAGGCCGGCTGGAATTCGTCGGCCGAAAGGGTACGGCGCCTATCTTTGTGGATTACGCGCACAAGCCGGATGCGCTGGCCAAGACGCTCGAGGCGTTGCGCCCCTATGTGACGGGGCGGCTGTTCGTGGTGTTTGGCTGCGGCGGCAACCGCGATGCCGGCAAGCGTCCGATGATGGGGGCCATCGCCGCCGAAAAGGCCGATCGTGTGATCGTCACCGACGACAATCCGCGTAACGAGGATCCAGCCGCAATTCGCGCTGAAATCATCAAAGCCTCGCCCGGTGCCATCGAAATTGCCGACCGCAACGAGGCCATCCGCAGTGCGATTACGGAACTCCAGAGCGGTGACGTGCTGGTGATCGCCGGCAAGGGCCACGAGAGTGGCCAGATCATTGGCGACCGGGTATTGCCGTTCAGCGACCACGATGCGGTCGCGGCGGCGTTGATGACGCGGAAGGAATGACGTCAGTTTCGTCTGGCGATGACACTTCGGGCGGGGGACGACAACATGAGCGTGCAGGCCCTGTGGGCTCTCGATGCGATGGCATCCGCGATGCAAGCGCGGCGCCAGGGACCGCTGCCCGCATCGATCGGCGGCATTTCGATCGACAGTCGCACGCTGGGAGCGGGCGATGCATTCTTTGCAATCGCCGGCGATAACCGCGACGGTCACGATTTTGTTGATGCGGCTCTTCAAGCGGGCGCCGGCCTTGCGGTTGTTTCGGCGGCCAAGCGCGATGCGTTTGCGGCCGACGCGCCGCTGCTGGTGGTCGACGATGTACTGGAGGGCTTGCGCGATCTTGCACGCGCAGCGCGCGCGCGCTTTGCCGGCAAGGTCATTGCGGTGACCGGCTCGGTCGGCAAGACCTCGACTAAGGAAGCGCTGCGCCTCGTGTTGTCGCGCCAGGGAAAGACGCACGCATCGGCAGCGTCTTACAACAATCACTGGGGCGTGCCGCTGTCATTGTCGCGCTGCCCAGCGGACGCGAATTTTGCCGTGTTCGAACTCGGCATGAATCACGCAGGCGAGATCGGCCCGCTGTCGCGCCTGGTGCAGCCCGATATCGCGATCATCACCACCATCGCGCCGGTGCATATCGAGTTCTTCGAATCCATCGACGGCATCGCGGATGCCAAGGCCGAAATCTTCGGGGGGCTGGTCGAGAACGGGGTCGCCATCCTCAACCGCGACAACGACCAGTACAACCGGCTGTGTGACCGTGCGCTCGATGCGCGGGTATCACGGGTGGTGGGGTTTGGCGAAGAATCCGGCGCCCACGCGCGACTGATCAAATGCATGCTGCAAGCCGACACGTCCACCGTGCAGGCGAGCATTCTCGGCGATGACGTGACCTACAAGCTCGGCGCGCCGGGAAAGCATCTCGTCATGAATTCGCTTGCCGTACTGGCTGCAGCGAAAATTGCCGGTGCGGATCTGGCCGTCTCGGCGCTCGCGCTCTCCGATCTGCAGCCGGCGAGCGGACGCGGCACCCGCATCAGGCTCGATATGCCCGGTGGTCACGCGCTCCTGATCGACGAGAGCTACAACGCCAATCCCGTCTCTATGGTCGCCGCCCTTGCGCTGCTCGGGCAGGCCGAACCGGGTTCGAGCGGACGGCGGATCGCCGTGCTGGGCGACATGCTCGAACTCGGTGAGCGGTCGGCTGAACTGCATGCCGTATTGGCGCAGCCGATTGTGGATCATGGGGTCGATCTGGTATTTTGCGCTGGACCGGGCATGCGAAATCTGTGGGAGGCGCTTCCCTCCAATCGCCGGGGCGGCTATGCCAATGACTCCGGCGCCCTGGAACCGCGGGTTCTCGAAGCGGTATCGAGCGGCGATGTCATCATGATCAAGGGCTCCAACGGCTCGAGAATGACACCCATCGTGAAAGCGCTTCAGCGCAGGTTTGCGCACCGTGACGCGATGGATGCAGCGCAAGGTTGATTGCCGCATGCTCACTTGGCTTGCCGACTATTCCGAATCGTTTCCGGCACTGAATATTTTCCGCTACATTTCGTTCCGGACCGGCGGCGCGTTGATGACCGCCGCCCTGTTCATGTTCCTCGCCGGTTCGCCGATCATCGACTGGCTGCGCGCCGCGCAGGGCAGGGGACAACCGATCCGCGAGGACGGTCCGCAATCGCATCTGAAGAGCAAGATCGGCACGCCGACCATGGGCGGGCTGATGATCATCTTCGCGGTGACGGTGTCGACGATATTGTGGGCCAATGTCTACAACCCGTATGTCTGGGTCGTGATCGGCGTCACGGTCGCATTCGGCATGATCGGCTTTTACGACGACTACCTGAAGGTGACGAAGCAGCAGGCCTATACGGCTTTCTCGGGCAAGCTGCGTCTGACCGCCGAAACGATCGTCGCACTCCTCGCCTGCCTTGCGATCGCGCAGCTTGGCCGGCCGGCTTTTGCGACATCGCTGGCGTTCCCTTTCTTCAAGGACCTGATCGTCGATCTCGGCTGGTTCTTCGTTGTGTTCGGTGCCTTCATCATCGTCGGCGCCGGCAATGCTGTGAATCTTACTGACGGCCTCGATGGCCTCGCGATCGTGCCGGTGATCATTGCTGCGCTCAGTTTCGGGCTGATTTCCTACCTGGCCGGCAACGCGCTGTTCGCCGATTACCTGCAGATCCATTATGTCGCCGGCACCGGCGAACTGGCGGTGCTGTGTGGCGCCGTGATCGGAGCCGGCATCGGCTTTCTCTGGTACAATGCCCCTCCTGCCTCGATCTTCATGGGCGATACCGGCTCGCTCGCGCTGGGTGGCTTGATCGGCACCATCGCGGTCGCGACCAAGCACGAGATTGCTCTTGCGATCATCGGCGGGTTGTTTGTGCTGGAGGCAGTATCGGTCATCGTGCAGGTGGTCTCGTTCCGGCTGTTCGGCAAGCGCGTGTTCCGGATGGCGCCGATCCATCACCATTACGAGCAGAAGGGCTGGACCGAGCCGCAGATCGTGATCCGGTTCTGGATCATCTCGATCATGCTGGCGCTGATCGGGCTGTCGACGCTGAAACTGCGATGATCCCGGTCACCACCTTCGCGGGCAAGACCGTTGCCGTATTCGGTCTTGGCGGGTCCGGGCTTACCACCTGCCACGCGCTGATCGAGGGCGGCGCGACCGTGATCGCCTTCGACGACGATGCGAAGAAGGTTGCGAAGGCGGCGGAGGCGAAGGTCGGCACCGGCGACTTGCACGACATCGACTGGTCCAAAGTTGCTGCGCTGATCCTGACTCCCGGTGTGCCGTTCACGCATCCGGAACCGCACTGGTCGGCGAAGCTTGCGACTGCGGCCGGCGTCGAGATCATCGGCGATGTCGAGTTGTTCTGCCGCGAGCGGCGCAAACAAGCGCCCGATGCGCCGTTCGTCGCCATCACCGGTACTAACGGCAAATCCACGACCACCGCGCTGATCGCGCATCTGCTGCTGCATGCTGGCCGCGACGTACAGATGGGCGGGAATATCGGTGTGCCGGTGCTGCAACTCGAACCGCTCACTGCCGCGCGTCACTACGTGATCGAGTGCTCCTCCTACCAGATCGACCTCGCGCCTTCGATCGATCCGGCCATCGGCATCATGCTCAACGTCACCCCGGACCACATCGACCGGCACGGCACCATCGAGCATTATGCGGCGGTAAAGAGCCGTATTCTCGGTCGCGCGAAGGTTCGCATCATCGGGGTCGACGACGATTACGGGCGCGGCATGGCAAAAAATCTCGCCGCCATGCAGCGCGCGGTGGTGCCGATATCGATCGATCGCATCATCCCGCATGGCTATGTCGGGGGGGAACGCAACATCTACCGGACCGGCTCCAGCGAAGCCGAGGACATCGCCGATCTGACCGGCATCGGTTCGCTGCGCGGCAGCCACAACATGCAGAATGCCGTCGCCGCTTTCGCGGCGTGTTCGGCGCTGGGCGTCGACGACAAGACCTTGCAGGAGGGTCTGCGCACGTTTCCCGGTCTCGCGCATCGCATGGAGGAGGTCGGCCGAAAAGGTGCGGTCCTGTTCGTCAACGATTCAAAGGCCACCAACTCCGACTCGGCGGCGAAGGCGCTGGCCTCGTTCGACAACATCTACTGGATTGCCGGCGGATTGCCGAAAGAGGGCGGTATTGCAGGGCTCGCCGAATTCTTTCCGCGCATCCGCAAGGCCTATCTGATCGGCAAGGCAGCGCCGGACTTCGCCCGCACGCTCGATGGCAAGGCGCCGTACGAGATCTCCGATGCGCTCGACGTGGCGGTGGAGCATGCCGCCCGCGATGCCGCCGAAGCCGGCAAACCCGCCGTTGTGCTGCTGTCGCCGGCCTGCGCCTCGTTCGATCAGTTCCCGAATTTCGAGGTGCGGGGCGACCGGTTCCGCGAAGTGGTGCTGGGACTGCTGTAGCCGTCAGCTATCTCCAACTCTCTCTCGGTCGCCCCGCGAAAGCGGGGATCCATAGCCACGGCTCCGGAATATGGGTCCCGGCCTTCGCGGGACGACAGCAACAAGCGGCGCGCTCGCTTCATTAATCAAACCTAAACCCGGACGGGGGACTTTGATCCTTCGGGGGCCCTGATGATCTCGCGCACGCGACTGACGCCTTTTGCGGTCTGGTGGTGGACGATTGACCGGCTGACGCTTGCCGCGCTGGGCGCATTGATGCTGGCCGGCATCATTCTCCTGTTGGCGGCAAGTTCACCGGTGGCCAGCAAGCTCGGGCTCGATCCGTTTCATTTCGTGAACCGGCAGATTATGTACCTGCTGCCGGCGATCGCGATCATGCTCGGCACCTCGCTGCTGTCGCCGCATCAGATCCGGCGGTTGGCGCTGGCCGTGTTTGTTATCAGCATGGTGATGCTGGCGGGAACGCTAGTTTTCGGCACCGAGATCAAGGGCGCGCGGCGCTGGATCGTCCTGTTCGGCGTCAACATCCAGCCGTCCGAATTCGTCAAGCCCGCCTTCGTGATCCTGATCGCCTGGCTGTTCGCCGAATCCGCGCGCAAGCCCGACATGCCCGCCAATACGCTGGCCCTCGCGCTGCTCGGAGCGGTGGTCACGCTTCTGATGATGCAGCCGGATTTCGGCCAGACCATGCTGATCGCGATGGTCTGGGGCTCGCTGTTCTTCATGGCTGGCATGCGGTTGATCTGGGTCGCGGGACTGGCCGGCGGCGCGGTCGCGGGTCTCGGCGCCGCCTACATGACGGTGCCGCATGTGGCGCGCCGCCTGAAGCGATTTATGGACCCGTCGTCGGGCGATACTTTCCAGGTCGACAACGCGGTGGAGTCTTTCCTGCGCGGCGGGTGGATTGGGCAGGGGCCGGGCGAGGGCACGGTGAAGCGTATCCTGCCCGACAGCCATGCCGATTTCATCTTCGCCGTCGCGGCCGAAGAATTCGGCATCGTGCTCTGCCTGATCGTGGTCGCGCTGTTCGCCTTCATCGTGATCCGGGTGCTGTCGCGCGCGGCGGCGGCGCAGGATCCGTTCGCACGCTACGCCGCGGCCGGCCTCGCGATCCTGTTCGGCACCCAGTCGGCCATCAATATGTCTGTCAATCTGCACCTGATTCCGGCCAAGGGCATGACACTGCCGTTCATCTCCTATGGCGGCTCCTCGCTGCTCTCGCTCGCCTATGGCATGGGGATGGTGCTGGCGCTCACCCGGGAGCGCCCGCAGGCCGAGCAGTTCGGCCGGCATGGCGGGAATGCGCTTGGCGGGAAGGCGCTCGGCGCGACCAGCCCGGCGCGCGCCTGACCCATCCGATCCGCTGACGGCGCTTCTGAATTCTCAAAACGCCCTCTAAAGTGGCGGCATGACCGACGTCCAGAACATCCCGCCCGCATCTCCTCTCGTCATGGTGGCCGCCGGGGGCACCGGCGGACATCTGTTTCCAGCCGAATCTCTGAGCGCGGCGTTGGCGAAGCGCGGCATCGGTACCGTCCTCGCCACCGATAATCGCGCGGCGAAGTTCGGCGACCATTTCAAGTCGCTGCATGTCGTGCCGAGCGCCACCCTGCGCGGACGCGATCCAATATCTATCCTGCGTACCGCCGTCACGATGACGGTTGGTCTCGGCAAGGCAGCGATGTTGATGCGCAAGGTCAGACCGTCGATCGTGGTCGGCTTCGGCGGCTATCCCTCGGTGCCGCCGGTCTTCATGGCGAGCATCATGAAAATCCCGACCCTGCTGCACGAGCAGAACGCGGTGATGGGCCGCGCCAATCGGTTCCTGGCGTCCCGTGTCAGTGCGATCGCAACCGGGTTCGCAGGCGTCACCGACAAGGACAAGGCGCTGGAGATCAAGACCACCTGCATCGGCAATCCGCTGCGTCCGGCGGTGATCGCTGCGGCCGATACGCCCTATCCGGCGATCGAGCCGAACGGCCCAATCCACATTCTCGTCTTTGGGGGCAGCCAGGGTGCCAGCATCATGGCCGATATCGTGCCGCCGGCAGTGGCGAAACTGCCGCCGCATCTGCAGATGCGGCTGAAGATCGTCCAGCAGGTGCGCGAGGAGGATATGACGCGGGTGCGCGATATCTATACGCGGGCGCAGGTAGCCCATGAGATCGCGCCCTTCTTCACCGATTTGCCGGCGCGGATGGCGGCCGCTCATCTCGTGGTGTCACGTTCGGGCGCGGGGACCGTCGCGGAACTGTCGGCAATCGGTCGGCCGGGTATCCTCGTGCCGCTGCCGCACGCGCTGGATCAGGATCAGGCAGCCAACGCCTTGGTGCTGGAAAAGGCCGGCGGCGCGATCCGCATTCTGCAGAAGGATTTCACGCCGGACCGGCTGGCCTCCGAGATCGACGCGCTGGCTGCCGATCCCGGCCAGCTTGCCACCATGGCATCCCGGGCCAAAGGCATCGGGGTGCTTGACGCCGCCGACCGGCTGGCCGATCTGGTACTGAGAGTGGCCCAGGTTGCGGCTTAGCCATAGGTGGAATACGCCGTCATGCCCGACCTTGTGCCGGGCATCCACGTCTTTCTTGTCTAGGGCTAAGACGTGATGGCCGGGACAAGCTCGGCCGTGACGTGGCCAAAAACAATGCTCGGGGACCATGCATGAAATTGCCGCGCGATCTTGGTTCGATCCATTTCGTGGGGATCGGAGGCATCGGCATGAGCGGCATTGCCGAGGTGCTGGCCAATCTCGATTACACCGTCACCGGCTCCGATGTCTCCGAGAGCGCCAACGTTAAGCGCTTGCGGGAGAAGAACATCCAGGTGACCGTCGGTCATGACGCGAAGAATGTCGACGGCGCGAGCGTGGTCGTGGTGTCATCCGCGATCAAACGCGATAACCCGGAACTGGTCGCCGCGCGCGCAAAGCGGCTGCCGATCGTGCGTCGTGCCGAGATGCTGGCCGAATTGATGCGGTTGAAATCGGCGGTGGCCATTGCCGGCACTCACGGCAAGACCACCACGACGTCGATGGTGGCAACGCTGCTCGATGCCGGCGGGCTCGATCCGACCGTGATCAACGGCGGCATCATCAACGCCTACGGAACCAATGCGCGGCTCGGCGAGGGCGAGTGGATGGTGGTGGAGGCCGACGAATCCGACGGCACCTTCCTGAAGCTGCCGGCCGATGTCGCGATCGTCACCAATGTCGATCCCGAACATCTCGATCACTTCAAGACCTTCGAGGCCGTCAAGGAGGCGTTCAAGGCGTTTGTCGAGAATGTGCCGTTCTACGGCTTTGCCGTGATGTGCACAGACCATCCGCAGGTGCAGACGCTGGTCGGCCGAATCGAGGACCGGCGCATCATCACCTATGGCGAGAACCCGCAGGCCGATGCACGTCTTGTCGGCCTCCACTACAAGGGTGGCGTCTCGCATTTCTCCGTGGCGTTCCGCGGCCGCGACGCACAGGCCGAGCATGTGATCGACGGACTGACGTTACCGATGCCGGGGCGCCACAACGCGCTCAATGCCACCGCGGCTATCGCGGTTGCGCATGAACTGCTCGTGCCGGACGAACAGATCCGCAAAGCCATCGCCTCATTCGGTGGTGTGAAGCGCCGATTTACCCGCACCGGTGAATGGAACGGCGTCACCGTCATCGACGATTACGGCCATCATCCGGTTGAAATCTCGGCCGTGCTGCGTGCCGCCCGCGAGTCGAACGAGGGCCGCGTCATCGCGGTGGTGCAGCCGCATCGCTATACGCGCCTCAAGGAATTGTTCGAGCAGTTCTGCACCTGCTTCAACGATGCCGACGCCGTGATCGTCGCCGATGTGTATTCGGCAGGCGAACAGCCGATCAAGGATATCGACCGCGATCATCTGGTGATGGGCATTCGCGCGCGCGGCCACCGCAACGTGTCGGCACTCGAAAGCTCGGAGCGGCTTGCCACCATGATCCGTGGCATTGCGCAGCCGGGTGACATGGTGGTGTGCCTCGGCGCGGGAAACATCACGCAATGGGCCTATGCGCTGCCCGGCGAGTTGCAGGCGCTGGGCTGATCGCTCGCGGGCCGGCAGTTATCGGTTCAGCGACGCGTCCTCGATCATCCAGCTCACCAGCTGCTCGAACGACATTCCGGCATGGGCGGCCAGTTCCGGTACCAGCGATGTCTGGGTCATGCCGGGAATGGTATTGACCTCGAGACACACCAGTCCGTCGACACCGCGCGTGTCGTCCCAGCGGAAATCCGCGCGGGTCACGCCGCGGCAGCCGAGCGCATCATGCGCCATCACGGTGAGCCGCTGGATTTCGCGCGTGATCTCGTCGGGGATCACCGCCGGCAGCACATGCTCCGAACCGCCGGGCGCGTATTTCGCCTCATAATCGTAGAACTTCACCTTCGGCACGATTTCGATCACGGCGGTGGCCTCGCCCTTCACCACCGCGCAGGTCAGTTCCTTGCCGGGGATATAGGTCTCGCACAGCACGACCTCGCCGAACGCCCAGTCCTCGCGAAACAATTCCTGCGGCGGATGATCGTGAGCGTCGGTGACGATGAATACGCCGACGCTGGACCCTTCCGCGATCGGCTTGATGACATATGGACGCGGCAGCGCATGCGCCTTGCCGGCCTCGAACCGCGAGATCACCTTGCCCTGCGGCACCGGCACGCCGCCGGCGGCAAGCATGACCTTTGCCGCATCCTTTTTCATCGCCAGCGATGAGGCCTGCACGCCGGAATGGGTATAGGGAATGCCGAGGATTTCCAGCACGCCCTGGATGGTGCCGTCCTCGCCCGGCCGTCCGTGCAGGATGTTGAAAGCAACATCCGGCTTGAGCTTGTCGAGCACGGTCGCGATGTCGCGCGCGACGTCGATGCGGGTGACGCGATAGCCGGCGCGCTCGGCGGCATCCGCGCAGGCCCTCCCGGAGTTCAGCGATACTTCGCGTTCCGACGACCATCCACCCATCAGGAATGCGACATGCTTGGTCATACGGTCTCTCGTTTCAATAGAAGCACGATGTCGTCCGAAAACCGCTTCAAACTTTTCGGCATCATGCCTTTGCGGGAAGCTGGAACCCGTCATAGAGCCAGGCGACGCAATCGAACATGTCCTGCTCGCTCTTGTTCTCCCAAGTCGAGCGCATCACTTCGCGTTCGATCCCGCCGACGTGATACCAATTGTCCCAGAGATAACGCGATTCGTATTGGACGCGGGCGGTGCGCAGATATCGCGCATCGACATATTGCTTGAAAGCAGCCTCGACCCGGTCGCCCGATGTGCTGTCGAGCAATTCAGCGAGGCAGACCGCATCCTCGATCGCCATGCAGGCGCCCTGAGCCAGGCTCTGCAGCGTCGGATGCGCGGCATCGCCGAGCAGCGTGACCCGGCCGCTGCTCCAGCGCCGGATCGGATCGCGATCGCCCGAGACCCAGCCGCGTCGGGACAGGTCCATCATCGCCCAGAGTTTCTTCATGGTCGGATGCGAGTCGCGATAGACGCGGGCGAGATCAGGATGCGGGCTGTCGGTGTCGGTCGGCGCCATATCCAGTGTCTTGAATACGGTCACGACATTGAACAGACTGTGGTCGCGTAGCGGGTAATGCACGATATGGAAGCCATCGCCCGACCACATCACCACATTGTCGGTATCGACGTCGAAATTCACCTCGCTCATCGGCACGATGGTGCGGTGGGCGACGTAGCCCAGCGAGCGCGGAGGACCTTCGTCTGTCATCTGCTGACGGATGGTCGACCGGATGCCGTCCGCGCCGATCAATGCTGCCCCTTCGTAGTGGCGGCCGTCCGAAATGTCGACGCGCACGCGATCGCCAAGGTCCTCGAACGATTTGACTGGCGTATTCGGGATCATCTGCACGTTGGGAAGGGCGCGGCAGGCATCGAGCAGCACCTTGTGCAGGTCGACGCGATGAATGACGACATAGGGTTTCTTGAAGCGCCGCAGGAAAGAATCGCCGGTAGGTATCCGTGCGATCACGCCACCATCGATCCAGTCATACATCACCATCGATTTCGGCCGTAGCGCAACAGCGAGGACCGCATCGGCAACCCCGAGCCTATCAAGCATCCAGAACACATTGGGGCCGAGCTGGATGCCATATCCGATCACGCCGAACTCTTCGGCCTCCTCCAGCAGCAGAACATCGAAGCCCTTGCGCCCAAGCGCCAGTGCGGTCATCGCGCCGCCCAGTCCACCGCCGACGACGATGATGGGAAGGCCGCCAGTCACGCGCCGACTCCGATCCGCTTGATTTCCCACTCGAGTGTCACGCCCGAATTCTCCTTCACCCGCCTGCGCACGGTCTCCCCGAGCGTCTCGATATCGGCCGCGGTCGCGTTGCCGCGATTGATCAGAAAGTTACAATGCAATTCCGACACCTGCGCGTCTCCGACCGCCAGTCCACGGCAACCAGCGGCATCAATCAACTGCCAGGCCTTGTTGCCGGGCGGATTCTTGAAGGTCGAGCCGCCCGTGCGGCTTTTGATCGGTTGCGTCGCCTCCCGCGACTCGGTGATTTTCTCCATTTCGGCGGCGATCGTTGCCCGGTCGCCAGGCTGGCCTTCGAACAGCGCCTCCGTGAAAATCACGTCTTCGGGCGCGCCGCAATGTCGGTACGTGTAGTGCATGTCGGCATTGCTGTAGACGCTGATGTTGCCCTGCCGGTCGACCCCCCGTGCCTCGATCAGTGCATCTTTCGTTTCTCCACCATAGGCGCCGCCATTCATGCGAAGCGCGCCGCCGATGCCGCCGGGGATCCCGCGCAGAAAAGATAGCCCCGCGATACCGGCCTCCTGCGCTGCGCGCGCAACTTTCACATCAGGTACGGCGGTGCCGGCGCGGATGCGCGTGCCTTCCACCTTCACATCGTTGAAGCCGCGACCGAGCCGGATGACCACGCCCGGAACGCCGGCGTCGCGGACGATCAGATTCGAGCCGAGTCCGATGACCATCACGGGGATTTCGGTCGGCAGGTGCTTCAGAAAATAGGCAAGATCGGTCTCGTCCTCCGGCATGAACAGCACCTGTGCCGGGCCGCCGACACGGAACCAGGTGAGTTCGGCGAGCGGCTGGTTGGCCAGCAGGCGCCCGCGCAATTCCGGCATGCGGGACTTCAGGTCAGAGGAAATGTCGAGGAAGGTCATCAGGTTTCCAAACGGCCCTGCCAATACCGGGCCGCTGCTTCGCATGCGTACAAGCGAGGATTACAACGCGATCCGCGCGAATGAAAGACATTGGACCGACTGGCTCGGCGTGCGTGCTGCGCTCAACGAGGGTCGCAGCTCGTTTCTGCACCTCGAATCCGCGCCCACCACCCACAGGTTCCTTAACGCGATCCGTTAAACTTTTACCAAAACTTTACTAAACGAGCCGAAGACTGACCTCGACTGGCGTAACGCGTTCTAGGCTGTCTTTCGGGCGGTCGCGGCGTGGCGCGCAACGGTTCGCCGCCACGGGGCGGCGAGGGGACGGAGGTTGGTTTCGTGTTTTCGAGTCGGTGCCATCGCGGGCATGACCGGGCCGTCGCGCAGTCGCGCCAGTCCGGCGCATGCCGGCATCGGGTTTGAAGAGTTTCTCAATGGCTGAACGACAGCGTCTCGCACCAGTGACGCGGACGGCGAGTGCCCGCCGCGGCGGGCGGCCCGGCCGGCGTTTCCTGGCCAAACTCGAACGCACGCTTCCGCGCGGCGCCGGAACGCTTGCCGCATTTGCCTTCATCATCGCCAGCGTTGGATATGGCGTTGCCCGCGGCGGCCACGCCGAGACGATCGGTGCGCAACTGGCCGAAATTCGCGATGCAGCGGCAAACAGCGTCGGCTTCGAGATTTCCGCGATCGCCCTCACCGGCGAAAAGCAACTCACCCGGGAAGAAATCCTCAATATCGCCAGCATTTCCGGCCGCGCCTCGCTTTTGTTTCTCGACGCCGAGGCGGCCCGGACGCGGCTGAAGGCCAATGCCTGGATCGCCGACGCCACCATCCTGAAGCTGTTTCCCGATCGCCTGCATATTGCCGTCACCGAGCGCCGCGCCTTTGCGCTGTGGCAGAAGGACGGCCGGGTGGGTGTGATCTCGCGTGACGGCGTCATGGTCGAACCGTTCGTGGCGCCGCATGTCGCGCATCTGCCGCTGGTCGTCGGTAACGGCGCGCAGACCAAGGCCGCCGACTTTCTCACGGTGATGAACGGCTACCCCGAGCTGCGCGACCAGGTCTACGCCTATGTGCTGGTGGCGGAGCGGCGCTGGAACCTGCGGCTGAAGAACGGCATCGACATCCGGCTGCCGGAAGCCGAGCCGGCCGAAGCGATCGAGTCGCTGCTCGCGCTCGATCGCGACAAGAAGCTTTTGTCCCGCGACGTCGCCGCGATCGATCTGCGCATCCGTGACCGCGTCACCGTGCGGCTGTCGGACGAGGCCGCTGCCGCCCGCGCAGAGGCGCTGAAGGACAAGAACGGCAAGCGCAAGGGAGGCGACGCATGAGTCTCCTGCAATTCGGCGTGGCGCCCAAGATGAAGCCGATTTCGCGCAAGCGCGCGGCGCTGGTCGCGGCCCTCGATGTCGGAACCAGCAAGGTTGTCTGCATGATCGCGCGGCTGGAGCCGAGCGGCGGCAACGATGTGCTGCGGCGGAGGAGCCATTCGATCGAGGTGATCGGCTTCGGCCATACCGAGGCGCGCGGCATGAAGGCCGGCAGCGTCGCCGATCTGGAGGCCGCGGATCACGCGATCCGGCATGCGGTCGAACTCGCCGAGCAGGCGGCGGGCGTGCATCTGGAATCGGTCGCGGTCTCGATATCGGCCGGCCGGTTTTCCAGCGAGCGCTTCACCGCGTCGGTGGACGTCGTCGGGCCTTCGATCCGCGATGGCGACATCGCCCGGCTGCTCCAGGCCGGAAGCCAGCATTCCGGCCGTGACGGGCGGGTGGTGCTGCATTCGTTGCCGCTCGGCTACGCCATAGACGGCGTGCACGGCATTCGCGATCCGCGCGGCATGCTGGCGCGACGATTCGGTCTGGACATGCACGTGGTTTGCGCCGATGCGGCGGCGCCGCGCAACCTGATGCTGGCGATCGAACGCGGTCAGCTCTCGATAGAGGCGATGGTGGCCTCGCCGTACATGGCCGGATTATCGGCCTTGGCGGATGACGAAGCCGATCTCGGGGCCGCGGTGGTCGATATGGGCGCCGGCACCACCACCATCGCCGTGTTTTCCGGCGGGCGATTCGTCCATGCCGACGGGTTCGCCGTGGGTGGCACGCATGTCACCATGGATCTTGCGCGCGGACTGAATGCGAGGGTCGCAGATGCCGAGCGAATCAAGACGTTCTATGGCACTGTTGTGTCTGGAATGAGCGACGAGCGCGATATGATTCCCGTGCCCGCGGTGGGTTTGGAGTCGCGTGAGCCGCCGCAGGTCGTTTCCCGCGCTGCGCTGGTGCCTTTCATCCGGCCGCGCGTTGAAGAGATTCTGGAGATGATTCGCGATCGGCTTTCGACGTCTCCGTTCGCTGCCGAGCCGCAGGGAACTGTGGTTCTGACCGGTGGCGCGAGCCAGCTGGCCGGCTTGCCGGACATTGCCTCGCGCATTCTTGGAAGGCAGGTGCGCGTGGGCAGGCCGCTCGGTCTGTCCGGACTACCGGATGCAGCCAAGGGGCCTGCCTTTGCAGTCGCCGCGGGGCTTCTGGTTTATCCGCAGGCGGCGCATCTCGAACATTTCGAACCGCGGAAAACGCGGCAGGCGATGACAGGCGGGTATTTGACCAAGGTCCATCAATGGCTTCGGGAAAGCTTCTGATGGCAGCAATTCAGGATCTCCGGGACGGCCGGCGGCGGACCGGCCCTTGCGGGGACATCATCCACGCCCGCGTATGGAAGAGGCAGCCATGACAGTGACACTCACAGCTCCCGATATCCGCGAGCTGAGGCCCAGGATCACCGTTTTCGGGGTCGGAGGCGCCGGCGGCAATGCGGTCAACAACATGATCGCTGCCGGGCTCCAGGGCGTCGAATTCGTCGTCGCCAATACCGACGCCCAGGCGCTGACCTCCTCGCGGGCGCCGCGCAAGATCCAGATGGGCGTCCAGGTCACCGAGGGTCTCGGTGCGGGCTCGCAGCCCGAAGTCGGAAAGGCCGCGGCCGAAGAGGTGATGGACGAGGTCCGGGATCATCTCAGCGGTGCGCACATGGTGTTCGTCACCGCCGGAATGGGCGGCGGCACCGGCACCGGCGCAGCACCCGTCATCGCCAAAGTGGCGCGCGACATGGGCATCCTGACCGTCGGCGTCGTGACCAAGCCGTTCCAGTTCGAGGGCGACCGGCGCATGCGCTATGCCGAAGCCGGCATCGCCGAACTGCAGAAGAATGTCGACACGCTGCTGATCATCCCGAATCAGAACCTGTTCCGGGTCGCCAACGAGAAGACCACCTTTGCCGACGCGTTCGCGATGGCGGACCGTGTGCTGTATTCCGGCGTTGCCTGCGTCACCGACTTGATGGTGAAGGAAGGCCTGATCAATCTCGACTTTGCCGACGTGCGCGCGGTGATGCGCGAAATGGGCAAGGCGATGATGGGGACCGGCGAAGCCTCCGGCGAGAAGCGTGCCATCACAGCGGCGGAAGCGGCGATCGCCAATCCGCTGATCGACGACAATACGATGAAGGGTGCCAAGGGCCTGCTGATTTCGATCACCGGCGGCAAGGACCTGACGCTGTATGAGGTCGACGAGGCGGCGACCCGTATCCGCGAGGAAGTCGACAAGGACGCCAATATCATCGTCGGTGCGACGTTCGACGACAGCCTCGAGGGCATCATTCGCGTTGCGGTCGTCGCAACCGGTGTCGATCGTCCGGCTGCGGCGGCGAAGCCCCCGGTCGAGACCGTGAAGCGCGTGGTGCATGAAACCCCGCGCCCGATCGAGCGGCCGAGGCCGATCGCCGCGGCGGCGCCAGCGCATCATGCGCCGGTTCAGGCTCCGGCCGCCGTGCACAATGTGTCGTCGATCGATGCCGCAGCCACGGCGGCTGTGGCCGCCGCGCTTGGCCAGGATATGGGCTTCCAGGATGCGGAGCTCGACGACGACGTCACGATTCGCCCAACGCCCCCCAAGCCGACACTGTTCGTCGAGCCGTCCGCACCGCCGCCCCCGTCGCAGTCGGAAACCTTCGGCAACTTCATTCCGCCGCATCCGGAGCGCGTGCCTCAGCGTCCTCGTATGCCGCGGATTGACGAATTGCCGCCGCAGGCGCAGCGCGAAATCCAGGCTCAGCGGGGGGAATTGGCGGCGCCAGAGCCCGAAAAGCAACGCATGTCGCTTTTGAAGCGTCTCGCTTCGGCCGGCCTCGGTCTGAAATCCGAGTCCGACGAGCCTCAGATGCGTCAGGATCCGCATCCGATGGCACCGCCGCAGCCGATGCAGCGGATGCCGCAGCGGCCGCCGGCGCGGCCGATGGATGGCCGCGATCCGGTCTCCGACTATGCTCGGCGGCCGCCGCAGGCGCCCCAAGGCTTGGACATGCACGGTCGGCAGGCCCCTGTGAATAATTCTGCAGAGGACGATCAACTGGAGATCCCGGCTTTCCTTCGTCGGCAAGCCAACTGACCAGTTTTCGGATGGACGAATGCGAAGAGAGCCCTGGCCATTGGCCGGGGCTTTTCCTTTCGTGGTCGCCGCGAGTGCAGCTAAGTTACTGATTTTTCATCAAAGATTTTGCGGTGCGAAAGCGGTGCAAACTGCACTATGGCATTCGTGCCAAAGCAGTTGCAGAAATGCAACGGAGCGTAGGAAAATGAGGCGGGGTGCTGACGCGAATGCGGCCGGATCAAGGTAACAAAACGTAAAAAAGCGTGACTTTGGAGGATGGGGACCTGGGTCTAAGCTCTGAATGCGACGAAGGTTTTCGTCTCAGGAGATTCGGGCAGGGGGGATAGTCCTTAAGACTACCTGCCGGAAGGGATCGGGGCAAAAGTCTGTCGATTGGGGTCACTTCGGGGGATTGCGCTGCGCAACATATCGCGCGGTGTTCAGCCGAAAAACAGACGGGACGAGCGTATGAGAGCCGCAAGGCAGACCACGCTGCGTGAACAGGTAACGATTTCCGGAATCGGCGTTCATTCCGGATTGCCTGTTAACCTTACTCTCAATCCCGCAGATGCCGACACCGGCGTCCTGTTTTCGCGGACCGACGCCGACGGCGGGGAGCGTGAAGTTCGCGCCGATTACCGCGCCGTAACCGCAACGGAGCTCGCGACTGTTCTGGGCGATGAATCGGGTGTGCTCTGCTCGACCGCCGAACATATTCTCGCCGCCCTCCGTGGGCTCGGCGTTGACAATGCCCTCGTTGAAATCGACGGTCCCGAAGTGCCGATCATGGACGGCAGTGCGGCTTCGTTCGTCGATGCGATTGATCAGGTCGGTATCAAGACGCTGTCGAAGGCGCGGCGGTATATCAAGATTCTGAAGCCGGTCAGCGTTGCCAAGGGCGAGTCCTTCGGCGAGCTCCGTCCCGCGGACAGCGGCTTTCAACTCGACATCGAAATCAACTTCGAATCGCCTCTGATCGGTCGCCAGTCGATCTCGATTGATCTCACCGCCGACAGCTTCCGCCGCGACTTGTCGCGTGCCCGGACCTTCGGTTTCATGAAGGACGTTTCCGCGCTCTGGAGCGCGGGCAAGGCACTCGGCGCCTCGTTCGAAAACACCTTGGTGCTGAGCGACAACCGCATTCTGAACAGCGAAGGTCTGCGGTATGCCGACGAATTCGTTCGCCACAAGGCGCTCGACGCGGTCGGCGATCTGGCGCTTGCCGGCGCCCCGATTATCGGAGCCTACCGCTCGGTCCGGGGCGGGCACCGTCTCAACCACGCAGTGCTGGTCGCGCTGATGTCCGATCCCTCCGCTTACGAGGTGGTCGAAGCCGGCGAAACCCGCCGCGTGCGTGGGCATGCCGAGGTGGCCGGGATGGTCGCCCCGGCCTACGGCCCGGACGTGTCCTGACACGCAATTGTTTGGGTACGTCCTGACTGGTGCGCCGGCTTGACTGGCACGCCAACCATCGCCTTAATCCCGGCCCAATATCGTAAGAAAAACCAACAGCGGCCGACGAACTGTCGGCCTGCGAGTTTCTGCTTTGGGGGGCTCCGCATTCCGGGTCAGGAAGGGCGGACCGGTTGCACGATCGGCGCTATCCGGCCCCCTGTGAGGATTGTTGCGCGAGTATGACAGCGGGTTCAGGCATCTTCGCGAGGCTCCGACCGGCCGCAGGGCTGGCTGGCGGCGTGCTGTCGCGATCGCTGGCGCTTGCGCTGGTTGCCTTTGCTTTGGCTGCCTGCGCCGGCGACAAGGATCTGACGATCCCCGACGAGCCGGCCGACAAGCTCTACAACGAAGGCCTGTATCTGCTGCAGCAGAAGCAGCAATACAAGGACGCCGCCAAGAAGTTCGAAGAGGTCGATCGTCAGCACCCTTATTCGGACTGGGCGCGCAAAGCACTGCTGATGCAGGCCTATTCCTATTACGAAGCCAAGGAATATGACGACTCAATCACCGCCGCGAAACGCTACGTGGCGATGCATCCCGGCAGCCCCGATGCCGCCTACGCACAATATCTGATCGGTTCGTCCTATTACGAAGTGATTCCGGACGTGACGCGAGACCAGCAGCGTACCGAACAGGCGATGCGGGAGCTGGAGCAGGTGATCCGCCGCTATCCGAGCACCGAATACGCGGCCAGCGCCAAGAAAAAGCTCGACATTGCGCGCGATCAGCTTGCCGGCAAAGAGATGATGATCGGGCGCTTCTATCTGACCAAGAAGGATTTTTCCGGCGCCATCAATCGCTTCAAGCTGGTGGTGACGCAATATCAGACCACGCGCCACGTTGAGGAGGCGCTGATGCGGCTCACCGAGGCCTATATGGCGCTCGGCATTGTCCAGGAGGCGCAGACCGCAGCCGCCGTGCTCGGGCACAATTTCCCGGACAGTCAATGGTACCAGAGCGCCTACAAGCTGGTTCAGAGCGGCGGTCTCCAGCCGGCCGAAAACAAGCAGTCCTGGATCAGCAAGTTGTTCCAGCCAAAGCCTGCGGGCGAGGTGCGGATCGGTACGCCGGTCGTCCGGTGACCGGAAACGGCCGTTCGTAGCGGTTGCGCGATTGGATAATTTTCCAGCTGTCCAAGCGTCGCATCGTGCTAGAATAAAACGAGAACGGTGCTGATTTGGTGCGCCGTTGGCCGCCCAGCTGACCCGGTTCTCACAAAGACTTCGCATGCTCGTCCGTCTGTCCATCCGCGACATCGTCCTGATCGACAAGCTCGATCTCGACTTCGCCGAGGGCCTCGCTGTGCTCACGGGCGAGACCGGAGCCGGCAAGTCGATCCTGCTCGATGCCTTCGCGCTCGCGCTCGGCGCGCGTGGCGATGCGGGTCTCGTGCGTCAGGGCGCCGAGCAGGGGCAGGTCACTGCGGTGTTCGATGTGCCGGCCCGCCATCCGGCGCGGACGCTTCTGCGTGAACACGGCATCGATGCGGAGGAGGATCTGATCCTGCGGCGCATCCAGTCGCGCGACGGCAAGACCCGGGCCTTCATCAACGATCAGCCGGTATCGGTGCAGGCGCTGCGAAGCCTCGGCGCCGCGCTGGTCGAAATTCACGGCCAGCATGATGACCGCGCGCTGGTCGATGCCGCCACGCATCGTGCGCTGCTCGACGCCTTTGCCGGAGCCGAGGACAAGGCCGCCGACGTCGCACAGTTGTGGGAGGAGTGCCATGCCGCAGCGCGGGCGGTCGAGACACACCGGCTCGAGGTGGAGCGCGCGCAACGTGAGGCCGATTATCTCCGCCATGCGGTCGACGAGTTGGGAAAGCTTCGCCCCGAGCCCGGCGAGGAGACGGCGCTTGCCGAGCGCCGATCCGCCATGATGCAGGCCGAGAAGATTGCCGGCGATCTGCGCGACGCTTACGACGCGGTGGCAGGCAACGCATCGCCAGTTCCCGGTTTTGCGTCGGCGATTCGCCGGCTGGAGCGCCGCAGCGCACAGGCCCCCGGCCTGGCCGACCCTGCGATCAAGGCACTGGACGCGGCGCTGGCCGCAATCGACGAGGCGCGGACGCACCTCGAAAGCGCATTGCGCGCCGCCAATTACGATCCCGCCGAACTCGAGCGGATCGAGGAGCGGTTGTTTTCGCTGCGCGCGGCGGCCCGCAAGTACAATACTCCGGTGGACCAGCTTGCTGCGCTCGCCGAGCGCCATGCGGTGGCGCTTGCGTTGATCGACGCCGGTGCGGAGAAACTGATCGCGCTGGAAAAGATTGCTGCCGAAACCGACGCGCGCTTTCGCAAGGCAGCCGCAGCATTGTCGGATCTGCGCAAGAAGGCGGCCGGCAAGCTCGACAAGGCCGTCAATACCGAGATCAAGCCGCTCAAGCTCGAGCGCGCGGTGTTTTCCACCTCGATCGCGACCGATCCCGAGGCTGCCGGCCCGCACGGTTTCGACCGCGTCGAGTTCTGGGTGCAGACCAATCCCGGCACCAGACCCGGCCCGCTGATGAAAGTGGCGTCCGGGGGAGAACTGGCGCGCTTCCTCCTCGCCTTGAAAGTGGTGCTCGCCGATCGCGGGTCGGCGCCGACGCTGGTGTTCGACGAAATCGATACCGGCGTAGGAGGCGCAGTTGCGGATGCAATCGGGGTGCGGCTCGCCAAGCTCGCCGCGCGCGTCCAGGCAATTGCGGTCACGCACGCGCCGCAGGTCGCAGCGCGGGCCGACCGCCATTACGTGATTGCCAAGGGCGCGCTCGACAGGGGCAAGCGCGTGGCGACCCGAGTGAGCGAAGTTGCCGCCGACCATCGCCGCGAGGAGATCGCCCGCATGCTGGCTGGCGCCGAGATCACCGACGAAGCGCGCGCCGCGGCGGAGCGCCTGATCAAGGCGGCGGGATAGCACTTCAGTGTCATGCCTCGCGAAGGCCGGGCATCCGAGGGCGTCCCGCTGTCGCAAAACTGGATTGCCCGCTTTCGCGGGCAATGACAGAAAGAACGCCCCGGAATGACGATAGTACCATGGCCAAGCGCGCATCTCCCTTCACGCCGACGGACAAGCTGACCGAGGAGCAGGCGGCGGGCGAACTGGCGCGGCTGGCGAAGCTGATCGCCGAGAACGACAAGCTGTATTATCAAAAAGACGCGCCGAAAATTTCGGACGCCGAATACGACGCGCTACGCCAGCGAAACAATGAGATCGAGGCGCGGTTCCCGGAACTGATCCGCAAGGATTCGCCTTCCCAGAAGGTCGGCGCTGCGCCGACCGGCCGGTTCAAGAAGGTCCGGCATGCGGTGGCGATGCTTTCGCTCGATAACGCGTTTTACGACGAGGACGTGACCGACTTTGTCGACCGGGTGGTGCGCTTCCTGAAGCTGGACGAGGCGCCGGCCTTCACGGCCGAGCCGAAGATCGACGGGTTGTCGCTGTCGCTGCGCTATGAGAACGGCGAACTGGTGACCGGCGCCACGCGCGGCGACGGCGCCGAAGGCGAAGACGTGACGGCGAATGTCAGGACGCTGTCCGACATTCCGCAAAAGCTGGCAGGGCGAGGCATACCGGATATCGTCGAGGTGCGCGGCGAAGTCTACATGACGCATGAGGACTTCCTCGCGCTGAACAAGCGGCAGGCCGAGGCCGAGGAGCCCGTCTACGCCAATCCGCGCAACTCTGCGGCAGGCTCGCTCCGCCAGAAAGACCCGGCGATCACGGCCTCGCGCAACCTGAAATTCTTCGCCTATGCCTGGGGCGAAATGAGCGCGATGCCGCGGGACACGCAGCAGCAGATGGTGGAGTGGATCGGCGAGCGCGGCTTTGTCATCAATCCGCTGTTTCGGCTGTGTAAGTCGGTCGACGACATGCTCGCGATGTATCGCGACATCGAAGCGAAGCGCGCGACACTCGGCTACGACATCGACGGCGTCGTCTACAAGCTTAACCGATTGGACTGGCAGCAGCGGCTTGGGTTCGTGTCGCGGTCGCCGCGCTGGGCGATTGCGCACAAGTTCCCGGCCGAGAAGGCGACCACCGTTGTGAACGACATCGATATCCAGGTCGGCCGCACCGGCGCGCTGACACCGGTGGCCAAGCTGGAGCCGGTTACGGTCGGCGGCGTGGTGGTGCAGAACGCCACACTCCATAACGAGGACTATATCAAGGGCATCGGAAACGACGGCAATCCGATCCGCGGCGGTGTCGATATCCGCATCGGGGATACGGTGGTGATCCAGCGCGCCGGCGACGTGATCCCGCAGGTGCTGGACGTTGTGCTCGACAAGCGGCCGAAGAACGCGAAGCCCTATAAATTTCCAGAGACGTGCCCGGCCTGCGGCAGCCATGCGGTGCGCGAGGAGGACGAGGCGGTGCGCCGCTGCACCGGTGGTCTTATTTGTCCTGCGCAGCAGGTTGAACGATTGCGCCATTTCGTCTCCCGCGACGCCTTCGACATCGAGGGGCTGGGCGAGAAGCAGGTGCAGGCCTTCTACGCGGACGGCCTCGTGATGGAACCGGCCGACATTTTCACACTCGCTGCGCGTGATCAGCGTGCATCGAAAAAGCTGAGCGAACGCGAAGGCTATGGTGAGACTTCGGTGCGCAACCTGTTTGCAGCAATCGAGGAGCGCCGCAAGATCCCACTCAACAAGCTGATCTATGCGCTCGGCATTCGCCATATCGGCGAGACCAATGCGCGACTTATTGCGCGTCACTACGGTGATATCGACGCGTTTCTCGACGGCATGGCGGCTGCCGGCGAGGGGCCTGAGAACGAGGCCTATCAGGAACTGAACAATATCGGCGGCATCGGTGACGTCGTGGCCGGCGCGATCGTCGAATTTTTCAAGGAGAAGAATAACCGCGCGGCCCTCGACCGCCTGCTCGAACACATCAAGGTCGAGCCGATGGAAAAGGCGAAGTCCGACTCCGCCATTTCCGGCAAGACCGTCGTGTTCACCGGCTCGCTGGAAAAGATGACTCGTAACGAGGCGAAGGCGCAGGCGGAGCGGCTCGGAGCAAAGGTAGCGGGATCGGTCTCCAAGAAAACCGATTACGTGGTGGCCGGACCGGGCGCCGGCTCGAAGCTCGCTGAAGCGCAAAAGCACGGCGTAACCGTCCTCACCGAAGACGAATGGCTGGCCATGGCGGGGCAGTAATCGTTCGCCAGCGGATCACTGCGACGTGATCCGCGAAGCCGCATGGCAGCCTTCGAAGTTTAGCGGGACCGGTGGCGACTGGGGCTCCCTATGTCGTTTTTGAAACGACACAGGAGTGCCCGTCATGCCGAAGCATTACATCGCCGCCATGATCCTGACTGCCGCTGCGCTTGCTCCCTTATCCCTTGCGCCCTTATCCACCGCACATGCGCGGGGAGCGGGTATCAACCCAGCGCGCGCTGCCGCCATTCATGAATGCTCACTCGTGTCGCAACGCTATCCGGAGACAACGTTCAGTTCGCTGGAATTCGAGCTTTATCGCGCCTGCATGGCCCGGCACGGCCAGATGGAGTGAGGTCGAGTGATGTGAGGCGATGGCTGCGGTTAAACAATCAAGCCTGTGGGTGCTGCGGCTGGCTCCGCTTTCGCAGAAAGACATAGAACGACAGCGACGCCGCAGCCGACAGCACCGCCATCGCGATCGCAAGCGGCATCGCCGTGGTTGCGGTCGCGACGATATGGCTCATGCCCTGAGCCGCGACCGCACCAGTCGACATCTGCAGGAAGCCGGTAATGCCTGACGCCGTGCCTGCCGCCTGCGGCCGCACGCTCACCGCACCGGCCACGCAATTCGGCAGGAAAATCCCGTTGCCGACCGAGATCGCAAGCTGCGGCACGAATATGGTCCACGGCCCGCCATCCGGAAACACCGCGACGGTTGCAATCGTCAGCACCGAGCCGGTCAGCAGCAGGGCGAGGCCGATCTCGATCATGCGGTCGATGCCGTAACGCTGCGAGGTGCGCGACGTGATGAAATTGCCCAGCATGAAACCGCCGGAGGTCGCGATGAACCACACGCCGTATTCCGCAGAGGTGCGCCCCATAATGTTGATGACGACGAAGGGGCCGCCGCCGAGAAAGGCGAAAAAGGTTGCGGTGCCGATCGCGCAGACCAGCACATAACCGACGAACTTCCGGTTCGCGAGCAATTCGCGACTCTCGTGCAAAATAAAGCGTACACCGCCACCGGTGATGTGATCGGGCCGCGTCTCGGGCAATGTCGCGAACGCCCAGGCCATCACCACGGCGGACATCACGCCGGTCAGGACAAACGTGTATTCCCAGCCGAAATGCGTATCGAGCAGTCCGCCGATCAGCGGCGCCGCCATCGGCGCCAGCACCATCACCGTGGTGACCAGACCGATCATGGCGGCGGCACGGTCGCGGGTATAGAGGTCGCGGATGATGGCGCGTCCGATCACCAGCCCGGATGAGGCGCCCAGCGCCTGCAGCGTCCGAAACACGATCAGCATGCCGATCGAGGTCGAGAAGACAGCTGCCACGCTCGCTGCGGCGGTGATGAACAGGCCGGCCAGCAGCACTGGCTTGCGGCCGAAGCGATCCGAGAGCGGCCCGAGCAGGAGTTGCGAGACTGCGAGTCCGAACAGATAGAGCGACAGCGTCAGCTGCACGGTCTCGACGTTGGTATCGAACAGCACCACCAGACCGGGCGTGGCCGGCACGAGGATATTGAGCGAGACCGGGCCGATGGCGCTCATCGCCATCAGCAGCACGATCAGGCCGAACGGCGCCGGGCGCTGATCGGAGGCCGCCTCGGATTTGGGCGTTGGCGCATCCACGAAAGGCTAGACTCTATCGGTTGAGGAGCGGGCGGGTCGCCTCGGCGAGCCAGTTCGCCGTGTCCTTATCAACTAGTGGTGCCACCGTCTCTGCAACTCTCGCATGGTAGCTATCGAGCCACGCCATCTCGTCCGCCGTCATCAGGCCGACATCGATCAGGCGTCTGTCGATCGGCGCGAGGGTGATGGTCTCGAACGCATTCATAGGCCTTTCAGCCCCCGGGATAGGCGGCGCCTCTACCACTAGCACCAGATTCTCGATCCGGATCCCGAATGCGCCTTCCTTGTAGTAGCCGGGCTCATTCGAGAGGATCATGCCGCGCTTGAGCGGCACCGTCCCGAGCTTCGAAATCCGCGCCGGTCCCTCATGCACCGAGAGATAGCTGCCCACGCCGTGGCCGGTTCCATGGTCGAAATCGACGCCGGCCTGCCACAGGAACTGGCGCGCCAGCGTGTCGAGCTGGGCCCCGGAAATCCCGTCGGGAAACACCGCGCGTGCGATCGCGATATGGCCCCTCAGCACCTGGGTGAAGCGCGTGCGCATCTCGGCCGTCGGCGTGCCAACGGCAACTGTGCGGGTGATGTCGGTGGTGCCGTCCTCGTACTGGCCGCCGGAATCGATCAGGAACAATTCGCCCGGCTGGATCGGCCGGTTGCTCTTGCTGGTGACGCGATAATGCACGATGGCGCCGTTCGGGCCCGCTCCCGATATGGTCGGGAACGAGATGTCCTTGAGCAGCCCGCTGTCCCGCCGGAAGGTCTCCAGCGCCTGCACCGCCGCGATCTCGGTCAGTGTGCCGCGCGGTGACTCGCGATCGAACCAGGCGAGAAAGCGCGCCATGGCGGCGCCGTCGCGGGCCTGCGCCGCATGCGCGCCTGCAATCTCGGTCGCGTTCTTGACTGCCTTCATGGCGGTCACCGGATCGGCCACCCGCATCACTTTGCCACCGGCCTGTTTCACCAGCTTGGCGAGAGCGTCGGCCGCCGTCGCCTGATCGAGAAGCACCGCGGCCTGCGTTGCACCGAGCCTGGCCAGATCGTCGGTCAGCGCATCGGGCTCGCGGATTTCGGCTATGCTCGCGAGCCGGTCGCGGACCGCATTGGAGAGCTTGCGCCCATCCACATAGAGCGCCGGCCGTCCAGCTTTCGGGACCATCGCGAAAGCCAAAGGCAACGGCGTGTGCGCTACGTCGGAGCCGCGGATATTGAAGGTCCACGCGATGTTGTGCGGATCGGAGATGACCAGGGCGTCAGCGCGTTGCTTGCCGACCTCAGTCGCGACGCGCTGCAGCTTGTCTTCGGCGGCTTCGCCGGCGAAGCGAGGATCGTGGAGTACGATTGCACCGAGCGGCGGCGCCGGCCGGTCGCTCCAGATTTCGTCGACCGGATTATCCGCGACCGGTTCGAGTACCGCGTCGGCCTTGCCGCACGCCTTTGCCAGCCTCTCGGCACCCTCGGCGGTGTGAAGCCAGGGATCGTAGCCAAGCCGGGTGCCCGCCGTCAGGTTCTGCTCGATCCAAGAGGACGGGGCCGTCTCGACGCTGTTGACCAGAGTGAAGATCGCCGGATCGGTCTGCTCGCGCGCCTGCAAGGTGTAGCGGCCATCGGTGAACAGCACGGCCTTGTCGGCGAGGACGATCAGGAAGCCGGCGGAGCCGGTAAAGCCGCTGAGCCAGGCAATCCGCTCCTCGTTCTCGGGGACATATTCATTCTGATGGCGATCGGCCCGGGGCACGACGAAACCGTCCAGCCCCCGTTGTTTCAGCGCGGCCCGCAGCGCCGCGATGCGCGGTGCTGCGCCGGCGCGGTCGGTGATGTCGTCGAAGGTCTGGAATTTGGCTGAGAACATTAAGGGTGCCTTACGCGCTGGATCGGACGTGCTTACCGGTTTTGCGGCCCGCTGGCACCGCGCGAAAGGATATGCCCGCATTCCTGTTAGGCACGAAATTTTCAATCCCCCCGCTGCCAGTGCAAGTAATTTTGTGCAATGCAATGACTAGTGCTGATGCAACAATTATCAGGGCGCCTCAAAATGCCTCAGGCGTTACCGAAATATGAAGCGATTATGCATACTTAGCAGCCCCCCTATGAATTCTTGGCGTTCGTAAAAATTCCGACTCGCATTATGTTGCACTGCAGAAAGTCTGGAGGACGACCCTGGGTGTCCGTCGATTTTCCATAGGAGAGACACCATGACCGCCATCACCGCCGGTTCCGCAGCAACCTCGATCCCGGCCGCAGTTCGCGCCAAGCAGCCGAGCCTGATGTCCCGCCTGCTGACCTCTTTCATTGAGGCCCGCATGCGCCAGGCTGAACGCGAAATCGCGCTGCATAGCCACTTGCTGCCGGGCCAGTTTCAACTCGCCGGCGAGCGGCTCGCACACAGCGAGAAAGAACTGCCGTTCGTCCGCTAATTCGGCCGGATTTTGCCGGTGAGTAAGTCCTGCGCCCCGGTTTGTCCGGGGCGCTCTGGCTCATCGGCCGCGGCGCATCACCAGCGTCACCCAGCCGTCCAGTATTGTCCGGGATTGCAGCCTCAAGCCTTGGCGGCGGTAGGCTGCGACGACGCCCGGCGCGTGCGCCGAAAGCAGGCCGGACAGGATCAGGCGTCCTCCCGGCGCCAACAGCGTCGACAGAGGCGCCGACATTCGGCGCAGTGGCTGTTCGAGAATGTTGGCGAAGATCAGGTCATAGCGGCCTCGACGAATCCGGCCGCTGTCGACGCCGCTTGCGGTAAAAGCCTGCAACAGCGGCGTGACCCGGTTCAGCCGCGCATTGTCTTGCGCGACTGTCACCGCGACCGGGTCGATGTCGCTCGCAAACACCGGCACCCGCAGCGCCTTTGCAGCGGCGATCGCCAGCAGCCCGGTTCCGGTTCCGACATCGAGAACGCGCCAGCGCCGCGCCGCGGGTGAGCCCTTGCGCAGCGTCTCGAAGGCGATCAGGCAACCGCGTGTGGTGCCATGGTGGCCGGTACCGAAAGCCAGCGCTGCTTCGATCTCGATCCCGATATCATTCGGCCGCAGGCGCATGCGGTCATGCGCGCCGTGCACCACGAAACGACCCGCACGAACCGGCGCGAGGCCCTCGAGGCTTGCCGCAACCCAGTCGCGGGTAGCGATGGTCGAGAATACGAGTTCGTTGGCAACATCCGCTCCCACCACCTGCGCTACTGTTGCGGAAATCAGCTCCTGGTCGGGGGCGTCGTGAAAGGCCGCCTCGACGGTCCAGCGGTCGCCATTTTCAAACATCGAGACCGCACAGCTCTCCGGATCGAGCCGTTCGGCAAGCGCATCGGCAAGCCGGTGCGCGGCTGCCCGCTCCATCGGGATGCGGGCGATCCGGGTTTCGTGAGGCGGGACGGGAGCGGTCATGATCATGGCCGGAAAGGGAAATGCCCGAACATCACAGGCGGGAACTCACAGCCGGACTCAAAAGCCAAATAGGGAGCCGTCTTGCCAACCGTGATGCACAGGCTTTTGCACTGCAAATCCAGCGTGGCAAGGGGTTCATCGGCGCGAATTTCGGGCGGCTTCTGAAGCAATCCCCGCATTTATTCACATCGCTACCGACCTGAGGTTGGACGCGTCCATTCCGGTCTGACGCTTGGCCGATGACGGGCGCGTACCTACATTCCTCGAACAGATCTCAACCGGACGAGGCCATGTCGAAGCCGATTACCGTTTCCATTCCGCATTCCCTCGGCAAGGAGGAGGCGTTGCGCCGTCTCGGCCCCGGTCTCACTGGCGCCGCCAAGGCGTTCCCGGTGCTAAAGGTCGACGAGGAGATCTGGTCCGGCGACCGGCTGACTTTTCGCGTGCGTGCGCTCGGCCAGTCCGCCGCAGGCACCGTCGACGTTGCCGAAGATCATGTCCGGCTTGAGGTTACGCTTCCCTGGCTGCTGCAGAAATTTGCCGAGGTGGCTCAGGCGACCATCCGTGCGCGCGGCAAGCTGCTGCTGGAAAAGAAATGACCGAGCCGACATCCACTTTGGTCCGCGATCTTTCGCTGGCCACACGGTCGGGCCTACCGGATGATCTTCGGCTGCTGCTCGTGCGCTATCCGCGAGAGGTCTGGGCCGCTCACCCCAATCTCGGTCAGATGGCAAGTTTCTGGTTGTCGCGCCACGCCATGTTCCGTGAAATCGGAGGCATGCTCGAGGACGCCTCCGTCCGTTTTCGGGAAGGCCAGACTGACGCGCAGCAATTCGCCAAATTCTTCGCGCCGCGCCTGCAGTTTCTTCTGCAGCAGCTTCACGCACATCATCATATCGAGGACGATCACTACTTCCCCATCTTCCGCAAAGCCGACTCGAGGCTTGCGCACGGCTTTGACTTGCTTGAGGGAGACCACGATCACCTGGCCGCCAACATCGAGAATTCGGTCGAGGCGGCGAACGGGTTCCTGCGCGCACTCGGGGGCCCGGCGGACGCGCTGCGTCCTTGCGTCGAAAGCTGCATGCAGCAATCGACCGTTCTGTTGCAGGGATTGATCCGCCATCTCGACGATGAGGAGGATTTGATCGTCCCGCTTATTCTGGATCGCGGTGAACTTGCGCTTGGGGTGGGGCATTGATGGCCATGAGCCCGACCGACTTCCATGCGCTTTTGCATCGTTTCGAGGAGCGGCTGCCCGGATGGATGGCGCGGCGGTCGCGCTCGCTGCGGGAGCCGAGTGCCCGGATGTGGCGCATACCGACGGCGAGCCTCCTGCTTCTCGGCGGCGTTTTCGGGTTTCTTCCGATTTTGGGTTTCTGGATGCTGCCGCTCGGGCTGGTGCTGCTGGCGGTCGATCTTCCGCGTCTGCAGCCGCCGCTTGCGCGCATGTTGCACTGGATCGAGCGCAAATGGCCGGCCGCCCCGCAGGGGCCAAGGTAGCCGCCCGTCGAAAATACCGTGGCCGGCCGCCGGAATTGATGCCGATCAAATCGTCAACGCCAAAGCTCGTCTAGCGTCGACTTGATCGCCGTATGGCGGTTTCCCGTGGCGGAGGACCGGGTCACGTCGTGTCGCTCCGCCTGCGCAACTTGGGCCCGGCTTCGTGCCGGGCCTTTTTGTTTGCTGCGTTGACTTAAGTCCAGCGCGAGATTTCGTCTTCGGTCGGAAGCCGCCCATCCGGCGTAAGCTGGTTGACCACATCCGGCAGCGTCTCGCTCAGGCCCTGCAGCAGTTCTTGCTTGTCGAGACCGAACTGACCGGCGAGCTGGTCAATGATGTCGGAGCCGAAGGTATTTTCGATCTGGCTTGGCGTCACCGGCATGTTTTCGCCGCGCGACACCCAGGATCTGGCGGCATCGCCGGCGCCGGACTGATCGAATTGCCGCATCAGGTCACCGAGCATGCCACCGCCCGCGCCGCCCGCGAGCAATCCGCCGAGACCGCCGATGCCGGCGCCCTGCAGGAGCCCGCTGAGCGGATCGTTCTGCGCGCCCGAGAAGCGCGCACCGGGCATCCCGCGGCCACCGCTGAGGATATCGCCGAGAATGTCTTCCAGGCTGCCGCCGCGACCGCCACGCGAGGGGTCGCCGCCAGGAAATCCGCCCCCCGGTCTGCCACGCGGATCGCCGCCCGGCATGCCGCGGCCGCCGTTCAGGATGTCATTGAGAATATCGCCAAGGCCTCCGCCACCGCCCATTCCCCCACCCA
Source organism: Pseudorhodoplanes sp. (assembly GCF_059499825.1). NCBI lineage: Bacteria > Pseudomonadati > Pseudomonadota > Alphaproteobacteria > Hyphomicrobiales > Pseudorhodoplanes > Pseudorhodoplanes sp. Next base: position 177,906 of record NZ_JCABZI010000014.1, read on the forward strand.
TGTCGCCTTCGTCTTCGTCGTTCATGGGACGGCCGCGCCGGTCGCCGCGCGGCGTTTCGGGCATGCGGCGGGTGGATTCGATCAGCGGACCAAAGTCGCTGTCGTCAGCGGAACCCGAGCGCGGTACCGGCATCGTATCGCTGTCCGGAAACCGGGTCTGCGGCTCGTCGCGAGGGATACGTGCGTCACCGCTGTGTCCCCCCGGCGCGGGCATGGGCGAGGGCGCGCCACCGCCGGCCCGCGAATTCTGATACCAGCGCCAGAGCAGGTACGAGATCAGCGCCATGCCGATCTTCGTCATGTTGCCGCTGCCGCTCGCACTGCCGCCACGCCCGCCGCCGCGGGCCGCGCCGCCGCCAAGCAGAATATCAAGGATGCTCATGGTGTCCCTCCCGACGATGGCAGTCAGCCAGCGAATTTGTCATCGCGCGATCAGGGCACAACCCGGACAGCTGGCCGGCCGGCGCGTCAGTCGTAATAAAAGCGCGGCTGATAGTAATATTGCGGCTGGCCGTAATAGGGCTGGGGCTGCGCGCGCTGATAGCTTCGTCCCGGATGCGGCTGCCACTGGTATCCATCGTAGTAATATTGCTGCTGCTGCTGCGGCTGCCGATAAACCTGGCGCGGAGCGGCATAGCGTTCGCGCGCAAGACGCTCATCGTCCACCGGTGGTGAGTAGGTCGGCGGCAAGCCGGTGCCGCGCTCGACTTGTCGCGAACTGCTGTCGTTCGGGCGCCCTCGGGTCAATTGCCGGTCGGCACGTGCAAGCGCCACCCGTTCGTCGCCCCCAATGGTCACTTTGGTTTTCAGTACGCCTTCGGCCTTCACCAGATCGAACAGCACTTTGGCGTTCTCGGGAGCCAGCCGGACGCACCCACTGGAAGCGGGTCGGCCAAGCTTTCCGGTCTCCAAAGAACCGTGGATCGCATGCCCGCGCTTGGTGAAGAAAATCGAATGCGGCATCGGCGCGTCGTCGAATTCGCGCGAGTGCTGATCCTTTTCCATGCGGAAAGCCTGATAGCTGCCGTCCGGCGTGAAGCGTCCGACCCGACCGGTCGAGACCGGCCATCTGTGCAGCACCTCACCGTCGCGCGCGACCGTCAGCGTCTGCGCGGCTTTATCGACGGTGATCTGGATATCCGCGATTGCCGGAGAGGCCGCGAATGCGGCGAGCGACGTGAACACGATCAAAACGCGGGAATACATTTCAAACCTCGAACTGGGCAGCCATCTTACGTCAATTACAGTAGGAAATAAGGCGCAGATGCGCGGGTACCAGCGACAAGGCTAATCCCGTCTGCGTGAAATGGCGCAAATGCACGTAAATCCGCATGCCGGGCCTTCAGTTAACAGGCTCCGACGATTTTCTCACGCCAGCAATTGACACAGCCCGCGAACAAACTACTAAATCTTGTTGTCACGGTCCCTTGAATCGCAAGATCGAGGGCCAAGAGGGAAGCCGGTGAGCCGTCAGGCGAGGCCGGCGCTGCCCCCGCAACTGTAAGCGGCGAGCCGAAGTCGATCACGCGCCACTGGAAACGCCCTGTTTCCGGGAAGGCCCGACGGACGCAACGACCCGCGAGCCAGGAGACCTGCCGTGACCGCATAGAACGTCCTCGGGCGGGGTGCCCCGATGGATTCGCTTGTTGCCGCCGGCCTCTTCGCCGGGTCGGCTGTGCGCGAACCTTCGGCCATACCGCCCCAAAATTGGGAAAGCCGAATGTCTCTCGCGCTCGAAACCGTCCGATCCCCAGCCCCAAACCTTCCCGTCGCGGCAGTGTCTCCGTCAGCGGCGCAGCCCGACTATCAGGTGATCCGGCGTAATGGCGATGTGACGGCATTCGATGCGTCCAAGATCGCGGTCGCCCTGACCAAGGCGTTTCTCGCTGTCGAGGGCAACAGTGCCGCCGCGTCCCGCCGCGTCCACGATGTGGTCGCCGAACTGACGCGGCAGATCGTGTCGAACCTGACCCGGCGTGCCGATGCCGGCCGCACTTTCCATATCGAGGATGTTCAGGATCAGGTCGAACTGGCCTTGATGCGTGGCGAACATCACAAGGTTGCGCGGGCCTATGTGTTGTACCGTGAGGAGCGGGCGCGTGAGCGCGCGCGATCTGCGCCGAAGGACATGCCGGAGATCGCGAAGTCGCGTACGTTGCATGTGACGGCGGCCGATGGCACGAAAGCACCGCTCGACAGCACGCGTCTCGATGCGGTGATCGCGGAAGCGTGCGACGGACTGGACGGCGTTTCCTCTGCAGCCATTGTCACCGAGACACACCGCAATCTTTATGACGGCATTTCGATCGAGGAATTGGCGCTCGCACCCATTCTTGCTGCACGAACCCTGATTGAAACCGAGCCGAACTATGCCAAGGCCAGCGCACGACTACTGCTCGACAAACTGCGCCGCGAAGCATTGACGCATGTTCTTGGCTGCCCGACGGAATCGACGCAGGCGGAAATGCAGGCGGGTTATCCGGACTATTTCCATGCCTACATCAAAACGGGCATAGCGGCAGAACTGCTCGATCCCGAACTGGCCCGCTTCGATCTGGTCCGTCTCGCCGCCGCGCTGAAGCCCGAACGCGATCTTCAGTTCGATTATCTCGGATTCCAGACGCTGTACGACCGCTACTTCCTGCATGTCCGCGGCACACGAATCGAACTGCCTCAGGCGTTCTTCATGCGCGTGGCGATGGGGCTTGCCTTGCGGGAGATTGACCGAGAGGGCAAGGCGATCGAGTTCTACAACCTGCTGTCGTCGTTCGCTTTCATGGCGTCGACGCCGACGCTGTTCAACGCCGGCACGCTGCGTCCACAACTCTCGTCGTGTTTCCTGACCACCGTTCCGGACGATCTCGACGGCATCTTCAAGTCGGTGAAGGACAACGCGCTGCTGGCCAAATACTCCGGCGGTCTCGGCAACGACTGGACCCGCGTCCGCGGTCTTGGCGCCCACATCAAGGGGACCAATGGCGAAAGCCAGGGAATCGTGCCGTTCCTGAAGGTCGCAAACGATACGGCGATCGCGGTCAACCAGGGCGGCAAGCGCAAGGGTGCCGTCTGCGCCTATCTGGAAACCTGGCATATCGACGTCGAGGAGTTTCTCGATCTCCGCAAGAACACGGGCGACGACCGCCGGCGCACGCACGACATGAACACTGCCAATTGGGTGCCGGACCTTTTCATGGAGCGGGTCGAAGCCGACGGGGCATGGACCCTGTTCTCACCCGACGAAGCGCCGGACCTGCACGACCTTTTCGGCCACGCTTTCAAGGCGGCCTACGAAGCCTATGAGGCCAAAGCCGCGCGCGGAGAGATGAAAGTCTTCAAGCAGGTGCGCGCCGCCGATCTCTGGCGCCGCATGCTGACGATGCTGTTCGAGACCGGGCATCCCTGGATCACGTTCAAGGATCCTTGCAATATCCGATCGCCGCAACGCCATGCCGGCGTGGTGCACTCGTCCAATCTCTGCACCGAGATCACGCTCAATACGTCAAATGACGAAGTCGCGGTCTGCAATCTCGGCTCGGTCAATCTCGCGGCTCATATCGGGCCGCAAGGCCTCGACCACGACAAACTCGGCGGCACGGTCAAGACCGCAATGCGCATGCTCGACAACGTCATCGACATCAATTTCTACACGATACCGGAAGCTCGGCGTTCGAACCTGCGCCACCGGCCGGTCGGGCTCGGCCTCATGGGCTTCCAGGATGCGTTGCAAATGCTCCGCTTGCCCTATGCCTCGGAGGGGGCGGTGCGCTTTGCGGACGAGAGCATGGAGGCGATTTCTTTCCATGCCATATCGGCGTCTGCCGATCTTGCCGCCGAGCGCGGGCGCTATCCAAGCTATGACCGATCGCTGTGGTCGAAGGGGATTTTGCCGATCGATTCGATCGAGCTGCTAGCGGACGCCCGCAGCACGCTTGATCTCGACCGCTCGGAGCGGCTGGACTGGGAAGGCCTGCGGGAGCGGGTGAAGGCCGTCGGGATGCGCAATTCGAACACGATGGCGATCGCGCCGACAGCGACGATCTCGAACATCTGCGGCGTTAGCCAGTCGATCGAGCCGGCCTACCAGAACCTGTACGTGAAATCGAACATGTCGGGTGATTTCACCGTGGTGAATGCCTTCCTGGTCCGCGATCTCAAGGCGCGAGGCTTGTGGGACGAGGTGATGGTGTCGGACCTGAAATACTTCGATGGCGTCGCGGGCCAGATCGACCGGATCCCGGACGATCTGAAATCGCTTTATGCGACCGCGTTCGAGATCGACAGCGCATGGCTGATCGAGGCCGCTGCGCGCCGCCAGAAGTGGATCGACCAGGCTCAGTCGCTCAATCTCTATATCGCCAATCCCTCAGGGAAGAAGCTGGATGCGCTGTACAGGCTCGCATGGCAGCGCGGGCTGAAGACCACCTATTACCTGCGCTCGCGCTCGGCGACGCATGTCGAAAAATCGACGCTGAAGGGCACGGACGGAAAGCTCAATGCGGTGTCGGCCGTGTCAGCCGTCTTCACCAAGAGCGCAATGATGCCCGATGCGATGCCGTCATGCCGCATCGATGATCCGGATTGTGAAGCCTGCCAGTGATGCATTTCGCGTAGCGACAAGAACAAGGGGGAAAACCATCATGCTCGACTGGTCCGATACTGACGCAAAGCCCGCGATACCGGCGCCGCTGATCGTGTTCGCAAAGCCCTCGGCGGAGCCGACGGGGCTCGGGGCGATCGACCGCGAGGGCGGACGGGTCTCGATCGACCAGAAAGCAATGATCAATTGCCGAGCCGATGTGAACCAGTTGCTTCCGCTCAAGTACAAATGGGCCTGGGAGAAATACCTCGCCGGCTGCAACAATCACTGGATGCCGACCGAGGTGTCGATGCAGGCCGACATCGCGCTGTGGAAGTCCCGCGACGGCCTGACCGAGGACGAGCGGCGCGCGATCAAGCGCAACCTGGGCTTCTTCGCGGCGTCAGAAAGCCTGGTTGCCAACAACATCGTGCTCGCGATCTACCGGCACCTCACGAACCCGGAATGCCGGCAATATCTTCTGCGCCAGGCATTCGAGGAGGCGGTGCATACGCACACTTTCCAGTACATCGTCGAAAGCCTCGGGCTCGACGAGGGCGAGCTCTTCAACATGTACCGCGAGGTGCCTTCGATCACCGACAAGGCCGCCTGGGCGCTGAAGCACACACAGCATCTCGACGATCCTGACTTCAAGACCGGGACACCGGAATCCGACCGCGCGTTCCTGCGCGATCTCATTGCCTTCTATGTGATCTTCGAAGGGATGTGGTTCTATACCGGCTTTGCGCAGATCCTTTCGCTCGGCCGGCGCAACAAGATGGTGGGCATCGCCGAGCAGTACCAATACATCCTGCGCGACGAGAGCATTCATCTCAACTTCGGCATCGATGTCATCAATCAGATCAAGATCGAAAACCCGCATCTTTGGTCGCGCGAGTTTCAGGCTGAGGTCGCAGGAATGGTGCGCGAAGCGGCCGAACTGGAGGTCGCCTATGGCCGCGATACCATGCCGCGTGGCTTCCTCGGGCTGAACGCAGCATTGTGCGAGCAGTATATGCATTTCATCGCCAACCGGCGCTGTGCGCAACTCGGGCTGGTCTCGGTCTTTCCAGAGACCGACAATCCGTTTCCGTGGATGTCGGAGGCAATGGACCTCAAGAAGGAAAAGAACTTCTTCGAGACCCGCGTCATCGAATATCAGAATGGCGGCGCGCTGACCTGGGATTGAGTTCGGCCCCTGGATTGATACCCACCTGTCCCCAACTTCCAACGGTTCGGCGGCCTGGGTTGTTTTTGTGCTCGCAATTTGATCCGCGGCTTGCAACCATGCGGCCATCTGTCGCTGAGCGGCGATGGAGTTTGAAAAGCGTCGCCCTAAAGGCGGGGTTGGCAGAAAAGGCTGGGTTGACGATAAGAAAAGTGAATTCCTTTCCATGCTCGACCTGCGACCGCACCCATCCAAGCTTCCATGAAACTTGCGCTTATCGTTCTGATCCCTTTCATCGGGGCGTTGCTGCCGCCCCTGGCCATCCGTGCCGGCCGCAACGTCTGCACCGTGGTCACCGCCGGCGTCTCTGCGCTGTCGCTGATCATATTGCTGACGCTGGTCCCGCAGGTCTATTCGGGCGGGGTGCCGCATAGCCGGTTCGAGTGGCTGCCGCAGCTCGGCTTGTCGTTCTCGTTTTTCGCCGACGGACTCGGGCTGTTTTTCGCAGCCATGATCCTGTCGATCGGGCTGCTGATCATCCTCTATGCGCGCTTCTATTTGAGCCGCAACGATGCGGTCGGCCGGTTCTTCTGTTATCTTCTGATGTTTCAGGGGTCGATGCTCGGCATTGTTCTGAGCGACAATATCCTTCTGCTGATTGTGTTCTGGGAGCTTACGAGCCTCACGTCATTTCTTCTGATCGGCTATTGGTACCATCTTCCGGAATCGCGCGCTGGCGCACGGATGGCGCTGATCGTCACCGGCGGTGGCGGTCTTGCGCTGATGGGCGGCATGCTGCTACTCGGCAACATTGCCGGCACTTTCGAGATCAGCGAGATCCTGACGCGCGGCGAACAGATCAAGGCATCGCCGCTTTATCTGCCCGCGCTTCTGCTTATTCTGATCGGTGCTTTCACCAAGTCGGCGCAGTTTCCGTTCCATTTCTGGCTGCCGCATGCGATGGCGGCGCCGACGCCGGTCTCTGCCTATCTGCATTCCGCCACGATGGTGAAAGCGGGCGTGTTCCTGCTGGCGCGTCTGTGGCCGGCGCTGTCGGGCACGCCGGAATGGTTCCTGATCGTGTCCATGACCGGACTCGTGACGATGGTCGTCGCGGCATGGATCGCGATATTCAAGGACGACCTGAAAGCGCTGCTGGCCTTTTCGACGGTCAGCCATCTCGGCTTGCTGACGATGCTGCTCGGTTTGTCGACCCGCATGGCGGTGGTGGCGGCGGTCTTCCATGTGCTCAACCACGCGACTTTCAAGGCTGCGCTCTTCATGAGCGCGGGCATTGTCGATCATGAGACCGGCACCCGCGACATCCGAAAGCTCGGCGGGCTCATCCATGTGATGCCGATCACCGCCACGCTGGCGATCATCGCCGCGGCGTCGATGGCCGGCATGATCGGGCTTAACGGCTTTCTCTCCAAGGAGTTGATGCTGGAGGAGGCGGCGACCACGGTTTATGCCGGGCAGGCCTGGCTGTTTCCGGTATTCGCCACCCTTGGCGGCCTGTTCTCCGCGGCCTATTCGGCGCGGCTGATCTTCGCCGTGTTTTTTGGCCGCAAGCGCGATGATTACGCTCATCATCCGCACGACCCTCCGTTCGGAATGTGGCTGCCGGTCGCGCTGCTGGTCATTCCGGTGATCGCCATCGGTTTGGTGCCGCAGATTTTTGCCGGTGCCATCGTCGAGCGTACGGCGCTTGCAACCGCGGGCGGCGCGCTTCCCGATTACTATCTCGCGATCTGGCACGGGATCACGCCTGCGCTGATCATGAGCCTCATCGCCACATTCGGCGGACTGCTGCTTTATCTCCTGTACGCACAGGTGAACCGACTGCGTCTGGCCGTGCCCCGGCCGGACGCCATGACCATGTTCCAGGCCACCATCGCCGGCATCGTTGTTTTCTCCCGGCGGCTGATGGCAGCGTTCGATAATGGCAGCCTGCCACGCTATTTCGGGGTCACGGTCGCTGCGGTCTGCGTTTTCGGTTTCGCCGGCTTCCTGACCTCACCGTATGCGCCGGGCACGCGGCCGACGCTTCCTGTCAACCTGCCGGCAGTCACCGGCTGGCTCGCGCTGATCGCGGCGTGCATCCTGATCGTCGCCCGCCATCACGACCGGCTGTTCGCACTGATCATCACCAGTGTGGTCGGGCTGATCGTCTCTCTCGCCTTCCTGCAGTTCTCCGCTCCAGACCTCGCGCTGACGCAGATCTCGGTCGAGGTCGTCACGACCATCCTGTTGCTGCTGGCGATCAACCTGCTTCCCCGCATCAGCGCGAACGATTTGCCGCGGCGTGCCAGCCTCGGCGCCGGCGCTTTTGCGCTGATCGTCGGCGCCGGTGTGGCTGCGCTGGCCTATGCCATTCTCACCCGCGGCTTTGAGACGATCTCGGACTACCATGTCGCGCAATCCAAGCCCGGCGGCGGCGGCACCAACGTCGTCAACGTGATCCTGGTCGATTTCCGCGGCTATGATACGTTCGGCGAAATCATCGTTCTTGCGATCGCTGCGCTGACGATCTTTGCCCTGCTTGACGCCGCTCTGCACGGAGCGTCCGGGCGGCGGCTCGCGGCCACGCGGTTCGGGCCCCAGGCGTTCGATCCGCATCCGTTGATGATGATCGTGATCACGCGCGTGGTGCTGCCGCTGGCGTTGATGACCGGCGTGTACATTCTGCTTCGCGGGCACAACTTGCCCGGCGGCGGGTTCATCGCCGGGCTGATCGTCGCCATCGCCTATCTCATGCAATACATGGCGAGCGGCTATCTCTGGGCGCAGAAGCGCGCGCGAATGGATGCGCATCTGATGATCGGCGGCGGTGTCGCCATCGCCGGCGCGACCGGCCTGGCGTCGCTGCTGTTCGATCGCCCCTTCCTGAGTTCGACCTTCGGCTATTTCGACTTGCCGCTCTTCGGCGAGGTTGAACTGGCCTCCGCCATGGCGTTCGATGTTGGCGTGTTCTTCACGGTGCTCGGGACCTGCATCCTGTCGCTGGCGACAATATCCCGCGTCGAGAATCGCGCCGAGGAAGCCTCCAACCTGGCAGCGGGGAGGCCGTCATGAGCATGGAGTTGCTGCTCGCGACGGCGATCGGGGCGATGACCTCCGTTGGCATCTATCTGCTGTTTCAGCGGCGCACATTTCCGGTCGTGATCGGATTGTCGTTTTTGTCCTACGCGGTGAATGTGTTCCTGTTCGCGATGGGCCGGCTGGTGATCGACCTGCCGCCGATCATTTCAAAGAGCGCGACGGGTTATACCGACCCGCTGCCGCAGGCGCTGGTGTTGACTGCGATTGTCATCACCTTCGGCATGACGGCGCTGATCGTCGTGCTGTCGCTGCGCGCCTTTCTCGAGACCGGCTCGGATGACGTCTCGCTCGGTGGTGGCTCCGACGATGACGTGGCGGCCCGGCCGAAGGAGCCCCGGCGATGAACCAGGGCATGATCCTGCCGGTCGCAATTCCGGCAATGGCAGCCGCATTGCTTGTGCTGGTGTCGCGTTATGGGCTGAGGGTGCAGCGCGTGACCTCGGTGGTCGCGATCATGCTGCAACTGGCCGTCGCCGCCTGGCTTTATGCGCTGGCTGCCGATGGTGAGACCCGCGTCTATCTGCTCGGCAATTGGCCGGCGCCATTCGGTATCGTTCTAGTGCTAGACCGCCTGGCGGCGACAATGCTGTTGCTGGCGGGTGTGCTGGGGACCGGCGTTCTGATCGCGTCGCTCGGCAGATGGGACCAGCTCGGCCGCCATTTCCATGCGCTGTTCCAGTTCCAGCTTCTTGGCGTCAACGGCGCTTTCCTGACCGGGGACCTCTTCAACCTGTTCGTGTTCTTCGAGGTGCTGCTGATCGCGTCGTACGGACTGATGCTGCATGGCGGCGGAGCGCGCCGCCTGAAAGCCGGCTTTCATTACGTGGCGATCAACCTGATCGGGTCGACCGTTTTCCTGTTCGCCGTGGGCACCATCTATGCAGTGACCGGCACGCTCAACATGGCCGATCTCGCGATCAAGGTTCGGAACGTCGCCGCCGGCAACGAGGCGCTGCTGTCCGCGGGCGCGCTGCTGCTGTTCACGGTTTTTGCGATCAAATCGGCGATGGTGCCGCTGCATTGGTGGCTGCCGCCGACCTATGGCTCCACTTCGCCGCCGGCCGCAGCCATGTTTGCAATCATGACCAAGGTCGGCGCCTATTCGATCATTCGCGTTTACACCCTGATATTCGGCGCCGATGCCGGTCCGCTTGCGGGCATTGCGCTGCCATGGATCATGCCTGCCGCAATCCTCACGCTCGTGATTGGCACATTCGGCATGCTGGCAAGCCGCGCGCTCAGCGACCTGGTCGCCTATTCGGTCATCGCGTCGATGGGCACGTTGCTCATTGCAGTCGGACTTGGCAGCGGCGATGGCCTTTCAGCGGCGCTCTATTATGCGGTGCAGAGCACCCTGACGAGCGCCGGCCTGTTTCTGCTGGCCGGCATTCTGGTGCATCGTCCGGAGGTTCGCCCCGCTTCAGTAGAGCCTGCCGGACTGAGCGGCGAGGTCATGTTGCTCGGCGGCTTGTATTTCCTGCTTGCGATCGCGATGGTCGGCATGCCGCCGCTGGCCGGATTCCTGGGCAAGCTCCTGATCCTCGACGCAGCGCGGGCGAGCGGGGAGGCCTCTCTCGTATGGCCGGCGATCCTGATCACGAGTCTTCTGTTGATCCTGAGCTTCGCCCGCGCCGGCATCCGGACATTCTGGACCGCGCCGGATCGGTTGCTCGGCGATCCGGGCAAGACCGGGTTCCGGACATTGCCAATCGTCGTCATCGCCGTGCTGATTGGAGCGATGGCCGCGCTGTCCGGTTTCGCCGGCCCCGCCATGTCGGACATGACTGCGACCGCAAAGCAGCTGCTTGAGCCTCAGCTTTACATCGACGCGGTCCTCAAATCCGCGCCCCGCACCGCTGCGATGGTGACGCCATGACTTTGCTCATGCGCATCTTTCCGCATCCGCTTCTGAGCCTGACCCTGGCCGTGGTCTGGGTGCTGCTGGTGAACGACTTCTCGATCGGCAATTTCGTGTTCGGCCTGATCCTCGGCGTTGCAATTGCAAAGATCAGCAGCCCGTATTGGCCCGGCCGTCCGAAGATCCGCAATCCGCTTGCGATCATGGAGTATGGCCTTGTCGTGCTCTGGGACATCGTCGTGTCCAATGTGCAGGTGGCTTACCTGGTGTTGTTCAGGCGCAGCGAAAGCCTGCGCTCGCGCTTCATCACGATCCCGCTCGACTTGAAGTCGCCCGAAGCCATCGCGGTGCTGGCGGGAACGATCACGATGACGCCCGGCACCGTGAGCGCCGATCTCAGCGCCGACGGCCATTCCCTGCTGGTTCATTGCCTCGAGACCGACGATCCGGAGGGCACGGTCGCGTCAATCAAATCCCGTTACGAAAGCCGGCTGATGAGGATTTTCGAATGATAGCAATGGCATCCATAGTTGCGTTGATCGCAATCGCCGTGTCCGTCATGCTCAACCTGTACCGGCTCTGGGCTGGTCCCGACGCCACCGATCGCATCCTGGCGCTCGATACGATGGTGATCAACGCGATCGGATTGATCGTGCTGGCCGGGATTTTGTTCGGCACGACGATTTATTTCGAGGCCGCGTTGCTGTTTGCCATGGTCGGCTTCATTTCGACCGTGGCCTTCTGCAAGTTCCTGTTGCGCGGCAATGTGATCGAGTAGACGTCATGCAGTTGGTAGGCGAAATCCTTGTCTCGGCGCTGATCGTCACCGGCGCATTTTTTCTCTTCGTCGGTTCGTTCGGCCTTGCGAAACTGACCGATACGATGCGCAGGCTGCATGCGCCGACCAAGGCGACCACGCTCGGCATCGGTGCGCTGCTGATCGCGTCGATGGTGTATTTTCTGCTGTTTCACAATTTGCCGACGGCGCACGAACTGATGATCTCGCTGTTCCTGTTTCTGACGGCCCCGGTCACGGCCAACATGGTGGCCAAGGCGCATATCTTTCGCCACAAGAACGTGCAGGACGAGATGACTCCGCCGACCAGCGGTCCCGGCTGGGCCACCCTGTCGGAGGTCGAGACGGAGCGGCCGCAATAGCCGCACGCAATGCGCCGGACTAACAGGCCTGGCAGCCGTGTAGACGATGACTTAATGTTTACGCCGATCGTGGCATTGAGAGACCTGATCCGTTGCCGCGGAGTTTGAAATGCCGACAGCGATTCGTGGTCCGGTGCTCACCTATACGGGCGATCCGTTCAAGAGCGGGTTCGACAGCACGATGGTCCATGAGCCGGACGCCATCGTCGCGATGGACAATGGACTGATCACGCATTTCGGTCCGGCAGCCGCGATCGAGCCGTTGTTGCCGCCGGGGACGGACATCAGGAATTACGGCCCCGACGCGCTGATTTCGGCGGGCTTCATCGACAGCCACGTGCACTTTCCGCAGACGCCGATGATCGCCGCCTATGGCGACCAGTTGCTCGACTGGCTCGACAAGTACACCTACCCGGTCGAGCAGAAATATTCCGACAAGGAGTTTGCGCGCGGCGTCGCCAAGATGTTTCTGCGCGAAAATCTGAGGAACGGGATCACCAGCGGCTCCGTCTATTGCACGGTTCATCCTCAGTCGGTCGATGCGCTGTTCGAGGAGGCGGAGAAGCTCGGCATGCGGCTGGCCGCCGGCAAGGTCCTGATGGACCGCAACGCGCCGGAGAAACTCAGGGATACGGCACAGTCGGGCTACGACGAGTCGAAGGCGCTGATCGCGAAATGGCATAATCGCGGCCGGCTGATGTACGCCATCACGCCACGCTTCGCCGCGACCAGTTCGCGCGAGCAGCTGGAGGCCGCCGGCGCGCTCTGCAACGAGCATCCGGACTGTTTCATGCAGACCCATGTGTCCGAGAACCAACGAGAGGTGACGTGGATCAGGGAGCTTTTCCCGGAGCGGAATGGCTATCTCGATGTCTACGATCATTATTCGCTGTGCCGGCCGCGCGCGGTGTTCGGACACGGCATCTATCTGACTGACGACGAGATGCAGGTGATGCATCGCACCGGTTCGGCGATCGCGCATTGCCCGACGTCGAACTTCTTCCTTGGCAGCGGCTGCTTCAATATCGCCCGGGCAATGCAACAGGAGCGCCCGGTCCGCGTCGGTCTCGGCACCGATATCGGCGCCGGCACATCGTTTTCGATCCTCGCGACATTGGGCGAGACCTACAAGGCGGCGCAGATGAACGGCCACGCCTTGTCCGCCGGACACGCCTATTACGTCGCGACGCGCGGCACCGCGCATGCGATGTACCTGGACGACAAGATCGGCAGCATCGCGCCTGGCATGGAGGCCGATCTGGTGGTTCTCGATATGAAATCCACGCCGCTGATCGAGTATCGGATGCAATTCGCGAGGGATTTCGAGGAAGCCCTGTTCATCCAGATGACGCTCGGCGACGATCGTGCCGTGCAGGCCACCTATGTCGCAGGCGAATTGGTCTATCGGCGCGACCGCGACAATCCGTTTGTCGCGATCTAGGCTTTCAGCCTGTTGAACTGCCGCGGTCGAAGCGCAGCACCGCTTCGGCGATCACCGCGGTGCCGGCGGCCAGCGCATCAGGCTCCGCCCATTCCTCCGGCGCGTGGCTCTTTCCGTCACGGCAGGGGATGAACAACATGGCCGACGGCGCGATCCGCGCCACGAAGGCGGCGTCGTGTCCGGCGCCGGAGGCGATGTCGGTGCTGGTGAAGCCAAGCGCATTCGCGCTGTCCCGCAATAATCCGCGCAGGCGAGCATCGCAGGCGGTCGGGTTGGTGTCGGACAGTCTCGCGAACACGGCGCGTTCGGTGCGGCTCTCGCTCGCGAATGTACGGGTCTCACGATCCAGCAGCGCGAGAAACTCGTCCATCAGGGCGCGATTTTCGGAGCGCGCATCGATGACGATGCGCGCCTCCTGCGGCACCACATTCGACGCACCCGGCGAGACCGAGACGATTCCGATGGTGGCGACGAACAGGCCTTCCTTGCGGGAAACGAATTCGCGGGCGACCCGGTCGACGAACACGGCAGTCTTGGCCGCCGGCGTAAACGCATCGCGCCGCAGATGCATCGGTGTGGTTCCAGCGTGATCGGCCGAGCCCCGAAACACGACTTCGATACGGGTGATCCCGACGATCGCCGTCACGATGCCGACATCGAGCCGGCCGTCCTGAAGCACGAGCCCCTGCTCGATATGCAGTTCGAAAAAGCAGGCGATGTCGCTGCGCTTTGCCGTCGCGAGTGCCGCGACATTTCCGCCGACCCGGTCGATCGCGTGCGAGAGCACCTCGCCTGACGGGTCGGTATATCGCAGCATCCCGTCGTCAAGGACGCCGGCCATGCCGCGGCTGCCGATGCACGACAGGCCGAATTCGCTCGGCTCCTCGGCGAGAAAGTCGATCACCTCGATTGCGTGGCGCAGCACGACGCCCGATTCCGCAAGCGAGCGGACGATTTCGAGTGCGGCGAGCACACCGGCCGGCCCGTCGAAGCGGCCCCCGGATGGCACCGAGTCGGAATGCGAGCCGATCAGAATCGTGCCGGCGGCTGGGTCTGAGCCGGCGCGGCGGCCGATGAGATTGCCCGCATTGTCAATGCGCGTTTCCAGGCCCGCCGCTTCAAAGCGCTGGCGCAGCCAGATCCGGCCCTGGTCGAATAGCGGGGAGAACGAGCGGCGGGTATAGGGCTTGCCCGGATCGGTGATCTCGGCGAGCTGCATCAGGTCGTCCCACAGCCGCCGGCCGTCGATCGGCAAGTTACCCGCCATCACGCCCCCTCAATCCGGTCAGCGCTAGTGGCGTCCTGATCCGCGCTTTTCAGGGCCGCCGCCGCCAGCGCATACCCGCCGGACGCTCCGTCGACGAAATGCATGTGATCCGAGTGCGTCGGGAAGGGCGCGAAACAGGTCATCATCGCAGCCTGCTGGCGATGCAATCCGAAGCGGACCGATCCCGCGCGCGCGGCGGCAGCGAGCCTGCGTTCGATTTCCTCGGCGAGTTCTGGCGTGCAGTCGATGATCATGCGCAGGGCATCGTCGTATTTGCGGAAGTCGGAATTGGCAACAAGCTGCCTCAGATAGACCGCGGGAATGAATTGTCCGATGCGCAGGCGGAAGCGAAAGACCAGGTAGTAGAATGACGTCAAAAGGAATGCCGCGCTGCGCCGGATGAACAACGGAATGCCGGTACGGCGCGATACGCGAGCCTCCATGTCCACGCCCTGCCAGCCGAATTTCGGTCCCTGCTCGGGGACGGGCGCGTGGCCTCTCTGCTCGGACAGCAGGATCAGGTCCTCCACCACGCGGCGGAAGCTTCCGTCGTTACCTCGCGCGCCCGGAACCACCAGCAGCGCCAGCACGACACCGTGCAGCGAAGGCATTTCCTCAAAGCGGCAGGACAGCCCGCTCAGATCGGGTCGCGTGCCGGGCGGCGCCGGCGCCACCGCGAACAGACCACGCTTCATCGCCGCCTCGGCCCAGGCAAGTCCGCCGCCCATGAACATGGCGTAGTTCACGTCTTCAGATGGTCCGAAGCGGGCAACGCGGACATCAAGTCCGCTCGCGCGCAACTCTTCGACCGGCACCATGGCGCCACGCAATTCGAGTGACATTTCCTCCTGCGCCCAGCGTAAGGTCGCAGCCAGCGCCGCGCGCGCGGCCTCGGCGGCGGAGGGGGGCACGGCAAAGCTCGCGCCGTCGCCGCCGAATACAAACGGAAACTCACGGCCGATTGCATTGACCACGGCGGCAATGCCCGCCACACCGGCCATGTTGACCGCCTTGTAGCGATTATCCTGGATGGCGCGGGTGGAGCCGACGACATCGGTCGTGCCGATTACCCAATCCGGCGGTAGCGGTTGATACAATGTCTCGTCCAGGACGCGCGGAAAACCGCGAAACACCGGGACGCGGTCATAGAAGCTGTCGCTGTCAGGTTCCGAATTCACAGGCGCCTGTCCTCAATCCGGCCACCGTACCGCGTTTGCGTCAATTTGCCGACTCGAACCAGCGCAGGAAGCGGCCGCCGGCAATCCCGCGCATCAGCGCCAGATTGTATTCGGTGAATGTCTCGGGACGATGCCAGCCGTCTGTCGGCCAGTTCGACACGGCGCGCTCAAGACGGGCAAGGTCGATCGCGCGGCTTGCCAGCGGCGAGCGCGAAAGGGCTTCTATCTCGGACGCCAGTTGGTTGCGCCGGCCTGAAAATCTCTCATGCCAATCCGCATCCTGCAGCCCGCGCAAATTGTTGGTCAGGACGGCGTCCGGAAGCAGCCCCCACATCGCGCGCCGGATCAGCGAACGATCGGTGCCTTCGGCCAGATATTGCTCCGGCGGTACGCCGAAACAATAGGACACGACATCGATGTCTGCGGTCGGATCGCGGACCTCCACGCCTGTCAGCGCTTTCTCCGCCGCATACCAGTCGCCGGCATAATCGGCCTGCAGCAGCGACTGGATACGCTCGTCCGAACGCGTGCGATAAAGAAAATCGTGCCGGTTCGTTCGCGCGCGTGCGTCGACGCCCATCGCCGCTGCGAATTCCGGCCGGATCGGCGAATGCTGCTGCCATGGCGCGACACGGCGTGGATGCCGTCGCTCGCTGGAGAGCCATTGCGATATCAGCGGTTCGATGAAGAGGTTTCGTGTCGTCGCCCAGCGCGAGTGCGGCGTGCGGCGATAGTAGAGCCTCCACTGGCGAAGCGCGGTCAGCCAGCGTCCGCGTTTGAGGTGCGCGGCCGCCTGCGACCAGCCGCTCCAACTGATCGTGGAATTGCCGCGCAGGCCGCCGAGCAGCACGCGGCGGCCTTGCTGGCGCGCAAGCCGCAGGATGGCCAGCACCCAGCCGAGATTGGTCGGGTTTCGAACCGGCCCTTCGAGCGCGATGAAAAACCGGTCGATTTCGGCGAAGTCGTCAGCGGCAGTGTTCACGACGTAAGTCACATCGATATTGCCTGCCGCCCTGGCGATGGCGTCGACATAAAGCGTTTCGTCCGCGTAATGTCCGGCTGCGACCGGTGCGTCGAACCCGCGGCGCGGAACGCCGGTGAAGGCGGCGAGCCGTTGCTTGTTCTCGTGAAGTGCACGCGCCGCAAGCGCGGCAACAGACGACGAATCCAGTCCGCCGCTGAGCAGGCAGCCGATCGGATGAGCGCTTCGCATCTGCCGCCGTACCGCGACATTAAGTCTTTCGCGCAAGCCTTCGGCGTAATCCTGGTCCGACGGCAATCGTACGGGACGGATGTCGCGCACCGACCAGTATGGCAGAAGCTTTGTGGCGCCGCCGGAATCGACCTGCATGACATGCGCGGGCGGAACACGGAAAATGTCACGGTAGATCGTAGTCGTGTGCTCGGCATGATTGAGCACAAGAAAATCGGCGAACTTCTCCTCGCTCAATTCGCGCGGGACCGCATTCATCGCGAACAAGCCGTTGGGCATGGTGGCGAAAGCGAAGAAGCGCTCGCTTCGATGCCACATGACGACATTGAGCCCGATGTGGTCTCGGGCCAGCGTCAGGAGACGTTGCTGCGGATTCCAGATCGCCGCCGCAAATGGGCCACGCAGCATCGGCCAGACGGCGTCGCCAAGCCGTTCCCACGCACTCAGCAGAACCCGCGAATCCGGCCAGGTCATCGCGTCCTGGTTCGATAGCCCGATGCGGCGGAGGATGTCCTCGCGGTTGTCGAGCCGCAGGTCGGCGGTGATCATCGCTCCGCTTTGTCCCCGATAGGGCTGATGGTCGGCGCGATCCTCGGGCGTCATCCGCATCAGCACATGGACAAAGCCGATGCTGCCGCTGATGGATATATCGGATCGATCGGGCCCATGGGCGCGAAGGGCGTTCGCCGCCCGATCGAGTTCGCTGCGGCTGACCGGTTGGCCATCGAAACGCAGCATGCCCGCGATACCGCTCATGTGAGGCTGCCGGTCAATTCATCGCAGGCTGCCGAATGCGGCAAGTTGCGTAAACCCGCCGTCGCCATCGTCGCCTATGATTTTTTGTTCGCCGACCTCGATCCAGGCATGAGCGGCAAGGTCTTCGCCGCTGCGTGCGACACCGAGGCATAGCCGGCTTGCGATTCCGCGTCGGCGGAGCATCGCATGCGCGGCCAGTGCGCGGGGCAGACACATCCTGTCCATCCGCTGCCGCGTCGCACTGTGCTCGATCGCCCAGGCGATCCAGTGTACGTCATCGCCTGCAAAGCGGTTCAGCCGCCTCGGCGGACGATCCGCCCAGGCAAACAGGCGGGCCGGAGGCAAGACCCGCACTGCGAGCCGCGCCAGCAGCAGCATGATCGCTGCCTCGCGCAAGTGGATTCGCCGCCTTGTCCGGGGCTTCATCGCGAGGCGTCTCGATCGATGTGCCGGGCCAGCCGGCGTTCGATCAGGCGCTGAAGGAAAGGCAACACGTCATGCGACAAGGTCGCGGCATCGACATCATGGTTTTGTGACAGGCTGTCGAAAATGTCGCCGACCCGGCGCGGTTCGGACAGCATCTGCCAGATTTCGCTCGCCACTCCGTTGAAGCTGACATAGGTGCCCGACTGGAGGCTCAGGACGACCATGCGGCCATCGAGATCTGCCGCGGGGAGGGTCCGGTCGCGGACCAGGATGCTGTCAATCGTCACACCCACGCTCAACAGGCTCCACAAATCGCCGGCCTGAGGCGGCAAACTAGCCGAAGCGGAAAGTCTTCGCCATCAGGCTGGGTTCGACTGGCAGCCGTTATTCGGTCCGAGCCGACAGCGGAAACGACATTTCGAAAGCAAAACCGAGCTTGGATGACGGCGAGGTGGGAGCCGGTTCGGGCGGGTGGGGAGGCAATTGTCCGGTTACAGCGGCTTTCGTCGTCGTCCCGATCGGCACTTCGACAATCGCAGGGGCTTCCCAGGCTCGCCGTTCCTGCCGGGGACCAGTGTCTGAAAGCTGTGACCGCATCTCGCCTCCGGAATGTCCCGTCAGGCAAATATTATGGGTATCGGTTCACACGAGGCAAGGGTGAACGACACACGTCCGGGGAGCCTTCCTGGCAGCGACGATAACTCTTTGGTTTGCAAGCATGTAACGCCCGGCGCCAGCGCTTGGCAGTGGCAACCCGCCATGATAGCTTTTTTTCGGAGCAGGCTAGATTGAGGCGAGTGGATCGCTCGATCAGATGGCGGCCGATCCATGCATGCCGAAAGGGTTCTCGTATGGCACAAAAAACGACTTCAGAGGCAGAGGTAAAGCCCGGGGCGCCGGAAACCGCAGCGCCTGAGCTAACCCCTGCGGCGCGCCATGAGATGGCGGACAAGCTCGTCGATCGCTTCTCCTTGTGGGGCGGCGTTGCTGGCCTTGTCCCGGTGCCGGTTGTCGATGTCGCCGCCGTCGCCGGCATCCAGTTGCAGATGCTGCGCCGACTGTCGCAAATCTATAACGTGCCGTTTTCGGAAAACAGCGGCAAGGCCGTGATCGCGGCACTCGCTGGCACGATGATTCCCGCCACCAGCGGCATCGGCGCGGCCAGCATGCTGAAGTCGATCCCGATCATCGGCACCATCGCGTCGGGATTTGTGATGCCGGCGCTGGCCGCCGGTGCAACCTTTGCCATTGGCAAGGCGTTCGTCCAGCACTTCGAATCGGGCGGCACGCTGCTCGACTTCAATCCGCCGGACTACCGTGAATTCATCAAGGTGCAGAAGGAGAAGTGGGATTCGCGCTCGCGCAACAAGGTGTCAGCGACGCAAACGCCCGCTGCTGGCGCCACGACGGAGGCGGCAAACAACCATTGACCTGCAGGGTCTGTATCAAACCGGAGGGCAGCCGCGATTGCGAAATCGGCGGCTGTTCCAATGAGACCGATGATCGAAGCGGCCCTCTATATCGTGTTTTGTGCGCTCACCGGGCTTTGCGGTATCGGGCGCAGGATGGGCTTCCTGGGCACGTTCGGGCTCGCACTTCTGACCACGCCGCTGGTGGTTCTGCCCCTGCTTCTGCTCACCGGCCCGTCGCGAAATACGGAATGGCGTCGGCGGCCCTGATCCTGTCATATAGAAACCGGCGCGCGGCTTTTTCCGGGGCCCGGCTGCGCTCCTTGCAACAATAGCCGGCCGGCAGCACCGCAATGTCCTTCCTTCAGCTTGTCCACCGCGAGATGCACGCTTCGGTGCGGAAGCTGGTGTTCATGTCGGTGATCGGCGGCGTCAGCAACGCGGCCATTCTCACCGCCATCAACGCAGGTGCCGCGGCGGCCGACACCGAAGAACGCGGCAGCCTGTGGGCTGCGACGCTGTTCGTGGTCTCGCTGTTCCTGTTCTTCAAGACGCAGGTCTATGTCTCGACCACGATCACCTCGGAGATCGAGGCCATCATTCACAAGCTTCGCGTCCGGATGATGGACTATGTCCGGCGCTCGGAATTGCTTGCGATCGAGGACATCGGGCGGTCGCGGATCATCGCATCGATTTCCGGCGATGCCGCGATCCTGACGCAAGCGAGCAACATGCTCAGCTTCTCGATCCAGGGTCCGGTGCTGATCGGGTTCGTCGCGATCTATGTAGCCTATCTCTCGATCGTTGCGTTTCTGCTCAGCGTCCTGATCGTCAGCATGGCTGGCGTGATCTTCCATTTCAGGAGCCGCCGGCTGACCGCAGAGCGCTCGCTTGCGGCCGAGCATGAGCGGCGGCTATTCGACCGCATCACCGACTTCCTCGATGGCTTCAAGGAACTCAGGCTCAACCGCCCGCGCAGCGACGCCCTTTTCGACGACGCCGTCAACGTGTCGCGGACCGCTGCCAACATCAAGATCCGCGCGCAGTCGGAGACGTTCAAGCAGATCGCCTACTCGCAGGGCTACATGTATATCCTGCTGGGCACCGTCGTTTTCGTGGCGCCGCAATTCAGCGACAGCCTTGGCGGAACGTCCGTCGCAAAGATCACCGCGGCGCTCCTCTACGTGATCGGCGCATGTTTCGCGTTGGTGCAGTCGATCCCGATCCTGATGAATGCCAATGCCGCGGCGGATCGCATCGCGCGGCTGGAAGATTTGCTGCGCTCGACCGTGTCCTCGGAGACCGATGAGATCGTGTCGCCGAAGAGCTTCAAGACGATCGAGATGCGCGACATCGTCTTCAGCTATGTCGATCGCCATTCCGATGCGGCGTTCCATATCGGGCCGATCGATTTCACCCTGCGCGCGGGCGAGCTAGTCTTCATCACCGGCGGCAACGGGTCGGGAAAGTCGACCTTCCTGCGGGTGCTCGCCGGGCTCTACCATCCCGAAGAGGGGGACATCCTGCTGGACGGCAGGCGGGTCAACAAGGTGACCCGGGATGAGTATCGCGAGCTGTTTTCGGCAATTTTCTACGACTATCACCTCTTCAGGCGGCTTTACGGGATCCCGGACGCAGACCCCAGCGATCTTGCGAACCTGCTCGCCAAATTCCGGCTGGAGGACAAGACCGGCCTGATCGACGGCGAGTTCCGCACCCTCGACCTGTCCGGCGGCCAGCGCCGGCGCCTCGCACTGATTGTCAGTATGCTGGAAAACCGCCCCATCATGCTGCTAGACGAGTGGACCGCCGAGCAGGATCCGGAATACAGGCGCAAGTTCTATTATGAGCTATTGCCGGAGATGATAAGCGCCGGAAAGACCGTCGTGGTCATCACCCACGACGACCGCTTTCTGGACGAGCTTAATCTCACGGGACGACGCATACATATGGAAGAGGGCCGAATTGTCGAAGAACGTCCAGTGGGCGGCTGAAGGCGTTCGATGAGGTACGACTGATGGCAACGTATCCCGAGACTCTCGATGGCAACCCGCCGCCGCCGGCGAGGAGACGCGGCGCGTGGAATTTTCTGACACGACGTCTGCCGAGCTTCGCCTTCATGCTGCTGGTGCTGTTCCTCGCGGTGACGGTGCTCTGGCGCTTCGTTGTCATCACGGTGCCAAGCGGCCATGTCGGCGTTCTCTGGAAGCGGTTCAACACCTTCGATTACTATTGCTGGTGCTTCGCCGGTCGCGGCACCATGCTCAATCCGCAGCAATTGCGCGGGGAGGGCCTGCACCTCGTTTGGCCGTGGGATCACCTGTTCATCTACAATCTTCGCCTGCAATCCACGGCGCAGACCTACAACGCGATCTCGCGGGATGGCGTGAACGTCGCCATTCAGATGAACATTCGATATCAGTTGCTGCACAACGCGGTTGCGGTTCTGCACAAGTTCATCGGGCCCGCCTATTTCGATTCCGTCGTCAGTCCCGAGATCGGGAGCCAGACCCGGCAGGTGATTTCGCAATACACCGCGCAGGAGGTCTACACGTCCCGCGAAGCGATTCAGGAGCGTGTCCGCGACAACGCCCGCAAGGCTCTCGGCACCAATCTCAACAAGCTGGTTCAGCCGGAGGCGATGGAGCAGCCGGATCCGAGGAACTACAACGACGTTCTGCAATACTCGATCCAGATCATCGATACGCTCGTGCTGAGCATCGAGCTGCCCCCGGCCATCGTTGCAGCCATTAACCGCCAGACCGAGCAATTCTACCTGATTCAGGAATACCGTTACCGCGTCGAGCGCGAAGCGCAGGAGTCGCGTCGCAAGCAGATCGAGGCCAATGGTATCGCTGCTTTCCAGCAGACTGTCGGTCAGGGCATTACGGATTCGTATCTGCGCTGGCGCGGCATCGAGGCCACGCTCGCCCTGTCGCAGTCACAGAACTCCAAGATCGTCGTGATCGGCGGTGGCAAGGACGGTTTGCCGATCATTCTTGGGAATGTCGACCAGCCTGCGGGGCCCGCAACGCCGCCGCGGAAGGATGCAGTTCCATCTTCGCCGACCGACACCGTGCCGGGTGCCTATGCCCCGGCGCAGGCGGTGCCCCGCGCATTCGCTCCGCAGGCATTGCCGCGGGAGTTTGCGCCGCCACAGGGGCCGACAACTGGGGCGGCTCCAACGGCAACGCCGCCGACTGGGACGCCGCCGACGGTGACGTCGCCGACCACGGTGGTGGTCCAGCCGGGTGCAGCGGTGAACGTGAATCCGCAGCCAAGCGCATCACCGCAGACGCCGCCCGGGCCGGGCGAAAAGCCGGCGAATTCGCCGGAGCCCGGTGCCGCCAACAAGCCGGGTGCGAAGCCGCAAGCCAGCGAAAAGCCGGCGGTCTTCAATCCTTTCGACCTGTCCAGTTACGAGTCGGTGTTGTCGCGGATCACCGGCGGCTCGCGGCCGGCCAGCCAGCAGGATGGCGCCGAAGCGCCGGCCAGGCCGGCGGCGGCTGAGAAGCGGTAGCAGAGGCCATGGGCAGCAGAGTTCGGATCACAGGTTGTGTCCGGCAAACCCGAAATCGCGGTGGTGGGTGAGATGGCGCGGTGGCGTGGGATCAGACAGAGGAGGGCGGCAGGCGTGGCCAATGCGCAAGCCGCTCGTGCGGTCGAAGCGGATTTGAGTTCGCGGGCGGCCTGGCGATTGCTGACGCGCCGCCGTCGCGTCTACATCCTGCTGATCGAGACCTTGCTGATCCTGGGTGTGGCCCTGATCGGGCATATCACCGGACGCGAACTGGCCAGACGCCAGTTGGCGCAGCGTGAACTGACCATCCAGCAGCTTCGCGAGGAAAGGCAGCAGGTCAGCGCAGAACTGAACCTGCGCGCGGATCGAATCCTCACCCTGCAGACGCGTCTGAACCACGTGCAGGGCGTGCTGGATGGCATCGTCCCATCGGAGAACATCTACGTCGTGTTGCCGAACCAGTCGCTGATCGTCGCGGGCGGCGGGGTGACCGTCGGTCTCATGGGCGCGCCGACCATCCAGGGCGTGAATGTGAACGTCAACGGCCAGCGATACCTCGCGGCCGCCGGCGACGTCATCACCGCCAAGGTCAGCGACTCCAGGACCTGCCGGGTGACAATTCAGTCCTTCGATATGTTCAAGGCGGTGCTCCACGCCACATGTGCGGAAGAGCTGAGATAGGTCGAGTAGCCGTCGCGCGCGGTCATTCCCAGATCAAAACGTTCGGCAAGCTCTCGTCGCGTTGCCGCAGCAGCGTGTAGCCGACGCCGGCGAGACCGCGGAACAGGCCGAGATTGAAGCGCTGTCCGCCGCTATTCCAGCGATAGTCCCCGGTTGACCCGGCAGCCTGGACGATTGCGGCCAAGCGGTTCGCTGCGGTCTCGCGAATGTCCGGACGGCCGAGCGCCTCGCCGGCTTCGCACAGGAATTCGACATTGCCGAGCGTGCCGCAGCAGAGGGTGTCCAGCTCCGTCGGCCAGGCCTTGTCCACACCGGCGAGGGCGTGGCGGATATCGTCCCGCAGGGTTGCGGGGTCCATCCTTCCCTGTTTGAGCAGGGCGGCGCGCGCAAGGCCGATGCCCGGTGCGCCGTGACACCAGCGGCAGGCCCAGCCGGGTTCGTCCGCATGCCGCCGGTCCGGCCAATTGCGACGGTCCGCATCGTAAGTCGAATTCTCGAAGGCGAGTGCTTCGGACGCGGCTTGCTGAAAATCGTCACGTCCCGTCGCGGCAGCAAGCGATGCCAGCGCCAGAGCGAAGCCGGCGGCGCCGTGCGACATTCCGTTGAGGGCGTTCGGGCCGAGGCCGTGCCCGACCCAGCTCCGTAATCCCTCCGGGCCGGCGCGCTCCTGGCGCAGGAGATGTTCGCCGCATCTGATCGCGCGCGCCAGGACGTCGGGCGCCTGCGTATCGCGGTGAAGCCGCAGCAGGCCGAGAATGGCGCCGGCGCTGCCCCCGAGCGCATCCAGCCGCTTGTCCGCCGCGATCAACTCGTCCGTGATCAGTGCCGAGGCCACATTGGCGTCGGCCAGCAGATCCGCGTTGTCGAGGCTTCGAGCGATGGCGGTCAGCGCGTAGACCAGCGAGCCCAGCCCCGTGGCGCCGCCGATCCCGAGCGAACGGGCGAACCGTGCCGCGTTCCGGTCCTTCAGCTTCCTGCGCAGATGGCTCAGGGCGGCGAGCGCCAACTCGGCAGAGGGAGCATGGCCGGCAACTGCCGAATGCGCCGCCAGGAAGACCGCGATGCCGGATACGCCATTGTAGAGATCGGGGCCCAGCGGCGCGAGCTGGAACACCTCGGCATCGCCCATCCAGTCGAGACCGATCCACGACGCCGATCCGCCCCGGCGGATCGCATGATCGGATATTTCGGCTGCGACGCGATCGGATTCCAAGGCAAACGCTGTGTCGGTTGCTGCAACGTCCGATTTCAGCAGCGCCCGGAATGCGTCGGCGGAGTTCGAGGGCCTGGTCGGTGTGGTATTGGCCCGAATAACGGCAGTCTGCCAAGCGACCTCCCGCTCGTCGAAATCGCGCAGGCGGGCCTGGGCGCGCTCAAGAGCGGTGGGTCCGGTGAAAGTTGCAACCGGGCCTTCGAAGTCGCTGACTACATGCCCGTCGCTCGGCAAAACGAAATGCGGAACGTTCAGCGCGAGCAGCGCGGATCGTTCGGCGCGAAGGAACGGCCAGTTCGGGTCGGAAGCCCCGTCCCAGTCGGATAGTCGGGCGATAAAATCCGCCTGGGCCGACCACGCTGCGCCGTCGTCCATGCTGCGGTGGGTTTTGAGCCGTTGCAGCAGCATCGAATAGAAGCGGGTCGGCCGCACCACCTTGCGGACCGCCGCGCCAGCAAACCCCTCGAACAGCCGTCCCTGATCGGCTCCGCGCGTCCAGTGCGACAAGAACCGGGCATAGTCTTCGAAGCCCGCCACGAGGGCGTCGACATGGTCACGGAACCGCGCGTAACGACCGTCGACATGCGGCAAATTTGGGTTCGCCGTATCGACCAGCTTGGTTCGGGTCGGCCGCATGGTGTCGGTGTTGATGTCGATCCAAGCGATCCTGACCCTGGAATTCCAGTCGGCGGTCAGGGCGCCCATCGCAAACACCGACGTGTCCGGCGCGCGGCCATAAGCGGGCAGGATGCCGACCGCCATCACCGAATTCGCGATCATGTCGGCGGCGGCATCGGAGGCGGCACTTTCGGCCTCCTGCGATTTAGGCGCCGCCCCGGGCGGCTGCAGGATGGTCTCGAGATCGATCGGCACGGGCTGGTCGCCGGCGGCGATGATGTTCTCCTGGTGCATGTCGGTCGCGGCAAAGCAGTGGAATAGCGCAAGCCAGGCGCCGGCCCGGCGGAAATACATCTCGCAGTCGGCCTCATCGGCGACGTCGGTATGGTCGATGAATTCCGCCCAGCCGTAATGGTCACGCGCGATCGCGTCGGCCGCCCGCAAGTCCAGCGGCGGGCTGGATGCATTGAGCCGCCCGATCAAGGCGTGCCAGGCGACATCGAGCCGCAGATCCTTGGGCTTGTAGACGACCCGGGCGCCGTCCTCGAAGGTGACGATGAAGACCGAGCGACCGCCATTATGACGATCCGAAAGATCGCCGGCGATACGGGCGACGCACGCGTGGCCGTCGCGGCGGACCAGGTCGCGGCGGATCGCGTCGATATCGGCGTCAAGCCGCAACGCAAATTCGTGGACGGCGTCGATCCATTGCCGGGTCAGCGTGGCGAGCAATCGCAGGAGGACCGGCTTCTCCTCGAACAAGCTGCGGAAGCCGCCATCCTTCATGTCCGCGACAAACCGGTCATAGAGCGCAGTCGACGCCTCGGGTCCCGTCGGCGCCGTTTCGGACGGCATGTCGCCACGGGCCGCAGAGAAGCGCTCATACAGCGGCGGTACGCAGAGGTCGGTCAGCTGGTCCAGAAGCATCCGCCGGAGGTCGGCACGCGCGGCTTCGGTGAAATGGCGGCGGACTGGTGTCCCGATCGCGCTCCAGAGCAGATTTTCGGCCTGTTCGACGACCGGAAACAGCAGATGCTCGAAAGCCTGCGGCGCCATCGCCTGAGCCGTGCTGGTTTGCCCCGACGAGCGGCTCCGCAGCGCTGATTCGATCCAGGCAGCGTCTTCGACCCAGGCGGACTGCCGACGCGGGGCCGCGCGAACCGCCACCGACAGGCGCCGCTGAACATCCTCGTAAGACAACCCGTCGCGTTCCAACCTGCGGCGAAACAACCCGGCGTCGCCATTGGCGGAAGCGCGGGACCAAGCGGTGATTCGGGCCTTGGCCAAGTCCGGATCGCCGGCCTGACCGGGTAGCGGCTCGAAGTCACCGGACAGGAGCTCGTCAATTGCCGCGGCGCGCGCGATCAAACGCTCGAAAAACGCTTCCATCACTCTGTCTCAGGGGCCCCGCGCACGCTTATCCCCCGCGGCATAACGAATGTCACGATGCGAAGAGACACACAATCTGCACTGTTTTTGCAGCCGGATCGGGCGATAACGTCCGCCGATCGGTAAAAACAGGCCGTTTCGCATCGGACCGCGCGACCGGCCGAACAAGACCGCGTCGTCAATGTGTCACGGTCAGGGAATCGACATGAATCGTTAGTCAGGATTTTTAAGGGTTCGTTGTGGTGAGAAACTGACCACTGATTGACTTTTTACCTCACTTGGCGAATCCTTGCATTGCCAGCAGGGGGAAATTTCTCCGAGTTTCCTCGTTACTTTCTATGCATCTGGCGGATGAAAGGAATTTACGCCATGACCCTCACCACCCAAAAAGAACAAGAGATCCTGAGCTTCGACGTTTCCGACGAAGTGCTGGAAAGTGCCGCAGGAACCGAGACCTCCGCAAACTACACGCTGGGTTCGTGCACCGGCCTGTCCGTTTGCCCGGCCTGGTAATCTCCGGACGGTTTTGTCTGAAAAGACAATTTGGCGCCGTTTCCGAATAGCTCGGAAACGGCGTTATTTTTTTTGCCTGTGCGTTTCTGTGTCGGGCTTGTGCTTCCGCCCGCGAGACGCCCGCGAATTGCGGCGAACCCGAATCCGACATGCTTCAGTTCATCGGGCTCAAGCCCTGCCGGTCCGAATGGGCTCATCGTCTGGCCGTTAAGCCGAGCGACCCTTCAACAAAGCTGTGACCACCCTTGTGCATGACCGCTTTTCTGTGCCGTCCGGGCCTCAAGCTGTAGGCGTTGCCTGCGGAAATTAGGTACCATTGTTGACGAATCACAGCGTGGGTCTGTTGCCGAGGAGGCCGTGAGATGATCATCACAGTGGCCACGATGAAGGGTGGCAGCGGCAAGAGCACTGTTGCCAGTTGTCTGGCAGTCTACTGGCATTTGCGCGGCCGGCGCCCGACCCTCATCGATGCGGATCCGCAGCGTTCGATCATGGGACTGGCAGCGCGAGAGCGCGGACTTGGCGGCGTTGCCGTCATCGAGGATGCGACCGAAGAGGTAACCAGGACCGCG
Organism: Pseudorhodoplanes sp.; assembly: GCF_059499825.1. Classification (NCBI taxonomy): domain Bacteria; kingdom Pseudomonadati; phylum Pseudomonadota; class Alphaproteobacteria; order Hyphomicrobiales; genus Pseudorhodoplanes; species Pseudorhodoplanes sp. The sequence goes on from NZ_JCABZI010000014.1 coordinate 205,964, forward strand.
CGCCGGCTCTCGCTTGCCGGCGGACTGGTGATCATCGACACGCCGGGATTTCGCGCAAAGACCACGCTGGACTGCGTCGCGGCGTCGGACTTCCTTCTGGTGCCGGTGAAGCCGTCGCCGTTCGACGTCGACCGGACGCTGGATACCATCGGCTTCCTGACCGAGCGCAACGATGGGCGCCGCCCGCTCTATCGCTGCCTCCTGACCCAGACGACGCGCGATTCCGTGATAGCGAGGCATATTCGCGCAGAACTCACCGAGGCCGGCCTTCCCGTGCTGGAGAACGAGATGCAGAACCGGGTTGCCTATCCGGAAGCGTCATTGTGGGGCGCGACACCCAGCCTGATCAGCTGGAAGGGACCGGCGGCGAAGGAAATCGCGGCGATCGCGGACGAGATGGACGCGGTGCTCGGTCAGCAGCAGGCCGCCGCATGACACGCAAACAACTCCCGAAGGCGATCAAGCCGGCCGGATCGGGCTTGCGATACATTCCGGGCGAAGCCGGCACCGAGGCGCCGCTGCCGCAATCGGTAACGGCCAAGCCCACGACGCCGAAAGAACCAGTCCAGGTCGAGGCCGATGACTGGAAGCCGTCGCCGCCGCCGGCGAATGACTCGTTTGTCGTGTTGCCGCCGCTGACGCAGGGCGAGGCGGAGCGGCGGCTGCAACTGGCCTTCAAGATTGTCGATCGGCACAAGATGTATGCCGGTCTCGGTGGACTTGTGCCGATGCCCGCCGTGAACGTCGCCAGCGTGACCGCCATCAATCTGCGGATGGTGAAGGTGCTGAGCGATCTTTACGGGATCGCATTCGAGCGCGACAAGATGCGGTCGATCGTGCTCGGCCTCATGGGCGGCGCGACACCGACCGGACTAGCGGCGGCGACGGCGACGACATTGTCCTTCGCCGCGCCATTCGCCGGTGCCTTCGGTCTTGTCGTCTCCACGGTCGTTGCCGCGACATTGACGCGACGGATCGGCCTGTATTTCGTCGAGCGCTTCGAAACCGAAACGCTCGTCGTGCGCTGACCGGCGCTCCAGCGCTCCAAGCGGACGCGCTTGGACGGCCCTGTTGTTTGAAATGCGCTGGTGCGCCTTGCCTCAAATGAAAGCGGTGAGGGGAATGATGCGGCCGAAAAACGCAGGGCATTCCTGATAAGCCACGCTCGCTTTGACACGAACGCGGACGCCTCACGGCGCATCGCACCCGCGTCAAGGTTGCGCTCGTCCCGGGCGCTCTTTTTGGCGGCGTCTTTGCGTATCTGCGCCAACGGGGCGCAGGCCCTTCAGCAAGCTCCTCGCGCACGGGTCGTAGTGCCCGTAGAGCGGGGTCCCGGGGCTCCCCGGGAGCATGGCCGACGAAGCCACACCCGCGGGCGCCGCACCACGCTCCATCAACAGACGTCACCGGCTGACGCCCCTCATGAACGAGGTGACGCATTTGTATGCCTTTATTCCTATGATGTCGGAAGCAGAATCCGCGTTTTGTGGCGCGTCTGACCCAGCGCGCAAACCGGCGAACCCAACTTGTCGTCCCAACCAGGACGTGGGGTGCGGCGCGCCGATTGGCGCACCGCGCAGGGTTGCGATACGATGTTGCCGCACGCGGCCAGTTTGGCCCGGCAATCATCACAAAGAAACTAGGGCCACGCAGCGGTCCGCGGGAGACGCGCGATGAACATGATGTCGAAGATCAAGCCGGTCCCCGCGGCGCCGGATCGGCTGTTCATCGGTGGCCGATGGGTCGAGCCCATTTCGAAGCAGACGCTCGACGTGATCTCACCGGTCACCGAGGAACTGATCCTGAGCTATCCCGAGGCGGGGCGGGCGGATATCGACCGCGCCGTGGCCGAAGCCCGCGATGCGTTCGACAACGGACCGTGGCCGCGCATGGCGCCGTCCGAACGCGCAGGCTATCTGCGCAAGATCGCGGAGTTGTTGTCGCAACGCCTCGATGACATTGCCAATGCCTGGACGCTGCAGGTCGGCGCGCCGATCATGCTGACCAAGAAGCTGGTCGGACAAAATCCGACGCTGTTCAACTACTACGCCGACCTGATCGAAACCTATCCGTTCGTCGATGAGCGCAAGCGCGACGACGGCGGCCGGGTGAGGGTTGTGAAGGAGCCGGTCGGGGTCTGTGCCGCAATCACGCCGTGGAACGCGCCGCTCGTCTTGTTGAGCTACAAGGTTGCCGCAAGTCTTGCCGCCGGTTGCACCATCGTGTCGAAGCCGTCGCCCGAAACCCCGCTTGAGGCTTACATCCTCGCCGAATGCATCGAGAAAGCCGGATTGCCGGCCGGCGTGTTCAATCTGGTGCCGGCCGGACGCCAGGGTGGCGACTATCTTGTGCGTCACAAGGAGGTCGACAAGGTCGCGTTCACCGGTTCCACCGCGGCCGGCAAGCATATCGCGGCGGTGTGCGCGGAGCGGCTGGCGCGCGTCAGCCTCGAACTCGGCGGCAAGTCACCCGCGATCCTGCTCGATGACGCCGATTTTGCCGCGGCGCTGCCGAGCCTGATGGTTTATTCGATGCCGATCACCGGGCAGGTCTGCTTCTCGCTGACGCGCATTCTGGTGCCGGAGCGGCGCAAGCAGGAGTTCCTCGACATGTTCCTGGGCGCGGTGTCGAAGATCAAGGTCGGCGATCCGTTCAGCCCGGACACGCAGATGGGGCCGTTGACGATGGCGCGGCAACGCGCGCGCGTGGAAGGCTATATCGCCGCAGGTCGCGCGGAAGGTGCGACGCTGGCGTGCGGCGGCGGCCGGCCGAAAGATTTCGACAAAGGCTATTACATTGAGCCGACCGTATTCACGGACGTGCATCCGTTTATGAAGATCGCGCAGGAGGAGATCTTCGGCCCGGTGGTGTCCGTCATCACCTACACCGACGAGGATGACGCGATCCGCAAGGCCAACAACTCGGTCTACGGATTGAGCGGCGCGGTCTACACCGCCGACCCCGAACGCGGCTATCGCATGGCGCGCCGGATGCGAACCGGCAGCGTGACCGTCAACGGCATGATCGTCGACCCGAAGCATCCCTTCGGCGGGTTCAAGCAATCCGGCGTGGGCCGCGAGGGCGGGATTGAAGGGCTGGACAACTACGTCGAGACCAAGACTATCCATTTTGCGTGATCGGCCGGGACGATCCCGGCCTTCGACAACACCGTCCGATCCGTGGGCGTGTCCAGAACGGCGCGCCCTTGGCGGCAGAACGCCGCACCGGATAGGCAATTAGTATTGCCTTGAAGGTGGGCGATGTTTGCGCCTGTTGGCCGCGAACCAATTGACGTTAACGATGAACCATGCTGGACCATAACCCGCACTGGCCGATACATTGCCGCCGGCAATAACAAGGCGCCGAACGCGCCATAGTCGACAACGCAGAGGAGGAATTCATGTTCAGGAGAATGACGATGATGCTTGCGGCTTCGGCCGCCACGTTCGTCATGGCGACCGGATTGGCGGCCGCCCAGGACACCATCAAGATTGGTGCAAGTGCACCGAAGACCGGGCCGCTCGGCGCGCCTGCCGCGGTCACGCATTGGCCGAACATCAAGCTCTGGGTCGAAGAGGTCAACAAGCGCGGCGGCCTCAAGGTCGGCGGCAAGCAGATGAAGGTCGAAGTCATCGAGCTGGACGACAAGACCTCGGCCGACGAGGCGATCAAGAACATCACGCGCCTCGCCACGGTCGACAAGGTCGACTTCCTCGTGACGCCGTACTCGACCGGCATCAATGCCGCGACCGCGCCGCTGATCGCGAAATTCGGCTATCCGCATATCGCGACCACGGCCGCATCGAACAGCGTGGAAGACTTCGCCAAGCGCTGGAAGAATTCGGTCTGGATGCTGGGCACCTCCAAGCAGCTCGCCGAGGGCGCCGCCGATGCGCTGAAGAAGCTTCGCGACTCCGGCGCGATCGGCAAGCGCGTGGCGCTGGTCAACGTCGCCGACGCCTTCGGCCTCGAACTGCTCAATGCCGGCAAGCCGGCGTTGCAGAAGGCCGGCTTCGAGATCGTGTATGAAGCATCCTATCCGCTTGGCACGCAGGACGTTGCGCCGATCATCTCCGCGGCCAAGGCGGCCAATCCGGATGCGTTCGTGGCGTTCTCATATCCGCCGGACACGATGGCGCTGACCGATCAGGCCCGCATCCAGAAGTTCGATGTCGGCGCCTTTTATGTTGGTGTCGGAACGGCGTTCCCTAGCTATATCGGGCGCTTCAAGGATGCCGCCAATGGTGTGATGGGCGTCGGCGGCTTCGACTCGAGCTCTCCGGCAATCCAGGATTATCGCAAGCGGCACAAGGAAGTGACCGGGGTCGATGCGGATTCGTGGGCGAGCCCCGTGACCTATGCCGGGCTCGAAATCCTTGGCCAGGCGATCGAGCGCGCCGGCACGACCGACAAGGCGAAGGTGGCCGAGGAAATCCGCAAGGCGCCGTTCAAGACCATCGTCGGCGAGGTCGACCTCAAGGACGGCATCAACCAAAAGGTCTGGACCGTCGGCCAGTGGCAGGACGGCGTGTTCAACGGCGTGGCGTCCGATGGCATTCCCGGTGCGAAGGCGCCGGTGAAGAAAGAGCCCTGGAAGTAACCCTTCGAGGAACGAAGATGTCCGGCGCAGCCGAAGTCTGCGCCGGACGATTTGTTGCGGGACCCCAATGGAGACGATCGTCACCGGCATTCTGCTCGGCGGAACCTACGCGCTCATCGCGATCGGTCTGACCCTGCAATATGGCGTCGCCCGCATCATGAACCTCGCTAATGGCGAGACTTTCGTTGCCGCCTGTTTTATCGCCTTCTGGCTGTTCACCTCCTACGCCGTCAATCCGCTCTGGGGCATCCTGATCATCGCGCCGGTGGCGTTTTTCGTGAACTGGGCGATCTATGCCCTGCTGCTACGGCCGCTCGTCGTGCGCGCCAAGTCTCAAGGGATGCTGGAGGTCGATTCCATTCTCGCGACCTTCGGGCTTCTGTTTCTGTTTCAGGGCCTGATGCTGCGCGGCTTCGGTGGCGCCTACACGTCCTACACATTCCTCGCCGACCGGTTCGATATCCTCGGCACGTTCTACGGCCTCAACCGCGTGGTCGCATTCGGTGCGGCCTGCGTGATCGCCGCCCTGCTGTATCTGTTTCTCTACCGGACGCGCTATGGCACCGCGGTGCGCGCGGTCGCGGTGAACCCGAATTCGGCCAATCTGGTCGGCATTGATGTCGCCAAGGCCGCGGCGCTGTCGTTCGCACTGGGCGGCGCACTGACGGCTTGCGGCGGCACGTTGCTGTCGACCTTCTACACCTTCAACGCATCGATGGGCGTGATCTTCACCATGAAGGCGCTCATCATCGTCATCATGGGCGGCGTCGGCGACGTGCGTGGCGCGGTGATCGCAGCATTGATCCTTGGGATCGCGGAGACCACTGTCGCGCGCCTGATCGATCCGGGCCTGACCCTGGCGGCGACCTACGCCCTGTTCGTACTGGTGCTGATGTTCCGGCCGCAGGGCATTTTCGGCAGGCAGCAGGCATGACCCGGTTAAGCTCCGCCGAAGTCTGGACGGGGATTGCCGGCGCCATCGCGGTTGTCGCAGCGGCGACCTTACCGCTGTTTGATGAGGGCTATTATCTCTCGCTCGCCCTGAACATGGTCATGTATGCCGCGCTTTGCACGGCCTGGACCCTGTTCTCCGGTCCGACGCATTATGTGTCGCTCGCGACTGCCGCCTTTTTCGGGCTCGGCACCTATGCCGTCGGGCTCGGTCTCGAGCATCTGCCGTTTCCGGTGCTCGTCCTGCTCGGCGGCGCGGTGGCGGCGATCCTCGCCGGGCTGGTCGGAGGCGCGACGCTCCGCATTTCCGGCGTTTATTTCGTGATCTTCACGTTCGGGCTCGCCGAACTGGTCCGTCAGGTGGTCTCGTATACGCAGATCAAGCTGACCAGCAAGATGGGTCTCTATGTCTTCACCGACTTCACCGAGAAGCACATCTACTGGATGTTGCTGGCGCTGACGGCCTTGGTCTTCGTCACCGGCTGGCTGATTAACCGCTCGCGGCTCGGTTTCGCGATGCAGATCATCGGCAATGACGAGACCGTAGCAAAGCATTCCGGCATCGATACCGCGAAGCTGAAGATCATTCTCTTCATGATCTCCGGCGCCTTCATCGGCATGGCGGGTGCGATCCTGGCGCCGCGTTACGCCTATATCGAGCCGCCCGCGGCGTTCAACCCGATGATCTCGTTTCTAGTCGTGATCATGGCGCTGCTCGGCGGCACGCGAAAGCTGTGGGGACCGCTGGTCGGGGTGATCCCGTTCACGCTGGTGATGGACTTCGTGTCGGTTCGCTTTCCGAACGACACCTCGATCGTCATCGGCATCGCCTTCCTCGTGATCGTCTATCTGCTGCCCGATGGAATCACCGGCCGGCTCGAACAATTGTGGGCGAACGTACGAAAGCAGCGCGCGCAACCCGAGCCCGTCCCGGTGGAGGAGCGCGCATGACCGCGGCGGCGCTCAGCGTCAACGGCGCGCGCAAGGCCTTCGGCGGCCTGGTCGCGGTGAACGACGTGTCGTTCGAGGTGCAGGAAGGCGAGTTGTTCGGACTGATCGGCCCTAACGGGTCCGGCAAGACCACGATGCTCAATCTCATCTCCGGCGCGCTGAAGCCGGATGCCGGCGACATCGTGCTCGGCGGCACGCCGATATCCGGAATGCCGGCGCACAAGATCGCGCGGCAGGGCGTGGCGCGTACCTTCCAGCTGGTGCGCATGCTTCCGGCGATGGATGCCGAGCACAACGTGATGGCCGGCGCGGTGTTCGGCCATCAGCGGCTGTGGGGCACGCAGGCGCGCGACGCGGCGCATGACTTGCTCGCACTGGTGGGCCTGCGGGGCCGCGAGCATGTGCCCGTGGCCGCAATGACCTATATCGACCAGAAGCGGGTCGAACTGGCGCGGGCGCTGGCGTCCAACCCGCGGGTGCTGCTGCTCGACGAATGGCTGGCCGGGCTCAATCCGAGTGAACTGAATATCGGGATCGAGCTGATCGACAAACTGAGCCGCCAGGGCCGCACCATCATCATGGTCGAACATGTGATGGACGCGATTCGCTCGCTATGCGGGCGCTGCGTCGTGATGAATTCCGGCCGCAAGATCAAGGAAGGCGACGTTGACGATGTGCTGGCCGACCCGGAGGTGATCGAAGCCTATCTCGGGGACGACGACGATGCTTGAGGTGAGAAATCTCAGCGTCCGTTATGGCCGCCACCAGGCGCTCGACCATGTGTCGGTGAAGGTCGCCAAGGGCGAGGTCTGCGTCATTCTCGGCGCTAACGGTGCGGGCAAGTCCAGTCTGCTGAAGGCGATCGCCGGCACGGTGCGGGCCGAGCCCGGCTCCGAGATCGTGATGAACGGCACGCCGCTGGTCGGCATGAAGGCGCATCTGGTCGTGGAGCAGGGCGTTGCGCTGGTACCCGAGGGGCGCGGTATTTTCGGTGAGCTGACGGTTGCGGAAAATCTCGAGCTGGGCGCTTTCCCGAACCGCGCCCGCGCAAATGAACGCGCCACGCTCGACCAGATCTTTGCACTGTTTCCGCGGCTCGCGGAACGGCGTTCGCAGATCGCGCGCACGATGTCGGGCGGTGAGCAGCAGATGGTGGCGATCGGCCGCGCGCTGATGTCGCAACCGGAAATCCTGATGCTGGACGAGCCCTCGCTCGGGCTGTCACCCGTGCTCACCAAGGAGCTGTTCCGCTCGCTGGGCAAGATCGCGGAGACTGGTGTCGGCATTCTGTTGGTCGAGCAGAATGCGCGGCAAAGCCTGAAGATCGCCAACCGCGGCTATCTGATCGAAGTCGGCCGCATCACCGGCGAAGGCACCGCGCAAAGCCTGATGACCGATCCGGCGGTGGTGAACGCCTATCTCGGCGGCGCACGCGGCGGCAAGGCTGCGACGACCAAGATCCGTCTACCGTCACCGTTCCCGCTGCCGCTCGATCTGGCGTCGGTCGGCCGCTTTATCGGAGCCCTGGCGTCGCGCGCCGGTGCGATCCGCGTGGCTTTCGTGCAGGCGCTACGTCAGGCCGCGCCTCTGCCGAGCGCGTTCGCCGGACGCTATGACCCAAAAATGGCCGGCGATCCGTGGGCGGAACTCGACAGCGCAACCTCACGAGTGGCGCCGCCAACCGCATCGGCTGCGTCCGATGGCAAGCGGCTCACTGATCATGCAGCCGAACTCGCGAAGGCGGCGTCGCTGCGCCACGCGCGGCATATTCGCTCATTGCGCGCCACGCGTGAGAACCCATCTGCCTTCGTGGGCCTCTACGATCCGGCAACGGCGCTGATCGAACTCGATGCGCTCGATCCTGCGGGTCTGGCGCGGAACGCCGCGACGCGGATGGCGGATCACATCCGGCAGCGGCGTCTTGCCGCTCCGGTGCCAAGCGCCTTCGCTGGCAAAGGTGAACCGTCTTCCACCGAGCAAGACAAGAGCGCCCGCGATCCGTTGCTCGGACATAACAGCCGCGGCGTGGATATCGATGCGGATGAAGACAAGATCGAGGCGCCGCCGGCGCGTGGCGGAATCAATATCGATGCGCTGGTGTCGCGGGCGGCAACGATCCAGTCGCAGCATGTCGCGGCGCGACGCAAGCGCCTCACCATGGTGAAGCTCAAGCCCGGCGACCTGCCGAACGATGGCGGACCGGATACCAAATAGCCGCCGCACGGCGTAAGATTGGACCAAAGGCACAGGGACCAAAAGTCCCAGGCAAAGTCTCAAGGGAGATTTGACATGGCACGCGTTTTCGAAGGCCAGTTCATTGGCGGACGGTCGTCCAGCCGGCGGATGTTCAAGGACCTCAATCCCGCCGACGGCTCGGTCTGGGCGGAAGTGCCGGATTGCGGCCGCGCCGAGACCGCAGCGGCGATCGAGGCGGCGCAGGCCGCGTTCGCCGAATGGTCGGCTTTGCCCTTCACCAAGCGTGCGCATTATCTCGAAAAGGCCGCCGAGATTCTCGAGAAGCGCCGCATGGACATCGTCGATGCGCTGCAGGCCGAAGGCGGCGGCTGGTTCGGCAAGGGCATGTTCGAGACCGGCTATACGGTCGAGGTGTTCCGCGCGGCCGCGGCTTCGGTGTGGCAGTCGACCGGCGAGGTGATGCCGTCCGAATACGGCAAGCTGTCGATGGCGGTGCGCCGGCCGATGGGCGTGGTGTCGATCATCAGCCCGTGGAATTTCCCGTGCATCCTGTCGTCGCGCGGCTTCGCGTTTCCGCTCGCCGCCGGCAACACCATCGTGCTGAAGCCTTCGGAAGAGACGCCGTATTGCGGCGGCTTGCTGTTCGCCGAGGTGTTCGAGGAAGCGGGCCTGCCCAAGGGCGTGTTCAATGTGGTGACCTGTTCGCGCGACAATGTGCAGGAGGTCGGCGACGAACTGATCGAGCATCCTTATGTGAAGGGCATCTCCTTCACCGGATCGACGGCGGTCGGCCGTCAGATTGCGGCCAAGGCCGGGGCACACTTAAAGAAATGCTGCGTCGAACTCGGCGGCAAGGATTCGCTGATCGTGTGCGAGGACGCCGACATGGAGCGCGCCACACAGGCGGCGAATTTCGGCTCGTTCATGCATCAGGGCCAGATCTGCATGTCGGTCGAGAAGGTGCTGGTGCACGAAAAGATTTTCGATCACTTCCTCAAGCGCTTTGTCGAGCGCGCGAAGCTGCTCAAAGTCGGCGATCCGACCAAGAACAAGGAACACATCATCGGGCCGCTGATCAACGACAAGCAGGTCGCGAAAGTGCGCGAGCAGCTTGAAGACGCCATCGCCAAGGGCGCCAAGGTGGTGCTCGGCGGCAAGATCGAGGGCCGCTTCGTCGAGCCGACCATTTTGACCGGCGTGACGCCCGACATGAAGCTCTATCAGGACGAGACCTTCGGTCCGGTGGTGCCGGTGATCCCGTTCCGCACTGACGAAGAGGCGATCCAGATTGCCAACGACACCGAATATGGCCTCTCGGCCGGCGTGATGAGTCGCGACGAGGGCAGGGCGCTGGCCATCGTCGGCAAGCTCGATACCGGCAATTGCCATATCAACTGCTCGTCTGTGAACGACGAGCCGCATGTACCGTTCGGCGGCTTCAAGGCGTCAGGCTCGGGCAAGCATGGCGGCCGCTGGTCGCTCGAGACCTTCACCGAGACGCGCTGGATCACGCTCGATCGCGGCGGCCGGCCGTTCCCGCCGATGTTCTGAGGCGGTCCGTCCTCGGTTGTCATTGCCCGCGAAAGCGGGCAATCCAGTCATAACCGCGGAGCCGACTGGATGCCCCGCATGCGCGGGGCATGACAGAGGCGAGAGTTCGACGGAGAACATGCGTGTTGAGTGTGGCGATTGGTAACTATCCGCATACGCGGCTGCTGAAAGAGCGGCTGGCCGGATCGAAGGACTTCGATTTCGTCGAGGTGTCGCCGATCACCAAGGCGTTCGCGCAGATGGTGCGGCAGGGCACCTATGACATCTCCGAGATGGCGCTGGTCACCTTCCTGCAGGCCAAGGCGTTCGGCAAGCCGCTGGTGCTGATCCCGGCCGCGGTGGCGGCGCGCTCGCAGGAGGTGAGCCTGATCCGGCTCGCGAACAACGACAGCATCAAGGGGCCGGCCGACCTGAAGGGCAAGCGGATCGGCGTGCGCGCCTACAGCCAGACCACGGGCGCCTGGGTGCGCGGAATCCTGGCGGAGACTTTCGGTGTGACGCCTGAGGACGTGCACTGGACCACGTTCGAGGACCCGCATGTCGCGGAATATTCCGATCCGTCTTTTGCGACACGCGCGAAGCCGGGTAGCGCGCTGCTCGATATGCTGCGGTCAGGCGAACTCGATGCAATCATTGTCGGCAACGACAAGCCGGCGGATGCCGATCTCGCCGATGTCTATCCGGATGCCGATGCTGCGGGCCGTGAATTCACGCGCAAGCACGGGTTCGTCCCGGTGAACCACGTGATCGTTGCGAAGCAGACGGTGGTGGATGCGCAGCGCGATACGCTGATGGAATTCTGGGACGCGGTGAAGGCGGCGTGGAAGGACACCCCGTCCGCCAAGGATTTGCCGATCGGGCGCAGCGCGATCGAGCCGAGTGTGGCGCTCGCGCTGAAGTATATTTCCGCGCAGAGCATGCTGCCGCGGCCGATGACCGAGGCAGATGTGTGGGCGGGGCTGCCGGACGGGTTTTGAGGGGCCCCGCCGCCTGCCCTCCGGTGTCATGCGCCCCGCGCAGGCGGGGCATCCATTCCACGATTACCCTCTCGCGTGTACTGGATCGCCCGCCTGCGCGGGCGATGACAGGCTGATACAGAAAACAGCCGACCTATGTAAACGATACATCCACCTTCCCGATCGGCCGCAATTCCCATGACAGCGCGCGATCGTCGGCGCCGAGGAACAGCGGCGGCGTGACCGAACCCGCGATCACCACATCGCCCGCGCGCAGGACTTCGCCGCATGCCGCGAGGGTCGACGCGACCTGACGGATTGTTTCCAGGATGCGTCCGGTATTGGCCTCGAGATCGGCGGGCACCGGCACCGGCTCGCCATTGCGGATGACCGCGCCGGACAGCGCGGACAATCCCTCCGGCAACGGCACCGCCTTGCGCGGACCGAAGATCACATGCCGCTGGAAGATATCGCCGGCGAGAATCGACTCCACGTCATCCATCGGTCCGTCGATGTCGGCCAGTTCGATGGCCGGGCCGATCGCGGCGATGCATTGCGCCGCTTCCTGCTCGCTCGCGCCGGCCGGCACGTCGCGGCCGATCTCGACCGCGATCTCCGGCTCGGCGACCGGCTTGCTCCAGCCGACCAGAGATACGCTCGCACCGTGGGGCAGCACGGCCCGGTCGAGCAGAAAGCCGACCAGTGCGCTTTCGATTTTCAGCTTTTCCTTGGCGGCCGGCGCACCGAAGCCGACCTTCCAGCCGATCCGCCTGGCGCCGTCGCGCCTTCGCTGTTCGAGGAGCGTGAATTGCCGGCGCATCCCCGCCTGGATGCGGGGGTCGTTCAAAGCTCCGCTCATGAATGGCTCGCGGGATCGACTTCGTAACCTGAAGCTTCGATCGAGCCTGCGCCCATCCAGCCCCAGACCAGCACCACGTCTTCGTCGGAGGTATTGTTGAAACCGTGCCAGCAGCCGCGCGGCGAATAGATCACGTCGCCTTCGCCGGAGGGCTTGTCGCCCTCGTCGGTGTAGATGTGGCCATGCCCCTTCAGCACGATGAAGAACTCATCGCAATTATGATGGCGGTGGCTTTCATGCCGCGCGCCGGGCTTCAGCACGGTCCAGCCGACGACATGGTCGGCGCCTGCCGACTTCTTGTCGATCAGGAACTGGACCTGCATCTCGACCCAGCCGTCCTTGCGCGCAAGGCCTTCGACCTTGGGCACGTCGCGGATATTGGTGCGGTACATCTTCGGCGCGGTCACTTCGGGAATCCTCCAAGGCGGCGATAGACCTGATGCGCGACCACGAAATCGTTCTGGTCGATTCCGAGACCGCGGCAGGAATTCATGAGTTCGTTGGCAGCGGCGGCGAGCGGCACCGGACTTCCGAGCTTGCGGCCCATGTCGAGCGCCAGGATCATGTCCTTCTGCTGCAGCGTGACGTCGGCGAGCGGCACCTCGGGCATCTTGCCTTCGAGAATGAACGGCCCGCGATAGCCGAGCACCGGCGAGGCCGCGACGCTTTTCAGGATCGCATCGACCGCGGATTCGCGCGACACGCCGCCCTTTTCCGCCAGCGCCACCGCTTCGCCGAATGCGATCACCTCGACCATGAGGAGGAGGTTGACCGCGATCTTCATCTTCACCGCGAGGCCGCTGGCGCCGATCCGCGTCACCTTCGGCCCGATCGCGGACAGCACCGGCTTCACCTTTTCGAACGCGGCCTCGTCGCCGCCGACCATCACAGAGGCGTTGCCCTGGTTGAGCGTGACCGGCGAGCCGGAGATCGGCGCATCCAGCATCACGAGGCCTTTGGCGGCGAATGCATCGGCGACTTCGCGGGTCACCTCCGGCGCGATCGTGCTCATGTCGATATAGATGCCGCCGGGCTTGAGGCCTTCGATGATGCCGTCGCGCCCGAGCGCAACGTCCTTCACCGCCTTGCCGTCGGTGACCACCGTGAAGACCACGTCCGACATCTCGGCTACGGCCTTGGGCGTGTCCGCCCATCCCATCCCCGCATCGATCAGCGATTGCGCTTTCGCCTTGGTCCGGTTCCAGCCGGTGACCTTGTATCCCGCGGCCTGCAGGCGCGGCACCATGCCGAGGCCCATCACGCCCAGGCCGACAAAACCAATTCTCACGCTTGTTCTCCTGCCATGTCGGTTCTTTTTCTCTTCGTGGTCCCGTGAACGCGGGCGGTGGAATGGCGCACGATGGTCTCGACCGGCAGCACCAGATGATGCGGGTCGGACGATTCGTTCTCGATGATGTCGACCATGACGCCGGCTGCTTCGAATCCGGCCTTGTGATGCTGGACCCGCACCGTGGTCAGCGACGGCGACAGCCGGTCCATCAATGGCATGTCGTTGAAGCCGGTGACCGATACATCGGTGGGGCAGGCGATGTCGTGGCGCCGGAAGGCCGAGATCGCGCCGATCGCCAAGCGGTCATTGGCGCAAACGACCGCGGTGAAAGGGCGTCCAGCGGCCAGCAATTCTTCGGCGCAGCGCTCGCCTTCGGCTTCGTTGAAGGCTTTGGCGAACGACACCAGCGCCGGACTTTTGAGACCGGCAAGGCCGCCGTGACGCAGAAAGGCATTGTAGCGATTGAAGCCGGTGGACACGGTCTGCGGGCCGGCGATGCAGGCAATGTCGCGATGACCGAGCGAGACGAGATGCGTGATGAGGCGGCCGATGCCATCGTCTTCGTCATGCACCACCGACGAGAAGCGCGGATCGTCTGTCCGGCGACTGACGGTCACCACCGGCAGGTCGGCGGCCAGGCGCGACACCATCTTGTCGGTCCGAAGCACGCTCGCGAGGATCAGGCCGTCGACGCCGCGTGCGCGCATCGTCTCCAGTACCTTGGCCTGCCGTCGCGTATTGCCGTCGGTATTCGCCAGCATCGCGACATAGCCAAATTGCGCCAGGCCATCCTCGATGCCGCGGATGATCGGCGGAAAGACCGCGTCGGTGATATCCGGGACCACGACACCGATCGTGCGCGAGCGGCTGGTCTTGAGCGAATAGGCTGCGAGATTCTGCCGATAGCCGAGGCGTTTGCTGGCCTTGCGGATCTGCTCGATCAGGTCCGGCGCGACCGGATGGCCGCTGTCCGGATTGAGCGCGCGCGACACGGTGGATACGTGAACGCCGACCTCGCGTGCGAGATCCTTCAGCCCAACCCGCGGTAGTTTACGCGACTTCACCGGGCGGCCCTTGTCGCGGTTCGGGCGGCGTACCGCCCGAAGCATTGTTTAGTCGATCGGGAAACCGTCATCATCGGCTTATTTCGATGCCTCGGCGAACGGGAAGATCAGGTCGCCGGCCTTATACTTGGGCGGATAGACCACGACCTGGCGCGACCAGTCGGTGAACTGGCTCATGTCGTTGCCGGTCACCCCCTTGAACTGGATGCAGATGATGCGCGGGTCCTTCCATTCGCCGTCCGGGCCGAACGAGATCGGGCCGATCACCGTGTCGAAGGTGTTGGTTGCGAGATATTTCGCCAGCACGTCATCGTTCAGCGATTTGGTGGCGGTGACGGCCTTTTCCAGAATCTGCCCGGCGGCGTAAGCGTAGGGCGGATAGGTATAGCCCAGCGGATCGAGGCCGAGGTCCTTCGCGCGCTTCTGGTACTCTGCCATCATCTCCTTGGTACCGTCGAATTGCAGGCTGGGCGCCGGGATGTAGAATTCGTTGCTGATATAGCCGTTGATCATCGGTCCAAGCTGCTGCTTGATGCCGGTGACGAGCAGGCCCAGCATCGCGCCGCCGATCACCTTCGGCTTGAACTGGATTTCGTTCGCAGTGCGGATGATGCCAGCGGTGTCGATCGGCAGCGTGGCCGCGAACACCACGTCCGGATTTGCCGCCGCCATGGCGCGTACGACCGAGGTGAATTCCGTGGTCGAGGGCGGATAGGTGCGGTCGAAGACGATCTCCATGCCGTGCTTCTTCGCATTCGCACGTGCGCCATCGAGCGCGTTGCGCGAATATTCGACATCGGCGCCGATCAGCGCAACGCGTGTCGGTTTCGGCTTCTGCTCGGCGGCGAGATCGAACACGCATTTGGAGTAGTTCGCCGTATCCGGCCCCTGCGAGTTCATCGAGAAATAACGCGGGTACTTGAATTCCTTGTTGGCGCCGAGGCCGAAAATCCCGATCGTGGTGCGGTTGGCCTGGATAATCGCCGGCATGGTCGCGGCGATCACGTTGGTGCTGTAGGGCCCGATCAGCAGGTCGACCTTGTCGACGCTCATCAGCTTCGCATAGATCCCGGGCGCGTTCGCCGGATTGCCCTGATCGTCATAATAGACGAACTCGACCGGGCGTCCGAGAAGGCCGCCCCGCTTGTTCACGTCGGCACGCCAGATTTCGAGGCCCGCCAACACCTGTTTGCCGGCCGGCGATGTCGGTCCGGTGGCGCTGATGCTGAAGCCGATGCGCAGCGGATCGGCTGCTTTCGCATCATGTGAAAAAAGGGCGAGCGTGACGGCTGCGCATACGCTCAACACAAGCGCTGCCAGCCGGCGGCTAGATCTGTTGATCATTGTGTCCTCCCGATTGGCCTTATGTCCGGCCTTGAAAAGAACCTAGCGCGTGCGGCAAAACTTGGCAATCGTTTGCCACGATGATAGCACTCGCGACAGCCGGCGCGAAAAATCGCTGGCACATCGGAAATGTTGCGTGCATGCACGCGTCACCGATCCGCGATCAACGGCGGACGGATACGGAGGAATTCATGTTCAAGGCCTCGGCCGGCGTCATGCTGCCCACCTCGATTATCGGATCGCTGCCGCGTCCGACCTGGTACACCGCGACGCTGGGCTCGACCCCGTTTCTCGAAGCGATGGTGAATTCGCGCTATCGCGAGCAATACGAGGACGCGGTGTCCTGCTATCTGCGGGCGCAGGAAACGGCCGGCCTCGACATCGTCACAGACGGCGACGCGCATTACGACGAGCAGGTCGGCGGCATGAGCTGGCAGAGCTATCCGCTGACCCACATGGAAGGGTTTTCGAAGGAGGCGGTCCCGTCGGTCTACAAGGTCGGCGCTGTCGCCTATCCGCGCGGTCATATTTTGCACGACTTCCTGGAAGCGCGGGTATTCCCGAAGATCACCGGCCCGGTTGGCCGCGGCAATCTGCAATACGCGCCGATGTGGAAGGTGGCGCAGCGCATGACCACAAGGCCGGTCAAGTTCGGGACGATTCTGCCCGAGTTGCTCGCTGCCTCATGCGAGGACAGCTATTACAAGGATCCGATCGAGCGCACCTGGGCGCTCAGCGACGCGATCAATGAGGAACTGAACGATCTCGCGGATGCCGGATGTCCGGTGCTGCAGATGGAAGAGCCGCAGATCCATATGGTGCCGGTGCGCGGCAAGGCGTTCGGCAAGCTCGATGTCGCCGACCTGGTCAAGGTCTTCAACAATACGGTCAAGGGCCTGCGCGACAAGACCGAGGTCTGGTGCCACACCTGCTGGGGCAACCCCTCGCAACAGCGGATCTTCAAGGAGCCGCAGAGCTACCAGCCGACACTCGAGGCGCTGAATACGGTCGAGGCGGATGCGCTGACATTCGAGACCTGCTCGTCGGGAACGGGCGATCTCAAGGCGATCGGCGAGATCATCAAGGACAAGAAGGTGGTGATCGGCGTCATCGATCATCACACCTTGCAGATCGAGCGGCCGGACGAGGTCGCGGCGCTGATCCGCGAGGCGCTGAAGCATATTCCGGCCGAGCGGCTGGTGATCTCGTCGGATTGCGGCATGGGCCGGGAAGGCATGGGCCGGCGGCACGCCGCGTACAAGATGGTGTCGATGGTGCTCGGCACCAACATCGTCCGCAAGGAACTGGGTTTGCCGGAAGCGGAATGCTTGGCCGCCGAGGGCCGTTATTCGCTCACGGTGGCGGCGAAATAGCCGCCACCCAGGGGCGAAACGATTACGCCGGTTCGAGCAGTTTCGGATAGGTCGAAGGCTTGAAGAAGCTGGCGCCCGGCACATAGACGCGCCCCGGCGAGAGGTCGGGCCCTTCGTCGCCCTCGATGGCGCCTTCGAAGGTCAGTTCGAGCTGTACGCCGCTCGGGTCATAGACGAACAATTGCCACAGCGTCGTGCCGGGCACTTCGAACTCGCGCCAGTCGAGTCCGGCCTTCCGGAAGCGCTCGATATATGAGCGATAGCCCGAGCATGACAGCGAGACGTGGTCGATGGCGCCGGTGCCGTAGGGAGCCTTGCCTTCCGGGCCGAGCGCCGGTCCGCCGGCATAGATATGAATGATGCCCAGCCCGCCCGGCTGCGGGCAGGCCAGCCAGGCGCCCGGATATCCGAAATCCGGCCGGTGCATCTCGCGCAGGCCGATGACCTTGGTCCAGAAATGAACGGTGGCGCCAAGGTCTGCGGTCTTAATCGCAAGATGGAAAAGGCCGTGAACGGTCGCGAGCGGAAGCTGGGCCATCTCTAGTCTCCAAGTCTGATGGCTCATTATACGCCTGATCATGGGATCCGCGAGTACCAGCAGACGCGATTAAATATTGGGCTCCGGACGTTGGTTTGCGCTCGCTCCGAAGGCAAACTCCGCAGGGACTTCGGTCCGGGCCCCGATCGGCGCGACGATGTCGCCGAAAGATTAAGCGCTGTCGTTTCGGCATCGTTGCGGAAAGAAATCGGCGGCAGATTGGCGCAGTGGACGGCTCTAGCGTCGCCCTGATCGGGTGGCACGCGGATTGCTGACCTCACCCTTACGTCAACGCGAAGTCGCAGCTCAATTGCCTTCCAGGGCATTGGAGCTGGCGCAGGGAGTTTTCGATGATCACTCATAAGATTGCGCGCCGTGCGGTTCTTGCCGGTGCGCTTGCGGTCATGACGGCGATGCCGGCGCTCGCGCAATCGCTGACGCCGATCCGCTTCACCCTCGACTTCAAGCATCAGGGCATTCACGCCTGGTATTATGTCGCGCAGGAAAAGGGCTACTTCAAAGACGAAGGGCTCGATGTGAAGATCGACCAGGGCGAAGGGTCGGCCGCGACTATCACGCGCATCGCTTCGGGCGCTTACGACGCCGGCTTCGGTGACATGAATGCCATCATCCAGATGGCTGCGACCAAGCCGGGCGAAGCGCCGGTGATGGTCTATCAGATCTATAACCGGCCGCCCTTCGTGCTGGTCACCAAGGCGAGCGGGCCGATCAAGACCATCAAGGATATCGAAGGCAAGAAGCTCGGCGGGCCGGCCGGCAGCGCCACGTTAAAACTGCTTCCGAGCCTCGCCAAGGCCAACAAGCTCGACATTTCGAAGGTCGATATCCTCAACATGGCCCCGAATCTTCAGGAGCAGATGCTGATCCAGGACCAGGTGCAGGGCTCGCTGGTCTTTAACGTCACCAGCTACATGAACCTGATCCAGCAGAAGCAGGATCCGGACAAGGATTATCGCTGGTTCAATTACGGTGATCACGGGCTCGATCTGTATTCCAACGGCATTATGGTGTCGCAGAAACTGCTGAAGGAGAATCCCAAGGCAGTCGCCGGTCTGGTGCGCGCGATCAACAGGGCGATTAAGGACGTGATTGCCGATCCGGAGATGGGCGTGAAGACGCTGGCCAAGATCGAGCCGCTGATCAATCAGGATGTCGAGAAGAAGCGCATCGCCTATGCGCTCGGCAACCTGATGAACGGCGCCGAATTCACCGAACTCGGCTTCGGTGACCTGACCGACGACAAGCTCACGCGGTCGATTGATGTCATTGCGGAAGCCTATGACCTGAAGGCCAAGCCGAAGGCGTCGGAGGTGTTCAACCGCTCGTTCCTGCCGGCCAAGTCGGACCGGATGTTTGCGCCGAAGCCGAACTGAGTGAATGAAAACACTCATCAGGGGCGGCCGCGTCTATGACCGGGCGGGCGACATCCATCGCCCGCCGTTGCGCGATGTCATCCTCGTAGAAGACCGCATCCTCGGCGTCGTAGAGCCCGGCGAGCAGGCTGCGACCGACATTGCTCGCGCCGCGAGCGTCGGCCAGCCGGACGCGCGCGTCATCGACGCCGCCGGCATGCTCGTCATCCCCGGCCTGGTCAACGCGCATTACCATTCCTACGACGTCCTCTCCAAAGGTCGGTTCGAGGACATGCCGTTCGACGTCTGGATGCTGCATTCGCAGCCGGCCTATTGGGGCACGCGCAGCAAGGCGGAACTCCGCGCGCGCACGCTGCTCGGTGCGCTGGAGGCGTTGCGGCACGGCATCACCACCATCCAGGACATGAACTCGCTGGTGCCGCAGGACGAGGAGACGCTCGATACGATCCTGTCCGCCTATGCCGAAGTCGGCATCCGCGTGGTGTTCTCCATCGCGGTGCGCGACCTCGCCGCGCTGGATATTCAGCCGTTCCTGCCGCCGGGCATTCCGGATGACGTGGCGGCGATCATCAACGGCAAGCCGGGCGATGCGAAAGCCGACATCGCCTTCCTCCGCGCGCAAATCGCGCGCCGCAATCCGTTGCCGCCGCGCCTGCACTGGGCCATCGGCCCGTCCGGCCCGCAGCGCTGCTCAACGCAATTGCTGGAAGGGCTCGCGGCGATCTCCGCCGATTTCGACCTGCCGGTGCTGACGCACACCTACGAGACCCGCGCCCAGCTCGCCAAGGCGCGCACGGCTTATGACAAGTTCGGCGGATCCTATGTGCGCTACATGCGCGAAATCGGTTTGCTCACGCATCGCACCACGCTCGCGCATGGGGTCTACCTGTCGCGGCCGGAAATCGACGAGCTCGCCAGGGCGGGGGCCGGCGTGGTGCACAACCCGCTGGCCAATCTGAAGCTGAAGAACGGCACCGCGCCGCTGATCGACTTCAAGCGCGCCGGCGTCAATCTCGCGCTCGGCTGCGACAATTGCAGCTGCAGCGACTGCCAGAACCTGTTCCAGGCGATGAAGATGTATGCGCTCTTGGCGCAGGGCATGGACGGCGAGGCGTCCAACGTCTTCGCCTGCGATGCGATCGACGCCGCCACCGTCGGCAGTGCGCGCGCGGTCGGGCTTGCGGGACAGGTCGGCGAACTGAAAGCCGGCATGAAGGCCGATCTGGCGCTGATCGACCTGTCGGACTATGCCTATCAGCCGTTCAATTCCGCCGCGCGCCAGATGGTCTATAGCGAGACCGGCCGCGGCGTCGACACGGTGATCGTCGATGGCGAGATCGTTCTGTCCGGCGGCAAGCCCGCGAAAGTGAACTGGGACAGCTTCCGCGGCGAGCTCACCGACATCATGGCCAAGGCCGAAGCCGATTACGCCGTGCTCGCGAAGCGCAACGCACCTGCGGTGCCGTACCTCCTGGAGGCGGCGCGCAATGTGAACCGCGCGCCGCTGGGGCTCAACCGGTATGCCGGTGGCGGGGTGACAGACCGCGATTGAGAGACCTTTCGTCGCACGTTTCTCGATTGGGCATGACAGGTAGAGGGGTGCGACGCCGAAACCGGTGATACCGACCGTTTGTCGCACCTCGGCTGACGCCTCGCTGCCGCATTTTCAAGTTTTATCAACCCTTCACAGACATCGTGTCCGTTCCGCTGCCTGCGCGGGAATTCAGGGGGTTTCCATGCCGATGCGTATCCTCACTCACATCCTCCTGATCCCCGCGATTGCGGCCGCGATGCTGACGGCAGCGCACGCCAATCCGGTCTTCGATCCATTCGGATTGTTCTCGGGCGGGGCGCCTGTCTCGCGGCCGAACATGTATGGCGGCTCTCCGACGACGCGCGGCATGGTCTCCTATCCGAGCGGCGAGCAGCCCGGCTCGATCGTCATCTCCACGCGCGAGCGGCGGCTCTATTACATCCTCGGGAACGGACGGGCGATCAGCTATGGCATCGGCGTTGGACGCGATGGCTTCGCCTGGAGCGGTGTGAAAACCGTCACAGCCAAGCGCGAATGGCCGGGCTGGACACCGCCTGCGGCCATGTTGCGGCGCCGCCCCGACCTGCCGCGCTATATGCCCGGCGGCCCGGACAATCCGCTCGGTGCCCGCGCCCTCTATCTCGGCTCGTCGCTCTATCGCATTCATGGTTCGAACGAGCCGCACACCATCGGCCAGGCGGTGTCGTCCGGATGCTTTCGCATGACCAATGCCGACGTCGTCGATCTCTACAATCGCGTGCGGGTTGGCGCCAAGGTGATCGTGCAGCGCTAGCGCCGGGACCGCGAGGGGCCGACGCAGACGTTCGGTCGCCCGTCGCCCGCGGGTGCAGGCAGAATCGACCTACAGGCCTGCCTCGATCGTCCGCAGCAGCCGCGTGCGCATCGCAGTATCGTTGCTCCTGAGCGAGATCACCAGCCGCACACGTCCGTTATCCTTGGTGTCGGTGTAACCCGCGAGCGTGCGGACGCCGTCCATGGTGCCGGTCTTGGTGAGACTGTTGTCCGGCCCGGTCATGAGGTCGGCATGCGGTGCGAACAGCGCCAGCACCTTGGCGAGCCCGCGCGCCGTCAGGCGGTTGTCGCGGCTGATGCCAGAGCCTTCCTCGATCCTGATGTCACCGGTAAGCCCCTGCGCCGCCAGCGTCTCGTTGAGGACCTTTAGCGATTTCTCGAGGCTGGCGGGCGGACCGAAACGCTGCGCACCGATTTCCAGAAACACCTGGTTGGCGATGTAATTGTTGGAGGCCTTCAGGAGTTCGAACAGGACGCTTGAGAGTGGTCGCGACTGGCGGTGAACATAGACCGGCTTCAATCCGGCAGGCACGGGTCCGGTGGAGATGTCGCCTTTCACGCTGCCGCCGGCCTTGTCGATGAAGGCGGCGATCAGTTCGCCGGCATATTGCAGGCTCACCTTGGGGTCCTGGCTCAGGCTGATCCGCCCGCGGCCCTTCGGGCCCCGCGCCTTGAACTCGCTGATGGCGAGCGGGGTGATCGGCGTCTGCTTCTCGGCCGAGCGCACGCTGTCGCCTTTGCGGATGGCATTCACGGTGTTGAAGTTCACCGCCAGCGCGGTGTTCAGGGCGTTATAGGCCTCGTCGTCATTCTCGATGCCGGGGATGCGAAGGTCGGGCGGAAAATAGCTCGCGTCCAGCACGAGGCCGGTGATCGGTTTCTTGCCGATCGCCGCGACCAGATTTTTTGCGAGCGGCGCCAGCTCCTCCGAAATCAGGAACGGATCGCCGCCGCCGCGCACATAGAGCACGCGCTTGTCGTCGAGATAGAAGCGGGTCTCGAAGCGGTATTCGCCACCGAGCACCTGCATCGCCAGCCAGGCCGTCACGATCTTGGTGACCGAAGCGGGGACGAATGGCTCGTCGGCATTCTGCGCCAGCAGCGTCTCGCCCTTGGCGTTCATTACCAGCACCAGCGCGTTCGGCGCGAGGGCCGCGATCCTGTTCTGGACGTCCTTGACGTCGGCCAAGGCGGAGGCGGGGAGGAGCAGCAAGGCGAAGACCAGCAGGCGGGACAGCATGGCGATTTCCATCGATCGGGAATGGGTGTGAAAAAAATCACGCGCTTGCGCGCAGCGCCTCGCCGCGCATGGCCAGCAGCGATTGCGTCAACTGTTCGGCGAACTTGGCGGAGGCCACCGGCAAATTGCGGTCGTTCAACTGGCCGAGCACGAGGTCAGCGCGGGGCGTGTCGCGCTCGTCCAGTTCGCGCATCACGATGCCGCGGTGCTCGTCCGAAGCGACGCCGATCCGGATCTGGAACGAGATGACATTGTCGCGCATCACAAGATGGCGCAGGAATTCGAATGAGTTGGATTGCGCGACGATATCGAAGCGCAGGTTGCGCCTCGCCAGCGCCTCGTCCAGCAACTGGCGTCCGCCGATCCCGGGCTCCGCCAGCGCCACCGGATAGCGCGCGCAGTCGCGCAAGCGCAGCGACGGCCTGGCTGCCAGCGGATGGCCGGCCGGCATCACCGCAACCAGCCGCTGCTCGAACGACATCAGCGGACGGAAATTCGGCAGATAGGGCGGGCGGAACACCAGCGCGAGATCGACTTCGTAATCGGCGAGGCTTTGCATGGCGCGGTTATGGTCCTGCACGCGCACGTCGAAATGCACGAGCGGAAATCGCGCGCGGTGAATGGCGATCTCGCGCGGCAGGAATTCCAGCACCAGTGCCTGGCTGGCGGAAATGCGGACCGTACCACGACGCAGCCCTTTCAGGTCCTCGATCTGCGAGCGCACGCGGTCGAGATCGGCGGTTTGGCCGCGCACGTGATGGATGAATAATTCGCCGGCTGCGGTCAGCCGAACGCCGCGGGGACGCCGCTCGAACAGCGGCGTTTCCAGTTCGGCTTCCAGGTCCATGATCCGCCTGTTGACGGCGGAGGACGTCACATTCAGCCGTTCGGCGGCTTTCCGGATCGATCCGGCCCGCGCCACGGCATCGAAATAGTGCAGAAATCGCAAGTGTCTCATGCACTTAAGCCCGGTGACGGCGTCAGCCACATTATGAGCGATGCCGAAACAGCAGCGCTCCAGAAAGAAATCAGCGGCAGATCGTATCACTGATCGCGCCTAGCGTCTGCCTCCATGTGGTGGGGCACGGGGATTGCACCCGCCTAAGCAGGGGCCTGGCCCGGGAGCCCCGACAACAGGAGCGCGTCATGAAGCGATTTCGAACCTTAGGCCTTGCCCTTGCGGCCGCGATCGGCGGCACCCTGGCATTTGCTGCGCCAGCCTCGGCACAGACCAAACTGAAGATGGTCCTGAACTGGAAATATCAGGGCCCGCAGGGCTGGTTCTTCCTCGCCGACGATCGCGGCTATTTCAAAGCCGAAGGCCTCGATGTCACCATGGACCAGGGCAACGGGTCGGGCGCGGCTGTGCCGCTGGTGGCGAACGGCACCTACGATATCGGCTTCGGCGATATCAATGCGCTGATCGAGCTGGCGGCGAAAAAGCCCGACGAGGCCCCGATCGCGGTTTATGTCATGTACAACCGGCCGCCCTTCACCGTCGCGGTGAAGTCCGACTCGGCGATCAAGGAGCCGAAGGATTTCATCGGCAAGAAGCTCGGCGGCGCCGCCAATGACGGCGCGCTGAAGCTGTTCCCGGCGCTCTGCCAGATGACCAAGCTCGATTGCAGCAAGGTCGAGATCACCAATATGCAGCCGAACCTGCGCGAGCAGATGTTGATGCAGGGTCAGGTTGACGGGGTGTTCGGCTATGTCAACACCATCCGCTTCTCCGCCAAGCTGATCGGCGTGCCGGACGAGAAGCTGCGCTACATCAATTTCGGCGATTACGGCATGGACCTCTATTCCAACGCCATCATCGTCTCGAAGAAGCTGGTGAAGGAGAATCCGAAGGCGGTCGCGGGCTTCCTGCGCGCGATGAACAAGGGCATCCAGGATGCGCTGAAGGATCCGGATGCGGCCGTCGCTGCGGTCGCCAAGCGCGAGCCGCTGATCAAGACTCCGGTGGAGCGCGAGCGCTTCGACGCAACGCTGAAGGACGAGATGAACCATCCGGAGATTGCCAAGATCGGGCTTGGCAATGTCGACAAGGAGCGGCTGAAGAAGTCGATCGACATTCTGGTCCAGGCCAACAAGCTGCCGCGGACCCCGACGGTCGACGAGGTGTTCACCGCGGAATTCATGCCGGCGGCCGCCGACCTGCCGAAGAAGCTGTTCTGATCCATCTTTTCATCCCTCCCTCGCGACGCGGGGGAGGGATGAGCCGCGCGTATCGAAAGCCGGGGAATCGACAATGGAATTGGGACTGACAGGCCGGGTGGCGATCATCACCGGTCCGGCCAAGGGCATGGGCGCCGCGATCACCACCTCGTTCGCGGAAGAGGGCGCGAAGCTGGCGCTGATCGGCCGCGATGTGTCGGCCATCGAGCCGGTGGCGCGGGAGGTGAGGGCGGCCGGTGCCGAAGCGATCGTCGTTGCGTGCGATCTGACCAGGCCTGAGCAATGCGACATTGCGGCCGACGAAACGCGAAAGGCGTTCGGTCGCATCGACATCCTGGTCAATGTCGCGGGTGGCTCCGGTCCGGTCGGCAAGACCGGCGCTGAGACGACGCCGGAAGAATTCGACGATATCGTCACCCTGAACATGAATGGCTGCTTCCACACCATGCGCAGCGTGGTGCCGACGATGATCGCGCAGAAATACGGCAAGATCGTCAATGTCGGCGGCACCTTCGGGATGCGCGGGCGCGCCGGCCGCATGGCCTATTCGGCCTCGAAATGGGGCCTGCGCGGCATCACCAAGAGCTTCGCGCTCGAAGTCGGCCAGCACAATATCAACGTCAATTGCGTCGCGCCCGGCATGGTCGACGGCCCGCGCTTCCGCGAGAAGGTCTGCGCCGACATGGCGAAGCGGCTCAACATTTCGCTGAAAGAGGCTATGGAACGTCACGCCGCCGATTACGCGCTGAAGCGGGTGACGCTCGATCAGGACGTCGCTAATGCCTGCCTGTTCCTGGCCAGCGATGTCTCGCGGCAGATCACCGGCGCCGACCTGCCGGTCGATGGCGGCTGGGCGATGCTGTGAGGATGCCATGACCAAAGCCATGACCGCCGATCTCGTCGTCAACAACGGCATCGTCGTGACGCCGGACGCGGCGTTCCCGGCCAGCGTTGCGATCAAGGACGGAAGAATCCTGAGCGTCGGTGCGCCCGATGCCATGCCCGCAGCGCGCGAAACCCTCGACGCCGCCGGCCTGCATATCCTCCCCGGCGCGATCGACGTGCATGTGCATTTCCGCGATCCCGGCTATCCGCACAAGGAAGACTGGGAGAGCGGAACCGCCGCGGCCGCATTCGGCGGCGTGACCACGGTGTTCGACATGCCGAATACCATTCCGGCCACCGGCAACGGCACGATCCTTGCTGAGAAACACGCGATCGCGGCTTCAAAAGCGCATGTCGATTTCGGCCTCTACGGGCTTCTCGGAGAGGACACCATCGACAATGTGCCGGAGCTGATCGCGGGCGGCGTGATCGGGTTCAAGCTCTACATGGGCAATACGTTCGGCAAGATTCCGTCTCCGTCCACCGGCGCGATGCTCGAAGCGTTCGAGGTGGTGGCCGAGACCGGCAAGCGTATCTCGCTGCATGCCGAGACCAACTCGATCATGGAGCGGCGACAGACCCGGCTAACGCAGGCCGGCCGGCACGATCCGCTGGCGCATCTCGCGTCGCGCCCCGCGGTGGTTGCGGTCGAGGCCGTGAGCCGCGCCTGCATTCTCTCGGAATGGACCGGCGCGCGCATCCACATCCTGCATATCTCCTCCGCCGATGAGTTGCGGCCGCTGCGCGAGGCGAAAGCGCGCGGCGTCGACGTCACCGGCGAGACCTGCCCGCAATATCTTTTCCTCTCGGCGGACGATTATGCGCGCTTCGGCGGCGTCATCCGCGTCAACCCGCCGGTGCGCGAGAAGGACAACCAGGAGCCGATCTTCGCGGCCCTGAAGGACGGCACGATCGACATGATCGCCACAGACCATGCGCCGCATAGTCCGGAAGAGAAAACGCGCAACGACATCTGGGCGGTGGATTGCGGCTTTCCCGGCGTCGAGACCCAGATGCCGGCGATGCTGACCGAGGTGAATGCCGGCCGCATGTCGATTTCGGATTATGTGCGCTGGAGCGCTTTCAACCCGGCGCGGATCTGGGGGCTCTATCCGCGGAAAGGAGCGATCCAGCCCGGTGCAGACGCCGACCTCGCGCTGGTCGATCTGTCCCGCGAATGGACCATCGACGATGCGAAGATTCAGTCGCGCTCGAAAATTTCGCCCTGGCATGGCCGCAAGGTGAGAGGCCTGCCGGTCCACACCATCGTGCGCGGCCGCTTCGTGATGCGTGACCGCACGCTTGTTGCCGGCACCAAGGGCTGGGGCCGCTCGGTCCATGCCCTCCAGCAGATGCCGGCGCCCGATGTGCGCAACGCCGGCAAGACCATGCGCGCCGTCACCGGCGGCGTCCGCTCCTCGCCCACCACAGAGAATGCAGCATGAGCAACCGGCAAGTCGCCACCGACAACGCCTTTGTCGAACTCGAGAATGTCACGCTGACCTATGGGCGCGGCGACAAGAAGGTGCAGGCGCTGACCGAGACCAGCCTCAAGATTGGACGCGGCGATTTCGTTGCGCTGGTCGGGCCGTCGGGCTGCGGCAAGTCCACGATCCTGAAGCTCGTCACCGGCTTGCTGAAGGCGTCGAGCGGCTATGTGTATGTGTCGGGCCGCGAGGTCGGCGCCGAGCCGATGCGGGTCGGCATGGCGTTCCAGAATCCGACGCTGCTGCCGTGGAAGACGATCCGCGACAACGTGATGCTGCCGCTGAAGATCGTGCCGCCGTTCCGGCAGGAATATCGCTCGAAGCGCAAGACCGAGTTCCGCGATCGTGTCGACGCGTTGCTCAAGCAGGTCGGGCTTGACGGTTTCGGCGACAAATATCCGTGGCAATTGTCCGGCGGCATGATGCAGCGCGCTTCGCTGTGCCGGGCGCTGATCCACGATCCGCAATTGCTGATGCTGGACGAGCCCTTCGGCGCGCTCGATCAATTCACCCGCGAGGAATTGTGGACGATCATGCAGGATCTCTGGATCTCGCGGAAGCCGACGGTGCTGCTGGTCACCCACGACCTGAAGGAGGCGGGCTTTCTCGCCAACCGCATCTGCGTGATGCAGGCGCGGCCTGGCCGGATCATCGACGATACGACGGTGCCGTTCGCGCGCCCGCGCAGCATCGAGATGTCGTATGCGCCGGACTTTGTGACGATGACGCAGCGGCTGCGCGAATTGATCATCGCCAATCGCCCACAGAAGGAGGCCGCGTGATGGACGCGCAAGTGCGCCGGCGGATCGCCTCCGCCGCCCTGATCATCGGCTTTTTCCTGTTGTGGGAATTCCTGTGCCGCGCCTTCAACATCAGCGATCTGGTGGTGCCGAAGCCGAGCCAGATCCTCGTCACGTTGTGGGAGCGCGCACCGGCGCTGTGGCCGCATACGATGCAGACGCTGTACACGACGCTGGTCGGCTTCGGCTTCGGCATCCTGATCGGGGTGCTGCTCGGCATGCTGGTGGGCGTGTCGAAGATCGCCTACGACGTGGCCTATCCGCTGCTGATCGGCTTTGCCTCGATCCCCAAGGTCGCAGTAGTGCCGATCTTCGTCCTGTGGTTCGGCGCCGGCGCGGTGCCGGCCATTCTCACCGCCATGATCATGTCGATGTTCCCGATCGTGGTGAATGTCGCGACCGGTCTTGCGACCACCGAGCCCGAACTAGAGGACGTGATGAAGACGCTCCGTGCCAGCAAGCTCGACATCCTCTGGAATGTCGGCCTGCCGCGCGCGATGCCCTATTTCTTCGCCTCGCTCAAGGTCGCGGTGACACTCGCCTTTGTCGGCGTGGTGCTGTCGGAGACGGTGGCCTCCAACCGCGGCATCGGAAACGTGATGATGATCGCATCGTCCTCGTTCGACGTGCCGTTGGTCTTCGCCGGCCTGCTGATCCTTGCAGTGATGGGCGTGTCGCTTTACGTCATCTTCTCGCTGATCGAAATGCGGGTGACCGGCTGGGCGCACCGCAAGGACGAGTTCGCGATCGGCTGAGTGGGGATTGCGGTGCGGGTGATCGAAGTTGAACATGCGTTGACGGCGCCGGATGCGGTCGCCATTGGTTCGGTCGGCATTGCCTTCGACGGCGATCGCATCGCCAAGGTTGCGCCGCATGGCGGCAGCGCGCCCTCGCTCCTGGCCATGCCCGTGATGTGCAATGCGCACGATCACGCCCGCGCGGCGCGGTCGAGTTCGATCGGGGCCGGCGGCAAGCCGCTGGAGATCTGGCTGCATTATCTCGCGATGTTCCCGGCGGTCGACCCGTATCTCGCAGCGGCGGTGTCGCTGTCGCGTTCGGCGCTGGGCGGGCAGGGCGTGGTCATGGTGCATTATAACCGCGTCCAGGGTCTGACCGATTACGTCACCGAAGCCAGGGCGGTGGCGAAGGCCGCGCGCGATGTCGGCGTCCGCGTCGGATTCGCTGTCGGTCTGCGGGATCGCAATCCGCTGGTCTATGGACCGTCCGAACCGATTGTCGATGCGTTGCCGCCCGAGGCGGCTGCTGAAATCCGCGCGCGGTTTCTGCGGCCGATGCTGCCGGTCAGCGAACAACTTGCGCTGGTGGACGCAGCAGTCGCGGCGGTGGATCATCCGGACTTCAACGTGCAGTTCGGACCGACCGGCGTGCAATGGTGCTCGGATGGCTTGCTGCGCGCGATCGCCGAAGCGTCGACCCGCACCGGTCGCCGCATCCACATGCATTGCCTCGAGACGCGCTATCAGCGCGAGTGGGCGGACCGGGAAATTCCCGATGGCATCATCCGTTATCTGGATTCCATCGGCTTCCTGTCGCCGCGGCTGACGCTGGCGCATTGCACCTGGGCGCGGCCCGATGAACTGGAATTGCTGGCCGAACGCGGCGTGACGATTTCAGTCAACACCTCCTCCAATCTCGGGATTCGTTCCGGTATCGCCCCGCTAGCGGAAATGAAGCGACGCGGCTGCCGCATCGCCTTCGGCATCGATGGGCTCGCGCTGGATGAGGATGACGATTCATTGCGCGAGATGCGGCTGACCCATCTGCTGCATGGCGGATGGGGCTTCGAGGTCGATGTCAGCCGTGCCGATATTCTGACGTCGGCCTGGCGCAATGGCCGCTTCTCGGTGCTGAACCGTGACGATGGCGGTTCGCTTGCCGAGGGCGGACCTGCGGACCTCATTCTGCTCGATTGGTCGCAGATCGACGACGACCGTCTCACGTCCAGTCTTGATCCGCGCGATTTGTTGTTCGCCCGCGTCACCGCGCGGCATATCGCCGAGGTGATCGTCGGCGGCCGCACCATCGTCAAGGAAGGACATGTGACCGGCATCGATTATCCTGCGATGCGCCAGGATCTGCTGGCGCGGTTCCGCGCCGGCATGTCCGGCAATGCCGCGCTTGCGGCGGCGCTGCCGGCGCTGGAACAGGCGGTCGCCGCGAACGCCTCCGGCATCCCCTGCTGCTGAGGAGGGCATGTGCCAGTCGCCAAGGTTCATCGCATTTCCGCGAACGGTCCCGATGACGCGAGCGGCATCGCGCGTGCGATCGAGGACGGGCGGATTGATCCGCGCGGCGTGATCGCGGTGTTCGGCAAGACCGAAGGCAATGGCTGTGTCAACGATTTCAGCCGCGGTTTTGCCACCATGACGCTGACTCAGTTCTTCGCGCAATTCATGCCGCGCGAGCAGGCGGAGAAGATCTGCTTCGTGATGTCGGGCGGCACCGAAGGCGCGATGGCGCCGCACTGGACGGTGTTCGAGCGAAGCGACGGCGACGGAAGTGGTCCGGCGCTCGCGATCGGGCGGGCGCACACCGCGGCGCTGCCGCCCGAGCATCTCGGCCGCGCCGGGCAGATTGCGTCCGTCGCCGATGGCGTGCGCGCGGCGATGCGCGATGCCGGCATCACCGACCCGGCCGACGTGCATTTCGTACAGATCAAGTGTCCGCTGCTGACAGCACAGCGGATCGGTGACGCTACAGCGCGCGGCAAGAGCGTTGCCACCTCGTCGACGCTGAAGTCCATGGGGCTGTCGCGCGCCGCCAGCGCGCTCGGCGTTGCGGTCGCGCTCGGCGAACTGAAGGCGGAAACGATTGCGGACAAGGATATCGGCGAGAACTGGTCGCTGCATTCCGGCCGTGCCAGTTGTTCGGCCGGGATCGAGTTGTTGGGTCACGAAATCGTTGTGCTCGGCATGTCGGAGCATTGGAGCGGGGCGCTGGTCGTCGATCATGCGGTGATGGCGGACGCGATCGATGTCGAACCGGTGCGGGCCGCGCTGCGGCGGCTTGGATTTGCCGCCGACGGCCAGCTTTCGCGCGACGAACGCGAACGGCTGGTGGCGGTTCTTGCCAAGGCCGAGCCCAGCCAGAACGCGATGCTCCGTGGTTTTCGCCACACCATGCTGGACGATTCCGATATTTCACCCACGCGGCATGCCCGCGCCTTCGTCTGCGGCGCGCTGGCTGGCCTGGTCGGGCATGCGGAGATTTATGTGTCCGGTGGCGCAGAGCATCAGGGCCCCGATGGGGGCGGCCCGGTCGCGGTGATCGCGACGCGCTGAATTTTCCGAACATTGCTGCTGCCATGCTGTCGGCGAATGGCCGGTGCAGATGCCATGCATCGCGCTCAGCCAGCCTCGATCAGAATCATTCCAGGCAAAGATCGCGATGATGGCGGCTTGTGATGCGGCTCCGGCTGGAGGCCATTGTTTCGCCTTGTCCGCTTTCGGAAGAAAATGCGCACCATTGTTGGCCGCGAGACGCGAATGAATCGTTCGCGGTCGCGGGCCCCGCAAAGAAGCCATTGAATGTTCTTCCGACTTTGGTCGCGCGAACATTTCGCGGCACGATGCACAAAGTCTCATCTATTCCAGCGACACACACCGATGTCATCCGCGGTCATGCTTTCGGTCACGGCGCGTTGATTGGCGCGAGCGCCATCAGCACTTAGCTGCCGACCCACTGAGTTGCGGATGCTTCGGTCGCGAAGGTCCGCCGCTCGATTGGAAGGAGACTGACTATGACGATCATCAGGACCGCACTCGTTGCCGCCTCGCTGGTGGCTTTCGCAGCAACCGCGCAGGCGTCGCAGAGCCGCGAAGACCTCAACTCTGGCTACCATGGCAACACGCCGGCCTACAGTTCGCCCTATGGCTCGAGGGACGAGATTTACGACGATGCGAGGGGCGCCTATGGCCGCTACGTTGCACCGTCGCGCGCCTGGAATTCCGACCGGGCCTATCGGCCGGTGCAGCCGCGTCGTAGCCGCTGACCGGATTAGGTCGCACATTGAAAGCGGCGGGGTGCGCCCCGCCGCTTTCAGTTCGAATGCCTTATGCCAGGAATGGAAGAAGAGCGGCCGTGCGTCCGGCCTCAAAAGCACTGCCGAGCAGGTAGGCAAAGCCCAGCAAGGCCAGGAAGCCCAGGAAGAACAGGGCAAAAAGGACCATTGCTATGCGTTTCGCGAAAGTTGAAATGCCGGTCAGGCCGATACCGCCTGCGATCAGCGAAATGATCAGGAAAAGAACAGCCCATTTGAACATGATTGCCTCGTGACTCGCGCAATCTGAACAGAACGCCAAGCCGCTGTTTGGGTTCCATGTCGCGGCGGGCCGCGATGGCGTGCGTCAGGTCAGTGCGACGGAGCTGTGTCCGCTCAACGGGCCGCCAAACCATCCGGGGCTGTACACCGGAAACATGACCACCAGGACGGATTCGCCGACGGGATCGCAGATGTTGACGGTCCAGCGGACGTCCTTGGGCAGTCCCACGAGTTGTGTCGTCTTGTCGATCAGGCGGAGAGCGTATTCATGCGCTGCGTTGAGCGACACCAGATCCTGCCCGTCCGGATCACTGAAACGGAAATCCTGCGTTTCGATGTGAAAGAAGTATCGCGGCATGTCGTCCCCCTCGGTTCGTGCGAGCCGCACCGAAGGGAAATGTTGGGTCCAAAATTTGGCGAGCGCGACAGAGCCGGCCGGCGTGCTTAACATGTAAAATTGTCTCGAGCGCGCGTTCGCTTTTTCAGCTTCGCTTGTTCTTCGCACAGGTATGACGTTACACGAGAGCGGCGCTCGTGCCGGGCGGGAGAGGTGCTATTCGGCTCTCGTGCGAGAAGCTTCTCAACGCCGCGTCACGTCGGCGACTGAAAAGCCCGCGATCTTCTTGTAGTTCTCCGACAGCGCCCGCAATTCGTCCTGCGTGATGTAATCGTCGAGCTTCTCGAACGGCCGGTCGCCGACCAACTCTTCCACCTTGATGTTGATGAAGTCCGGCGGGAATTCGCGATTGGTGCGGACGATCCTGCCTGTCGTTTCGCAGCGCGCTGTCTCGTAGGCCTTGAGCGCTGCCGCGACATCGGGCTCCCGCGTCAGGCAGTCGGCGAGCGTGCGTGCGTCGATCATAGCCTGTGCGGAGCCGTTCGAGCCGCGCGGATACATCGGGTGGGCGGCGTCGCCCGCGAGCGTGACGCGGCCGAAGCTCCATTGCGAGACCGGATCCTTGTCGACCATCGGATATTCCAGGATCTGGTCGGCATTGCGGATCATGCCGGCGACGTCGAGCCAGTCGAAGGTCCAGTCCTTGTAGATGTGGAAAAACGAATCGAGATTTCCCGGCTGGTTCCAGTCATTCTTGGCGCGGGTATCCTGCTTGATCTCCGCCATCCAGTTGATCAGCTGGTTTCCCTCGCCGTCGACGTTGTCGATGATCGGATAGATCACGATCTTGCCGGTCAGGATCGAGCCGACCCGCATATAGCTCTTGCCGGTCAGGATCGGCTTCCGCCGTGTGACACCGCGCCAGGTATTGATGCCGGCGAATTTGATCTCATCGTCCGGATAGAAAATCTTGCGGATCGCGGAATTGATCCCGTCGCAGGCAATGGCGGCGCCGGCCCGCACCGGCGGCAGCGCCGCGCCACCCGGAAAGTCCCGGAACGCGATCGTCACGCCAACGCCGTCCTGCTCGACACCGACGCACTCGCGCCCGGTGACCACGGCATCCGGGCCGAGCCGGTCGAGCACGGCGCGATACAGGATCAGATGCAGGCGTCCGCGATGGATGCCGACCTCCGGATATTCGTAGCCGGCCAGCTTGCCGCGGGGCTCCTTGTAGATGAGCTGGCCGAAGCGGTTGAAGAAGCAGCTTTCGACATTCTCGATGCCGGTCTTCAGCACCTCGTCGCCGACGCCGAGCGCGCTGAACTCGCGCATCGCATGCGGCAGCACGGTGATGCCGACACCAAGTTCTTTAATCTCCGGCGCGCGCTCGTAGACCCGGCAGGGGATGCCGAGGCGGTGCAGGTTGAGCGCGAGCGCCAGCCCGCAGATGCCGCCGCCGATGATCGCGATCTCGTTCGTGTTCGTCATGCCGTCATTCCGCAATAGCGCGCGAGCCGCACCGCAAGGTCGAGCAGCGCTTCGTCGCCACCCGCCCAGCCAATGAAGGACAGCCCCACCGGGCATCCTCCGATCGTGCCGATCGGGATCGAGACTTGCGGCAAACCGGACAGGCCGGCAATGCAGGTCATGCGCATGGCGCGCAGGCGGAAAGATTCATGTTCCGCATGGGGCGCATCGGCGAGCGGTGCGATTGCCGGCGAGGTCGGCAACACCAGCAGCGTGCCGGGCTGCGCAATGCCGCGGATGCGGTCGCGGGCGCGCTCCTGCATCACCCGGGCCTGCGCCGCCATCTCTTCGGTGACTGTCGCCGCCGCGGCGAAGCGCTCGGCCACGCCGGGGCCGAATTGCGGTTTCGTGCGCGTGACGAAGTCGCCATAGACCGACCAGATTTCGCGCGACTGGATGATCCGGAACGCCTCGCGCCAGGTGTCGAGCCCATCGGGTGCGATCCGCTGATGCGACGGCGACGGCACGTCGGCTGCTATCGCTGCGAGTGCGTCCTTCATCAGCGCGGCGACTTCCGGATCGGCCTCCGCGAACGCATCGTCGAGCACGACGAGCCTGGTGATGTTCGCCGCGGTCGACGTGCCGCCCAGCAGCACCGGCCCGACCTTGCGGAAGATGCCGGGCGCATTCGAAAACCAGCCTACGGCATCGAAGGAGTCCGCCATCGCCATCGCGCCGGCAACATCGACGCGGCCATGCGTGGTGCGGATGCCGTAGAGGCCGCAGAACGACGAGGGAATGCGCACCGAGCCGCCTGTGTCGCTGCCGATCGCAAAGTCGCAGGCATCCGACGCGGCGGCCGATGCGGATCCGCTCGACGAGCCGCCGGGCAGGCGGCCAGGCGCGCGCGGATTGACCGGCGTGCCGTAATGCGCGTTGACCCCGGCGATCGAGTAGAAAAATTCGTCGCACACGGTCTTGCCGGTGATGGTGGCGCCGGCATCGAGCAGCTTCTGCACCACGGCCGCATTTTTCGTTGCGGGCTTCTGCGCCGCGAGCCAGTCGGGATTGCCGCCGCCGGTGCGCTCACCGACGATATCGAACATGTCCTTGATCGTGACCGAGAGGCCGGCGAGCGGGCCGTCGTCGGCGCCCTTGATCGGAGCCTTCAGATCATGCGGCACGAAAGCCGAGCGGATGCGTGCGGACATTACGAAGCTTTCTGCTGGCCGAGATACCAGTCGAGGATTTGCTCGCCGGTCCAGGACACGACGCCAGGTTTGGCGAGAATGTCTGCGAAGGCCCGCTCGACATGCCCGATCCGGTGCGGCACGCCGGAGAGATACGGGTGGCAGGCCATCGCCATGATCTTCGGCCTCTCAGCGGATTCTTCATACAGGATGTCGAACTGGTCCATCGCGCGGTCGTAGAACATGCCCGACGGATGGTATTGCGCGGTGAAAAGCACGATGTCGTGGATCTCGAAATTGTAGGGCAGGGCGACCACCGGCTTGTGCGTGGTCTTCAGGGTCACCGGCTCGTCGTCCAGCACCCAGTCGCCGATATATTCGACGCCGGCCTCGCTCAGGTAGTCGAGCGTGTCGAAGGTCTGGGTCAGGCCGGGGCCGAACCAGCCGCGCGGGCGGTAGCCTGCAAACTTTTCGATCACGTCCATCGCCTTGTTGATGGTCGCGCGCTGGTCGTCGAGCTTGTGCATCGGGATCTGCTCGTAGCCATGGGCGTTCAACTCCCAGCCGGCTTTCAGGCAGGCTTCGACCACCTCCGGATAGCTTTCGCAAACTTTCGCATTGAGCGTCACCGTCGGGGTTGCGCCGACGCGCTCCAGCATTTTCTTCATCCGCCAGAAGCCGACCCGCATGCCGTATTCGTGCCAGCTCCAGTTCGGATGGTCGGGCAACAGCGGTTGTAATTGCGGCGGCACGATCACCATGCGCGCCATCGCCCGCGAGATATCCCAGTCCTCCAGGGCCAGCACTGGCCAGATCACCATGCGCACGCCGTCGGGGAATGTCAGCTTGGGGCGGGTTTCGATTGGTGAAAAGGCGATCCGTTCACGCGGCTGCATGGCATTCCTCCAGATTTGGCTTGTTATGGGCGTTGCAGCGGCGGGGTCAACCGATCACCCGGATCGGCTTGCCGTCGAGGAAGGCGCGGATCGCCTCCACGGTCCCGCCGTAAAAGGCGCGGTAGCCGTCCTGCGTCACATAGCCGAGATGCGGCGTGATGACGACATTCGGCAGCGTGCGCAAGGCATGGTCGCGCGGCAGCGGCTCGGTATCGAAGACGTCGAGGCCGGCGCCCGCGATCGTTTTGTTCTGCAATGCCGCGATCAGCGCGGTCTCGTCGATGATCGGTCCGCGCGACGTGTTGATGATGTACGCGGTGGGTTTCATCATGCCGAGATCGGTTGCGCTGATCAGCCCGCGGCTGCGGTCGGACAGCACCATGTGGATCGAGATGAAGTCCGATTGCTGGAACAGGTCGGCCTTGGTCGCGTAGCTGACGCCGTGTTCCGCGCACCGCTCCGGGGTGAGATTCTGGCTCCAGGCGATCACCTTCATGCCGAATGCCTGACCCACCTTCGCGACCCGCTGGCCGAGATTGCCGAGCCCGACAATACCGAGCGTATGGCCGAACAGATCGGCGCCGATGGTGGCCTGCCAGGCCTCGCCCACCTTCATGCGGGCATTCTCCTCACTGATATGGCGGGCCAGGTCGATCATCAGGCCGACCGCGAGTTCCGCCGTCGGGTGCTTGGCCCCTTCCGTACCGCAGACCAGGATGCCTCGCTCCTTCGCCGCTGCGACATCGATAGAGGCATTCTTCAGGCCGGTGGTCACGATCAGCTTCAGGTCCGGCAGTTTTTCGATCAGGCTGCGGGGAAACGGGGTCCGCTCGCGCATCAGGCAGACGATGCCAAAGCCCTGCAGCGCCCGGGCGACGGCCGCCTCGTCGCCCAGCCGCTCGTTGAACACCGTGACATCCGCATCGCCGGTCACCCTGGACCAGTCGGCCATTTTCAGGGCCACGTTCTGGTAGTCGTCGAGCATGGCGCAGCGGTAACGCATCGGAAATGCCTTCGGTTTGAGCGCGGACAGAGCCAACACATACCGATCCGGGAACCTGGCGCAACCGGCCCGTTCACGAGCGGTTGAACCGTTCGATCTGGTCCCGCGACCTAGTTGGATCGATCCCCCTGCGCTGATAATGTGCGCCATCAGCGAGTTCGGCGGGTTTGGCTTGCGGAGGCTGGGCGATGAAGCGTCTGACCACGATCCTGTGCGGCCTCTGCGCCGCCTTCGTGCTGTGTCTGGGGCCGGCCCAGGCTGAAAAACGCGTTGCGCTGGTGATCGGAAATTCCGCCTACCAGAATGCCTCCAAGCTCGCCAATCCGGTCAACGATGCCAATGCGATGGCGGAGATGTTCCGCCGTTCGGGTTTCGAGGTGGTCGAGGCCAGGACCGATCTCGGGAACCTTGAATTCAAGCGGGTGGCGCGAGACTTCACCGCAATCGCCCGGGATGCCGACATCGCCGTCATGTATTTCGCCGGTCACGGCATCGAGGTGAACGGCACGAATTATCTGCTGCCGGTCGATGCCAAGCTCGCAACCGATTTCGACGTCGAGGACGAGGCGTTGTCGCTGGATCGCCTGGCGCGCGCGCTCGAGCCTGCGAAGCGGCTGCGGCTGATCATTCTCGACGCCTGTCGCGACAATCCGTTCGTGCGGACCATGCAGCGCGGGGTGACGACGCGTCAGGTCACCTCGGGGCTTGCCAAGATCGAGCCCACGACCAGCGACACGCTGATTGCGTTTGCGGCCAAGGCCGGCTCGACCGCCGAAGACGGACGCGGTTCGAATTCGCCGTTCACCGCGGCATTGGTGAAAAATCTCGCAGTGCCCGGCCGCGATATCCGGATCGCGCTCGGTTACGTGCGCGACGAGGTGGTGCGGGCGACCGGCAACAAGCAGGAGCCGTTCGTTTATGGTTCTCTGGGCGGCGCCACGGTGGCGCTGGTCCCCGAGGCCAAGCGCGAGATCGCTGCGCAGCCGGTCGCACCGTCCGCACCGGCACAGGCTGGCGCCGACCCGCGCCGGGATTACGAATTCGCCGAGCGAGTCGGCACCAAAGAGGCCTGGGACTCGTTCCTGGCCGTTCACAAGTCGGGATTCTACGCCAATCTTGCGCGCTCCCAGCGCGAGAAGGTGGCGCGTGACGAAACGACGATCGTCCCGCAGGTGCCGCCGGCGCCTCAGGTTGCTCCGGCTCAGCCGGCAAGGCCGTTGGCTCAGCCGCAGATCAGTGCGCCGCCGTCCGAAGCGATCAAGCAGCCGCCGACTGAATCGAAATCCGTTGTTGCGGTGTTGCCGCCAGCGGCCGACTCGAAACGCGAGATCGAAGCCAAGCCCGATCCGAAGGGTGAACTGCGTGTCGTGACGCGCACCCTGCAGACCGAATTGCGACGGGTCGGATGCGATCCGGGCTCGACCGACGGGATCTGGTCGCCGAAATCGCGCGAGGCGCTCGGGCTGTTCAATCGCCATGCCGGCGTGAATCTCGACACAGAGGCGGCCACTATCGGCGCCCTCGATGCGGTCAAGGCGCAGCGCGGACGCATCTGTCCGCTGGTTTGCGGCGCCAATCAGCAGGAGCAGGGCGGACGCTGTGTCGCCATCCCGGCGAAGCCGCAGCTCAAGAAAGAAGCGGTGCGTCCGCCAGAGCCGAGCGCGCGCGAACGGGCACGGGAGCGCGCGCGGGAACGGGCCGAGCAGAACCGAGAACGGTTGCGCGCGCGCAGCCGGGAGGACAATGTCAGCCGCCGCCCGGCAGCCAGCCGCGCGGCCTGTCCCGCCGGCTCGTCACCGATGCCGCAGGGTGGCCGGATGTGCTGCGAAATCACGCCGGAGCGCGGCGCGACGCGCATCTTCTGTCTGTAGCGATACGACGCGAGCATTCGTGAGCGATGCGACGCGAGCCACTCGCATCGGCCCCGGTGTGGGGACGCGAAAGCGCGCAACACCACCGCGTCCGCCGCGTTGCTCGCGAACGGCACCCGAATTCAGCACCGGAACCGGATCCCCGTCCCGGTGGACGTGGACAGCGGTCTTTCCTTCGACCCCGTCAATGCGCCGGGCGTTGCCTCGGGAAGGACGCCGCGGCAGACCGCATCGGGACAAACAGGCAGCGCGTATTGGCGCCTTGATGCTTGACCCAATGCTTGTCGACATTGTCGTAATCGCAGGCACACCGGTAGAACTTGCCATCGGGTGACCAGGCGGTGCGCTTGCGCACCTGTCCGGTCGACTTCACTTCCCACTCGTCGTCCGGAAGCGCGCGCAATTCGCGCTCCGAGACTTCCCAGCAGCAATCGTTGGTGACGCAGCAGGTCGCCGGGATCCAGGACAGAAGCCATGGATTGGAATGGTATTCCCCGGCCAGCGCGACGCTCGCAATCGCGAACGCCGTAGTCACCGCAAGCGCCAATGCCCAGAGGGCATGCCGGCGGCGCGGCGTGGTTGCGGCCCTTTCACGCGACTCCTGGGACCGCTCGGTTTGCATCGGATCAGACAACGTCGGCGACGCATTACAGTTGGTCATCGTGTGTGACATTGCTTTTCTTCTTTCGGGTTCAGAGCCCGGCGTGCTTGTGACAAGCAAGCTTCTTGCCAAAAATGCTGCACTGCACGCGTTTGGCGCGCCGCGAGGCTCAAACGCCACGATTGCCGGATTCTGCTACCTCCCCCGGGCGGTCGAGCCGGCGGGCGTTGCCTGCAACCTGAAGGCGAGTCATAGTGACGGTATTGGGGGGCGTCGTCGTGCGTGTGTTTGCGGTCCTCGGTGCTTTGTCAGTCTTGTCCGGGTGCGTTACGGCAACGGCGCCCGAGGCCGGCGACTGGAAAATCGAGCGGGGCTACGACCGCATCCTCGGCAAGCCGGCCGGCGTGGCGCAGGTCAATGCCCGCAGCCGCAACGAGCGTCAGCAGCAGCTACGATATCCTCAGGTCCAGCTTCAGACCGGCTCGCTTCAACTGGGTTGCTTCGACAACGTGCCGGTCGTGCGCATTGCCTTCAACCATCGCGTCGGATCGAACCGCACCTCGACGCTGAGCTACCGCTTCGACAGCAATCCCGGCCACGACGCACAGGTCCGCTTCCTGCAGACGTTTTCAACGGTGGTGATCGAAGACCCGAAAGAAGTCGCGCTGTTCCTCGAGCAATTGCGTGCGGCCGGGACGCTCTATGTCCGCGTGATGTCGCACGTAGCAGGCACGACCACAGTGGAGTTTCCGCTCAAGGGCGCGCCGCTTGCGATCGATGCGGCGTATCAGGCCTGCCCGGTCGACTGGCTGAAACCGCGCACCGCCGACGCTCCGGCGCCTGGACCACGGCGCTCCGTATCAACCTGATACAAGGTTCGCATCTGTTCGCTTGGAACGAATCGCGTCCGCGATTCGCGCGTATCGTCAGGCCTTAAGAGAATCTTGCACCGCTTCAGCGAAGCTGATTTTTTCCGGCGACATTCAACACATATCGGCGTCGGCGACGCCGGAATGCGAGCGACATGCCACTGCGGACACTATCGACCTTTGCCACGTCATTGCGGGCACGCTCGCTGCCGGAACTGGTGCCGTTTGCGATTCTCGCCCTGATCGCGGCCATGCTTGGGATCTTCGGCAAGATCGCCGACGAGGTCATGGATGGCCAGACGCATGCGTTCGATGAAGCATTGCTGCGGGCGCTGCGCAATCCGGCCGACCTCGCCGATCCGATCGGTCCGGCCTGGCTGGAACTGGCCATGCACGACATCACCAGCCTCGGCAGTTTCACCGTGGTGGCGCTCCTGACGCTGGTAGCGATCGGTTATCTCGCGATCGACGGCAAGCGGGCCGCGGCTTTGCTGGTTGTGGTCGCGATCGCGGGCGGCGTCGTGCTCAGCGAAGGTCTGAAGCATCTGTTTGCGCGGCCGCGTCCCGATCTGGTCGCGCATCTGGTCGAGGTGCAGACCGCGAGTTTCCCAAGCGGACATGCGATGCTCTCGGCGGTGACGTATCTGACGCTCGGCGCCTTGCTGGCGCGGATTCAGAGCCGCAGGCGGCTCAAGGCCTATGTGATATCGGTGGCGATCCTGCTGACGCTCCTGACCGGCGCAAGCCGCGTCTATCTCGGCGTGCATTGGCCGACCGATGTTCTGGCCGGCTGGAGCGCCGGCGCGGCCTGGGCGATGGGCTGCTGGCTCCTGGCTATGTGGCTGCAAAGCCGCGGCCGTATCGAACAGCCGGACAGCAACGGAACATCCGGCGGGGTCGGTTAACGCAATGTCAAACCCGCGCGTCTAGGATGATCGGCAGTTGCGTTTGTGTCTGCGCGGCCATGGGCTGCGCATATCCGGGGACGTTGCATGCCCTGCGTGAGTAACGAGTGCCGGTCCTGCGGTTCGCCGATCGCTCCGGACGAGCCGATCCTCACCAAGTTTCAGCGCTGCTATTATTGCGGCCGTCATCATCCGCTCGGCAGCACGTGGACGCTCACGACTGTGCCGGTGATGATCGCGGCTGCGATTGGACTGCTGACGATCTGGTGGACGAATTTGCTATCGTGAAAGATTGCTGACGCTGCGTAGCTTGTTCGCAGCGCGCTGTCATCCTTGTCCCGGCAAAGCCGTTCCGTGCTAGGCTCCCAAAAAAACCGGGGGCTCAAGCTCCCGTAAAAGTCCGGGAGCAAACGTCATGACAAGGTTTCTGATCGCCGTGCTCGGTGCGGTGATGCTGGTGTCGAGCGCGCATGCGCAGAGCTATCCGTCACGTCCGATCACACTCGTGGTTCCGCTTGGCCTCGGCGGCTCGACCGATGTGATCGCGCGGATCATGGCCGAAGGCATGCGCAACATCCTCGGCGCCACGATTGTCGTTGAGAACACCACAGGCGCCGGCGGCAGCATCGGTGTCGGCCGGGTCGCACGCGCCGCGCCGGACGGCTACACGATCGGCATCGGGCAATGGGGGACGAATGTCGCAAGCGGCGCGATCTATCCGCTGCAATTCGATCTGGTGAAGGACTTCGAACCGGTCGGGCTGATCTCGACCCAGCCGTTTCTCATCGTGGCCCGCAAGGACATGCCGGCGAACAATCTCAAGGAGCTGATCGCCTGGCTGAAAGCCAATCAGGACAAAGCCTCGCAGGGCAATTCCGGCGTCGGGACGCCGAGCCATGTCGGCGGGCTGATGTTCCAGAATGCGATCGGGGCGAAGTACACGATGGTGCCGTATCGCGGCGCGGGTCAGTCGATGCAGGGGCTTGTGTCGGGTCAACTCGACGTCATGCTGGACACGCCGGCGGTGTCGATGCCGCAGATCGAGGGCGGCAACATCAAGGCCTATGCGGTGACCGCGAAGTCGCGCATTCCGGTCGCGCCGGATATCCCGACGACCGACGAAGCCGGGCTGCCGGGATTCTATTTTTCATTCTGGCACGCCTTCTGGGTGCCGAAGGACACGCCGAAGGATATCGTCGCCAAGCTCAACGATGCGCTGGTAAAGGCGCTGGCCGATCCGGTCACGCGCGAGCGGCTGACCAAGATTGCGCAGGAAATCTTCCCGCGCGACCAGCAGACGCCGGAAGCATTGGCTGCTTTCCACCAGGCCGAGATCGCCAAATGGTGGCCGATCATCAAGGAAGCCGGGATCAAGCCGCAATAGCGTCAGGGGTCAAATGGTTGCGGTCTGGTGAGGTCAGCCGACGCGATCGAGAGCGTCCGGAAACCATGCCGCAACCGTTGATTTGAGCGGGATGTCAGGCAACGCTATAGGTCGCGCCGGGACGCAATCCGCGCCCAAATGCCCTGGAGCACGACGATGAAACCCGTAAGTCTCGCCTTGGCTGCACTTGCGATTATGACGATGCCTCATGCCGCGTCGGCGCAGATGACATCCGACGATCTCAAGTGGGTGAATCAGTGCATTTCCGACAACAAGGGCGAGAAGGGCGGAACGCCCGCCATCGTGCGCGCCTATTGCATTTGCATGAACGAGAAGATGGACGACAACGAGACCCGCTCGATCACGCAGTGGGAAAAGGCAAATCCAAAGGCGCGGGTGGCGTGCGAAAAGCAAGCCGGCTGGAAATAATCCGACAGGCGATTGTGTCCGGGCGTCGTCGCTGGCGCTCGCGGTGAGTCTGTATGCGCCCGCATCGCGACGCCTATAATGTCGTGCGCACGTCAAGATTCGTCGGCACGATAGGCCATGAAGCAGAAAAAGAACAAATCCCGGCGGGCGCCGATCGAAGCGGCCGGCGGGATTGTGATGCGGGGGCGGGTCCGGCCGCTGTTTGCCGTCGTGCAGTTGCGCCGCCAGAAGAGTTGGGTGCTTCCCAAGGGCAAGCTCAATCGCAACGAAACCGCTCTGGCCGCCGCCAGGCGCGAGGCGATCGAGGAGACCGGCCACGATGTCGAGGTGCACGAGTTTCTCGGCTCGCTCGTCTATCAATCGGCCGGCCGGCCCAAAACCGTCCGATTCTGGCGCATGCAGGCGAGCGGCCGGCCGGTCG
The DNA here is from genome assembly GCF_059499825.1 of Pseudorhodoplanes sp. Classification (NCBI taxonomy): domain Bacteria; kingdom Pseudomonadati; phylum Pseudomonadota; class Alphaproteobacteria; order Hyphomicrobiales; genus Pseudorhodoplanes; species Pseudorhodoplanes sp. The sequence goes on from NZ_JCABZI010000014.1 coordinate 249,627, forward strand.
CAAAACTCATGCGCGACGTTCGCGCGGTGCGCTGGCTGTCGCTGGCGCAGGCGACGGAAAAGCTGACGCATGAGCGCGAAAAGGTGTTTCTGGAGAAGGTCGGCCGCAGCCTGGCGCGGCAGGCGTCGTTGCCGAAACGCAAGGCCCGCACGTCCGTGCGTCCCAAGAAGGCGGCCGTCCGCAAGCGCGCGGTGACAGTCAGCGCCAAACCGCTGAACAACCCGAGGCCGGGGGAGGCGCAGGCGCTAGCGGTTCCGGCCACCCCGGTTTTCCACAGCCTGACTGCGGGCCGCAAGCCGCCCGCCATCGTGCGGAAGATATGGAGCTTGCTGCGCCACTAGCCATTGGTCCCCGAGCCGGAAACAGTCGCCACGGCGTTCACGGCCGGTTCAACCAAACCGGACAGACTGACCGGACGCTTGACCTGAATGTCGGCTTGCCGGAAAGGACACGACATGAAACGATCCGCCATGAGCCGACCATTCATGAATCGATTAGTCGCTGGCTGCCTGGGCACGATCACCTTGGTTGCGGCGGTGGCGGTTGCGTCCGTGGATGCGAACGCCCTCGACCGTCGACATGTGATCGGCGGGATGTCCGCCAACGAAGTCATGGGGATCCCGGATCACTATCCGGCGCCGGCTTACTACGCCGCGCCGCTCGGCCCGCCGCCCGGCTGCGTGATTCGCCAGCAGCGGGTGTGGGATGGCTATCGGTGGCGCTGGCGCAAGCTGCGAATCTGCCACTAAAGCTTTTTCCAGCGAAGTGGCCACCGGCTTGCGTGAAGAAAAGGCGTCTTCGCAATGACCTTTAGGCATGATCGCGTCGAGATGAAGCTGCGTTCACGGCGCGATCAAAATTGCGACAAAATGCCACGAAAAACTACTTTCGCGTAAGTTTTTGCCGCTAGTTTCAACTCGCGGGTAGCCAATTCGCGCTGGTTCCCCCAGCCGATCTCTCAAGGAGAACATGCATGAGGAAGCTATTCATCGCGCTCGTCGCTGCCGTGACGATCGCGGGTTCGGTTCTGGCGGTGCCCGGCGAGGCTGAGGCCCGCTATTGGCGCGGTGGCGCGGTCGCTGCCGGCGTTGTGGGCGGTCTTGCTGCCGGCGCCATCATCGCAGGTGCGGCCGCACCGTATTATTACGCTCCGCCGCCGCCGCCGGTCTATTACGCGCCGGCGCCGGTCTATTACGGCCCGCCCTGCCGTTGGGTAAAGCAGCGCTGGTGGGATGGCTACGTCTGGCGGGTTCGCCGCGTCCAGGTGTGCTGATCCAACGTGTTCTGATCTAGCGTGTGATCGGTCGTCTACCGATCCGGCAGGACCCGTGAATAGCCCGGCGGTGCGATGGCCCCGCCGGGCTTTTTCGTCGGCGCGCTAACGACGGGCAGCCATACGCTCCGCAAGCGCACGCGACGGCCAGCAATCGAGCGGAGCGCCGTTGGCCTTCTGCCAGGCGCCGAGCGCCGCGCGTGTTTTCATGCCGGCCTTGCCGTCGATCTTGTCGCGGTAGAACCCGGTCTCGGTCAGGTGACGCTGGATGGCCTCGATCTGGTCCGACCGCGCCTGCTCGATCTTGCCCCATGGCGTCGCGAAATTGCCGCCGCCGGCGATCCGGTCGGCCAGATTGCCAACGAACAGGGCGTAGAGATCGGCGAAGTTGTACGCTTTGAAGACGTAGAAATTGTTCAGCGTCAGGAAAGCCGGACCGTTGAGCCCGGCCGGCAGGAACAGCGACGCCTGCTCGGCCAATTCCTCGCGCGTTGGCTTGTGGGTGAGGGGAACGTAGCCGCGCTTGATCCAGTCCGCTACCGTCGCCTTGGTTTCCGGTTCTGCGATCGAGCAATCGACACCGTCCGGCAATTTGACTTCGAAGCCCCAGCGCTTGCCCTTGTCCCAGCCCTTGGCAAGAAGCTGGCTGGCCGCCGAGGCGAGTGCGTCGGGGATCGAATTCCAGATGTCGCGATGACCGTCGCCGTCGAAATCGACGCCGTATTTGAAGAAGTCGGTCGGCAGGAACTGGGTATGGCCCATGGCCCCGGCCCAGGACGCCTTCATCGCCGACCGGGTGACATGCTGTTCTTCCAGGATTTTCAGCGCCAGCAAGAATTCGCCGCGGAACAACTCCTTGCGCCGGCCGAGCCAGGCCTGCGTCGCCAGCACGTCGATCGCGTTATGCGGCAGCTTGAAGTTGCCGAAATTGGTTTCGCGGCCCCAGATCGCGAGCACGACCGATGCCGGCACGCCGAAGCGCTGCTCGATCGACGCGAGCGTGGCGCGGTGCTGGGCCGCAAGCTTGCGGCCCTGTTCGGTCAGGCGGGCGAGAGACGTCTCCGAGAGATATTGCGCCGGCGTACGCTCGAATTCCGGCTGGCCTTTCGGAGTAGCTTTCGGCTTGCCGGGGATCACGAGGTCGGGCAGCGACAGATCAGGTTTGAGCCCGCGCGTGGCGTCGTCGAACGTCGTGCGCGAGACACCGAGTGCCTGCGCCTCCGGCCACAGCGACTGCACGAAGCGCTGGAACTCTGGCTCGCTCTGTGCCTGCGACACACCGAGGCCTGCAAACACCATCCACACGGCGAGGAGGGTGGTCCGGATCATTCCGCGGCTCCTAGTGGAGCGGATTTGACATTCGCTACCCACCCCGCCGCCGCAAGCTTGCAATGCGAATGTCAAATCCAAAGCTCCACTAAAATCCAATATTTGCTGGTGGTCCTTTGATTCTAACGTTCGCAAAAGAAGCCGCCGAAAAGGGATGCGAACGTTAGAATCGGACCACTAGTTTCGCGTCCGTCAGCCAGACTGCCACAATGTTTGCGGCGGCACCTTGACGGTGATCGGCTCGCCCGCGCGGATCGTGCCTGGCCGTTCGACCGAGGCGACCACGCCGCGCAACCCTTTGGCCTTTGCCGGAAACGCCAGATCGAGCCCGCCGGGAGCCGCGCCGGGCGTGAGATGCTGCGCAATCGCCCGGCCGGCGATCCGGCACGGTGCGTTCGGCGCCTCCACCACGATCGTCGCCTCGGCGAATACGACGCGGGTACCGGCCGGCAGCAGGGTGAAATGCGGAATACCCGAGACCACGATATTGGCGCCGATCCATTCCGGCTCGATGCGATCGACCTGCATCGCGGCTGCAATCGCGGTCAATTCCTCGCGCGACACGGCGGTGATTTGCCGGCCGGAGCGCATCTCCATGCCGCGCTTGTACCAGGGCTCGCGCGGTCCGGCCTTGCGCGTGAAGCCATAATGGCGTGAGCCGGCAATTCCCTGAAGATCGAGCGCGATCTCGGATACGGCTCGCGTTTCCGGATGCGGCTCGGTTTCGACGAACAGAGATTCGCATTGCCCTTTGACCTCGCAGCCGGGCAGCGAGGGCAATGCGGCAAAGGCGAAGCGTTTCTGGCTCATCTCCGCCTCTGACTGACTGATTGAAAAGAGAAACTCTGCATCGGCTGGAGGGTCATGCGCTCTGTCATCCGGCCGGCTGCGCGTTTCCGCTCCGGGCGAGCAGATGCTGCTTGAGTTCGCCGATCTCGGCCCGCAGCCGCTTCATCTCCTCGATAATCGGCTCGGCCTCCTGATGCAGCATGTCGCGCTCTGCCTCCCGTTCTTCGGAAACGACCTTCTCGTGCTCGGACTGCATGGCGCTGACCACGACGCCGATAAACAGATTGAGGACGGCAAAGGTGGTGACGATGATGAAGGGCACGAAGAACGCCCAGGCATAGGGATACTTTTCCATCACCGGCCGTACGATTCCCATCGACCAGCTCTCCAGCGTCATGATCTGGAACAGCGAATAGGCGGAGGCGCCAATATTGCCGAACCATTCCGGAAAGGATGCCGCGAACAGCTTGGTCGCCATGACCGCGAACACGTAATAGATCAGCGCCAGCAGCGCGACGATTGATCCCATGCCAGGCAAGGCGGCGATCAGGCCGCCGACCACGCGGCGCAGCGACGGCACCACGGTGATCAGGCGCATGACGCGCAGGATGCGCAGGGCACGCAACACCGAGAGACTGCCGGTCGTTGGAATGAGCGCGATTGCGACCACGAAGAAATCGAACAGGCTCCAGGGATCCTTGAAGAAAGCCAGCCGGTGCACGAAGATGCGGGCCGAGAGTTCGACCACGAAGATCGCCAGCACGATCGCGTCGATCGTCAGCAGCACGGGGCCATAGGCATCCATCGCAGTCTTGCTGGTTTCCAGGCCCAGCGTGATTGCGTTGAAAACGATCACGCCGGTGATGAACCATTCGGTACGCGGATTGTCGAGGATGGATCGCAGCCAGGCGGTCACGGAAATCTCTCCGACGGTTTGACTCCGGACAGGAAAGTCTTGCCGGTGTCGTGTTGGATGCGCGACGCGGTTTGCCGGTCGCAAGATGGATCAGTTTTTAGCCGAAACGCCGGAACCGGTCTGCTGAGATTTTCCGAGATTGTTCTGATACGCGCGTGGCGTTCGCTTTTTTTGGGATCGTCACAGATGAGTTCGTGAATGCAGGTTCAGGCTGACGATCCGGCACCAAATTGAGCCGACGATGCCTAGCGCACCGCCACCATGAACAGGCGCGGGAAGCGCAGCAGCACCTTGCCGTCATAGTGCGGCGGATAGGCGGCAGCGATCCGGGCCGTATAGGCTGCGAGGAAGGCCTGACGCTGCACTGGCCTCAACGGATCGATGAACGGCCGCAACGCCGTACCCTTGAACCATTCGGTGACCGCTTCCGGTCCGGCCAGCGCGTGCTGGTAATGCGTGTGCCAGATGTCGAGCCGGGCACAAAGCGGTTTCAACGCGTCGTAATAATCGCCGGGGGAGGGAAGGTCCGCCCGCTCGAACGCCGACGGCGGAATCAGGGACGCAAATTCGCCTTCGCGCGCCAGCTCCCGCATCCACACATGCGAGGGTTCGTCGGTGTTGTCGGGCATCTGCACAGCGAGCACGCCTCGCGGGCTCAATTCGCCCAGCAGACGTTTCAGCACCGGGAGATGATCCGGCACCCACTGAAAGGTTGCGTTGGAATAGAGAAGGTTGGCGTCGGCCGGCGCGGCCCAATGCGCGAGGTCGGCCTGCCTGAACTCGCATCGCGGCAGTCGCTCGCGCGCCTGACGCAGCATGTCGGGGGAAGAATCGATTCCAACGATTTCAGCGCCGGGAAAACGTGCGACCAGGAGTTCGGTCGAATTGCCGGGGCCGCAGCCGAGATCGTAGACCCTGTTTGCGCTTTCGAGCGGGACCTGTGTCAGCAGATCGCGCGCAGGCCGGGTGCGCTCGTCCTCGAACTTCAGATATTGCTGCGCGCTCCAGTCGGCCATCCGTCACTCCTTCGCGGAGGCGTGCCATGCCATGCCGCCGCCGTGCCTCCAATATCGTCATCGCCGGGTCGTTGTCGCGTACGAGGCTCCCGCTATCCGTCGCACCCGGGGGACAAGCCGGGCGAGCCTGCGAAATCATGACGACACGACTCGGGAACTATGATCTTATTGCAACAGTCAGCATCGGGGGGTGCATATGAAGACAGTCGCAATCGCCTTGGCCGTTATCGCCGGACTGGCGTTTTCCGCCAAACCCGCTTCCGCGCAAGCCTGTATTGGCGGGATTTTCATCGCTGCGTTCTATGCGCATGCGACCGAGAACCGTGAATTGAGCGCAAAGGAAGCGGCGACCTGCGGACTGTTCTACGGCGCCGACCGCGACAAGGCCCTGCGAAACGGTAAGCCTATAGCGGCCAAGGCTCCGGCGAGGAAGCCGGCGAAGACGGCCGCCAAGGCGCCCAGGCCGCAATAGCCAATTCGCGAGGCAGCTGCCCCGTCATCACGTCGCTCTGCAGCGCGCGAGAGCTTTACCGCGCGCGCTGCATGAAACGCGTTTTAGCGCGTGAACTTCTTGTATTTCAGCCGGTGCGGAATGATGCTGTCCTGGCCCAGCCGCCGCATCTTGTCGGCTTCGTATTCCTGAAAGTTGCCCTCGAACCATTCGACATGGCTGTCGCCTTCGAAGGCCAGCATGTGGGTGGCGATGCGGTCCAGGAACCAGCGATCATGGCTGATGATCACGGCGCATCCGGCGAAATCCTCCAGCGCCTCTTCCAGCGCGCGCAGCGTATCGACGTCGAGATCGTTGGTCGGTTCGTCGAGCAGCAGCACGTTGGCGCCCGACTTCAGCATCTTGGCCAGATGCACGCGATTGCGCTCGCCGCCGGAAAGCTGCCCCACCTTCTTCTGCTGGTCGGCGCCCTTGAAGTTGAACGCGGACACATAGGCACGCGAATTGACTTCCTTCTTGCCAAGCAGGATCTGATCGAGGCCGCCGGAGATTTCTTCCCAGACATTCTTGGAGCCGTCGAGCGCGTCGCGTGACTGATCGACATAACCAAGCTGAACCGACTCGCCGACCTTGATCGTGCCTTTGTCGGGCTGCTCCTGGCCGGTGATCATCCGGAACAGCGTGGTCTTGCCGGCGCCGTTCGGACCGATCACGCCGACGATGCCGCCCGGCGGCAGCTTGAAGGTGAGATCGTCGATCAGCAGATTGTCGCCGAAGCCCTTGGTCAGGCCCTCGAAATCGATGACATTATTGCCGAGCCGTTCGGCCACCGGAATGATGATCTGCGCGGTCTGGGTCTGCTTTTCGCCGGCCTTCTTGAGCAGGTCTTCGTAGCGCTGGTAGCGAGCCTTGGATTTGGCCTGACGCGCCTTGGGTGAGGCGGAAATCCACTCCTGTTCGGCGGCGAGCGTGCGCTGGCGCGATTCTTCCTCGCGGCCTTCCTGCGCCAGCCGCTTCTGCTTCTGGCCGAGCCAGGAGGTGTAATTGCCCTGATAGGGAATGCCCTTGCCGCGATCGAGTTCGAGGATCCAGCTCGTCACGTTGTCGAGGAAATAGCGATCATGGGTCACGATCAGGATCGCACCGGGATAATCGCGCAGATGGCCTTCCAGCCACGCCACCGATTCCGCATCGAGATGGTTGGTCGGTTCGTCGAGCAGCAGCAGTTCAGGCGCATCCAGCAGCAGCTTGCAAAGCGCCACGCGGCGCCGTTCACCGCCGGACAGCTTCGACACATCGGCGTCGTCGGGCGGGCAGCGCAAAGCTTCCATCGCCTGATCGACTTTGGAATCAAGATCCCACAGCCCTTGTGCCTCGATCTGATCCTGCAAGGCGGTCATCTCGTCGGCGGTCTCGTCGGAATAATTCATCGCCAGTTCGTTGTAACGGTCGAGGATCGCCTTCTGCTTGGCGACGCCTTCCATCACATTCTCGCGGACGCTCTTGTCCGGATCGAGCTGCGGTTCCTGCGGCAGGTAGCCGACCCGGGCGCCCTGCGCGACCCAGGCCTCGCCGGAATACTCCGTGTCGATGCCGGCCATGATGCGCAGCAGGGTCGATTTGCCGGCGCCGTTGACGCCCAGCACGCCGATCTTGGCATCGGGATAGAATTGCAGGTGGATGTTTTCGAGGACCTTGCGGTTGCCCGGATAGGCCTTGGTCAGCCCCTGCATGAAATAGACGAATTGGCGGCCGTTCATCGCGCGTCTCTCAGCCCTTCAGGCAAATCCGCGTCGGCTGCGCGTACGCGCCGGACAGGCGGGATATGATGGAAATGCGGGCCTTAAGTAGCGGTGCGCCGGGGAAAGGGCAAGGCGGGGTTCCGATTCCCGTCGCCCGAACGAACGCCCCGGGCGGTTTCCCGAGGACGCCGGAGAGCGCGAAATGCGCGCCAAGCATACGCCTGCGCCGAAATCGGGGGACTCTGCGCGTTGACGGCAAAACCGGGCGAACCGAGGATGGCCTGGCCGGAGCCAGGAGGGGCTATGACGTTTGGGCTGTCGATCGAGGCCTTCACCGTACTGCATGTGGTCATCAGCATGCTTGCCATCTTTGCCGGCTTTATCGTGGTGGGCGGTCTGTTCGCGAGTGCGCCGCTGCCGGGTTGGACCGCGTTCTTTCTGCTGATGACGATCCTGACATCGGTGACCGGGTTCCTGTTCCCGTTCAAGACCGTGACGCCGGCGATCGTGGTCGGCGTCATCGCGTCGCTGATTCTGATCGTGGCGCTGGTTGCGCTTTACAGGCACCGGCTCGCCGGCCGCTGGCGGGCCGTCTATGTCGCCGGCGCCATTGCGTCGCTCTACCTCAATGTCTTTGTCTTCATTGCGCAGAGCTTCCAGAAGGTGAGTTTCGTCCACCCTTACGCGCCGACCGGTGCGGAGCCGCCGTTTCTGATCTCGCAGGGTTTGACGCTGGTTGCCTTCGTCATTCTGGGCGTGATGGCGGCGCGGCGCTTTCATCCGGCGCGGCTCGCGCTGTAGCCGGCGCTTCCCTCTCCCCGGTTTACGGGGAGAGAGAGCCGAAAGAGAACCCGCAACAGAGGGGACGAAACCGCAACCGGGCGCGACTTGCCGAACTCCGCGCGCTATTGCCCGTCGCGATTGGGGCTGCCGAGTACATGCGACTTCGGCGGCATCATCACGTTGTCGAAGGTCTGGGTGAACATCGGCGCGGCGAAGAAGGCGACCGCACGCAGCGTTTTCTTGCCGGTATTGGCGAGATCGTGACGGACCGGGGTTGGCAGCACGAACACGCTGCCCGGCTCGACCTTGTGAACGGTGCCGTCCTCCATATGCAATTCGCCGGTGCCCTCGATGATATACTGCGTTTCTTCGGTGGCGTCGGTGTGCCAGCCGAGACGCTCGCCCGGCTCGATCTCGTAGACGATTGTCGAGGACTGGGTTGATCCGTGCCCGCCGCAGGCGGCGAATGCTCCCGCCCATCTGACGGAGGGATCTTCCTCTCCCCACACCTTGGTGCGCGGTAATGCGTTGGAAGCGACGACGATGTCCATGATGTACGTTCCCGTATGAGCCAAAAACGGCAACGCAGTCTCCGCACCGTCTGTTTGGTTTCCGTCAGCGCGAGCGTTAAACTGAAAAACAAAGTCGCGATGAATTGCGCGATTTTCAAATGGGGGCGGTCGCCGGTGCGTGAGCGGGCTACTTCACCGGCACGACATCGCTGGCGCCCTTCGCACCCATATAGACCGCGATCAGGCGCATCGGCTGCGTGCCGGTATTCTCGCCGAAATGGGCGACATCCATCGCTTCCATCAGGGCGTCGCCCGCACGATAAGTGCGTTTGCCTTTCGCGCCGTAATCGACGGTGATCTCGCCTTCGAGGATATAGGCGAACATCGGCACCCCGTGCTTGTGAACCACGGTGCGGGCGCCGGGCGCGAGCGTGACGATCGAGCCGGTTACATGGGCAGGCCCCGAGGTCGGATATCGGATCGGCTCGCCGACGACGGTCGTGCCAGTCGAGAGCAGCGGTGCCGCGGGATAGCCTTTCGGCGGCACGCTTTGTGGTCTTGTCTGCGGCGTCGCGTCCTGCGCGAAAGCGAAATGTGAAGGGAGAGCCAATGCCATTGCCATCAAACCCGCGATTAGCAAACGATCAACCATGAGCGAATTCCTGGGAAGCGCGGCGATCGGATCATGCATGACAGTAATCCGTTAAGATTCGCGCCGAACGGAAAACACAGGACGCGATTCGTTCTTTGAGAACAAACCGGAACGAAGCAACGTGATGCGCCTGCGCGCAGGCCTAAGGCTGGATCTGCACGAAGCCGTCCTGGACGAGCTGGACGATCCGGAAATTTGCGCCGCTATTCACCGCGATGCCGGGCAGGAAATCGGCATTCACCCATTTGTTGTCGCGCGCGGTCTGACCACAAACCTCAAACCGCACCCCGCCGGCCTGAAGCGCGGCGATCTGTTTCGCATACGGATTGCCAGCTGCGGTGCCGCTGACGCGGTTATAGGCCGCGTCGTTCAGCGACCAGAGGCCGGCATCTCCGTGAAAGATCGCGATCACCTGCCAGACCGTTTTGTCGGCGGTGAATTGCTCCTGCAGGATGCGGGCATAGAGCAGACCGAACGGCTCTTTGCCCGCATAGGCGAGATGGTCGAGATTGAGGACGACCTTGGCCTCCTTCAACCGAACCTCGATGTCGATCTTGAGTTGAGGCGCGCTGTCCTGGGCGGGCAGGGGAGCGCAAAAAACGACGAGCCATACTGCGCAGGCGACGAGCGCCTTCGCCATCCTTGTCATCGCGTGCATGGCGTCAGGCATTGCTGTCTTCCACGTCGGTCTCGGGCCGGTCGCTGCCGGAGGCGGTTTCGGTGTGCCAGACGCCCTTTTCGTCCTCCCACTCGATGACCTCGGTGCTGCCGGGAGTGCGCTGTTCGCGCGCCGCAAGCTTGGCGGCGGCCAGCGCCTTGTCGTGGCTCGGGAACGGTTCGGAGAAAACATCGCCGACCTTGTAGGCCCAGCCGCCGTCATGCTGGACGATGCGATACGTCACGTGCGTCATGAAAACCTCGATTGCCAAGGGACTCGATGCCATGTGAATCGGCCGCAGCATCTCAGATCGGAAGCGCCGGCGAAAGCGGGAACCGAGGCCGGGTGCCGCTTACGCGGCCGGCGATGGAGCGCTACAGTCAGGCCCGGAGAATGAGGAGGTTCCCGCGATGTGCCGCAACATCAAGACGCTGTTCAATTTCGAGCCGCCGGCGACCGAGGACGAAATCCGTGCCTCGGCGCTGCAATTCGTGCGCAAGTTGTCGGGCTTCAACGCGCCCTCGCAGGCCAATGCGGCGGCTTTCAACGCGGCGGTTGAGGACGTCGCGGCGGCAGCGCGCAGGCTGCTGACGTCGCTGCACACGCATGCGCCGGCCCGCGATCGTGAGATCGAGGCGGAGAAGGCGCGGGAGCGGTCGAGGGCTCGGTTCGGCTGAGCGCGTTGCCTCATCCGGCCGCTCGCGCGGTCCTGAGGGGCGCGCGTTTGCGATGGATCAAGTCGGCCGCCGGGCGGCTCGGCTAGTCGGATGGCCGCAACCGGAAGAACCCACCTGCCATGAACCATCATCATCGCAAAACGCTCCATGCGCTGTTCGCGCATCCTGTCAGCGCCAATATCGACTTCAAGAAAGTCGTGCATGTGTTCGAAGAGCTTGGCGCCGCAATCGAGAACAGCGCCGGCAATCGCGTGAAGGTGAAGCTGAACGATCACTCCGCGGCCTTCACCCATGCGCAGCACAGCCTGCCCAAGGAGGAAGTCATCCAGCTCAAGAAATTCCTCGAACAATGCGGGGTCACGCCGGACCAATATCCGCTGTGACCGGAGCTTAAGACTGGCGTCGTCTTTAGCCGTGCGGCTTCCGCGCGGTGAGGTTGACCGTCGCCGACATGCCGGCATGGCCGGCGCCTTCGCGCATTACGCGCTCTTCTTCAGCGATCTGGACGTCATCGAAATCGCCGAAGGCGTCCTCGAGCATCGCGCGCGTATAAAGATGCTCGATCTGCTTCGGCCCGCCGGTGCCGTATTGCAATTGCTTCGGCGCATAGCCCTCGATGATGAGCAAGCCGCCGGGCTTCAGTGCGCGGCGCATGCCGGCCCATTTCAGCGGACGTTCGGCCGGCGTCGAGAATTGGGTGAAGATTTCCGCCACCACGTCGAACGTGGCCGCGGGATAGTCCCATCTATGCGCGTCGCCCTCAATCAGGGTGATTGAAACACCGCGCTCGGCAGCGAGCGCTGCGGCTTTCTTTTGCGCGGAGGGGGAAAAATCCACCGAGGTGACGGCAAATCCCTGTTCGGCGAGCCAGACGCCGTTCCGCCCCTCGCCATCGGCGACCGCGAGCGCCTTGCCGGATGACGGCAACAGCGGCTTGCAGCGGACAAGGAAATCGTTCGGCGCCTTGCCGAACTCGTATTCGGGCTTGGCGAAGCGGGTTTCCCAACGGGTGTATTCGGGCGACTGGGTCATGGCTGTACTCGTCCCTAGCTTTCCCGGACATTACCCCTGCACCGGCTTCGCGACCGCCGCATGGATTGACTCGCAATGGCGCACCAGATTGCCATGTGCGAGCACGAATTGCTTCAGCGGCGTGTCGATATCATAGAAATAGATATTGGCGATGAAGCCGTAGATGGCCGCGTCGATGGTGGTCGGCCTCTCGCCGTGCATGTAACCGCTCGCAGGTACGAGCCGCGCCAGCACGCCGAGATCGGCAAGGCCCCGCGCCATCGCCGCGTCGGGCGGATAACGGCCGATGCCCTGGAAATAATAGCGCTGGTCGTTGAACTGTTTCGCGTTGCGCAGTGCGTCCTCGGTCAGCACCGGGTGCTCGCGGATGAGCGCATCGCGAAACGAGGTCCAGTAGCGCTCATCCTTCCAGCGCGAATAGGACATGACCCAGTACAGGTCGTCGAGCATGCGCGTGACCATCAGGTTGGTATCAAGCCGCGGCTGAGTCAGGTCGCGGTCGAGCGCGACGCCGTATTTCCCGGTGACATGGGCGATGATCGCTTCACTGTCGCCGATCGCTTCGCCGTCGTCCTCGATATAGGGAAGCTGCGCGCGCGGTGCGGCCGAGGCGTCGAAGATATGCTCATGCCGAAACGGCACGCCCGCAAGCTTGAGAAAGGCGAAGACCTTCAATCCGTAAGCGTTGTTATCGGCGACGCCGAACAGGGTCGGATAGGAATAGAGCGTGAGCATGGGACGCTTTCGGGCCGCGGCGGGACCACGCCAACATACTTTGTTAACCATGTCAGCGGAAGCGGCTCGCCCGCACGGGCTCCCGGGCGAAATCGCCTTGCACCAAGCCGTCCTTTCATGGCGACGAATCGGAGCCCCCGATTCGTTCTCCGCGAACAGACGCGAACTGTGTGTCATACTGGGGCGAGATCGCGCGACTCGTACGAAAGGACGAACATACCGCGAGGCTGCGCGGTTTGAGATTGCGCTGCGGCTGTTTGCTCCGACCGATGGCCGGCAGCGATTGTTATCTGCATCGAAACAGCCTACAGGGTCGGCACGAGCCAACGCGCGGCCAACAAGCCGGCAGCCGGGCAGAACTCACCAAATCACGAAAGACGATGCGAATGCGGTACGTTTTGGCGTCAGCCTGTCTGGCGATTTGTTCACTCGCAACGCCAGCGATGTCGCAGTCGCCGGATCCGAACTTCTATTACAAGCTCACGACGCAGTTTCGCGGGCCCGAGATGCCGATGGACGTGTTCAACGGCGGGCCACGGAACAATCAGGCGCGACTCGACCGCGACCAGGACGTGTCCGGCCAGAATTGGCGCTTCGTACCGGCCGGCGACGGATCCTTCCGTCTGACCACCGAGTTTCGCGGCCCGCGCATGTGTCTCGATATCAATCCGCCGACCAATCGCCCGGAGTTGAGGTCCTGCGGAGATTTCACCGGCCAATTCTGGCAGGTTGTGCCGTCGCGCGACGGCGTGCGGCTCACCACCGCGTTCCGCGGGCCGCGCATGTGCCTCGATATTGATCCCGACAGCAACCAGCCCGAGTTGCGCCCTTGCGGCAACTTCTCGGGCCAGTTCTGGACGCTCACGCGCACCGAACGCCGGGCGCGGTAGCGGCGGCGGGCTTTCGGGGCGCGCGCAATCTGTGCATTGACGTACGCCCGCAGGGATCCACTGGCGCGACGCGCCATTCTCGTTCGCTCGGAATGTTGCCCGATCGGTGGAGGGCGGATTACGCTGCCGATCATGAGCTACGAGAAGCCCAGCGTGACGGCCGATTGCGTGGTATTCGACGGGCTTGCCCGGCTGCTGCTGATCAGCCGCCGCCATCCGCCCTTCGAAGGCCAGTTCGCACTGCCCGGCGGCTTCGTCGATCCCGGCGAGACGACGGAGGCTGCCGCGCGGCGCGAGCTGTTGGAGGAGACCGGGTTGACGGCGCGCGATCTGCGGCTCGTCGGTGTCTATTCGAAACCCGGCCGCGATCCTCGCGGCTGGACGATCAGCATCGCATATCTCGTGACGGCCTTCGACGGTGAAGCTCAGGCAGGAGATGACGCTGCCGAGATCTCGTTCCGTGCGGATTGGCGCGAACTCGTGCTTGCCTTCGACCATCAGGAGATTGTCGGCGACGCAGTGAAGCTTCTTACGACTTAGCGCCGCATTGGCTTATTCTTCGGGCACTAGTGACGCAGTAACGATCTCTTCAGCTTTGATGCGTGTCCCGATTCGCTGTCCCGATTCGTTCTTTGCGAACAGATGCGAACCTTGTGCCGATGTGAAACGGTCACGCCACCTTGCGATGGCAATGCGTGGGCGCAGCCCGCGTCGCGTGAAGGCATGACAGCGCAGGCCCCTGCGAACGGACGAGTTCAGATCATCCGTGACCTGCGAGAGTCGGTGCGCTTGCTCTTCCGTATCGGACGTAACGCGAGCGAGGTAACGCTCTCTTCAGCTTTGATGCGTGCTCGGATTCGCCGTCCCGATTCGTTCTTTGCGAACAAACGCGAACCTTGTGCCGTTATGACGCAAATGATGCTGGTGTCCGCGCCTCACACCCGACCGCCGCGATTATAGCTCTCGACCAGTTGATTATAGTCGCGCATCAGCCGCTGCGGCGAACCCTCGACCATCCAGCCGCTGCCGGCGTTGAGCATCATCCTGTCGCCCTGGCTGTAGGGAACCTTGTCGCGGATGCGGCGCATCAGTTGCTTCGCCGTGACCAGATACGATTTGGCATTGTTGATGAAGAACGAGCCGATCTTGGCGTCGCTGTCGGCCGCGAGCTTTTCGGTCGACTTCACCAGCGCCTCGTAATCGTTCACGGCCTGCGTCATCGCGGCCAGATTGGGCTTGTCCGTTTCCATGCTGCGCAGGACGCGTTTGGCGGCGATCATCACCGCCTCGACGTGATAGCGTGCGGCCTTGCCCTCGCTCTGCTCGATCGCAGCAAGGCGTTCGGCCGCGCGCCTGTCGTTGATGCTCTCGACGCCAGCGCGCAAAGCCTTGTCGGCACTGGCAAACGCATCCCATGCGGCGACGAGGCGAGGATGCAAGGCGCGGCCCTTGGCCATCCTGTCGTCCTTGTAGTCTTCTTGCTTGTAATAGTCGTCGGCCTCCTTCAGCAGTGGCTCGAGCTTGCTGACAGCGTCGGCATAGGCCGCCGCTGCGGCTTCGAGTTCGGCGTCGCGCGGTTCCAGCGCATTGGCTGTCTCGACGTTCTTGCGGCAATCGGACGTGTCGTAGATCGTGTAGGTGCCGTAGATGATGCGCTCCTTGCCGGTCGGCCCGTTCTTGCCGACCCAGCTGAAATAGCGCCGCCGTGAATCGTAGGAGCGCTCCGACAGCCGGTTGATGCAGCCGACATAGGCGTTGAGTTTCTCGGTGAGCGAGGGTGGGTCGGACGGAGGTGGGTTTTGGGCAGAGGCCGGATCGACTGAGAGTGTCGCGATCAATGCGACGCTGGCAAGCGTGAGAGTATGAAACGAGGTCATGACATATCGTCCGTTTCGTCACCAGATATTGTCTCGCCGCCCAACAAGATGATGCGGTAGCGGCAGAGGCCCAAGATTAGAGCGTCCGGATCGCTATGCCCGTAGAATCGTCTCCATGGGCTTTCCCTTTGCGAGTTCGTCGATCGGTTTGTCCGAGTACTGGATTTCCTGCATCGGCGGTTGCTTGATGTCTTCCACGCGTATGCCGCAAATGACACCCTTGATCAGCGACCGCGATGCGTTTCAGTTGCGGTGCCTCCGCAATGAATGTCTCGATGTCAGTCCGCTTTTCAGCTGCGCTTCCGATGTTTTTCATGCGTCTGCTCAAATGCCGGTGTCGGCATCCTGCGATGGACTATTTCAATGCAAGGACCACGGGACCGGCCACCGCATCGGTGACGCCACGTCCGCCGCCGAGATCTTCCAGTGTGTCGCGAAATGAATCGAGCGTCTTGATCATGTTGGGCCGCGCCGCGGCGAGCGCGTCCATGTCGGTCCATTCGGCGATGATGCAGTAGCCGCGGTCACCGGTCTCGATGATTCTGGCGTGGCGCAATCCTGGCCACTCGTTATGGACGTTTCGGTGAGCGTCGAGGAAAGCCTGCTCTCGTCCTGCTTTCACCTTGAAACGCACGGCATTGAAGGCGGTCATGGGGTCCTCCGTACGGGTGCGGATCGCGTTAGCCTAATGCTCCGTGCGTGCAAAGAAAAGGCGGGTCCTGCCGAGGCATGACCCGCCTTTTGGGCCGAGCCGAAAATCCGACCTCACAACGCCCTGTTGCTCTCCTTCACCAGCGCCGCATTCTTCGCCGTGTGGGTGGCTTCCGAATCCAACGCGGTGGTGTGCGGCGCCTTGACCTTGTCCGCATCGATGTAGACCTGCCCGCCCATGGCGTTGAACTTGTCCGACATTTCCCTCATGCCGGTCTGGGCCGCGTCGAGCCCGAGCGCGGTCTTCTCGTTGTCGCCGAGGCTCGCCGCATAATCGCGCACGTCCTGCGTGATCTTCATCGAGCAGAATTTCGGCCCGCACATCGAGCAGAAATGCGCGACCTTGTGCGCTTCCTTCGGCAGCGTCTCGTCGTGATAGGTGCGCGCGGTATCCGGGTCGAGGCCGAGATTGAACTGGTCCTCCCAGCGGAAGTCGAAGCGTGCGCGTGAGACCGCGTCGTCACGGAGTTGCGCGGCGGGATGGCCCTTGGCGAGGTCGGCGGCGTGCGCCGCGATCTTGTAGGTGATCACGCCCACTTTCACGTCGTCGCGGTTGGGCAGGCCGAGATGCTCCTTCGGCGTCACGTAGCAGAGCATGGCGCAGCCGAACCAGCCGATCATGGCGGCGCCGATGCCCGAAGTGATGTGATCGTAGCCCGGCGCGATGTCGGTGGTGAGCGGTCCAAGCGTATAGAACGGGGCCTCGCCGCACTCCTTCAGCTGCTTGTCCATGTTGATCTTGATCTTGTGGATCGGCACGTGTCCGGGCCCCTCGATCATGACCTGGCAGCCCTTCTTCCAGGCGATCTGAGTCAGTTCGCCGAGCGTCTCCAGTTCGGCGAATTGCGCGCGGTCGTTGGCGTCGGCGATCGAGCCGGGCCGCAGGCCGTCGCCCAGCGAGAATGACACGTCATACTTGCGCATCAGATCGCAGATCTCGTCGAAGCGCTCGTAGAGGAAGCTCTCGCGGTGCTTCGACAGGCACCACTTCGCCATGATCGAGCCGCCGCGCGAGACGATGCCGGTGACGCGGTTCGCGGTCAACGGCACATAGGCGAGCCGCACGCCGGCATGGATGGTGAAATAGTCCACGCCCTGTTCGCATTGCTCGATCAGAGTGTCCTTGTAGACCTCCCAGTCGAGCTTGGCCGGATCGCCGTCGACCTTCTCGAGCGCCTGATAGATCGGCACGGTGCCGATAGGCACCGGCGAGTTGCGCAGGATCCATTCGCGGGTGTTGTGGATGTTGCGGCCGGTGGAGAGGTCCATCACCGTGTCGGCGCCCCAGCGGATCGCCCACACCATCTTTTCGATCTCTTCTTCCACCGAAGAGGTGACGGCCGAGTTGCCGATATTGGCGTTGATCTTTACCAGGAAGTTGCGGCCGATGATCATCGGCTCGAGTTCACCGTGATTGATGTTGCACGGGATAATCGCGCGGCCGCGGGCAATCTCGTCGCGCACGAATTCCGGCGTGATGAAGGCAGGCACCGAAGCGCCGAAACTTTCGCCATCGGCGAGTGCGGCTTCCGCGCGCTCCAGCATCTGCTTGCGGCCGAGATTTTCGCGGGCGGCAACGTAGATCATTTCCTTGGTGACGATGCCGGCTTTGGCGAATTCGTATTGCGTGACCGGTGCATCGCCGACGCCGCGCAGCGGCTTGGGCGTATTCGGGAACGCCCGCGCGAGATACTTGCCGGTCGCGTTGCCGTTATCGACCGGCTTCAGAGGCCGGCCTTCGTATTCCTCGACGCCGCCGCGTTCCTTGACCCATTGGATGCGGGTGCGGGGCAGTCCGCGCTCGACATCGATGGTCACGCTGTCGTCGGTGTAGGGCCCCGAGGTGTCGTAGACCGGGAGCGGCGGCTCGCCGGAACCTTCCGACAGCTTGATCTCGCGCAGCGGCACGCGCAGGTCCGGCGCGGCGTCCGGCGCAACGTGGATCTTGCGCGAGGCGGGCAGGGGGCCGGTCGTGACCTTCGGCGTTTCGATGTTCGGATTGTGGATGTTCATTGTTGTGGTTCCCGTTCGTCAGAAGATCACACGTGCGACATTGTTTGAGCCAAGCGATTTGGCCGCGCCGGAGGGCGCGCGCGAAAAAGGTGCAAACGGACTGAAGAGCATGGTGTCCTGTCCCTTCGCCGGCATGACCCGGATCAGGTTCAAAGGGTTACCGTGCGACCACGGAATCTCAGCCCCATTAGGGACTCCCCTCGGAACGACGCTAATGTAAGCCGTTGCGGGCGGGTGTCAACGCGCGGGATGTCCAGCCCGCATTGTTCCGTGCGGGCTTCCGGTTCATAAGATCAGCCGTACGGGATCAGATATCAGAGGCCAAAACCGTGAGCCGCCACGTCAAGAATATCCTCTTCATCATGTGCGACCAGTTGCGTTTTGACTATCTGTCCTGCGCGGGCCATCCGACGTTGCAGACCCCGAATATCGACGCGCTGGCGGCGCGTGGCGTACGCTTCACCCGCACCTATGTGCAGTCGCCGGTCTGCGGCGCCTCGCGCATGAGCTTCTATACCGGCCGATATGTCTCCTCGCACGGCGCCGCCTGGAACGGCTTTCCGCTCAAGGTGGGCGAGATGACCATGGGCGATTATCTGCGTCCGCTCGGTCTCGACACGGTGCTCGTCGGCAAGACCCATATGGAGCCCGACAGCGAGGGCATGGAGCGGCTCGGCATCGATCCGCAATCGATCATCGGCGTGCGGGTCTCCGAATGCGGCTTTGATCCGTACGAGCGCGACGATGGCCTGCACGGCGTAGGGCCGGATGGCCGCTTTGAGCCCAACAATCCGCGTTACAACGTGTGGCTCAATGAGAAGGGCTATGCGGGCGACAATCCCTGGCACGACTACGCCAATGCAGCGGAGGGCGAGGGCAATGCGCTCGCCTCCGGCTGGGCGATGCGCCATGCGCGCAAGCCGGCCCGGGTGGCGGAGGAGGATTCCGAGACGCCGTACATGACGCGGCGTGCGATGGACTACATGACCGAGGCGGGTGACCGTCCCTGGTGCCTGCATCTGTCCTACATCAAGCCGCACTGGCCCTATATCGCGCCCGCGCCCTACAATGACATGTACGGTCCGGACGATGTGATCTCTGCCGTGAAGAGCGAAAGCGAGCGCGTCGATCCGCATCCGGTCTATCGCGAGTTCATGAACCATCTGGTCGCGCGCAATTTCTCGCGCGACGAGGTGCGGCGTGAGGTGATCCCGGTCTATATGGGCCTGATCAAGCAGATCGACGACCAGCTTGGCCTGTTGTTTGCGTTCATGCGCGGGCGCGGTCTGCTCGACAATACGCTGATCGTCTTCACGTCTGACCACGGCGATTATCTCGGCGACCACTGGCTGGGCGAGAAGGACCTGTTTCACGCGCCGTCGGTCAACATTCCGCTGATCGTGGTCGATCCATCGCCTGCGGCCGATGCCGCCCGCGGCAGCGTGTGCGACGCGGCGGTTGAATCGATCGACCTGTTGCCGACCTTCCTTGATATTCTTGGCAGCGATCCGCGCGAACAGTCGCACCGGCTGGAAGGCCGTTCGCTGCTACCCTGGCTTCGTGGCGAGATGCCTGCGGTGTGGCGCGAGATTGCGTTCAGCGAATACGATTATTCGATGTTTCCGGCGGCGGTCCGGCTGGGAGTGGCGCCGCGCGATGCGCGGCTATTCATGGCGGCCGACAAGCGGTGGAAATATGTCCACGCCATCGGCTTCCGGCCGATGCTGTTCGACCTGCAGTCCGATCCCGAAGAGTTTCGCGATCTCGGCGCCGACCCCGCCTATGCAGCGGAGCGCGAGCGGCTTTCCGCCGCGCTGGCGGACTGGGGATTGCGAATGTCGCAGCGCACGACGATTTCGGAAGCGCAGATTCTGAAGGGGCGCGGCAGGTCGCAGCGTAAGGGCATCCTGATCGGGGTCTGGGACGAAACCGACATTCCGCAGGACTTATGGAGTGCGTATCGCGGTGAAGGGTGATTCACCGGCGCCGAGGCGGTAGCATTCCGGAAATAAAACGCGTGTTCGGGAGGAATGCATGCTTGCTCGCAGAATTGTTCTGTCCGCTGCGTTTGCGGCCGCACTTGCCGGGACGCTACCATGTCCGGCGCTTGCTCAACTCGGCGGCGACCAGCCGATCCGTATCATCTTCCCGTTCACCGGGGGCGGGACCGGTGATGCGCTGGCGCGCCTGGTCGCCGACAAGATGCGCGCCGAGCTTAACCGTCCGGTGATCGTCGAAAACCGCACCGGAGCCGGCGGACGGATCGGTGTGAATGCGGTGAAGAATGCGGAGCCCGACGGCACGACGCTTCTGATGGTGCCGATCGCGCCGGTCGCGGTGTACCAACTGGTCTACAAGAATCTGGAATACAATCCGTTCACCGATCTCGTGCCCTTGGCGCAGCTCGGCACCTTCGACTTCGGCATCGCGGTCGGCCCGAAGGTGCCCGTGAAGTCGCTGAAAGAACTTGTCGCCTGGGCGAAGGCCAATCCGAACGAAGCCAATTACGGCACGCCGGCTGCCGGCACCTTGCCGCATTTTCTGGCCGCTTTGTTCGGTGAGCGCGCCGGGATCGACTTCCGGCACGTGACCTATAAAGGATCGGCGGGAGCTTTGACCGACCTGATCGGCGGGCAGATCGCGGCGGTCGTAACCACGACGGCCGACCTGATGGAAATGCACAAGGGCGGCAAGCTGCGCGTGCTAGCGACCTCCGACGCGCAGCGCTCGAAATTCCTGCCCGATATCCCAACTTTCCGCGAGGTCGGCTTCGATCTTCAGGCGACGGGCTGGTACGGGATGTTTGCGCCGGCCAGGACCCCGCCGGATGTGATCGAACGGCTCAACAGGGCGATCGTGAACGCCATCAAGTCGCCGGACGTGAGCGAGCGCATGCTCACCTTTGCGATCGAGCCGACCGGCACCTCCGCCGCCGAGCTCGGCGCGATCATGAAGCGCGACGCCGCCTTCTGGGCGCCGGCGGTGAAAGCGTCGGGCTTCACGCCCGACAAATAGCGGCCTTCTTGTCGCGGCCGGTCGCTACTTCCCCGGCAGCCTGCTCACCGCAGCTCGTGCGATGCCGTCGATCTCGGCAGTGACACGCACGATCTGAGAGTCGAATTCGATGCCGACCAGGCGCAGCCCGGTGAGCTGCGCGTCGGTCTTGATGCCGTCGCCCTGCTGGCGGAAATCCGCCAGCGCCTTGTCGATGCTTTTGCGCGCATTGGCGAGCGCCGGCCGCAGATCGATGACGGAAGAGCGCGCGAGCGCGTTCTGCAATGCCGGGATGGCGGCTTTGGCGGCGACGCCCAGCAACCCGAAGGCCGCATCCGATTCGACAGCGAGTGCGATGTCGTCGAGGCGCATCGTCTGCCGCTCTTGATCGAGCGCGGGCTTGCCCGAAACATGGATCGTTGCCTCGCTGCCGAAACCAAACCAGCTTTTGCGTTCCTGCGCTTTCACCAGCATCGAGACGACCACCCGGTCGCCAGCGGTGGCCGCGACCGCCCGCAGCACCGTGATCTGCGCCGCGCCCGAACCGTCCTCAGGAAAGGTCTTGCCGGTCAGTTGCGTATCGATCAGCCGGTTGAGTTCGGCGAACGGCACGTCGATCGGCACGCCGATTGCGATCTTGCCCTGATCCATCGGCGGCACCAGGTCGAGCTTCGTGGGAAACGGGCAATCCGGTTTGGTTTGTTGCGGCACGATGCGGGTTTCGGCCTGCATGCCGAGCGTGATCGTCACGTTGTTGGCGTCGACGCGCGGCTGCGACGCGAATGCGCGGACGGGCTTCGTTTCCAGCCACAGCGGCGGCACGCCGGCGGCCGTCGACTCGAGCGGGATTGAGCGGCATATCTTGATCCATTCGCGGCGCGCGGCATTCTCGATGAATAGGTCGTCCCGCACGCGCGCGGCCAGCGCCAGCATCTGGTCGGACATCGCACGATCGACCAGAGACCTGATCTCGCGGGCGCCGTTGAACTTCACGCCGGCGACCTGGAGATTGGCTTCGGCAAGGTCGGTCTTGCCGGAAAGATTCGCCTCCAGCCTCCAGCCGGTGGTGATCTTGGGGCGCGACGTGATCGTCACGCGGCCCTTGAGATCGGCATGAAGGTCGATCGGCCGGCCATTCTTGGCCGCATTCTTGGCGGCATCCTTGGTGGGATCCGTTCCGTTGCGCTCCTGTTGCGCCTTCTCGCCGGTCAGGACGCCGATCAGGCTGTTGAGTTGTGCCGGAAGCTGTCCAGTGACGCGCAACGTGCCATTCAGATCGGCGGCAACGATCAATCCGTCGGCGCGGCCGGTGAGCGTCAGGGGCGCCCGCTCGAGAGTGTAGCCGACCTCGGCCTTGGACAGCACTTTCGCGATCGGGTTGTCCGGTTTGCCCGACAGGCTGCGCGGCGCGGCATTTTCCATCGCCTGGCGGATCGCCGGAATAGCGATGGCGACGGGCGCAATGATCACACTCGGCCGTGTGGCCGGCGGCAGGGCTGGCGTCTCTGCAAGAACGGGGCGTTGCGGTTCGACGGTCGGCGTCAGGAAATTCAACGCCCACAGCGTTCCGAAGAAGAACACGATCGCAACCACGATCGCTGCTGCGATCTTGAGCGTCCTTGTGAGACCGAACATGCTGCGATGGACCCCGGCGGACCAATCCGATCGCTGGACCAGATGGCGAAGACACTAAGGCTTCCACCAAAAGATACCAGACCGGCCGTGTCCCCGGGAGCTTATCGCAGGCGCATCGGCGCGAATTTGTGGCGGGGAAGGGGGCATCCCGGGGGGCCTAACCCCCGGGATGACAGGGAAACCAAGTCAGTTGCTACGTGACGCCATCATCGCCTGAAGGCGGTGCGGCGCCTCTGACGAACCCAGCGCGCGCGCCCGTTCGTACCAGAAGGACGCCTTGACGATGTCGGGCTCAAGCCCACGCACCTTGAACCGGTCGAGCACCACCGGATCGTAGGTCGATGCGATGGCGAAGGCGGAAGACGAATCTCCGGCCTCGGCCGCGCGTTCAAGCACCGTGCGGGCGCCGACAAAGTCGCCGCTCGAGATATAGTCGTCGCCCATCTTGCGCAGCATCGCGATCTCTTCCTCGCTGAGATTGCGCGTGGGTGGCGCACTGGCCTTGGTCGAAGCAGGTGCGGCGGCAGGCATCTGCGCCGCAACGGATTCACGCGACGGCGGTGCTTGCCATCCCGCCGGCTCCGGCTGTTTGACGGCTTCCGGTGCGGGCCAGGCGGCCATCACCGTTTCCCGTTGCTGCGGCGCGCGGCCGATGGCTTCGGTCTTGACCGGGATGGCCTTGGCCTGCAGATCTGCGCTCGCTAGCGCCACGCGCGTGGATGGCGCGGGCGACTGATCCTGCTGCTTCTGGGCCGCATCCAGCCTTGCCTGCAGGGTCGAGGCCCGGCCTTCGTTGAACACCGCTGACGCATTGGCCGACAATTCCACGATCGGCCCGCGAATTTTATCCATCACAAAGGATGGAACGTCCTTGATCGCGATGGCGGCCACGATCGCGGCGCCGGTTGCGGCCAGGCCGAAGCGCAGAAAGATGCTGTTCGCCTTGCTGCGGCTGCGTTTGCGTGGTCGCGGCCAATGTTCGCCAACCGGCTCGGGGATCGGCTCCGGATCCAGCGAGCGCGCCAGGAGCCAGGGCGGCGTGCGCGGGTCGCGGAAAGCCGCACGCACGGTCTGCACATCGACCGAGAATTGATGCGGATCGCTCCGCCCGGCCTCGCTGGCGGATGTGGTGACGGCCGGACTGTCCTGGTCCGTCTCATCCGCGGTCTGCAATTCCTGTTGTTGCGCGATCCGCTCCGCGGCGGCCCGGCTCACGTCAGCGAGCCGTGACACCTCCTCGTCGCCGCCATGGCTGCTGGCGATCATGGCACGCAGGCTGATCTCGATCTCGTCGAGGATCCGCGCATCGTGATCGGTCTCGATACCGGGCGGATGCTCCGGTTCGCCCGGCATGTCCGGGCTATGGTCCCGCGTCCGTTCTGGCGCGGCGGGTGAAACAGGGTCGAACCGATCGAGCGGGAACGGGCTCGTTGTACTCATGACGCAACTCCCTCAAACATCCATCACGCTTCGAAGGCCGGGTTCATTTCCGGCTCTTGCTGCGCACAACGGGCTTCGCCTCGGTGGTGCTTTCATTCCGGGCCGCCATCGCTTCCTGCCGGTCGCGCCAGGCGAGAAACTCGGCGAACAAGGCGTCGCGGCTTTGCGGCGTACGATCTGCATCCCGCTTGTCGGCGCGCTGCAGATAGCTCTGGAAGTCGCGGTTGAGATTGGACGAAGCGTTGGCGGCCGGCTGGGTCGCTTCGAGCTTCTGCAACTCCCTCTCGGCGGAATCGAGCCGCGTCCATCCCGGAACGGTCGCCGCCAGATTGACGTCGCGCCATTTCGGATGGAACGGGGGCTTCTGGAATTTGCTCCAGTTGGCGAACATGCGCTCGGTCAGGCGCTCGATCTTTTTCTGACGCTCAGTGCCCTTCGCCCAGTTGAAGGCCGCAAGCACCGCCGGCACCGCGATGGTGTGGACCTTGCTCTGACCCTCCGGCATCAGGTTCGGATACTGATCCGCGGTGAATTCGCCGATGGTGTAATAGTCGGCGAACACCTTCGAGAACGGCACCGGCAGCAGATGCAGCCCGGCTTCAGCCGGAATGCGGGAGAAGAAGTCGATCGGCTTGCCGACAAGCCGTATCATCGCCGCGAGCTCGCCGCTCTTCAGTTGCTGCATCGCTGCCGACGTGTCGACATTGACCTGCTGAACCTGAATGCCAAGGCGCTGGAAGATGATCGTGCCGGTCAGGCTCGATCCGGCACCCGCAGGACCGAAGCTCACCTTCTTGCCGCGCAGATCTTCGAGGCTCTTGATGTCGCGTCTCGCGAGGATATGGACCTCCGAAACCGGCAGCCGGATGATGTAGTGAATCCGGTTATTGAGGTTCCAGATTTTGCGTTCGGTCTTGAAATACTCGAACACATCGGACTGGGTGACCGCAACATCGACGCCACGCAGATACAGGAGGTCGTCGATGTTGGAGGCCGCCCCATAGGTGACCATCGGCAGAATGCGCAGATTGTCACCGTCGTCGAGAGCCTTCGCCAGTTCGTCGGCGAAGGTCATATAGGTGCCGGACATCAGGCCGCCGGCAACGCCGACGGTCCAGGCATTTCGCTTGTCCTTGATGGCAGCTTCGTTATTGCCGGCCTGTTTCAGCGATTCAGGGACCTTCTGAGCGAAGGCCGGCGCGATGATCGCGGACGCCGATAGAACAGCCCATGCGGCGAGCGCCGCAAAGAGTTTACGCATCACAACTTCCCCCTTCTACGATGTTGAGGCGCCGGTGTCAGGCGCCCGCTATCTCCATGTGAAAACAGAAACGGCCGGCAACGCGCACCCCCGCACGCATTGCCGGCCGATCGAAACGTTTTGCGGAACGTGACATCCGGACGCCGCGAGTGCGCCGAATTCACGCGAGTGCCTGGTCGCCGTCCCTTGCGACACCACTCTCATGTTACCCTCACCAACTCTGGCGCGATCAGCGATCGCAGCCTGATGAAACGAAAACCTCACAGGCATTCCGACATCACGTCAGCTCGTTGCGTTTGCTTCGAGCCGACCGCATTGGCGCGGTCGCGAAAAGTTGAGTGGATTAGTGTCACGAATGAGGCGGAACAGTTTTGTTGTGTCGTCTTTGTTGGAATGCACACGCGGCTTGCGTGGTAACGGCGCAACGAAATTGTTGCGCGCTTGCAAGCATGCGGTAGCGACGTAACGCTGCGCGGTAGCGACGTATTGCGTGCCGGTAGCGACGTAGCGCGATTTTAAAACTGATGTCGTTCGAAAATATTTTTTGCGTCGCGTGCTTTTGGACGCCTTGCCGTCCGCGTTTGCGGTGCTGTTGGCAGCGAGACAATGCGTCGTGCGCAAAAAAACCGCCCGGCTTTCGCCGGGCGGTGTTCTGGTCTGGTTCGCTTCGCTGGTTAGAACAGAATCGTCGGGGTCGCGGTAGCCCGGCGCGTCGATGACACCTGGTCCGGATTGCGCGGTGTTTGCTGCTCGATCTGGACGGTTGCGGCTGCCTCCGGCACGATCGTCGCGACAGGCTGGGGTGCGCGCTTCCTCGCTTCCCGCGGAGCCCGCGGTTCAGCCGGGGCCGCGATGTCGCGCAGACGCCGTCCACCATCCGGTAATACCACGACCTTGCTGCCGACCTTCACGCGGCCGTAAAGATCGACGACATCGTCGTTGAGCATGCGGATGCAGCCGGAAGACACGCGGCCGCCGATGGTCGACGGCGCGTTGGTGCCGTGGATCCGGTAAATGGAGTTACCGAGATACAGCGCGCGTGCGCCCATCGGGTTGCTCGGACCGCCGGCCATGAAGCGCGGCAAATAGGGCTGGCGCGCGATCATCTCGGCAGGCGGATTCCAGTCCGGCCATTCGGCCTTGCGGGCGACGCGCTGGGTGCCGGACCAGCGGAAGCCGTCGCGGCCGACGCCGATGCCGTAGCGCACGGCCTTGCCGTCGCCGAGGACGTAATAGAGATAAGTGTTCGGCGTATCGACAATGATCGTGCCGGGTGCCTCTCGCGTGGAATAGGATACAACCTGCCGGCGCAACCGAGACGGCATCTCGGCGCCGCCTTCGAACTCTTCGACGTCCTGGCCCGGGGCCACGCGGGCAAACGCCGGAGGCGCCTGGTAGGACGGGTCCGCAAATGCGGACTGCTGCGCGGAGGCGGAATTCTGCGGGATCAGCAGGGCGAGGGACAGGGCGCCCAATACATACGCGGACCTGGTCATGGCATCCACTTTCTGCCGGTCTGCCCGCACCCCCCGATGCGACTAGAAACCCGGACTTGGTTTGGATTCTCGAATTCATTAAGTGCGAGACTGCAGAAGCGTTCCCACACGATTTCGGCCCGTCCAGGCCATGCTTAAACCATGGGTGTTTCAGCCAGCTTTGGCGGACCGCTAAAATTGAGCCGATTTTGCTGAAAAATGGCGAGTCACGCCCTGCCTCGAAGGTCGAGGGCCGCCGCCATGACGGCAGGCCGCCCAAGCTTTATACTGTCGCAGGCGCAGATCTGAGCTTGCGGAGTGGTATCAGGCGCTGTTCCATGCCGCCCTGAGATCGGCGGGATCGCCGGGCGCCGGGCCCTGCGGCCCGCTCGCGTTTTGCAGAGAAGGATACAGAATATGCTTCGCCGTGTTGCAGTTTTCGGTCTGGCTCTCGGGGCGGTCGTCACCGCCGGGACCGCCTTCGCCCAGACCATTCCGACGATCCGGGTTGGCTGGACCATTCCCGCCGAGGAAGCCAAGTACTGGATGATGAAGCGCCCGGACAAATTCCCCAATCTGGGCAAGACCTACAAGATCGAATGGTCGCAGTTCAACGGCACGTCGCCGATGACCGCGGCGATGCAGGCGGGCGCGCTGGACTGCGCGACGCAAGGTGTGTTGCCGATCGCACAGAGCATGGCCGCCGGCAATCTCGACATGTATGTCATCGCCCAGCATGTCGGGGAGAAGCCCGGCAGTTTCTCGCTCTACTGGGCGGTGAAGGAAGACTCGCCGATCAAGACGGCCGCCGACCTGAAGGGCAAGACGGTCGGCATTTCGGTGATCGGCGGCGGCACCCACGCCCCCTTCAACATGATGCTGCGCAAGAACGGTGTCGATCCCGAGAAGGACATCAAGCTGGTCGAAGTGGGCTTCGCACTGTCGGAAGATGCGCTGCGTTCGGGCCGGGTCGATGCGGTCAACATGGTGCAGCCATTTGCCGCGCGCGCGGAAGCCAAGGGTGGCGTGCGCAAGCTGTTTGCGCTGGAAGAGGCGCTTCCGAACATTGTTCATATCGTGGAAGCCTGTCGGAAGGACTTCGTGGAGAAGAACCCGGAGTTGGTCACATCCTATGTGAAGGACCTGACCCTCGGCATGAAGATGGCGCTGGCCAACCGGCCGGAGACCATCCAGGTCGTGCATGAAGTGATGAAGGCGCCGGTCGCGGCGCTCGAGACGTACCTGCTCAAGCCGAATGATTTCGCGCGCGAGCCGGGTGCAGCCCCGAATTTCGCCGGCATCCAGGCGATGTTCGACGTCTATACCGAGAACAAGACAATCGGAAAGAAGCTCGACGCGTCGACGCTGAAGCATCCGAAGATCGTCGCTCCGATGGAGTAACGATGTCCGATCGATTGTAGGCAATACGAAAATGGCCGGGCAGCGCCCGGCCATTTTTTTGGGTGCGCGCCTCAGCGCTCAGGCCACTCCGCATTACCCGCGTGTGTCACAGCGCCCTTGTCGGCCTGGCCGACCAGCTGCGCATATTTCGCCAGCAACCCGGCCGCATGACGCGGCGCAGGCGCCTTCCAGGCCGCCTTCCGCCGCTCCATTTCCGCGTCGTCGATCAGGACGTCGATCGTGCGCGCGCCGCCATCGATGCGGATGCGGTCGCCGTTCTGCACCAGTGCCAGCGGGCCGCCAACGGCGGCTTCCGGTGCAATATGGCCGATGCACATGCCGCGCGTCGCGCCCGAAAAGCGCCCGTCGGTGAGTAGCGCGACTTTCTCGCCCATCTGCTGGCCGTAGATGATCGCGGTCGTGCCGAGCATCTCGCGCATGCCGGGGCCGCCCTTCGGTCCCTCGTAGCGGATGATCAGCACTTCGCCGGCCTGATAGTCGCGCTTGCGAACCGCGGCGGTGCAGGCGTCCTCGCCGTCGAATACCCGGGCGATGCCCTCGAACACCAATGACTTGAGGCCTGCCACCTTCAAGAGAGCGCCGTCCGGGGCGAGATTGCCTTTCAGCACCGCGAGGCCGCCATCGGGACGGATCGCGCTGTCCGCGCGCCGCACGATTTCGCCATCCGGGTCGGGCGCAGCGCCATGCTCTTCCGCCAGTGTGCGGCCGGTCACGGTCAGGCAATCGCCATGCAAATGGCCGGAGCGGATCAGTTCGCGAATAATGATCGAGACGCCGCCGATATCGTGCACGTCCTTTGCAAGGAAGCGCCCGCCGGGCCGCAGATCGCCGATCAGCGGCGTGCGCGCGAACACTGCTTCGACATCGTCGACGGTGAAGGCAATCCCGGCTTCGTTGGCGATGGCCGGAAGATGCAGCGCCGCGTTGGTCGAGCCGCCGGTCGCAGCCACGATCGCGCAGCCATTCTCGATCGACTTGCGGGTGACCAGATCGCGCGGCAGCGGCCCGCCGCGCTTCAGG
Source organism: Pseudorhodoplanes sp. (assembly GCF_059499825.1). NCBI lineage: Bacteria > Pseudomonadati > Pseudomonadota > Alphaproteobacteria > Hyphomicrobiales > Pseudorhodoplanes > Pseudorhodoplanes sp. The sequence goes on from NZ_JCABZI010000014.1 coordinate 278,930, forward strand.
ATGTCCATCACGATTTCGCCGGCGCGCTGGGCAATCGCCGAGCGCTCGGCATAGACGCCGGGCACCATCGCCGAATTGGGGACGGTGAGGCCGAGCACTTCCGACACCATCGCCATGGTGTTGGCGGTGAATTGTCCGGCGCACGCGCCGATCGCCGGAATCGCAACGCGCTCCAGCACTTTCAGATCGGCTTCCTTCATCTGGCCGGTCTGCACCGCGCCAACCGCCTCGTAGGAATCGAGTACGGTGACGTCGCGTCCGCCGAACCGGCCGGGCAGGGCAGCTCCGCCATAGACGAAGACCGACGGCACGTTGACGCGGACCATGCCCATCATTGAGCCCGGCAACGTCTTGTCGCAGCCGCCAAAGGCGACGAGGCCATCATAGGCATGGCCCTGCATCACGGCTTCGATCGAATCCGCGATGACCTCGCGGCTGACCAGCGAAAACTTCATGCCCTCGTGGTTCATGCCGATGCCGTCCGACACCGAGATGGTGGTGAATTCGCGCGGCGTGCCGCCGGCGGCTTCCACGCCCTGCTTGGCCCATTCCACCTGCGGATAATGTGTCATGTTGCAGGGCGTGTTCTCGCCCTTCATCGACACGACACCGATCATCGGCTTGTGGATCGCCGCATCGTCGAGGCCCATGCCACGCATGAACGCACGATGTGGCGTACGGTCGATGCCGTCGCGGGTGATGGACGAACGCAGGCGCATTACACAATCTCCGTCATCGCCCGCGAAAGCGGGCGATCCAGTAAACACGATGTCCAAAATTGTCCACCGGATGCCCGGTCTGCGCGGTGCATGACGGTGGCGCGCTATTGGCGGTCGCGGTGCCAGCCCACGGTGGCGTCCGGTTTGGAATCGACCGATGCGAAATAGGGCTTGATGTCGAGCAGCGGCGTATTGTCCAGACAGTCGATGTTCTGGATCGACAGCGTCGTCCCATCGACCTTGATCAACTTCACCACGCTGAGCGCGATCGGGTTCGGCCTCACCGGCGAGCGCAGGGAAAAAGTGCCGCGGCCCTCACCGTAATGGCGCGGCGCCTGCGCCACGAGATCGCGGCGCGCGCGGTCCATCCAGTACAGCACGATCAGGTGCGTGCAAGTCTCGACCTTGTCCAGCGCTTTGGCATAACGCGGATCGACCTCGACGGTGCAGACCGCGTCGGATTCGCCGGCATTTTTCGGGCAGTCCTCGCGCGTCGTCCAGGGCGTGCGGATGCGGCCGATGAAATACAGCCCGGCATCGAAGGTCGCGGGAAGATCAACCGCGATCTCGCCCGGACGGATGGAAAGATCGATTTCGGTTTTCGGATCGGCGCTCATGCGGTGGGTTTAGGGGAAATCCCTGGTACGTGCCACGCATCTCCGCAGGCAAGAGTGGTGACCCCGGCGGAAGAGGGCGCCCGAACGACCACGCGCCCGGCGGCAGCGCCAGCCCAGTCCGACACAAAAAGTTAACGCTTGCCCGAAAAGTGGGCTTGCGCCCATCGAATTAACGTATAAAGATATCCTTATGTCGATTTTGAGCGTCGGGATGCCAGAATGACCGGGCGGCTGGCCTTCGAGACCATGCACGACGCGCTGCGGGCGGTGGCCGAGGGCACCCGGCTGCGGATTCTCGCCCTGCTGGCCGAGGCCGAGCTGACCGTTTCCGACCTCACCGAAATCCTGCGCCAGTCGCAGCCGCGGATCTCGCGCCATCTCAAGCTGCTGTCGGAGGCGAACCTGATCGAACGCCATCGCGAGGGCGCCTGGGCTTTTTTCCGGGTCGCCGAAAGCGGTGACTCAGCCGGGGTCGCACGGATGATCGTGGAGCGGCTCGATCCCGCCGATCCCGTGATCGGACGCGACCGTGAAAGGCTCGCCGCGGTGCGCGAGGCGCGTGCGGTGGCGGCGCAGAATTATTTTCGCGAACACGCCGCCGAATGGGATCGCATCCGCAAGCTGCATGCGGCGGATGAGGCGGTCGAGCAGGCGATCGTGAAGGCGCTGGGCGACAAGCCGTTCCGGTCGCTGCTGGATCTCGGCACCGGCACCGGGCGGATGCTGGAACTGTTCGGCGCGCAGATCGAGCGTGGCATCGGGATCGACATGTCGCTTGACATGCTGCTGCTGGCGCGCGCGCGGCTGGAGCGTGCCGGACTGCGCCATTGCAGCGTGCGCCAGGGCGACATCTACGACCTGTCGCTGCCGCGCGATTCCTTCGACGTCATCATCGTTCATCAGGTGCTGCACTTCCTCGACGACGGTGCGCGCGCGATCCGCGAGGCTGCGCGTGTGCTGGCGCCATCGGGACGGCTGCTGGTGGTCGATTTCGCCCCGCACGAGCTTGAATTCCTGCGTGAGGAGCATGCGCATCGCAGGCTCGGCTTCGCGCCAGACACCATGGCGCAATGGTTTGCCGCCGCGGGTCTCGACGTCACCATGCACAAGAACATTGCGCCGGAACGCGGCACCGACGGCAAGATCGCGGTGTCGCTCTGGCTCGCACAGGATCGCCGGCTGCGGATCGCCGGACGTCAGGAGGTTGCATGACCATCGATATCAATCGCCGGGTCAGCCGGGTCGTGAACGGGCGCGGCAAGACACTGCGGGTGTCGTTCGAATTTTTTCCGCCCAAGACTGAGGAGATGGAACGCTCGCTCTGGGAGGCGATCGAACGGCTGGCGCCGCTTGAGCCGAATTTCGTCTCGGTGACCTACGGCGCCGGCGGCTCGACCCGCGAGCGCACCCACGCGACGGTGAAGCGCATCCTCGACGAAACGGCGCTCGTGCCCGCGGCGCACCTGACCTGCGTCGACGCCACTCGCGATGAAGTCGACGCGGTGGTGCGAAATTATCGCGATATCGGCGTGAAGCATATCGTGGCGTTGCGCGGCGACGCGGCAGGCGGTGCCGGCAGCGCCTATGTGCCGCATCCGGGTGGCTATCAGAATGCCGCCGACCTCGTCGCCGGCATCAAGCGGATCGGCGATTTCGAAGTATCGGTCTCGGCCTACCCCGAGAAGCATCCGGATTCGCGCCACGGCAATGTCGATCTGGACATGCTCCAGGCCAAGGTCGATGCCGGCGCTACGCGCGCGATCACCCAGTTCTTTTTCGAGAACGATCTCTATTTCCAGTATGTCGATCGGGTGCGCTCGCGCGGCATCGATATCCCGATCGTGCCGGGCATCGTGCCGGTGCAGAACTTCAAGCAGGTGAAGAATTTCGCCGAACGCTGCGGCACCTTCATTCCGAACTGGCTGGCCGAGCGCTTCGAAGGGCTCGACGACGATGTGGCGACGCGCAAGCTCGTCGCGGCCGCCATCGCCGCCGAACAAGTGTTCAATCTCGCCGATCGCGGCGTCACCGACTTCCACTTTTATACGATGAACCGCGCCGACCTCGTTTACGCGATCTGCCACATGCTGGGCCTGCGCCCGGCCGAGAAGGCAGCGGCCTGAGCTTCGCCCGCGTTTCCAAGGATGCAGTGAGAGTCATGAAGCTATCCAAGACCGAAGCCACCCTCCGTTCACTTGCATCCGAGCGCATCCTGCTGCTCGACGGCGGCATGGGCACGATGCTGCAGCAGCGGCGCTTCGACGAAGCCGCGTTCCGTAACTCGCGCTTCAAGGACTGGGAGCACGATGTCCGCGGCAACAATGACCTGCTGATCCTGACCCAGCCGGATGCCGTGCGTGAGATCCATCTCGCCTATTTCCAGGCTGGCGCCGACATCGTCTCCACCAACACCTTCTCCTCGACCGTGATCGCGCAGGCCGATTACGGCATGGAGAGTCTCGTTCCGGAGCTGAACCGCGTGGGTGCGCAGCTCGTTCGCGACGCGGCCATCAGCGCGCAGAAGCGCGATGGACGCCAGCGTTTCGTCGCCGGCGCCATCGGCCCGACCAACCGCACCGCGTCGATTTCGCCGGACGTGAACAATCCGGGTTTCCGCGCGGTTTCGTTCGACGACCTTAAGGCGGCGTATGCCGAGCAGGCCGCGGCACTGCTGGAAGGCGGTGTCGACATACTGCTGTTGGAGACCATTTTCGACACACTGAACGCCAAGGCCGCGCTCTACGCCATCGCCGAACTGGAGGAGGCGCGTGGCGAAAAGATTCCGGTGATGATCTCCGGTACCATCACCGATCTGTCGGGGCGTATGCTGGCCGGCCAGACGCCGGAAGCATTCTGGAATTCGATCCGGCATGCCGCGCCGTTGTCGGTCGGCCTCAATTGTGCACTCGGCGCCAAGGAAATGCGCGCGCATATCGCCGAACTCTCGCGCGTCGCCGATACGCTGATCTGCGCCTATCCGAATGCCGGACTGCCGAACGAGTTCGGTCTTTACGACGAGAGCCCCGAGCACATGGCTGGCCTGCTCTCGGAATTCGCCGGTTCCGGTATCGTCAACATCGTCGGCGGCTGTTGCGGCACCACGCCCGAGCATATGCGCGCTATTGCGCAGGCTGTGGCCGACAAGAAGCCGCGCACGATTCCGGTCATCGAGCGGAAGCTGCGGCTGTCCGGGCTCGAACCATTCACGCTGACCCACACCATCCCGTTCGTGAATATCGGCGAGCGCACCAATGTCACCGGCTCGGCCAAGTTCCGCAAGCTGATCACCGCCGGCGATTACACCGCGGGCCTCGCCATTGCGCGCGAGCAGGTCGAGAACGGCGCCCAGATTATCGACGTCAACATGGACGAGGGCCTTCTCGACTCAGAGAAGGCGATGGTCACTTTCCTGCACCTGATCGCGGCCGAGCCCGATATCGCTCGCGTGCCGATCATGATCGACTCCTCGAAATTCGAGGTGATGGAAGCCGGTCTGAAATGCGTGCAGGGCAAGTGCATCGTCAATTCGATCTCGATGAAGGAGGGCGAGGATGCCTTCATTCATCACGCGAAGACCGTCCGCCGCTACGGCGCCGCGGTGGTGGTCATGGCGTTCGACGAGCAGGGCCAAGCCGACACCATCGAGCGCAAGACCGCGATCTGCGAGCGCGCTTACGACATTCTGGTCAATCAGGTGGGCTTTCCGCCTGAAGACATCATCTTCGATCCGAACATCTTTGCGGTCGCGACCGGCATTGAGGAACACAACAATTACGGCATCGCGTTCATTGAGGCGGCGCGCTTCATCCGCGAAAAGCTGAAGCACGCCCATGTCTCCGGCGGCGTGTCGAATCTCTCGTTCTCGTTCCGCGGCAACGAGCCGGTGCGCGAGGCGATGCATTCGGTATTCCTCTATCATGCCATCAAGGCCGGCATGGATATGGGCATTGTCAACGCGACCCAGATGGCGGTCTATGACGATCTCGATCCGGAGCTGCGTGAGGCCTGCGAGGACGTGGTGCTCAACCGCCGCGAGGACGCGGCCGAGCGCCTTCTCGATATCGCCAAGCGTTTCTTCGGCCAGACCCGGGAAAAGACCGAGGCCGATCTCGCCTGGCGTAGCTGGCCGGTCGGAAAAAGACTGTCGCATGCGCTGGTGCACGGCATCACCGATTTCATCACCGTCGACACCGAGGAAGCGCGGCTGGCCGCAAAGCGCCCGCTCGACGTGATCGAAGGCCCGCTGATGGACGGCATGAACGTGGTCGGCGACCTGTTCGG
>NZ_JCABZI010000015.1:0-28081 GCF_059499825.1 Pseudorhodoplanes sp.
CAGACCGGAACTCCTCGAGCAGCGACTTGGCTTCGATCCACATTCTTTTGTTGGCCGGATTGGTGAAGCGTTGCGCCTTCGAATCGAAAGACGCGCTGGTCCCCTCGAGCTCCTTCCACATCGCCTCGCGATCTTTCTTGCCTTGCGGATTACCCGTCAGCAGATACCCACGTAGCGTGGCCAGCGTAGAGTAGATGTTGCCGACGAGTTCGGTGCTATCGAGAGCAACCGGAACTCTCAGGTTGGCCATTCGTTCGACCGTTGTTGAGGCGCTGCTCGCAACGTAGAGGGTAAAACCAACCGCTACCGCCAATACAGCGCACACAGCGGCAAAGCCTGCGAACAACTTGGTACTGATTCTACGGTCAGCGAAAAAGCCGGCGCCCGCAGTGACCGCGGCCTGGTTCGAAGGCATCATGCTGTATCCTCGAAGATTAGACTGACCCGCGCGTCGGCTTCGCAGGCCTAGCGTGTCTTCCGCTATCTACATCCGACACTCGCTGGCACGGCGCCGTGGTATGAGATTCGAGGAAGCCCGACGAAGACTGCTTAAGGCAGCAGCATTGATTTTCGGTAAAAGTCGTCTGGTTTTGACTAAGAAGTAATCACCGCGCCTATAGACTGCGCAGCATCCAGTACACAACCAGAAGCTGACAACCGCAAGCTCAAGGTAATGGCCTCGCCTTTGGGCTCGCCGGTTGACTCGGCGCGAGTCTAATAAGCAGCGCAACGTCTACTGCGCCTCGATTGATCGGGGTCGAAGCTGCGAACCCTTTGTCTGTTAGGATAGACAGCTCTTGAGCAGGCTTGGGTCGTCCGAGCAAATATCCCTGAAGCTCGTCACAGCCTTCATTTGTCAGAAAGTCGAGTTGCTCTTTTGTCTCGATGCCTTCTGCAGTTACAGGCATGCGTAAGCCTCGTGCAAGACCAATAACTGCGCGAACAATCGCGGCGGACTGCGGGCTCCGGGTCACGTTGCGAACGAAGGTTCGATCAATCTTGATTTTGTCGAACGGAAACGACTGCAAATACGCTAATGACGAATAGCCGGTGCCAAAGTCATCCAAAGCTATTCGCACACCTAGGCTTTTTAGACGACGAAGGATCGAAAGGGCACGATCATAGTCGCTGATCAATACGCTCTCAGTTACTTCGAGCTCCAAACGATGAGGCTCGATACCGGTCCCAAGCAGAATCTCCAAGACTAGGCTTGGTAGGTCGCCTTGTTGAAACTGTATCGGCGAGATGTTTACGGCAATCCTATACGGGACTTTCCAGTTGCTCGCCTCCCGGCATGCCTCTCGGAGCGCCCACTCTCCAATTTTCAAAATGATCCCGCTATCTTCCGAGGCGGGGACGAAGACGGCTGGACTCAGGAGGCCTCGAGTCGGATGTTGCCAGCGAAGGAGCGCTTCAAAGCCGACAATCGACTGATCGGGGGCAAACTGAGGTTGGTAATGTAATCTCAGTTGGTCGGCTTTGACTGCTACCCGGAGTTCATTCTGCATTATCCGTTTGTCACGGATTTTCTGCTCCATTTGCGGTTCGAAGCATCTTACCGACCCCTTTGCCTCGCGCTTAGCCTGGTATAAGGCTGTGTCGCTCCGTGCCAGTAACGCCTCAGCGTCCAGGGCATCGTTGGGATAATACGCTACTCCAATGCTGAAGCCGGTACGCACCGTGTGATCCATCAATGGGATCTCGTCGTTAGCGAGATCCAAAAGCGCATGAGCGATCGCCATTGCCGCACCGGGCTTGTCGCCTTCGAACACAAGGATGCAGAATTCGTCGCCGCCAAAACGAGATATACACCCCGCGCCAGCCACTTCTTTCAACCTTCCCGCCACATGGCGAAGTACCGCGTCGCCGGCGGCGTGCCCAAACGCATCATTAATTTCCTTGAACCGATCAAGATCGATATTGAGAACGGCTAGCCGCTGTGCATTTGCGCGAGCGGACTCTATCGCCCTGTTCAGTTCCCTACTGAAGCAGGCGCGATTGGGTAGTTGCGTGACTGGATCGTAATGTGCCAAAAATTCAATTCGCTCCTGCGCCTCGTGCCACTTGGTGATGTCTTCAAAGGTAGTAACCCAACCCCCACTTTCCATCGGTTGATTTACGACTCTCATTTTCGCGCCTGAGCGACGGTCGATTGTCCGAATTGACTTGCGACCTTCTCTGACAGCCGACACAATCTCGTGGAACTTCTTGTCTGGGTCTTCCGTCAGATCCCCGAGTTCGTTTCGTAGCCTGAATACTTCCAGCAAACTCCGGCCCTGCATCAATTCACGCGGAAGGCCCATGAGTTTTCTATATTGTTCGTTGAAAAGGACAATGCGCCCGTCAGCGTCAAACATGCACAGGCCCTGCGCCATGTTTTCCAGGGCCACGTCCAGCTGCGATTTTTTCTCCAAAAGCGCCTGCTCGGAACGAAGCCTGTCCGTCACATCCTCATGTGTGACGACCCAACCGCCTCCAGGCAGTGGGGACGTCACAACATGCACGCTGCGACCGTCAGGCAGAGGCACATTTCGCTCGTAAGATTGACCGCCGCCCAGGTTATCCCGGAGGTCCGACAGGTAGCTCTCTACGCCTCCACAAAGGCTACCCGTTCTGCTTCGCAATTCGAGCAGGCCGCGCATCGTCATTCCTACCTGAACCCTGTCTTCAGGCAGCTTGTAAATTTGCGAGTAGCGACTGTTATACAGGATCAATGTTTCTGCAGCGTCAAACATCAAGAGACCTTGAGACATGTTGTCCAGGGCGGCATCTGTGAGGTGTTTGTTCGCGATGAGACGATCTTCAGCGGCCTTTTGCGAGCTCACGTCGATGATGACGATCAGGCGCGCCGCATCACCCTCATATTGAATATGCTGGCCGAAGGCGGTAACCCAAAATCTTGTCCCGTCAGCCTTTACATGTGTCCACCGCTCAGTGCCTTGGGAAAGCCTGCCTGAAGCCGCAAACTTTATGAACATCTCCCGGTCTTCGGGCGGTCGCAGGTCGTGACTACGGAGGGCGAGGAAGGCGGCCTCTGTATAACCATAGCAAGCTTGGGCCGCCGGATTGACCGCGACGATGCGCTGAGACGCTTCGTGCACGACCCACATCGGGAGCGGATTGCCTGTAAAAAGTGTCTGGAAGGCGTGGCTCATCTACGTGGCCTTTGCCGAATGAATTTGAGATGCCTCTATAATGGACACACCAATATACCGCGTTACAGAATCGAGTTAGTTTTTAGCTATCCTCTTTATATTTGGCAGAGCCAGGAGCTAAGCGGTACGAACTGCGGGCGGCGGCACGCTATTCGGTTGAGGCAGTGTGTTGGCCGGATTGACAATTTGGACGACGCCAGCGCACAGACGGGCCGCGCTTCTACCGTCGCCCGACGACTTTGATGCGTCGCAAGGCTGGACGAAGTTTCTTGAACGCCAAGGTCTCTCGCTCGAAAAGCAAAAGCTGCACTTTCGGTTTTACACGCATTGCGCCGTCCAAGCGATATGCACGCAATTTGCCGATGGGCTGCGACGGCAACTCACTCATGGCGCAATGTCCGGCTTTATCAGTTCTCCAATTCCGGGATACGACTTCGAGACGACTTACACCGGACTGGAGCGCGTTTATCGCGGTCAACATGCGTTCGAGCCCCGGATACAATCCCTGAGCAATGTGTCTGCCCAGTTTCCGTTTCTTCCAAATCCAAGCGCCGGTGTTTTAAACGCTAAGTATCTTATTGAGAACTTCGTACTTCCCAACCTGCAAAACCCTCAAGCATTCATCGACGATTTTCAAAGCTACAGCGGCAATGTTTGCGCGTCAGCCGCGACGGTTAGCCGAGCCATCGAACAGATATCCACAAAAGCGACCTTCGCATAGGCAAACGCATGGTTTGGAGTACGAGCACAGAGCGGATGGCAAAGTTGCGCCAATCTATTCAACCGGATCTTGTCGATTTTCGAATTCCGGGTCCCCGTCCCCATCCATCCCCATCCACATCGTCCAGCGGTACCGAGTCCACCACATCCAACGTCTGCGGCGGCTCGGGTGTCCAAGAGGGCTTTGCCCCTAGCGCCTTAATCGTTTCATGCTTCGCAGAGTCGATTTCGAAAAGCATCACTTCGCGGACCACATGCCTTGGATTCTCATCGGCGAGTCGTGTCGCAATTCGTCCGGGTATTTTTCGGGCAGCGGCTCGCACCTTTTCACATTGCTCGCGCATGAGCCGGCGCACGTCTTCGATTCCAATGCTGGACGATTCGAGTCGGTCCAATTCGGCTTGCCACTTCGCGGCGTTCATTCGCGCCACGGCCGCGCGCGGATCGGAATAGGGCAACAGCGATTCGTGACTTCCTGCATCGGGTGATTGGGTACTGCATGACCGGCGACACCAGCGAACAGCTGCTGTTCTTCTTTCACGGGGCGTCCGCAATGGAAAATCCACCAAGGTCGATATCTGGGCCTATATCCTAGGCAGCTATGCCACCATCCTTCCGATCGAGACCTTTCTGAACGCGGCGACGCGGGACGGCGCCGCAGCGTCGCCGCACCTCGCAAAGCTTCGCGGCGTTCGCTTGGTCCGCAGTTCGGAGGCTGAGCGTGACGCGGTGCTGGCAGAAACTGTCATCAAGAACGTCACCTCGGGTGAGCCCATCGTGGTCCGGGAGCTTCACAAGACCTTCTTTGAGCTGCGACCGCAGTTCAAGCTAATCATCTCGGGGAACTACAAGCCCAAGATTAAAGGTACCGATGACGGCATCTGGCGCCGTATCGTTCTGGTGCCGTGGACGGTGCGCGTGCCGGACGATTTGTGTGACCCCCACCTTGCCGAGAAGCTGCGGGCGGAGAGCTCGGGCATTCTTAACCGGATGCTGGCCGGCCTAAAAGGCTGGTTGCAGAGCGGCCTGCAGACCCCTGGCGCGATCCTCGAAGCAACGGACGATTATCGGTCCTCATCTGATCCGCTCGCCCGCTTCCTCGCGGACTGTACGGAGCGAGACGTCGACTCCCGGGTGTCAGCGCATGACTTGTTCGTGCTATATGAGGCTTGGACCAAATCGGCCAGCGTCACGGCGTGGACGCGGACCGGCTTCGGACGGGCGATGGCCGACCGTGGTTATCGCAGCACGAAATCTGGCAATCACTATTGGCTCGGGCTCAGGCTGGTCAAAACGCCGCCCGATTTCGTCACCGAAGGCGCATTGCCGAAGGCGGTGCCGCCGGCCGATGGGGACGAAATCGAAATCTAGGGAACGATTTGACAGTTGAGGGAGCGTTTCGTGCGGGGCAGATCGCCAAATCTGCCCCTTAACTTATTCCGATCACTGGCAGATTTTTCTTTAGGGAGCGTTGGGAGTGTTTTTTGAGTCTGATGAATACAAAAAATTACAACTACCCTCTCTGTACGCTCTCAGCCTTGCAAAAACACTCCCAACGCTCCCGGCCCTTGTGTCAACGCTTCGCGTCAATCCTGTCAACGCTGTCAACCTAACAATTACGGGGCCTCACTAGCGAGGTCCGGGGCTGAGCCCCACCGCATACGCTTGAGCGAGGAAGGACCCAAAGCAATGTCCGCTTCGGAAATTATCGAGAAGAGCAGCCGCTTCAATATTGAAACGCTAAAGTTAGCTTTCCCGCAGCCGGAACTCTTGAGGGCTTAGGCCAGTTGCCTTGCGAAAAGCGCGTGCGAAATGCGCCGGTGCGGAATAACCGAGCACGGTTGAGATTCTGGTGATGGACACGCCGCCGTCGCGCAGGAGCTCCAGTGCCCGCCTATGGCGCATCATGTTCGCGATGCTGCGGAAGTCAGTGCCTTCGCGATTGAGCTCGCGCTGCAGCGTTCGCACGCTGGTATTGATCGAGCGTGCGGCGCTATCGATGGAGACATGTCCCGCCAGTACCTGAGACCAGACCTGCTCGGCGATGACGTCTCGCAGGTGGTTGATCTCGCCGCACGCGACGCGGACGCGCGCCACGTCCTCCCCCGTGACCAGCAGATGCGTGAGTTGTCGCTTGGGTCCTGCGCGCATACGTCTGGCGTCGAGTTGCACCGAAATCCGCGGAGCATCGAAGACGACCGGGCACTGGAATGTGTCTTCATAGATCGCGGCGCGGCATGTCGCCTGTGGCGCCGCCGGCGTCATCCTGAGCGTGTGCAGACAATATTTAACATCCGACTGGCGCCCCCAACTCATCGCGCTTGACTTTCCTCGGCCTGTACGTGCCGGCGCCGAAGGGAGCATTCCTCCCGATGCTGCGAATGTATTGGCCGAAGGAAGCCAATCCATCGATCCTCGACGGCACATGGTCGCCGCCGCAGATCGTGAAGGCGAACTGAGTGGCAGGGGCCCGAGGAGACTTTCTCCGAATGGATCATGGTCGGGAGGATCAATCCCGGCCATCTCCAGGTGCGGCTGCTAGATGCGCTGCGTTCAAGGCAACGGCTCTGACGTCCGCTTAGCAGGAAGTCTCTGAGTGAGAGACTTGTGCTCTAAGTCCGGTCAGAAACTTACCGTCCTCAACCGACTTAACCGACTTAACCTTGTTTTTTGGTCGTCCGGCTAGCGAGCGTTCGCGCTGAGCCCCACCGCATTGATTGGCCGGAAGGACCCGTCGGCCCCCGGCCTGAGCGTCATCGTGTCCGCTTCGTGCCAAAAGCAGACAGTGAGTACGCCAGCTGAGCGGCGACAAAGGCGAAGGACGGCTAAGCAGCCATCGTCCGCTTACGCTTTGACTTGAAGCAAAAACGGTACTTTTGACCTTTCGCGGGTCTTCGTTGCGTGCGCATGCGCATCTATCGCAATTGTCTTAGTGCAGGCGAAGTTAAACCGCTTATTCGCCGCTAATTCCGTTCCAGAAAGATATAGTCAGCCGAATACGGCACGTTGAGGAAAGATCCGGCCGTAGCGCAGTCGCCATTTGCGAGACCTCCGCGGGTATTTACCCGCTGGACCGTAACAATATTCGACAGCAGGCCCCAGCCCCGGCGCGAAATGACCTTCAGCCTCAGTAACGGGATATCCGCCGCCGACGCGCCCGGAGCGGTGCCGGCGACCTTGCCGACGATTGCGCTGCCGTCGGCCATTTCCCAGTTAGGCCCGGCGTAGTGGCGCCCGACCGTCTTATCGCCGATCAGCAGTGTCGCGACCGGCTCGCGAAAGCGCCAGGTCAGCTTGCCTTCGGCATCCGGCATGCACTGGTAGATCTGAGCGCCCTGCGCATTGATGGTGGTCACCGCAATCTCGCCGGACGTCGTGATCGGGTCCGGAGACTCACCGAATGCAGGTGACAACATCGACAGGACAGTCACTGTCACGCAGCACGTCACGAATGTTCTTGTGGTCACGTGCAACCCCCTTGATGTACGAGCGAGGCGAAGACCGGAGCGACACATCCGGTCTTCGCCGCGCAACTCAGCGCTTAGTGACGACAATTTCGAGATATTCGCTCGGGACCACCATGGTGCCGTCGGTCGCGCGGTTGAAGCGCGCGATCAGCGCATGGAGGTCGTGAAGCAAAGCTGCGCGCCGCTCCTGATCGAGTGCGCCGAGGGCCTTGAGGATCGGTCCGTAGTAGTCGCCGAAAACCGCCAAGCAATGCTCCGGCGAGCGATAGCGAAACACGAAGTTACGCGACTCCGCGTGGATCGCCTGCGCGCCATTGGAGAACAACTCCGCAATCCGCTCTTTTGTGCCCCACAGTGCCGGCGACTTGACGCCAGCCGCCGGCGGCAGGTAGGCACCCAGCGTCTTGAAGACCTGTCCGATGTAGCCCTGCGGCGTCCAATTCGCCATGCCGATCGAGCCGCCTGGCTTGCAGACGCGCATCATCTCGGCCGCCGCCTTCTCCTGGTCCGGCGTGAACATCACGCCGAAGGTCGAGAGCACGACATCGAAGCTCGCTTCCGCGAACGGAAGGTTCTCCGCGTCGGCCTCCTGGAACGCAACCGGAAGGTGCTCGGCGTGCGCGCGCGCCCGGCCCTTCTCGAGCAGTGCGCCGACATAGTCGGTGGACACCACGTCGCCGAAACGGCGCGCGGCCGCAAGCGTGGCATTGCCGTTGCCTGCGGCGATGTCCAGCACGCGCTGTCCGGCCCGCAGGTCAACGGCCTCGCAGAGGTTTTCGCCAACGATCTGCAAGGTGGTGCCGACGACGGCGTAGTCGCCGGAGCTCCAGGCGGCCTTTTGCTTGGTCTTCACGGCCGCAAGGTCCGGTGCGACGGCGATGGGGGTCTGGATGTTCACGTCAGTTTTTCCTTTGGTTGAGTTGAGAGTGAAGGCACGCTGCAGGACCCTCGCGGCACCTAACCGCTTGGGCAGTTTCGTCAGTTGGTCAGCAGGAAGTCTTTATCGGTCAGCAGCGCGGTTCGTGCGGTGCGATGGCCTTGCCGTCACCGTTGCGGTGTAGGCAGCCATGGCCCGGTTCTTTCTGTCTGGACCACGCGGCCGCGCTCACGCGGCCGTGTTGCGGCGGCCGCGGTCTGGTGAGGCGCGTTCTGTGGTTCGGTCTTCAGTGGGGCGGCTCAAGGCCGCCGGACGCCAGTGAAATGACACTTGACATCGCATAATTCCAATTCATTGTTACTATTATAACGATGAAGCATGACTATAGATGCGAAGCCTCAATCTGGATCAGTTGCGGGCGCTGGAGGCGGTGGTGGAGCTCGCGAGTTTCACCGGAGCAGCGCGTCAATTGAACCTCTCGCAATCCGCGGTCAGTGTTCAAATCCGGGAGCTTGAAGAGAGGCTCGGCGTCCGTCTGCTTGATCGGCTTGGCAAGAAGGCCTACCCGACCGAGGCTGGACGCGAAGTTATAGCCCACGCGCGACGTATTTCTGAAGAAGTGAACTCTATTGCGGATGCGATGCGCCGCATACGTGACGGCTGGATCGGTCGCGTCCACATCGGCGCTGCGCTGACCGCCCTGATCTATCTGCTGCCGCCGGCGCTCAAAGGCCTGCACGCTGAACATCCCGGCATCGACATCCTGGTCAGCACCGCACCTACACCGGAGATGTTGAACAACATTCTGCGCAACGACGTAGACATCGGCCTCGTAACAATGCCGGTTGAGGACACTCGCCTTTCGATTACTCCTCTGCATGAAGAACCGTTGGTCGCGATCCTCCCCGCGTCCGCGCGTGGCGTTCCGAAAACAGTCACACCCGCTTACGTCGCCGAGCAGTTTTTAGTTCTTGAATTCGGAGCAGTTAGTGCGCTGGTCCGAAAATGGCTGTCCAGTAATAGCGCGCAAGCCCCGCGGCGCTCAATGACCGTCAGCGGCGTTGAAGCCGTCAAGGTCGTTGTGGCCGCAGGCATGGGCATGTCGATCGTACCGGCAATGTCCGTGAGCCGCCGCAGCGACGATGTGGTCGTCCGGCCGCTTACGCCGCCCCTTACCCGCACGCTTGGGCTGGTCCAGCATCGCAACAAACCAGAAGATAATGCTTTCAGGATCGTACGCGCCGCACTCATGACGCTTGGGAATATTTCAGAGTCGTCCCCGAAAAGGCGGGTAGCCAAAGCGCCTTAAATGTTCTTGGCGCGCCGCTAGTTCGGGGTGGTTTTCGCGAAGCGGACGACGCGGTACCACTTATCGGTCTCGGCAGCGATCAACGCGTCAAAGCTTGCGGGCGGCCCCGCAAGTGTCGTGGAGCCCATACCCTCCAATCGACTGACGACTAAGGGCTCCGCGAGAACTGAATTAATCGCGCTGTTCAAGGCACCTACAATCTCGGAAGGCGTGCTTACTGGAGCAGCCACGCCATACCAAGAGCTCGATTCATAGCCTGGTACGGACTCTGCGATGGTCGGCAGGTCGGGAAGCAACGGCGAGCGGAAGGCTGTCGTCACGGCCAACGGACGAACCTTACCGCTTCGGATGTGTTCAATGGCCGTCGCCATGTTGTCGAACATGACGTTCGTGCGTCCGCCCAACAGATCCGCGAGCGCGGGTGCGGCACCGCGATAAGGAATATGAAGAATTGCGATCCCCGTCATCATCTTGAAGAGATCGATGGACACATGCCCCGGGCTGCCATTGCCCGCCGAGCCGGCAATCAGTGTGTCGGGGTTTTGCTTCGCATATGCGATAAGTTCAGCGACGGTATGGACTGGGAGCGACGGATGCACTTGCAGTACATTCTGCATGCGAGCCACACCGGCAACGCCCCTCATGTCACGGAGGAAACTAAAGGAGAGACTGTCGAACAACGTGGCGTTGATGGCGTTGGCAGCAGACGCCAGCAGCAGTGTGCTGCCGTCCGGCACGGAGCGAACGACGTGCTCGGTTGCGATATTCGTCGCGGCCCCTGGTCTGTTCTCGACCACAAATTGCTGGCCGAGCCGGCTCGTAAGCCGTTCTGCGATCAAACGCGCAATTAGGTCGGTCGCGCCGCCCGGGGCATATCCGACGATGATGCGCACGGTTCGATTTGGATACTTTTGCGCTTTCGCGATCGATGGCATGGCCGGGATCGCCAGAGCTGCACCGCAGAGGCCAATCAACCGGCGTCGAGACAGGGTTGAGACAATTGCGGGCATTTGATCTGTGACTTGCTCGCGTTTTCTCGCTAGAGGCCGGCGGGTCAAAGCTAGCAGGGATCAGGCACGCCACACGCGGAAAATGCCGCTACCCAGCGACTTGTCTCGCGAAGACCGACCGATTTCTAAGCGACAAATAATCGCACGCGTCGGCATCCTCGACAATTGACGATCTCTTAACACTCGAGCATTTGACGGTCACCACCGGTCGGCTGCTTCTGGCTACGATGTCTGTTTTGGGTCAAAGCGGTCTTGAGCCTATATCCGCTTAGTGCATAGCAGTCAGTTTGCGGCTGCGGCTCCCAGCCGCTGTAAGCGTATTAGGCTTGCGCCAGAGTCCCTGGCGGGCGCGAAAGCAGCAGAAGCACGGTAAGAAGAGCTTGGTTCATTACCCCCGCCACGGCTGCGATGACGAAGCCGCTTACGTAACTACCCGTCAGGTCGAAAGCGACAGCACCTTGAAATCCTCCAACGGCGTGTCCGAGCCACGCGAATGCCAGAACAATGCCCATAAGAGCGCCGCGGCGGAGCGCCGGAGTTAGCGCACGCGCGGAAACGAGTAAGCTCGTCATCACGCCGGCGTAGGCGAAGCCGTACACGACACCAAAGCCCAGGAAGCCCCGTAGCGAAACGGACTGTGTGAAGGCCAGAACGCCAATCGTTTGAAGCGCCGAGGCGACTGCCCAGGACTGAAGCGGACCTATCATGTCGCAAAGCTTACCGTAAGCGACGCGACCAAAAATGGCCGCAAGCAACATTGCGAGCATCACCCCACCGGCTTCGGTTGCTGGTATGCAGAAACCTTGGATTAACGGCATCAGGTGCATGAGTGGCACGGCCATGCAGGCGCAACAGAAGAACACGGCCGCGCTAAGTATTGGGACGGCCACAGCGACTGGAATAGACGGCACTTGCTCTGCGCCGCTCGCTGTAACAGACGCGGGAGCGTCGCGCATGCTCGCTGCAAGCGGGATCAATACCGCCAACGTGGCAATGCCCAACACCATCATCGCTCCGCGCCAGCCAAATGCTTCAATGAAAAAAGCAGAAAGTAAGGGCACGCCGCCTTGGCCGATCGCCTGTCCAGCCGCAGCGATGCCTATTGCTAACCCGGCCATGCCTGGAAACCAATTGCCAACTGTTGCAAAAATTGGAGCGAACAGCGCTCCGCCGCCAATCGCGCCCGCTAAGAAGAAAGTTAGGTAAACGTGCCAAAGCGCGCGGACTTGGGACGTCAGGAGTAGGCACACACCCATTGCTGCCACAGCAATCAAGCAGATTGCTCTGATGCCGATGCGATCCGAGACAAAACCCATGACCACGCTGCCGAGCGCCAGGCCGAGCAATCCGAAGCTATTGATGGCCGCTGCGTCGGACCTACTCCAGCCTTCGGCAATTTCCATCGGGATGAACAATGCCGTCAGGCCGTTAACGAGCATCCCCATAAAGACGGCAAGGATCAGGGCAGCCGAGCCCACGATGATCCAACGGCGATGGTGCTCCACGTCGAGTCCTCCAACGGCAGGGTCTATAGGGCATTTCGAATTATATCGATTATACAGCTCTCAATTGGCCTATCACAATCCATCATGGTTGACGTAACTCTGACACTTTAGCCGTGTCGCGTATCATTCCGAAAAGCCACGCCACTCCGCCATCCATTAGCGCGGCTCTGGAAGCGACAACGCGGATTAGATCGCGTCTAGGGGGAAGTGGCGCCTTCGTGCCCACGACGCGGAAACGTGCGGCGTGCCTCGCAACGAGCTGCTTTGGCAAAGCGCCGATCAAGTCGGTCTCCGCAATGATTGCGAGGGCCATCATGAAGTTCGGAACAGTGAGTTCTATTCGACGCTTCATTCCGCGTTCTGCGAGTGCCATGTCGACGAACCCATGCGCATCGCCGGTGAGCGATACGAGAAGGTGGCTCATCTCGCAGAACCGTTTCAGGGTCGGCGTCTTGGAATAAGGGTGACCTATCCGAGCCGCGATGACGAATTCTTCCTCGTAGATTCTTTGGCCCTCGAAGCGCGCAGGAGTCTCATGGATAGGAACGATCGCAAGGTCGATGGCGCGTGCCTCAAGATCGTCAAGGGCCGGTTGCCAGACACGCTCGAACGGCACGCCGTGCGGAGGCAGAATTTGCCGAATACCGATATCGATACCAGGCGCTGTTTTCTTTAATGTTGCGAGCAGGGGCGGCAGTACTACGGCTGAGACGCCATCGGGTGCGCCAATCATGAATCGGCGCTTTGAGGTAGCCGGATCGAACGGTTCAGCAGTTGCAACTACCTTCCTGATTTGACCCAGGATGTCAGAAATGGGTGCAGCGAGTTCAGCGGCTCTCGCAGTAGGGACCACCCCTTTTGGCGTCCTTAAAAACAGCGGGTCATTCAGTAAGCGGCGAAGACGTCCAAGCCCATGACTAACCGCTGATGCCGAAAGGTGCAGCCGCTCAGCTGCCCGACCGACGTGCCGTTCAGCCAGCACGGTCTCGAAAAGGACAAGTAAATTTAGATCCAGCCGGGATAGATCAATTTGGTTCAGCATATTGGTGAAATCATATCATTGGCTTCATCATTATCAAGATGCGATTTGTCGGTTCCGCCACGCTACTCAGTGCGCGCAGAGGAGTGAAAGAAAATGACGGATCCAAAATTGCTGATTGCCATGATAGGGATAGTCACACCGGCCTTGGCAACGATTCAGCCCGCAGCGGGTCAGATTCACCGGTCGCACGTAGACAACCCGCCTGCCGCGCGCAGTCACTCAATCACTGTGCCCGCCGCTGACGCTATCGCGGTCGTCGACTTCTGGCGCGAGGCCGGACCTAAACTATGGTTCGCCAAGGACGAGTTCTTCGACCGGCGCTTTCGCGAGCGCTTCTTGCTAGCGCATGAAGCCGCCGCGCGGGGCGAGCTCGCAGCCTGGACGTCAACGCCGTACGGAGCGTTGGCGCTATTGTTGTTGCTCGACCAGTTTCCACGTAATGCCTTTCGTGGCACGCCGCGTATGTATTCTACAGATGAAATGGCGCGGGAGATCGCAAAAGCAGTTATAGCAGCTGGTCATGATCGCGAGGTGGAGACGGAGCTGTCGCTCTTCATCTATCTGCCGTTTGCCCATTCTGAGGACTTGGCGGATCAGGAACGCTCCGTTGAGCTGGTCCGGAGACTGGGACAACCCAGCCTGTCGCATGCGCAGAGACACCGCGACATCATTCGGCGCTTCGGCCGCTTTCCGCATCGCAACGCAATCCTCGGTCGCACCATGAGTCCGGACGAGCAGGATTTCCTCAACCATGGCGGTTACGCCGGGTGACAGCGAGGCGATGCGCGCTGCAATTCCTCTTGTGATTTCTAGTTACTGGTTTGCTCCCTGGGAAATGAACTTCTTCGGCACAACCGGTCGGTCGCTAGGAGACGGCTGATGACGAACATGCACACCGGCCAGATGTCCGTTCTGGCCACAGTTTCTATCGGCATGGCGCTGGGTACGATGGCGTTGTGGCTGGCAGGGGCTTCAGCTGCATCAGGCCCGTCATGTCCGTCTTCGGCGCGCACAATGGCACGTCTAGAGATGGTTTTTGGAACTTCTCGCCTTCAGAGCGCGCCAGTGAGCGGTGAGGAATGGGCAAGATTTTTGGACAACGAGGTTACTCCGCGCTTTCCTGATGGTTTCACCGTCCTCCAAGGCCCGGGCCAATGGCGAGGCAACGACGGCCGCCTCGCGAAGGAGGTGTCCAACATCCTTGTCATTTGGCACGAGCCGACAAGGCGCACAGAGGCTGACATCGAGTCAATTCGGTCAGCCTACAAGGAACGGTTTGATCAGGATAGTGTGATGCGCGTCGACAGTACATCGTGCGTCTCATTCTAATGCACTCGGCCTGATAGTTGCGGACCACGTATCTGCCGGCTCAAACCGAACCTTATACTTGTCGCCGTCCGTCTTCGAGGGATCTTGGGCGTGCACTGCGGATCTGAGTACCAAGGCTGCTATTGCGAAAAATCGAAACATTTTTCTGCTCCCTAGCTTACAGGTTCCAAGGCGCTCATACGCGCGCGAAAATCCAATATGGGATTCTTTGCGGTGTCCGCTTTGGGTCAGAAAAGGACGTCTACGATTGAGAGATTGTGCGCTAAGCCCAGGCGGCACTTGCCGTACTTAACCGACTTAACCGCAAAGGCGCCTTTCGTAACATGTCTACCGGCGTGGTGGTGAAGCTTGATTAGATTGCTGAGCATGGCATGGGGCAAGGTTGCCAGCCGAACCACTGCACTTAGGCCCGAGCGGATTGACGGAGCGCCGGATCAGGTAATGCCTGAGTCATGTTCTGGATTTGGAGCTTAAGTACGCGACAGTGCTTCTGACCCCCAACAAGGCACCGCTGCGAACGGCGCGGGCCGGATCTGCGGCATCCGGTACGTTACCCCCTGGATGAAACACATACTGAATACCGGTTGCACGGTCCAACCGGGCCTGATCTGCGCCAGATAGCTTATTTCCAGCAGCATCTCATAGTCGCGGATCGGCTGCATTTCACCGGAAAACGCGATCGCATCGTAGTCCAGGGCGCCCGCGACGCTCGACATGCGCGCGTAGATTAGGCTGGCGCCAAACTTGTCAGCCGGCCGTCCGGGCAACATCCCGGCGAACACAATGCCGGTATCAAAGAAGAAATCGACGAGATTGCGATCTGACTGCGTTGCGCCAAAGCGGCCGAATAGGCTGATCCCACTATCGGCGTCGCCGCCCTTGGGACGAAAGATCTGCTGATCGAAAATACCATACACGCCGCCGTTTCGCAGATACTGTCGAGCGATGCCGCTGCTGAGTGGGTCAGCAAGGGAAAGGCCTAGATTGTCAAAGCGCAAATCGTCGAATTTGCCGAAATGATACCAGCCGCCCAGACGCAAAATTCCGGCCAGGCCCGACGAGTCCTTTTCCTGGTTATACTTGTACTGTAGTTCAGCCATTACCAGAGGTGGATCGTTGACGCGGAAGTTCGTGCCGTGCCGATTGACGGTTGCCTGATCGCCCGGATCGCCGTTGAACACCGCGGCCAATATCGACCAATGCGGGCTGGGGTCGAATCTAAGCCGCACGCCCGGTGTCGACAATGGATAGGCCGGGCCGCCTGCCGGCAAGTTGGCGCCAAGGATTATCGGCCAGTCGTTGCTGATGAAGATCTTCGCGTAGTTGCTCACGAAGAACTCGCCGTCGGCTGCAAGCTGCCCAAAACGGATACTGAAGGTATCATTCAGAAGCTTCTGTTCCATCCAAACTTCGGACAGTCGCGTCGAGGACACGGCCTCGATGTTGCTGATGGTTATCAGGCTTTCAAAGTGATCGTCGCGGAGCCCACGAGAGCGATGAATTTGAAAGCCGTTCGCGAATAGGCTCAGCCCCTTCCATCCAGTTAGCTTCTCAAAATCCACGTTGAGCAGCGCTTCAAGTTTGCCCTCGTAAATGCTTCCCTGGTCCACGCCGCCGGAAGTATTCCGCAGCCCTTCCCCAGTATAGATCAGACCGTAAGTGATGCCGCGCTCGCTGAGTCGTTTGCGCGCGCCAAACGGATCGCCATTGGCTGGCAAGCTGGTGGCAACGGAGGGGGCAGGAATACCGTCTGCGCCGGCGTCCTCGGCGATGGCGGTGCCTTGAACCAGACCCGCTATCAAAACTGCCAAAGCCAAGGCTCGCTTCCGTGAACCACCTTTGATCGGGCGCTTTCCCAAGCCCCCGCGCAGAACAGTTACAGCACGCATCAGAAGCCCGCTTTTTGCGAATGACTCGCAACAATGAAAATGACACGACAACAACCTTGCGTCAATCTTTTTGCAACTAAGTTGCAGGTGCAAATAAGGGCAGTTAAAAAGAAAAAGCCCGGCGAGCGGCGTCAGCACCGAGCGCATTATGCGGCCGGGCTGAGTAGGAATAGAATGGGTCGCAAAACAGAAGGAGCGCCAGAGCCGCCCGGAGGTCATCCGCCGGCTTGTCGAGAAAGGCCTAAAAGCGAAGCCATGATTTGGTTTCTAATCGGCGCCGTAGCCGGGGTGACGCAAACAGGACTCAAGCTCTGGCAATTAGGCGGAACCTCAAACCACCCCGTGCAAGGCCTGGTCTTCGGCGCATTCGCGGGCGCCGCCTTCTACGGCACCATACTTTGGCTCTTAGCCAAACTTTTCAGCCATTAAACCATTTTGTTGAGGACGAGGATGGCTTGGACATATGAAGAAGATGCAGTTCTAACCAATGCGATCGCGCAGGGCGTGAGCCTGCAGCGCCTTACGATCCGCTTGAACAAGAGCAAGAGTTCGATCTTGAAGCGCGCCGGGGAACTGGGACTTACGATCAAGAACCCGGCCCGACAGCCGATCAAAGAGCGATCGCAGGGGTAAGCATCAGCCACAGAAGGCGCGAGCTAAGCCCACCCTCACGGGCACAACCTGCGCGGTCTTGCCTTTCGATGTCAGTTCCGTAAAGGGAACAACCGGTTCGGACAGAGGGGGTGACTGTGCCGGAATTTCGTGCGTACATTCTGGACATCAAGGGCCGTCATATCGGCGTTCACGAGATCATTGCCGACGACCAGAGCCAGGCAATTACAGCCTGCATCAAGTTAGTCGACGGTCACTCTTTGGAGCTGTGGCAAGGCGGGGAAAAGATCGGCACCCTCAGCCCCAGCAGCGGCCCGACATTCAAGCGACCGACCAGACGGTGATTTTCTGAAGCACCGGGTCTTTCGCACGCGAGTTGCGTAAGATACCAGCTTAGCCCTGCGAGAGCGAGGGGCGGGTTTGAAAATCCTGACGCTACTCTGGGGAGAGCGAGGTGGAAGGTAAACGCGGCATCGGCGACTTCGGGCTGCTGAACTCTCGCAAACACGACCGGCGTGTTCGTTGATCGCCTCGACCTGACAGCAGGTCGGCGGCCGCGATCTCCTGCCTCTACCACTCGAACTGTGGTTAGGACTGCTCGCGGAGATGCTGAATAGCTCCGCCGGCGGCACCGTCTATGCCGATCACATGACGGGCACTGACGGCGCGGCTATGTTTTGAAGCCGCCGGCAGGATGGGACTCGACGGGGGTCGTTACCAAGCGCCGCGACAAGGCCTACACGTCCGGCCCATGCAAGGACTGGATCAAGGTCTTAAATCCGGACGCGCCGTAGAAAGCGATGCTGATGGGCGAAACTTGATCTAATCCGGGGAACGCACAGTACGGGAATCGGTTATCCTCGCGCTATGCAAAAACAGTTCCGGTCGTCCGACGCTGCGCTTGGACTGTTCGCTCTGCTCACGTTGGGCTTTGCGGGCGCGATCGTTCTCGCGCCATCTGGCGTGAGAGTCTCGGTCCCCGCAGCGGAAGGGGCAGCGGGTATCGGCAGCCGCGCTGGCCCGTTGGCTGATCAGATGATTCTCCGAGGGGCCACGGTGGGGGCGCGGACAGGAACGAGCCCGCCAAGCCAAAGCCGTTAGGTCAACCATCGTAGAAAGAAAATTGCCGCGATTTTTTTTCGATTGCTTAGACCATCCAGACCCTTTGCGACCACGCGGGCGCCGATCTCCCCCATGACGCGGCGGCAAAGCAGAAAGCGATCGTGCGCGCTCATGGCGCAAAAAACGTCCATAGTCTCATCCGGCTTGCTCATCTACCGGAAAAGAGAAAATAGTCCGAACACTGGTTGGACTTCAGGCTGGTAGGCGTAGGCGCTGCTGTTCTCACGCAATTGTTGCTCGTGACGTTGCTTGACGGTCTTCTCTTGGACTCGCTTTCTGGCTTGCAGCTTCGCTAAATCCTGAGCGGCTTGCTTACGTCTATTTTCGGCATACTGGGCTGCCTGTTGCTTCCGCCTAAGTTCAGCCTCCTTCAGCCTCTCTTCACGCGACTTCACGATCATCAGTTTCGGGTCGTAATCGTATTTTGGGGTTGGTACTATCCACACTGGGATATCGTCACTAGGATCCGCCAAAATTGAGCTTTGCACTCCCGCCAGCCCCGGCTCCTTCTTCACAGCGGACACGCTTGACGTCGCCGGTATGTAATCAACTCCCTGGACAGCAGTCACTATCACGCCAGCGCACACCGAGGCGGCAACTAAGACAAGCCCAACGAGATATGCGAAGAGTTGCTGAAGCTCTCGCATTGCTGACCTCCTAAACGGCCCAATGCATCAGGCACAGCAGCGTTCCGCTCGTCTCCGTTTAAGCCTCGACCCCGAAGGCCTCCGAAGGGCGCGGGCATAGAAAGGCCCCGGCTGTCGCCGCCTGTACATCCGGACCTAATGTGCGTGTGGACTCGACACTCGCTATTACAGTGGCTGAAGCCTAGTCGGCGCACTGTCACGTTTCATACGTTTTTCGATCTTTTTAATTCTGCGGTCCGCTACGCGAGTGATGTCATTCAACTGCTCCGGCGTAATTCGCCGGGCGATCAGATCAGTCATGCCCATTCTTACTTTTAAATGAATCGCTTTTAGCTCAGTCACCGGATCGAGATAATTTCGTCCGTTGTTTGCCACCCGTGCCTCTTCGCCGCTAAAATAGCCGACCATAAGCAGCCGGCGAAGTTCTTGACGGAGATGGAAGTGCCTTTTCAACCCTACAGGGCCGAAGAGGTTCCGTGGGGTCGAGGGTCGGCGTGGAGACCTACCTCCACCGTGGCGTCAACGTAAGAGGCACCTTCATATTGGACGTCAACGCTCTGGCCGGGTTGTTAGCGATCGTGCCGGCGCCACGCAAACGGTGCCGCAAGGCGCCGTCCGCCCTGGTTAGATGCTGGGGAATTCTCTGTTTTGCGATCGGGGCCCTCGCGCGCTGGGGGATTTCTAGCACGGGCCGAGCCTTATCGTCCGAGCGCAGCTAGTCCATTAGCAGCACAAGCAGATCTCTGACCGTCTTCGCGCCCATGAAGCGTTCGCTATCTATCTCTTTACCGAACGCTTCCTCAAGAGCCAGCTGCAATTCGAAGAAATCAAAGCTGTCTCGGATGAACGCCGCAAGCTCCTCGTCGAGCTCTAGAGAACTCCCCGGCCCCCTGACCGTTCTAATAGCTGTAAGAAGTTGGGTCTCTGCATTGGTCATGTATATCTACTCTTTCCGCCTCGGCCAAGAACAGCCGCGACGCAGAGTGTATACCATACAAATGAGCGACCTGGCTGCTGGACGTTCCGCGAGGTACCGGGATGAACCCAATCGGGGCGCATCCATGCCACACCGAGCAGGATATCTGCCGCTTGCCGTTTCGGATGCTAACGTCTATTTTGTCGTTTAGGACCGCCGCTCGATTGCGCCGATGGCCTGTACGCCACTGTTGTCGAGGGAGTGAATGGCGGTGACGATACCGTCCAAGTACGGCGCGATAATCTCTGGCCGGTCGTTTGGTACACGCTCGGAGCCAATGTCGAAAATGGCAAGGTCATGGGCGACGGCGGAATGGAAATCACCGGCAACGCACTCAATAACAAGTTATGGGGCGGGTTGGGCGGCGACTCGTTGCGCGGAGGTTTCGGGAATGATCAGTTCTATAGCAACGACGGTGCGCTCAATAGCGGGATGGTTAGATTCGTTTTCACACTTGACCGTGAATGCTCCGGACCACTTCTACGGCGGCATCGGTGACGACATTTATTATCTGTACGATCGCGAGACGTCCCGCTAGTCAAAGAAATTGCGGGTGCCTAAGCAGCAGGTTTTTGCAGAAAAGCGGAGTTATGCTTGCTCGGATAATCAAGGGGGGCTTAGATGATTCGTGAGTTCGCAGAAGGCAGGTCAAGTCAGGTTCCTAGCCGCCCGTGTCGCTCGGCGTGTTTGACCATTTCGTGCCAACCTTCTGCAAGTTTTTCATAGCTGCGTCTGGCGGCCTCGTCGCCGCTCTCATCAGCAACCTTTGCCAGCCTTTTCATCTCTTCAAACTTC
Source organism: Pseudorhodoplanes sp. (assembly GCF_059499825.1). Classification (NCBI taxonomy): domain Bacteria; kingdom Pseudomonadati; phylum Pseudomonadota; class Alphaproteobacteria; order Hyphomicrobiales; genus Pseudorhodoplanes; species Pseudorhodoplanes sp. The sequence continues at coordinate 20,456 of NZ_JCABZI010000015.1, forward strand.
TCGCGATATTTCTTCGCCGAGCGTTCTCGTAGTCCTGTTCGCATGCACTTCCCACTGCTCCGTTCGAGGATGAGCCCGCACTCCGCGACCCTTACGACAACCAGAGTGGTTGCGGCGACGACGATCTCAGTGGGGTGTGGTTCATGAGGTGCAATCCTCAGCCGGAAACCGCTCGACCAGCGTTTCGCCTTCCCACAACTCAACTCATGGCCATCGTATCGCGCAGCGCGCTCTAGCGCCACCGCTTTGTCTTGAGCATCGAAGGAGTGGGAGCGCAGCATTTCCATGCTCCCTATTGCTCAGGAAGGCGGGTAAGTCAGCAGGTTGCTAGTCCCCGATCTGTCAAAAAGTACCCGCGCGGCATAACAACGGGAAGCGGAGCGCTCCCCGCATTGGAAACCTGCAAGTCACCCTCTCCCCGGATTCATGACTTGTCTGGACCAGCTTTCCCCCTAAGCGCTCACCTTCCGCGCCGACGATGCAATGCCAAAACATCCATGAAGCGGGTTCCGCGATGAACCGAGCTTTTGTCCCTTTTGCCGAAGCAGACCGATTCCCGTGAACTTTAGCCGCCGTCAGCGCTTCACGCTATATTGGGAGGCTGACCTTGACCGAGGACGCCGACGAGTTTCGCAGCTACGAGATCCACTGCCGCAGCATGGCGCGACAAGCTCTCGAGGAGGCCGCTCGACGAGAGTGGTTGAGGTTGGCAGATGCCTGGGCGAGAAAGTGCGTCACCTGCGGGTCGCAACGACGGTCTACTGAGCCCGCCGACTGAATTGTCGCCCATCTTCCCTCCAGCACGCTTTTTTTGACCGCAGATGCGCCCTACGGAGGGGACGCGGTGGCAAGCGGTATAGTGCAGCGATCGAGCGGCCCGCCTCAGTAAGCTAAATGAAGGTTGTCTCAAATCGAGGGGCAGAGAGTCTGCTGAAAGTCTGATGGTCGAGCGTTAGCGCGTTCTCCTTGCGGCATAACAGACAGCCGCGGTGAGCATAGCCAAACATATGAATCTGTCCTGGACCCGTGGTTACTTTTGTCCCGCCGCCACCCTCATCGAAATCCGTGCCCGGCAAAGCCATGGCTAGCGGGGCTTTTTCTTTGCCCTAACCGTGCTAGGGTTTCCTCGTGCCGAGGCGGTGAGTTGGTTAGCCCCTTCGAGCCACGTCGCACGTTAGGCCCCGGATGTAGAGGCTGCAGCCGGGGTCTTTCACTTCATGGCCATGGCGACGCGACCACCGTGCAACCGGCTTCCGTATCCTCAGATCACATTATCGCGCGGAACAACGCGTACCCAGCAATGGCCCACGCTACGATCGCCGCCAGGGTTAAGACACGAAGGACCCATGTTGCTAAGCGCCCGGCCGCTTGTATTGGATTCGGTTCGAAGTCGACCATGGGGCTACGGCGGGTAGTGAATCAGGCCCTGAAAGGAGATAGCGGGTATGCCTTGCAGATTGCATCGCAGGGTTTTCGCTGGCTTAAGTCCGCGCTCGTCTTCCGCGCCCAAGCCTCCGCCAGCGCTAGTCACTCGCAACGCTCCGTTCGGCCCGAACCATGCTCCGGAATGAATTCAAGTTCCCGGACTCATCGGCGCAGTCCCTTTTCAAAATCGCCTCTCTGCGTCACAGAAACAATGCGACCTTCACTGCCGCGACAAGAAGTTCGGCCAGATACTTTTGATAGTAGCAGTACGTGCAAATGCTATCGATACGGCGGACGGACCTTACATGAGTTCTCGAGATTAGCGCTGACGCGGTAACCGCGAACATCGTCACTTGCGAGTGGCAAGTAGCAGCTGCAGCGCGCCCTCCTTAAAACACGCCGGCCTCTTTGCATCCACCGGTTGCAGCGCTTAGGGCAGAGAGCGGGCCAGCGAGGCCTTCGCCAACCGACTTCGTCGACCGCGGCTAAGGACGCGCCACCATTGGCGGTATCAAGCCCAGCACGGCTGCCACGAGAGTAACGATAACAAGAATACAGAGGACGCTGAGGATAAGCGCTGTCCGTCGCTGGCTGGTTGTAGGTTCTTTCATGGCAAACCATTCCCTACGCAAGCAGGAGGAAGTTAGTCCGCTATGGAACTTCCCATTTTCCGGACGCCGCACTACCTGCAAGTTGGCCGGCCGTCGCAAAAGTGAACCGTATTTAGCGACCCCCATGGGCTTGCTCCTAAGGCACTTTGCGCTAGACAGTAGCCGCTCACAAGACTGGGTTTCATGCTTATCGGCGCTCACGATTCTGCTCTCGTCCTCTTGTCCGTGCTAATTGCCACGGCAGCTTCCTACACGGCGCTGGACCTCGCGGGGCGCATTCGCGAAAGCGAAGGCTCAGCTTTCTACGCTTGGCTCATAACGGCTGCTGTGGCCATGGGGGGCGGCATCTGGGCCATGCACTTCGTCGCAATGCTCGCATTCAACCTCCCAGGCATCGAGGTGAGCTATGACTTCACCCTGACTTTGGTTTCCTTGGTTGCACCAGTCGTGGTGACGGGCCTCGCCTTCTTTGTCGTCAGCCGACGGGAGGCCGACGCGGTTCTTCTCGTTCTCAGCGGCCTAGTCATGGGTGCGGGCATCGTGGCGATGCACTACATCGGGATGGCCGCGATGCGCATGCCGGTAGATCTTCGGCATGATCACCTCTGGACAGCGGTGGCCGTACTCATCGCCATCGGAGCCGCCACCGTCGCGCTGTGGGTAGCTTTCCGGAGGACCGGGCCCGCAGTCAAGGGCATCGCCTCGATCGCCATGGGTATCGCGATCTCAGGCATGCACTATGCGGCCATGCAGGGAGCCGTGTTCACGAGCCACGGCTCAGTTGATCAGGCAGGTGGCCACGCCAACATCGGGCAAACCACTCTGGCGCTTGCAGTATCGGCCACGACTTTCCTGATCCTTTTTTTGTCATTGGCAGCGGCCATGTTCGACCGCCGCTTTGCGATGCTCGCCGCCAGGGAAGCGGAAACAATCCGAGCCAACGAAGAACGGTTGCGCCTGATGCTGCAGAGCGTCACTGATTACGCAATCTTTATGCTCGATGCGGAGGGATGCGTGACAACATGGAACGCGGGAGCGGAGCGCATCAAAGGTTACAAAGCTGCCGAGGTCGTTGGAGCCCATGTCTCTCTTTTCTATACCGAAGAAGAGCGCAAGGCGGGAGCGCCAGAGAATGCTCTCCATGTCGCCGCCACCGAGGGGAAATTCGAGAGGGAGGGCTGGAGGGTTCGGAAAGACGGAAGCGCATTCTTTGCCTCGGTGGTCATCGACCGGGTGGTTGATGCCAATGGCCGGCTTTTGGGCTTCGTAAAAGTTACACGCGACATCACGGAGCGAAAAGAAGCTCAGGAAGCGTTACGACACGCACAGGATGCATTATTTCAAGCCCAAAAAATGGAAGCCGTCGGCCACCTGACAGGGGGCATTGCTCACGACTTCAACAACCTGCTGCAGGTGATTTGCGGGAATCTTGAAGTACTTCAAAGGCGGCTTCCAGCTGATGCCGTGCATTTGAAGCGTGCGGCCGATAACGCCGTGGCCGGAGCGCATCGTGCAGCGGCTTTAATTCAACGTCTCCTGGCGTTCTCGCGGAGGCAGCCGCTTGATCCCAAGCCGGTGGATGTAAATCGACTTGTGCGAGGCATGGCGGACCTGCTGCACCGCGCGCTCGGTGAAACGGTGGAGCTGGAGACAGTTCTGAGCGCAAGACTTTGGACTGTGGAAGTCGATCCCAACCAGTTGGAGAGCGCACTGCTCAACATTTCAGTAAATGCACGCGACGCCATGCCCAGCGGAGGAAAGCTCACCATTGAGACGGCCAACTCGTATTTAGACGAGGCTTACGCGGCTGCTCACGCTGAAGTCATGGCTGGTCAGTTTGTGCTGATTTCAATATCCGATACTGGGACGGGCATGGATGCAGCCACTCTCGCTCGAGCGTATGAGCCATTCTTCACCACAAAGGGCGCGGATAAAGGCACAGGGCTGGGCCTCAGCCAAGTGTACGGATTCGTGAAGCAGTCTGGTGGTCATCTCAAGATTTATTCCGAGCCGGGACATGGCACGACAGTCAAGATCTACCTTTCACGCCTTCCTGGACCTCCGCCTATCGAGAGCCCTGCGGAAGAACGGCGGGCGCCCGAAGCTCTTGCCACCGAAACAATTTTGGTCGTCGAGGACGATGAGGGCGTACGGGCGTACTCCACCGAAACGCTGCGGGAGCTCGGTTATGATGTTCTCGAGGCCCCCGACGGCCCGACCGCGTTGGCAGTTCTCGCGGCACATGGCGACCGCATCGACCTTCTCTTCACTGATGTGGTGCTACCGGGGGTAATGAGCGGAGCTGTGCTCGCTCAAGAAGCTCGCGCGACTGCGCCTAGCATCAAGGTGTTATTCACGACCGGGTATGCCCGCAATGCGATTGTCCACCATGGTCGCCTTGATGCCGGTGTGCAGCTTCTCACTAAGCCTTTCACTTATGCCGAGCTCGCACGAAAAGTTCGTGATATTCTGGACGCGGCTTGAATGTAGCCGGCTACGGCCTGTAACTAAGCGTTTCTCTGACGACTGTCGCGCCGTAGAACTCGTAGCTCCAGAGTATCCGCCTCACCAGCAGGCGTCCGCGTGACAAAACGCGCCGACGCCGGCACGGGCAGAGCTCCGTTGGAACGCTAGGTGGTTCAGGGATCGTAAGAGTGCTACAACTTAACGCTTATTCCGCGGCGAGACCGACAGCTGAATACGTTGGCTGAGATAATGCCGCCCTGTTGCGACCGAGCGACTTTGCTTTGTACAACGCCTCATCGGCGGACCTCATCAGTGCACTGACACTAGCCATGCTCAAAGTGGCATTCGATATTCCTATACTCACGGTCACATTAAGGGTGACAGCCTGCACAAACAGCAGCTCCGCTGCCACTGCGCTTCGCACCCGATCCGCGACAATCACTGACTGGGCACTATCCGTCTCCGGGAGGAGTAACGCAAACTCGTCCCCTCCAATCCGCCCGGCGACATCGGATTGGCGTTTCTCAGAGTTGCACAGACTAGCTACTCGAGAAAGAGCAAGATCTCCTGCGGCATGGCCATAGGTATCATTGATATATTTGAAGTGGTCAATATCAACCATCAGCAACGAGAGTGGACGGTGATATCTTTGAAAGCGCGTCCATTCCGCCTCTGCCAACGCCATAAACTGTCGACGGTTGAAGAGACCGGTCATTGAATCGGTGGTCGCTAATTCGTGAAGTCTTGCGGCATTGTTAATGAGATCGGTGACGTCACAGTAGGTCAGCATTCGGCCACCGCTTGGCAGGATCGTGCATTGTGACCGAACGTGACGGCCGTCCCCCGTGCACAGGTCTTGGGGCGAGGGATCGCCGGCAAGCACTAAGGCAACGCGTTGCGCGATGAAGTTATCCAGCTCTTTCGGAGCCACGCCATATGATCCGGTATGCCGAGCGTCACCCACTAGCTCCGAATAATGAGGCTTGCTATCAGCCTTCTCGTCCGACACTCCCCAAAGCCTACGAACCGAAGCGTTCATAAACTGGACCCGGAGATCTGAGTCCAAGAGAATGACGCCATCTTGGAGTCGGAACAGTGCAGCTCTTAAAATTTCTAATTCGTCAGAATGGCGAACTATATCCGTTACCGGAGTATAACAGAGCATTCTCCCCCCGTTAGGGAGAACCGCGCATTGCATACGCAAAACCTCGCCGTCAGACAGACGTAGGTCTATCGGCTCCGGAAGACCCGCTTTGATGTGGGCCACCCGCTCAGCAACATATTGGCTCAGAGAACCAGGCGGCACTTGATATGCCCGGGTATCCCGCCCGTGGTACATCAATGCTATAAAAGGGGGCCTCGCATCGGCCTTTGCATCAGGCAATTTCCACATTCGACGAAAGGCTTGGTTGATAAACGTCGCACGAAGTTCGGTATCCAGCAGCACAATACCAAAGGCCACGTTATCGAGTGCATACCTTAGCTCTAGCAGCTGGCTACGCATAACTTCGGAACCCCTTTCGAACGATCTGGGAGTTCCCGCTTCTTTCGCAGGCACCCTCACCGACATCTCAAAAGAGATTTTGATGCGATTTCCTGACTGGTCCTCTAATCGACAGGCTCTGGGGAGATCGTCGCCTGTGAGGATTAGGGTGAATTTATCAGGAATTCCTATCGCGCTTTCGACCGTGGCAGCTGCACAGCCGTCCGAGATTTCACGAATGATACAATCGATCACTGATCGGCCCGAGTTGAATACGATCTTCCCAGCAAGAAAAGTTCGCCCTCGCGCCTCGTTTGCCGGCTTGAACATGGCATGCGCTCCATCTGGAGTGGAAAGCTAGTCGTCGAACCTAAAGTACATAAAAAGCATTGTGACAATTTCCTCAACACAATTAAGGCCGGGTTAAGCCGCCTCCGCACTGCACATTGATGGCCTAACGAGATTGAACGCTTAGCAATGCTCGGGCCGGGGTACCTTCCGCTAGAACATAAGCGGCGCGACGGTGTGCTTGACCTGCGCCGGTTGTTCATTGCGATACGCGTTCTTGCTCCCACATCTGTTCCAGATACCGCTTCTCGTACGCAGTAAGATCGCCCACGAGCACGGTGTCTTTGCGCTCGCAATTTTGCTTGTACGCGGTCGCCTTTTTGATCATCTGCGTTTCTAGAACAGCGGCGAACTGCAATGCGCGAAGATCGGCAGCGTTCCATTAAGTCTAACTCGGGCACCAAGACACACGCGGGCCAGGGGGCTCGGCCATGGATGGATGTTTCAGCCGTTCCGCCACCGTCGGCCATGGGTCAACCCCCGGCCGATCTCGCCTTTCAGCCGACCGTAGCGCAAAAGAGCGAAGCTCGGCCTTCAGCGAGAACATCAGTGGTCCTCCGTTGGCGAGCGTAGCGATTAGTAGATGAAGGACCGCCGCTGCCAGCCAAGGTCGCTGGAACGCATCACTCTCTCAGCGCACGAAAGAGGCTATACGAAAGATTGTGCGCCCTGCCCGCGCTTCAGCCCGAGGTGCTCGAAACCGAAAGCGACTATCGCGGCGCGACGACTATGGCGTCGCAAGTCCGTGGCCCGCGCTTTAACCCTCGGGCGCAACGGATCCGTAGCGACTGAAACTCGGTAGATTGGCTAAAGTTTTGCGGCTACCGTCCCACTCTAAGACCAACGTAGCGGTCAGCGAGCCAGCACGCTTCGACTTCCAATTGCGCTTTCTGCGACCAGCTAAGATCCACAGCCGATACATTGGTCACGACGCCAGCCGGAGAAAAACGCAAAAACTCGTAGGTTACTTCGGCTGGTGGCGGCTGCCCTGCTAGCACGAGGGATGGCCGCTTGCCTAAGCCGTTCTCCTTTGAACCACAGCAACCGGCTTGCGGATTTTCGCCTCGGGCCCAGCGGAAGCTGATTCACGTCCGGCTGAGTCAAGCTGGAATACGGCAACTCGACCATCAAGCGCACTCGATTGATCCTCCAGCGTCTTCGCAGTTGCAGCATTTTCCTCGACCAGCGCCGAGTTCTGCTGCGTCACCTCGTCCATCTGAGCGAGGGCCTTGTTGATTTGATCAATGCCGGCGGCCTGTTCCGAGCTCGCATTGGCGATATCGGACACAATAT
>NZ_JCABZI010000016.1:0-27690 GCF_059499825.1 Pseudorhodoplanes sp.
CGCCGACAAAGCCGATCGCCTTGATGTCGGGATGTTCGGTCAGCGCCTTGCCGGCCTCTTCGCCCATGCCATGCACGACATTGAGGACGCCGGCGGGCAATCCGGCTTCAAGGCAGATTTCCGCGAGAAGCTGCGCGGTGAGCGGAGACCATTCCGCCGGCTTGTGAACGACCGTGCAACCGGCGGCGAGCGCCGGCGCGATCTTCCACGTCGAGAGCATGAACGGCGTGTTCCAGGGCGTGATCACGCCCACGGGCCCGATCGGCTGACGGAGGGTGTAGTTCAGATGCGTCTCGGTCGGCAGCGACAGGCCGTCATTGGCGCCCGGCGCGCGGTCGGCGTAGAAGCGGAAATTCTCCGCGCCGCGAAGCGCCGCTTTCGCCATGTAGCGGATCGGCTGGCCGGTATCCATGCACTCGACGTAGGCGATCTCGTCGGCGCGCGCGACAATCGCGTCGGCGACCTTGTGCAGGATCTTGCGCCGCTCATCGCCCGAGGTGTGCCCCCAATTGGTGCGGAACGCCTTCATCGCGGCCTTCGCCGCGCGGTCGATCTCGGCTGCGCCGCCGCGCGCAACTTTCGCCAGCGGCGCGTTGTCGACGGGAGAGGCGGTCTCGAAGGTGTCGGCGCTGGTTTCCGGCTTGCCGTCGATCAGATGCGGCACCACGCCGTTGCGGAAACGGGCGAGATGCTTTTCGGCCAGCGCGATGGTGTCGTCGAGGGTGGTGCTTGTGGCGGCCACGTTATTCTCCGCTTGCACGGTGTGTTTGCCTCCTCCCTTGCGGGGGAGGGTCGGGGAGGGGGGTAAGCAGCAAAAGGCATGGCATCTGCGGCTCACCTCCCTCCCGGCTCGCTTGCTCGCCGACCTACTCCGCAAGGGGCAGGTGACGGAGCGAGTGGCGAGAGGTGGAAAAACTACGCCGCCTTCTCAGCCTTGCGCAGCGTGTCGCGGCGAAGCGTGAGCTGGGTGATCTCGTGCATTTCCAGCGCGAGTTGCATCGGGTGCTTCTTCAACGTCGCATCCAGCGATTTTTCCGCCGCCGCCATCAGCATGTCGGCGACCTTCTGGTACGCTTCTTTCGGCCGTCCCTCGCGCATGCGCACGATGATATGCACGAACGCGTTGTCCGGGTTGCGGTCGGCAACGCAGTAATGTTCGCGGCGCTCGGCGCGGGTGCGGATGCCTTCCAGCGGCGCGTGACCGGAATCGATCATCGCCTGATGCAGCGCATTCAGGAGACCCGGAACGTCCATCGATTTGTCGAGATTGGCCGAGTATTCCACGATGATATGCGGCATTTGATCCTCCTCGTCGTCGCCTGCGTTCAAAGGGGTCGTTGACGCGCCCCTGTGGAGACCTTTAACATGTTAATCATTTCGCCGGGCGGGGCGTCAAGCCGGTTGTCACCGGAAACGAGAGCGTCTATCGCCGCGATGTAAAATTCGGGAGGCCGTCCATGCCGTTGCCGCTGGAAAGAATAAAAGGATCGATTCCGCCGCTGATCACCCCGTTCAAGAACGGCGAGGTCGACTACGACGCCTATGCAAGGCTCGTGGAGATGCAGATCCGCGAGGGATCGCACGGCATCCTCGTCAACGGAACGACCTCCGAGCCCGCGTCTCTGACCACCGAGGAACGCAACCGGCTGGTGACGCTCTCCGTCGAGGTGGCGAAGGGGCGGGTGCCGATTGTCGCCGCTACCGGCTCGCAGGCGATCTGGGAAACCCGGATCCTGACCGAGCACGCCGCCAAGGCCGGCGCCGATGCGCTACTGATCGTCACGCCGTATTACACGCGTCCGCCGCAGCGCGGCATGATCGCGTATTACCTCGAAGTGATGAAGGGCATCGACCTGCCCTGGATGATCTATCACATCCCCGGACGTGCCGCGATCGACATCAAGATCGATACCTTGAAGGAGCTGCGCGAGAAGTCGCCGAATTTCGTCGGCATGAAGCATGCCTCGCTCGATCTCGACTTCGTCACCGAATGCCTCGCGGTCGCCGGCCACGACTTCAAGATTTTCGTCGGGCTGGAAGAGTTGTCATTCCCGATGATGGCGATCGGCGCCTGCGGACTGATGAATGCGGTCGGCAATCTGCGCCCCCGCGTTCTCTCGGACCTCTGTGAAGCGGTGTGGAGCGGCGATCTGAAGACCGCGCAGGACCTGCATCATCGTCTGCACGATCTCAACAAGGCGATCTTCTACGACACCAATCCGATCCCGATCAAATACATGGCGAAGCGCCTCGGCATCGTCGATCGCAACGAACATCGCCTGCCGATGGTGCCTGCCACACCCGAACTCGAAAAGCGCCTCGACGGCGTTCTCTCACGTGCCGGCATGCTCACGAAAGAAGCCGCGGAATGAGACTTGTCAGCTTCAGGCATCACGGCCGCGACGGCTTCGGCGTTGTCAGCGGTGATGGCGTCATCGACATGCATCCGCGGCTGCCGCGGTTTCACACCCTGCTCGATGTCCTGCGGGCACATGCGCTGGATGAGGTGCGGCAGGCCGCCGCCGACGTGAGGCCTGATTTCGCGCTCTCCGATGTGACATTGCTGCCGCCGGTGATAGGCCCGGAGAAAATCCTCTGCATCGGCGTCAACTACGCCAACCGCAACGACGAATACAAAGACAACTCGGAACTGCCGAAATATCCGAGCATGTTCTTCCGCACGCCAGGATCGTTCGTCGGCTACGGCGCGCCGCTGATCCGTCCGCCGGAATCCGAACAGCTGGATTACGAAGGCGAGATCGTGCTGGTCATCGGCAAGGACTGCCATCGCATCAAGCCGGAGCAGGCCAGGGATCACATCGTCGGATACACGCTGTGTAACGAGGGCACGATCCGCGACTGGCTGCGGCACGCCAAGTTCAATGTCACTCAGGGCAAGAATTTCGACCGGTCCGGCTCGCTAGGGCCGTGGATGGTGACCGCCGACGAGATCGAATACGGCAAGCCGATGCGCATCGTCACCACGGTGAACGGCGAGGTGCGGCAGGACGACACCACCGCGAATCTCATTTTCAATTTCGACTTCCTGCTGTCCTATATCTCGACCTTCACCACGCTGAAGCCCGGCGACATGATCGTGTCCGGCACGCCGACCGGGGCGGGCGCGCGGTTCGATCCGCCGAAATGGCTGAAGCCTGGCGATCTGATAGAGGTCACGGTTGATGAAATCGGCACCCTGAGCAACGGAGTCGAGGACGGGTTATGAGCGCGCGCATGCGCCCGTTCCAGCGTTCGCTGCCGATGCAGCTCATGCTGGCGCGGGAAGCGGTGATGCAGCGTTTCCGTCCGCACCTGAACGAACATGGCCTCACCGATCAGCAATGGCGCATCGTTCGCGCGCTGAACGAGGTCGAGGCGATGGATATCGCGGCGCTCGGCCGCGCCTGCTGCCTGCATACGGCGTCGCTGTCCCGCACGCTGCCGAATTTGGAAGCCGGCGGTCTGGTCTCGCGCAAGGCCGACACGCAGGACCAGCGCCGCGTCAGTGTTTCGCTCACCGCAAAGGGACGGAAGCTGTTCGAGACGGTGGCGCCGCAATCGGAGGCGATCTACGCGCAGCTGGCCCGGGAGATCGGGGCGCAGCGGATCGAGCAGATCTATGGTCTGCTCGACGAAGTGATCGGCATTCTTGAAAAGCCGCGACCGGCGGTGAAATCCGCCGCCGCGCGCTCGCGCGTCGCGGTGCGCCGCGGCAAGGCAGGTTAGGGCAGCATCATGGGCGAATTCAGCAACAAGGTCGTGGTCATCACCGGCGGTAGCCGCGGCATCGGCCGCGGCATCGCCGAGGTGTTCGCCCGCGAAGGTGCGCAGACCGTGATCGCGGCGACATCGGAGCGCAATCTCGCCACCGCCGCGGAAGCGATCGCCGCTGCCGGCGGCCCGAAGCCGGTCACCGCGATCCTCGATCTGCGCAGGCTCGAGGATTGCCAGAAGCTGCATGCGCTGGTGAAGAAGGGCCTCGGCCGCTGCGACGTACTGGTCAACAATGCCGGCGCAACAAAGGCCGGCAATTTTCTCGAACTCAGCGACGACACCTGGCAGGACGGCTTTGCGCTGAAATTTTTCGGTTGCGTGCGGTTGTCGCGGCTGTTCTGGCCGATGCTGAAGGACGCGCAGGGATCGGTGGTGAATATCGGCGGCGGTGCGGCGCGCACGCCGGGCGCGGACTTCACCATCGGTGCGTCCTGCAACGCGGCGATGGCGAATTTCTCGAAGTCGCTGTCGCGGCTCGGCATGAAGGATGGCGTCACCGTCAACATCATCCATCCCGGCCTGACCGAGACCGACCGCATCCAGGACCTGTTCGCGCAGCGCGCGACCGCCGCCGGCAAGACCATGGACGAGATCCGGGTGGAGGCGATTGCGCGCGACGGTATCCAGCGGATGGCCGAGCCGGCCGATATCGCGGAGCTTGCGCTGTTCCTGTGCAGCGCCAGGGGGCGGCATATCCAGGGCGCGGCGATCCCGGTCGATGGCGGTTCGACGCCCGGGTTTTATTGACGATATCCGACATCAACCCGTCTTCCTGAGGTGCGAGCCGCATCTTGCGGCGAGCCTCGAAGGATGAGCGGCCGAGTATGTCGAGATTGTCGGGCCGTCGCCCTTCGAGGCCGCTGCGTCGCAGCGGCGCCTCAGGGTGACGGGGTAAGGCTGGTGGAATAGTCCTCTCACCGCGGGGTTCCTCTCCGCATACGGCGCATCGACGCCGCCGGAGCCGGGAGGGCGCCATGTCCGTTTGCCTCAGACTGTCACCGATTGCTGCGATCGTTCTGACCTTGAGCATCGCAGGCAGCGCGTTCGCGCAGGACAAGCCGACCCGCGTGCGCGGCGAGATCGTGTCGCTCGACGGATCGACGATGACGGTAAAGTCCATCGATGGCAGCGACATGAAGATCAAGCTTCCCGACAATGTCGGCGTCTCGGGCGTGGTCCCGTTCCGGGTCGAGGATATCAAGCCGAACAGCTATATCGGCGTGTCGTCGATCCCGCAGCCGGACGGCACGGAGCGCGCCATCCATGTCCACGTTTTTCCGGAAGCGTTGCGCGGTGTCGCCGAAGGGCATTTCCCCTGGGACAATCAGCCGAAAAGCATGATGACCAACGCAACGGTGCAGGAAACCGTCGCGGGCGTCGACGGCCAGACCATCATGGTCAAGTACAAGGACGGCGAGAAGAAGATCGTGGTGCCGAAGGACGCGCCGGTTGTGACCTATGTGCCGGGCAGCATGGCCGACCTGAAACCCGGCGCGAAGATTTTCATCGTCGCGGCGGTGCGCCAGCCTGACGGGTCGTTCACCGCGGCCCGCGTCAATGTCGGCAAGGACGGCCTGACGCCGCCGATGTGAGCTATTCCCGTCGCCTGGAGGTGCCGCTCCCGGCGCACGAGCCACGCTCGTGCCGCCGGTGCCGATGGTTTCGAGAGGTTCAGTCCGTCTCGCGGGTTTGATCCATCGCCTGACGATGGAATTCGCTGAGCTTGCGGCGCACCTCGTCGCGGGTGATGGCGATCCCGCAACGCGTGAGGTCGCCAAAGATCTTGTCGATCACATCGTTGGCCCCCGGCTCGCAAAAGTCGACGTTGTGAACCGCCGCCACATAGCTCTGGATCATATGATCGGGGGTCTGCATCAGACGGCTGGCCCACAGCCCCGCCAGAACATTGCGCCGCGCGATCACGTTATCGCGGGTGCTGGCATCGCTGCACCAGCTTGAGGCGCTGTCGCCAGGCATGGTCCGTGACTCGGATACGGACGCAGCATCAACACTCATCGATTGTCTCCGGGGGTTGAGGGAACGGGCTCTTTTTCGATTGACGCAACGATCGCAGCCGCTTCACCGCGATGGTTGTCCCGCGCCGCCGCCCGGGTCTTCCACAGCGAGAACACGATGCCGCCGCCGATGAGAGACAGGGTGACGCCGAGCGAGATAGCCGGGTCGAGCTTGCCGAAGATCTGGTTCCAGAAAATCTTCAAGCCGATGAAGACCAGCACGGCTGCGAGTGCGTATTTCAGGTATTCGAAGCGATGAACCATGGCGGCCAGCGCGAAGTAGAGCGCACGAAGGCCGAGGATCGCCATGATATTGGCCGTGAACACGATGTAGGTGTCGGTGGTGATGGCAAAGATGGCCGGCACCGAGTCGACGGCGAAGACCAGGTCGGCGATGTTGATGACCACCAGCGCCAGGAACAGCGGCGTGGCGACGCGCACCATCTTGCCGGTCTGAGGGTCGGGCTGGCGCACGAAGAATTTGGAGCCGTGCAACTCGGCCGACAACCGCATGCGTTTCGACAGGAAGCGCACGACCGGATTTTTGGAGACATCGCTGTCACCTTCGCCGGCGATCAGGATCTTGATGCCGGTGGCGATCAGGAACGCGCCGAAGATGTACAGCACCCACTCGTATTGCTGCACGAGGGCAGCGCCCAGCGCGATCATGATGCCGCGCAACACCAGGACTGCGATGATGCCCCACAGCAGCGCCCGATACTGGTATTTCGCGGGGATGGCGAAATAGCTGAAGATGAGCGAGATGACGAAGACGTTGTCGATCGACAGCGCTTTCTCGAGCGCATAGCCGGTGAAATATTCCATGCCCGAGGTCGGTCCCATGGACCACCAGAGCCACGCGCCGAACACCATCGCGATCGCGATGTAGAAGGCGGACAGAATCAGGCTTTCGCCGACGCCGAGCTCCTTGTCGTTCTTGTTCAGGACGCCAAGGTCGAAGACCAGCAGCGCGCCGACAATGGCGAGGAAGGCCAGCCACAACCAGGCGGCCTTGCCGAGAAAATCGGCGGTCAGGAAATCGGCGAGGAGGTCCACGGTCTATCCTTGGAATGCTGGCAGTTTGTTGCGTGGGGATCGTTTTGCGATGCGGTCAGTGGGACAGCAGGACCGGCAGCGGCGGATTGGCGACGATGGATTTTGTGGCGCCGCCAAGGATGAAGTCGCGGATGCGGGAATGCCCGTACGCTCCCATCACCAGCAGGTCGAGGTCGTGCGCGGTGGCATAGTCTTCGAGAGACTGGCCGATGGTGCGGCCGGCGGCTTCTTCCTCTTCCACGATCGCCTTTATGCCGTGACAGGCCAGATGCCTGGACAATTCCGCGCTCGAGCGTTTGGTCTCGATGCTCTTTTCCTGCGTGACGGTCACCACCCGCACAGACCTGGCGCGCGTCAGGATCGGCATCGCATCGGCCAAGGCCCGTGCCGCGGGCCGGCTGAAGTCCCAGGCCAAGCCAACCACGTCGAACGATGATGACCGGCGGCGACCGGATTCTTCCGGCACGAGGATCGCCGGGCGTCCCGAACCGAACACAACGGACTCCGCGACATAACCATGGACCGTCGCCTGCTCGCCGATCGGGATGATGGTGATATCGTGCAGTCTGGCATGTTCGGTCACGACGGCTGGCAGTTGCGCGGTCGTGCAAGGCTCGACCAGGCTTTCGCAGGCCACGCCACGCTTCGCAGCCAGGCTCTCGATGTCACCGATCAGAAGCTGGACGTTGGCCGCGCTTTTCTGCCGCTCCGCCGCGACCATTCCGGGAATGTCGAGCAGCGTATTCGCCAGCACGTTGCCGGCATTCGGGATTTCGATCTTGCAAACGAGTGCGGAGAGTCGCGCGCCCAATGCCTCGGCGAACCGGACGGCCTGCTCCATCGGAGCCGCCGGAGTCCGCTCGGGATAGCTGGTCAACGGAAGCAATATGTCCCTGAAGGCCATGATGGTTGTCTCGATGGGTCTGTTGTTGCGTGTGCTGCCGGGCCGGACCGTCTCACACCTGCACAGGCGTGCGTTCACCGCGCCGCTGCAGCCGCCGGGCCAGCGTCCGCCTGGCGCGATCTGCGGCGCGATTCAGCGCCGACTGAAAATCGGACTCGGTTTCTTCGATGGTGAATTCGGACAGGCCTCGCGGCCGGATCTTCAGCAGGCAACGCTTGTCGATGCCATTCTTCGGTCCGTTGACGTCCGACAGCACGATGACCACGCCGCGGACGCGATTCTGAAAACGCGACAGGGCGAAGGCCAGCCGGTTTTCAATGTAGTCCCGCAGGCTAGTGGTCAGCTCGGTATCGCGTGCCGTTGTCGTGATCTGCATCACATCCTCCAGAAGTGCCGCTCACCGGCCTTATCTGGCCTTGATCGATCATCAGAAAAAGCAGATAATTCGGTGGGGAAAGATCGAAAAAAAACTGCGAATGAGGATCGGGTGCGATGCTGAACTACAAGCAACTGCACTATTTCCTGCGGGTGGCCAAAGCCGGCAGCATCGCGCGGGCGTCCGAGCAATTGCGCCTGGCGCCGCAAACCATCAGCAGCCAGATCGCGACGCTGGAGGATGCGCTCGGGACGCAATTGTTCAGCCGGGTGGGGCGGCGGCTGGAATTGACCGCGGCGGGGCAGCTCGCGCTGTCCTATGCCGAGGAGATTTTCCACATCGGCCGGGAACTGGAAGAGACCGTCCGCAACCGTCCCGGCGGGGGGGACATTTTGTTTCGGGCCGGCGTGGCGGACGTGGTGCCGAAATCACTGGCCTATCATCTGCTCGCGCCTGCCGTGGGGAGCGCCGAACGCGTTCGCCTGATCTGCCGTGAAGACAAGGTGGAACGGCTGTTCGCGGAATTGGCGATCCACAAGATCGATCTCGTGATCGCCGATCAGCCTCTGCCGTCCCAACTCGGCGTGAAAGGTTACAGCCATACGCTCGGACGCGCGCAGATCGGGTTTTACGCGGTCCACAAACTCGCGACCCGTTACCGCAAGGGCTTCCCGCAATCGCTGAAGGGCGCGCCGATGCTGTTGCCCGGGGATGCAGCGGCGATGCGAGGCGCGCTCACGCGCTGGTTCAGCGAACATCAGGTCGAGCCGCAGGTGGTCGGCGAGTTCGACGACAGCGCGCTGATGAAAGCCTTTGGCAAGGCGGGGACAGGCATCTTTCCGGCGCCCGTCATCCTGGCCGATGAGATGCGCAGTCAATACGATGCCGAGATGATCGGCCGGGCCGACGGCGTGGCGGCGAGATATTACGCCATCTCGGTCGAACGCAAATTGATCCATCCGGCCGTGGTGGCGATCAGCAAAGCCGCCAAATCGGAATTGTTCGTGGACGACGGCGGTCCGGCGGCGTCCTGACCTGACCTCGTCAACGCGGTCTCGCCCGGAGCGGCCGCTTGCGCGCAGACGCTCGCCTTACACGTCGTGTTCGCGCTCTTTACCGATATGCCGGGTGCGGATCCGCCGCACGATCCACCAGATCGCGAGCAGCGAGATGGGGACGAAAGCCGCAGTGGCGAGCGACGGATCGATCGGCCAGCCGGCGTCATGCAGGCCCTTCACCAGATAGCCGAACAGCCCGACCACGTAATAGGTGATGGCCGCGACCGAGAGTCCTTCGACGGTGGCCTGCAGGCGCAGTTGCATTCGGGTGCGGGCATTCATCGAGCGCAGGAGATCGCGGTTCTGCTGCTCGACCTCGACATCGACGCGGGTGCGCAGCAGCTGGGCGGCGCGGGCGAGCTTGCGCGACAGGTTGGCCTGCCGCTCTTCGGTGGTGTTACAGGTCCGGATCGCCGGCGCCATGCGGCGCGCGAGAAATGACGACCATGTCGGCAGCCCGCCGACCTTGCGCTCGCCGATGATGCGGAGCCGTGTATGGACGATATCGTCATAGGCGCGGCTGGCGCCGAAGCGGAACAGGCTTCCCGCCGCGCCGGCCTCGAGCTCGGCCGCGAGTGCGGTGAGTTCATCGAGCAGCCGGTTGTTGTTTGCGAGCGAGGATTCCTGCCGCAATTCGTTCGTCAGGTCGGATAGCCGGCGTTCGATCCGGTTGATAGACGGCGCCAGTTCCTGCGCCTTGGGCAGCCCGAGCAAGGCGAGCGTGCGATAGGTCTCCAGTTCGAGCAGGCGCTGGACCAGTGCGCCGGCGCGCTCGTCGCCAAGTCCGCGGTCGAGCACCAGGATGCGCACGAAGCCATCGGCATCGGCGAGGAAGTCGGTGCCGTAGACCGCGGTGCCATCGGAATTTTCGGCGACCGCCAGGCTCGGGCGGCTGAAATATCGCTCGATCGCAAGGCGATCCGGCCGGTCCGACATGAGATGGAGGTCGACGGCGACCAGCAGCGGGCCGGGCTGCGGCACCAGCGTCATCGGTGTCGCGAGCGATGCGGCCGACGGGTGGAATGGCGTGCTATCCGGCTCTGTCGGCAGCTCGAGCGTATAAGTCGTGAATTCCGAATGCTGCTCCCAGCGCAGACCGGTGCCGCCGAAGGTGACATGGAAATGCTTGTCGGAGGGGCGCGGCGGGGTGATGCCCCGGCGCTCGCATAGCGCGGTCAGCGCCTTGCGGTCCTGCACCGCCTGCTCGCCGACGGTATCGAAAGCGAAATGCAGGACGCGAGCCGGCGTTGCGATCGCCCGGAACGGGCGCGCATGCACCTCCCCCAGAATGGCCGCGCGCAGGCGGTGGGGTTCGAGCCGCTTGTCGCCGATGATGACTTCCGCGCTCATGGCTCAATTCGGTGGCATGGGCCCGGCGGCTTTGCAAGCGAAGGTGTTTCCCTCTCCCCGCGAATAGCGGGGAGAGGGTGCCGAGCGCATGCGAGGCGGGTGAGGGGCCCGTTCAATGAGCATAGACATGCCCTCACCCGGCTCGGTCCTTTCGGACCTCGCCACCCTCTCCCCGTAAGCGGGGAGAGGGAAGAAGCGGCCGGGTCAACGCCGGGCCCGCTTCACCTCTATCCCCAGAACCTTGATCCGCGAGGCAAGGGTGGTCGGCCGCACGTTCAGCAACTCGGCCGCGCCGCCGGGACCGAACACCTTGCCGCCGCAGGCGTCGAGCGCGGCGACGATATTGGCGCGGTCGCGGTCGCGCCGTTCGTCCTCCGTCAACAGCCTGGCCGCATCGTTTCGCCCCGCAGCCCGCATCATGCCGCCGGACGGCAGATCGATCCGGATGCGGCCGTTGCGCGCGAGAATGGCGGCGTGTTCGATCACGTTCTGCAATTCGCGCACATTGCCCGGCCACGCATATTGCATCAGCCGCTGCATATCGCCTTCGGTCAGCCGCGGATCGCCGATCTTCAGCTTGTTTGCGGCGGCCTTTAGAAAGTGCTGCGCGAGAAGCGGGATGTCGTCGACACGCTGGCGCAACGGCACGCAGTTGATGGGGAAGACGTTGAGGCGGAAATACAGGTCCTCACGAAAATTCTTCTCGCGTACGGCGGCATCGAGATCGCGGTTGGTGGCGGCAATGACGCGGACGTCGACGTTGCGCGTGCGCGCTTCGCCGACACGCTCGAACTGTCCTTCCTGCAGCACGCGCAAAAGCTTGCCCTGCAATTCCAGCGGGATGTCGCCGATCTCGTCGAGGAACAGCGTGCCGCCATCGGCCAGCTCGAACCGTCCCGGCCGGTCGCGCAACGCACCGGCCAGCGCGCCGCGCGCGTGACCGAAGAATTCGCTCTCGAACATGTCGCGTGCCACCGCCGCGCAATTGACCCGGATCAGCGGACGGTGACTGCGCTTGCTGGTGCCGTGGATGGCGCGGGCGATCAATTCCTTGCCGGTGCCGGATTCGCCCGAGATCAGCACGCTGGCCTCGGTCGGCGCGACCAGTTCTATCTGCCGCAGCGTCTTCTGCATCGCCGCGCTGATGCCGATGATGCCGCGATGGTTGGTCTGCAGGCGGATTTCCTCCTGCAGATATTCGTTGTCCTGTTCGAGCCGCTTGCGGAGCTGCTCGACTTCGCTGAGCGCTGCACGCAGTTTCTCGTCCGCCTCCCGGCGCTGGGTAATGTCGCGGAACACGATCACGGCGCCGATCAGCGAGCCGCGGTCGCGGATCGGGGTCGAAGTATATTCGACGAAGAAGCGGCTGCCGTCCTTGCGCCAGAACACCTCGTTGTCGACCTGATGCACCGCGCCGTCGCGGAAGGCGGCATAGATCGGGCAGTGGATCGCGGGATAATGCGAGCCATCGGCATGGGTGTGATGCACGATGGAATGCATGTCCTTGCCGACCAATTCTTCCGCCGTGAAGCCAAGCATGCGCTCGGCGGCGGGATTGACGAAAGTGGTCTTGCCGTCGGCATTGACGCCGTAGATGCCTTCGCCGGCTGCGCGCAGAATCAACTGGTTCTCGCGCTCGACGTCGCGGAAGAAGCGCTCGACCCGCTGCCATTCCTCGAGGCCGCCGCGAATATAAAGATCGGCGTCGGTGTCGGTCGCGCGCTTCCGCTGCGCCGCCAGGTCGCTGATGATAAGCAGGAGATCGGGTGCCGGATCGTGGCCGAGGCGGCTGCCGGCATATTCCACCGCAAGCTCGTGGCCGTCGGCGTGGCGGGGTTTGAGTCCGCGGGTGCGGTATTCGCCTTTCGCCAGCACGCCGTCGGTGAACACGATCAGGGCCGGTAATTGCCCGGGATGCAGCGCGGTCACCCGCATGTTTCGCAGCGCCGCGCGGTCGTAGCCGAGCAGCCGGCAGGCCGCGGGATTGGCATCGAGAATGCGGTCGGAGGCAGGGTTGAGCGCGAGCATCGGCTCAGCCGAGGCGTCGAAGACGCGTCCGAAATCGGCAGGCGCGGGTGACGCTGCCCGATCTTTGTGCACATGCAGGAGCGCGTTCATCGCCGTAACCAAAGTTGATGGCGGAATTTCTACCAAAATTCGTAATCAACGAAAAGTCGTAATCCGAACTGCCTGTTTTCCTCGCTCATTTCGCGTTTGTGCAGATTGATCCGGCCACGGTCGGATCTGGCACCGACTTTGCTGTTCCTGTCCCGACTGCCGGGGACGCGCGCATGCCGCACCCGGATTTCGACTTGCACGAGACGGGAGAAGTCCGATGTCCACCTTCGACAATCCGTTCGACCCGAAAGGCACCCTGAATTCTTCGGGCTGCTCCTGCGGCCGGCACATCAGCCAGGCCGAGCACGAACGCGATGCCGTCCGGCAACTGCAATGCGAGCCGATCCCGTCGCAAAGCGAGGAGAGCCGCTACCAGGGCGTGGTGGCCTCGGCGGTGATGCGCGCGATGTTCCCGAAAGATGTCGCCCGCCGCGCTTTCCTGAAATCGGTCGGCGCCTCGACCGCGCTGGCCGCGATTTCGCAATTCTTCCCGCTCGCGACGGCAACCGAGGTGTTCGGCCAGGGCGCGCCGCTGGAAAAGAAGGACCTCAAGGTCGGCTTCATCCCGATCACCTGCGCGACGCCGATCATCATGGCGCATCCGATGGGCTTCTATTCGAAGCACGGGTTGAACGTCGAGGTGATCAAGACCGCCGGCTGGGCGGTGATCCGCGACAAGACCATCAACAAGGAATACGACGCGGCGCATATGCTGTCGCCGATGCCGCTCGCCATCACCATGGGCGCGGGATCGAACCCGATTCCCTACACGATGCCGGCGGTGGAAAACATCAACGGCCAGGCGATCACGCTGGCGACGAAGCATAAGGACAAGCGCGATCCGAAATCCTGGAAGGGCATGAAGTTCGCGGTGCCGTTCGACTATTCGATGCACAATTACCTGCTGCGCTACTATGTCGCCGAACACGGTCTCGATCCCGATCAGGACATCCAGATCCGCAGCGTGCCGCCGCCCGAGATGGTCGCAAACCTGCGCGCCGACAATATCGACGGCTTCCTCGCGCCCGATCCGGTGAACCAGCGCGCCGTCTATGACGGCGTCGGCTTCATCCATATCCTGTCGAAGAATATCTGGGACCGGCATCCGTGCTGCGCGTTTGCGGCCTCCAAGGAATTCGTCACCGGCTCGCCCAACACGTATGCGGCGCTGCTGAAGTCGATCATCGACGCGACGGCCTTCGCAACAAAGCAGGAAAACCGCAAGCAGATCGCCGAAGCGATCGCGCCTGCGAATTATCTCAACCAGCCGGTGACGGTGGTGGAGCAGGTGTTGACCGGCACATTCGCCGACGGACTGGGCAATGTGCAGAAGGTCCCGGACCGCATCGATTTCGATCCGTTCCCGTGGGAATCCTTCGCGGTGTGGATCCTCACGCAGATGAAGCGCTGGGGCCAGATCAAGGGCGACGTCGACTATGACGGCATCGCCAAGCAGGTATTCCTCGCCACCGACACCACAAAGCTGATGAAGGAAGTGGGACTTACGCCGCCGGCCACGACGACGAAATCGTTCGTCGTAATGGGCAAGACGTTCGATCCGGCCAAGCCGGAGGATTATCTCGCGAGCTTCAAGATCAAGAAGCCGACGTGATGATGTCAGGGGCGTTCCCGGGTTGCAGCGCGGCGCCTGCCGCGCTGCTGCGGGGGCACGAGGTATCGGTATGACACGCTCTCTCAATCTCCGTGCGGCGATCGTTTCCGTCGCGATCTTCGTGCTGTTCATCGCCGCGTGGCACCTCGCCACCCGCGGTACCGGCACCGTCGCGAACATGGATCCTGAATATGCCAAGCTGATGGGCGCGACCGCGACCCAGGGCAAGTCGGCGATGCCGGGTCCGTTCGAGGTCGGAAAGGTGTTGTGGGAGCATCTCAATCAGCCCTTCTATGACAAGGGGCCGAACGACAAGGGCGTCGGCATTCAGCTTGCGTATTCCCTGGCGCGTGTGCTGACCGGCTATTTCCTTGCGGTGATCGTCGCGATCCCGATCGGATTTCTGATCGGCATGTCGCCGTTGATGAGCCGCGCGCTGGATCCCTTCATCCAGGTGCTCAAACCGATTTCGCCGCTCGCGTGGATGCCGCTTGCGCTTTATACGATCAAGGATTCCGGCCTGTCGGCGATCTTCGTGATTTTCATCTGCTCGATCTGGCCGATGCTGCTGAACACCGCTTTCGGTGTGTCGCAGGTGCGCAAGGAATGGCTGAACGTCGCGCGTACGCTGGAGGTCGGTCCGGTGCGCCGCGCCTTCACAGTGATCCTCCCTGCCGCCGCGCCAACGATATTAACCGGGATGCGAATCTCGATCGGCATCGCATGGCTTGTCATCGTTGCAGCCGAGATGCTCGTCGGCGGAACGGGCATCGGTTACTTCGTCTGGAATGAATGGAACAATTTAAGCATTACGAATGTGATCAACGCGATCTTGTTGATCGGCATCGTCGGCATGGTGCTCGACCAGATCCTGGCCTACTGCCAGCGCCTGGTGACGTTCCCCGAATAAGAAGAACACGCAATGACCGACCATTTCATCTCGATCGAAGCGATCGCCAAGCGCTACCCCGCGCCGCCGTCCGCGACCAACCGCGCCGGCACCACCACCATCTTCGAGAATCTCTGGCTCGGCATGCAGCGCGGCGAATTCGTCTGCGTGATCGGCCATTCCGGATGCGGCAAGACCACCGTCCTCAACATCCTGGCCGGCCTCGACCAGCCGACCGACGGCGTGGTGATCGTTGACGGCCAGGCGATCGAAGGCCCGAGCCTCGACCGCGCGGTGATCTTCCAGGGCCATTCGCTCTTGCCCTGGCGCAGCGTGCTCGGCAACGTCGCCTATGCCGTCACCTCGAAATGGCGCAAGTGGTCCTCGGCCGAGGTCAACAGGCACGCGCAGAAATTCATCGACCTCGTCGGCCTCACCGGCTCCGAGCACAAGCGCCCGTCCGAACTCTCCGGCGGCATGAAGCAGCGCGTCGGCATCGCCCGCGCGTTGTCGATCGAGCCCAAGATCATGCTGATGGACGAGCCGTTCTCCGCGCTCGACGCGCTGACCCGCGGCACGCTGCAGGACGAGGTGCGCCGCATCTGCGCCGAGACCGGGCAGACCGTGTTCATGATCACCCATGATGTCGACGAGGCGATCTATCTCGCCGACAAGATTGTCCTGATGACCAACGGGCCCGGCGCGGTGCTGGCCGAGATCGTCGAGAACCCGCTGCCGAAGAGCCGCGCGCGCACCGACTTCCACAAGCATCCGCTCTATTACGCGCTGCGCAACCACATCATCGATTTCCTGGTTGAGCGCAGCAAGACCTTCGTCGCCGAAAATCCGGGCTTCGATCCGCGGCATGTGCCGGTGGTGCGGCCGGGCGCGGCGGAGCCGGTGGTGGTTGGCGGCAACGGCGACACCACCAAACCGCGTGTGGCCAATGGTTGAACCTATCCCCGTTCGTTCCCGCGAAAGCGGGAACCCAGGGCCGCAGGCCGTGGACGGACCGCTCTGGGTCCCCGCTTTCGCGGGGACGAACGGAAAATACATCGAAGCATGACGCTGGGAGACCGAACATGAAACGCACCGACCTCACCGAGAAGCTGCTCGACATCAAGCGCGAGAAGGGCTGGACCTGGAAATATATCTGCGAGGAGATCGGCGGCATGTCGCCGGTGCTGGTGACGGGCGCCATTCTCGGCCAGCACAAGATGACCAAGCCGATGGCGGCCAACGCGGCGAAGCTGTTCGGCCTGTCGAAGACGGAAGAAGTCATGCTGAACGAGGTGCCGATGCGCGGCACCGCGACGCCGATGCCGCCCACGGACCCGCTGATCTACCGGCTGTACGAGCTGGTGCTGGTGAACGGGCCGGCGATGAAGCTCCTGATCGAGGAGGAATTCGGCGACGGCATCATGTCGGCGATCGACTTCGACATGACCATCGACCGCCAGGCCGACCCCAAGGGCGACCGCGTCAAGCTGGCGATGACCGGCAAGTTTCTGCCGTTCAAGTATTACGGCGCGACCGGCAACGCGCAGGCGTATGGGTATAAGGAGGAGTAGGGCGTAGTTTCAGCGACTCCGCGTGCGAGTCATGCCCGGGCACGCCCCGGGCATTTCTTAGCAGCCTAGGTTTGCCGTCGCTGAAAGTGCCCGATAGACAGCGGACGGGCGTCAAAGATCGAGCTGGGCCCACTCCCGCAGCGCCGCTCGGTTACCCTACGACAAAGAACAAATAAAGAACTTTATTGCTGGGATCAAGTCGGTTTGACGAGCGCTGATCGCTTGGAACGCAATGCTTGGTTGTGCAATGTTCCAAACATTGGCGGGGTGAAAATGCCTGATTTGGTAAGCGATTTGGTCGGCCGGGTGAATAGGCTGCCGTTGCGTCCTAGCGATAAAAACGCTCTGACACCTGTAATGGAAGCGGTGAGCAACAGTATTCACGCGATAACGGAGCGGTTCGGTGAACAAGCTGGTCATAAAGGCCGCGTAGATGTCTTCGTCGTCCGGGACTTGAATAAGGACACTCACCCAATCATTGGCTTTGACATAGAAGACAATGGGGTTGGCTTCACAGAACAGAATTATAAATCGTTCCTCACCCCGGACTCTCGACACAAGGAAAAACGGGGTGGAAAGGGAGTTGGGCGCTTAGCTTGGCTTAAGGTTTTCGAAGAGATTGAAGTCGACAGCGTATATAGCGAGGGTGGCGAATTCGGTCGTCGCCGATTTAAATTCCGGCTAACTGAAAAGAATCAAGTCGATATCTCGATAGATGAAAAGCCAACGAACTCGTCAGACATAAGAACTCGCGTATCGTTCCGGGGTTTTGAGGGGCGATATGCAAGCCGGTGCCCTTCGAAGCAAGGGACAATAGCACTTCGGGTGCTGTCTCATTTCGTTCCGCTATTCATTGGAGGCAATGCCCCAAAGGTCGTTATAAGGGACGATGAGCAGATCGATATCCAGGATCTATTCGGAGAGAGCATTGTAGACCAGCGAACGACGCCAGCTGCGATCGAAATCGGCGGTGAAGAGGTTTTGCTTACTTTGTGGTCATTGAAATGCACCAAGGCGGTGCGATTTGATGGCGGTGGGTACAATTTTGCTTTCATCACCGCGAATAATCGTTCGGTGGTCGATTATTCGATTGATGACCAGCTTGGCTTAAAACAGCTTGATGGTGAGTACATCTATTTAGGAAGCGTATCAGGCGACTATTTGGATCAGCACGTAAATGCGGAGCGTACGGGCTTTACGTTAGAAAATTCTGAAATCGATTTGATAAAGCGGGCCGTGGCGAAGGAGGCTCGAGACTTTCTCAGGTCATATGTCGAAGCTGCGCTAACAGAGAAAGTGAAGGTCACGCGTGAGCTGATTATTGAGAACCCTCAGTTTATGTACGTCGAGCCAAAGATTAATGACTTTGCGGAATCGCTTCAGCCAAACCTCTTCAAAAAGGAAGACATATTCGTCGAGCTTTCGCGCAACCGTTATCGGCGTCAGCGGACGTTCGCCTCGATAGCGAAGGACATCGCAAAATCAGAAATTATTGATGGTGCGATCAGGGAAAAGGTCGAAGAATACACTAAATTTGTGAGTGACGAGAAACGGGGCGAATACATCACGCGTCGCAAAGCAGTTATCGATCTTTTCGAGAAATTTTTGGAGTTCAAAGAGGCCGAGCAACAGAATTATCAGAGAGAGGAAGCCTTGCATCGATTAATTTGTCCGATGCGAGTGGACTCGCATCAGCTTGAGATCGAGGATCACAACCTTTGGCTGCTCGATGATCGACTGGCGTTCTTCAGATACTTCGCTTCCGACAAAGACGCAAATACATATGCGAATGTCGATTCTGAGGATCGTCCCGACCTAGCATTTTTCTACGACAGTTGTGTTGCGTGGCGCGAAGGTGAGAATTCTGACACCGTTGTTCTGGTCGAGTTTAAGAAGCCGATGCGGGATAACTACACCAGTGGGCGCGATCCGGTGCAACAGATACTGCACTACGTTAAGCTCTTAAGGACGGAGAAGTCGGTTCCGGACATTCGCGGGCGGCCGATTCGTGGCGTGAATGCGAGTACGGCATTTCACTGCTACATCGTGGCGGATATAACACCCACACTTGAAGATAGAGTTATCGGCCGTTTCAATCATACCCCGGATGGGGTCGGCTATTTCGGATATTCATCGGACCCGCCAGCGTTTATTGAAATCGTGCCGTACGGGAAAATCTTGGCGGACTCGAAAGTTCGCAACGCCATTTTCTTCAAGACACTCGGTATAACCGCAGAAGGATAGAGCGTATCCGCCGCGCTGGTTAGCGGAAGGCCTGTCGCCGTACGCGGGCGGGCGTAGATGTCGATGTGTTCTTGGATTTATCCAATCAAATAGCGTAGTCCGACGCCAACACCAAAAGCTATTGCTGCCTGCACAATATTTATCAGTGATATTCGGAACAGGTAGGCTAAGGGGCCGCCGGAAGCGATCCGCATGGGCTGTATTCCGAAGTACATCAAGTTCCAAGCGACCAAGGCGGTAGCTACAGGGATGACCACGTAAAATGGCCATTCCTTGTAGCCAGCAAAAGCAGCGATCCCAATCAAGCCTACAAGCAAGTACTTCATTGGATGACTCTGTCAAAAATATCCGGCGTGCTTGCCAGCGCGCCACGCAGCCCATGAGAGAATTCCGATAACAATTAGTTTTACCAAGAGTAGCTGTTTTATTCCCGAATCAAACAAATCGATGGGTAGCCTCGCTTCCAAACGTTTGCGGGCGTACCAATCCGGGTCGAAAATGGCTCTCACTGCCGCCCCCGCGTGATTGATGATTGCTAGTGAGCAAATCCAGAAGGCGAGTTTGTACTCGCCAATCACATAGAGAAATCCCGCCAGTCCAAAGAAAACATAGTCGAACACACTCATCATACGAGCTTCTCGATCGACAGAGTGACGGCTGCAAAATGACTTGCATTTCAGCAAGCGTACCTCCGATGGCGTGCAACGCAATCCGAGAATTGCCTCTCGCCCGTGGCTTTCCCTTCGCTTTATTTGGGCTACCAATTCGCCGATGCTGCCTCCCTAATCCCTTCCCCAATCGAACATCCGCCGATGCGCCTGCACGCGCCGGGACTTGGTCCCGCGCGGGCGGAGATGCCGGTCGTCCTCCGGCGGGCGGTGGCTGTCGATGAAGTCCTTCACCGCCGCCTCCGGCGCGCGGTCGAGCCGCACGCCCTCGGCGCGCAGGCGGGCGAGCACGCGGGCCGGCTCTTCGCTCGCCGGCATCATGCGGCCGCGGATGCGCTTGCGCGGCAGCGCCGCGAGCTTCGCCATCTTCGCAAGCTCGAGCGCCGCGGCGAGTTTGTCGAGATCGACGCCGGGGTCCGTTTCCAGCTCGCGCACATAACGCTCGGCCAGCGCGTCGAGCCGCGCGGCCAACGTGCGGCGCTTCAGCCGCGCGCTGGCGCGGGCGCGCGGGATCAAGTCGGTCGCGCGCGGCGCAAACACCGGCCGCACCCATTTCTGGTCGCGCGTCCAGCGGCAGATCGAGGCCCGGCCGACGCCGGTCCGCTTTTCGATCTCGGCATAGGTGAGTTCGGTCTGCTCGATCAGGTGGCGGACGGCCGCCACCTGCGCCTCGCCATGCGGGCGGCGGGTGCGCGGCGCGCGCTGCGGCAACTCGTCCGGCCGCTCGGGGGTGACGCGAACCCGGCGGATGATCGGGCCATCGAAGACGGAGCGGTAGGGCAGGGGCATGGACAGGATTATAGTCCTTTTCATGCGGGGAGGCAAGTGGGGCGGCTTGCTCGGATCACCTCCCCCCTTGCGGGGGAGGTCGACCGCCGTAGCAAAGCGAAGGCGGGCGGGAGGGGGGTGAGCCGCACATTCAGAGAATGCAGCTTTGGGGGCCGCCCCCCCCCCCCCCCCCCCCCGCGGGGGGCGGGCGCCCGCGCCCCGGGCGGGGGCCCCCGGCGCCGCGGCCCGGGCCCCCGGCCCCCCCCCCCCGCGGGGGGGGGGGGCCGCCCCCCCGCGCCCCGCGCGGGGGGGGCGGGGGCGGCCCCCCCCGAGCCGCACATTCAGAGAATGCAGCTTACCCCCCTCCCCAACCCTCCCCCGCAAGGGGGGGAGGGAGCACACCGAGCAAGGGAGGGGAGCGCACCGCGTTCGCGGCGCGCCTCAGCGTCACTCCGCCTTGGCGCCGGAGAACGCGACCACGTCGGCGTAGCGCGCCATTTCCTTCTTGACGAAATCCAGCGTCTCGGCGCGCGAGGTGGCCTTCACCTCGACGCCCTGCCTGGTCAGCGCCGCCTTCACCTCGGGCAGGTTCAGCACCTCGACGAACACTGCGTTGAGCCGGTCGAGCACCGCCGGCGGCGTCGCGCCGGGCGCGAAATAGATGAAGCCGGAATTCGACTCAAAGCCGGGGAAGCCCTGTTCGGCCACCGTCGGCACGTCCGGCAATTGCGCGACGCGGGTCGGATGCGCGACCGCGATCGCGCGCAGCTTGCCCTCCGTCACCAGCGGCGCCGCATTCGGCGTGTTGGCGAAGGCCATCTGGATGGTGCCGGGAATGAGATCGGTCAGCACCTGGCCCATGCCCTTGTAGGGCACATGCACCATGTTGGTGCCGGAGAGTTTCTTCAGTTCCTCGGTGCCGAGATGGAACGAGGTGCCGATGCCGACCGAGCCGTAATTGATGGTGCCGGGCTTGGCCTTGGCGAGGTCGAGCAGCTCCTTCAGGTTCTTCGCCGGCAGGTCGTTGGTGACCACGACGGTGTGCGGGGTGACGCCGGCATAGGTGATGGGCGTGAGATCCTTCAGCGAGTCGTAGGGCAGGGTCTTGAACAGGCTCGGATTGATCATGAAGGTGTTGGCGACGAGGAGAATGGTGTGGCCGTCGGGGTCGGCCTTCGCCACCGCGCCGGTGCCGATCTGGGTCGCGCCGCCGCCGCGATTCTCGATGGTGAGGGGTTGGCCGAGCCGCTTGCTCACTTCATCGGACATGGTGCGGGCGATGATGTCGGAAGTGCCGCCGGCGGCATACGGGATGATGACGCGGATCGGCTGGGTCGGCTTCCATTGCGCGGAGGCGGGTGCGGCGCATGCGAAGGCGGCGAGCGCCGCGGCGAGCGCGGCGGCGGAACGGCTGAACGATAGCGATGTCATGGCCAAACTCCTCTACAGGATCAGTTCGCGGGCGATGCCCCGCACGTCCATTTCGTAGTCGAGGCCGATCACCGGCGGCCGCGCGTAGTTCCAGACGAGGCCGCTCATGATCGCGCCGCGTGCGGCCAGCAATTCGCCGACGAGATGGCCGATATTCTGCACGGTATAGGCTTGCGTGGAGACGACATCCGGCCAGCCGAAGCCGAGCGCCTTGAGCCGTCGTTCCATCTCGTCGATCACGAAGATCACCTTCTCGCGCATGCCTTCCGGCGAGGTGTCGTTCATCCGTACGATGCGATCCTTGTAGGGCTCAGGACCGGAGCGCGCGTCGCCACCGCCGGACAGCATGAAGGTGCGGCGCGATGATTGCGCCGGGATGGTGTAGGTGAAGGCCAGCATCGAGGGCGTCGCCGGCTCGTGATACATCGGGCACACATTCGTGCGCGCCACCGGGTTCACGTCGTCCTTGTAGATGCCGAAGCGTTCCAGCGTCTGCACATATTGCCGGTTGAAGTCGATGAAGCCCTGGTCGTTGAACGGCGCCGGCGAGCGCAACTCGCATTGCGCGAATGCGGTGGTCGGCCGGCCGATCGCTTTCAGATGCGCCTCGACCCTGGCGAAGGCGTCGGCGAGCGGAACCGGCGCCATGAAGCGCGCGCGCTCGAGCTCATAGCCGTCCTCGGCCGCGACTCCGGCGGAATACTGGAACACTGCCGGGATGTAGCGATAGCCACCGGGGGCGAAGACGGTCGGTGCGGACATAAGCTCGAACTCCTGGGTCGATTTGTTTGCAAGCGACATGCCACGGATGGATGAAGCGCGGCACGTGTCAGAGTATATGCATGAGCGTGCCGGTCTAGCCGGTCGTCAAATCGTCAACCGCGCGTTGCAGCGCGTCCGGCAGCGCCACCGGCCGGCCGCTCGCGCGATCGACATAGACATGCACGAAATGCCCCTGCGCGGATGCGGTGTCGTCATCGCCGCGGAAGATGCCGATCTCGTAGCGCACGCTCGAGGTGCCGCGATGCGCGACGCGCAGGCCGGCGGTGATCGTCGCCGGAAAAGCGATCTGCGAAAAATAATTGCAATGGGTCTCCACCACGAGGCCGATCACGGCACTCGCCGCGATATCGAGCGCGCCGCGCTCGATCAGGTAGCCGTTCACCACGGTGTCGAAATACGAATAATAGGTCACGTTGTTGACGTGGCCGTAGACGTCGTTGTCCATCCAGCGGGTCGGGATCGGGCGCAGATAGCGATAGGCGGAGCGTCGCTCGGGCGAGGGGCGTGTTGTCGGGGCGCGTGTCATATGGCCGATTGTGCCGAACGCAGCCGCAAAGACAATGCGATCACCAGCGCGACGTTGAGAATTGCGAAGGCCGAGAGGATCGCCAGCGTCGGCGATATCCCGGCATGCTCGATGGCGAGTGCTCCCGCTGCGGGCGCGAGCGCCTGGATCACCAGGCTCGGCATCGCAATCTTGCCCATCAAACGTGGATAGCGGACGGCGCCGAAGATCGCGAGCGGCAGCGTGCCACGGGCGATCCAGGAAACGCCGTAGCCCGCGGCATAAAGGATGACGGCGAGCGCGATCACCGGCCATCCGGACAGCAGCAGCAACAGTCCGACCGCCATAAGCGACACCGACGCGGCCAGCGTCCAGATCGGATGATAGCGTGAGCCGGCGAGGCTTTCGACCACGCGCGCGGCGATCTGCGCCGGGCCGAACAGCATGCCCAGCGCGACCGCCGACGCGAAGTCGAGGCCGCGCGCCTGCAGCACGATCAACAGATGCACCACGATGATCGAGCCGATGCCGGCCGCAATCGACAGGATCAGCGCGATCAGGATCAGGATGGCGGTCTCGTGAGGAACGGTGGTGGCGGGTTCTCTCCCGGCTGTCTCATTGGATGACGATGCCGCTTCCGGTTCGGCCTGCGGCGCGCCGCGCATGGCGAACAATTGCAGCGGCAGTGCCAGCAGCAGATGCAGCGCCGCATAGGTGAAGCAGGCGCCGCGCCATCCTATGCTTTCAACGAGGAATGCGCTGAGCGGCCAGCACACGGTGGATGCGAAGCCGCCGAACAATGTGAGATGGGTGATCGGTCCGCGCGCCGCCTGTCCGTACCTGCGGCCGAGCGCGGCGAACACCGCGTCATAAAGACCGGTGCCCATGCCGAGCCCGACCACGACCCAGGCCGCGAGATAGAACGGTACCGACGGCGACAGCCCGATGCACGCGAGGCCCGCCGCGAACAGGAGCGAGCTTGCCGCCAGCACCGGCCGGCCGCCGCGATGCGCGATCAGTGCGCCGACCTTGGGTGAAATCAGCCCGCCGACCAGAAGCCCGACCGAGACGCCGCCGACCACCGCGGACAAAGGCCAGCCGGTATCGGAGACGATCGGCGCCGCCAGCACGGCCGGAAAGTAGAACGACGAGCCCCAGGCCAGGATCTGGACGACGCCGAGACAGACGACCGTGACGAGGGGGCTGGACGAACCGGACGGCATGGTCCGGGACCTTAGACGAGGCTTGTCACGAGTCGGAAGCCGGGCGTCTTCGCGCTGGACCGCCTGTGACCAGCTCACATTCTACAGCCCGACCTGCGACAATGTGACCGGATTGGTCGGCTTAGCGGTATTTTGGCACCCGGAGGTCCGAGGCAACCTCCGCGGCGGCATGGACTTGCCCTCGCGAACAGCCTAAGCCGTTAACCGTGAATTTGTCCGTGACAGAAAAAACGACAGGGGCGGCGTCAAGCGCGTGCAACGTTCTGTTGGTCTATCCGCGCTTCGCGGGCGAGACCTTCTGGAACTTTGCTGCAGCCTGCGAGATTTTCGGCGCCAAATATCCGACCTCGCCGCTCGGTCTGATCACGGTCGCGGCGCTTCTTCCCTCATCATGGAATCTGCGGCTCGTCGACCGCAACGTCGAGGATCTCGCCGACAGCGATCTCCACTGGGCCGATCTGGTCATGACCGGCGGGATGCTGCCCCAGCACGACGACCTGCTCGCGATCATCAATCTATGCCGCGATCACGGCAAGCCGGTCGCGATCGGCGGGCCGGCTGCGACCTCGGTGCCGCACTTTTATGCCAAGGCGAATTTCCAGGTGCTGGGCGAAGTCGAGGACGTGATCCACGATTTCATCGCCGCCTGGGAGGCCGGTGCGCGCGAGGGCGTCTTCCAGGCCAAGAAGTTCGAAATCGATGTGCGCAAGACGCCGATCCCGCGCTTCGACCTCTTGAAGTTCGACCGCTATCTTTATGTCGGCGTGCAATTCTCGCGCGGCTGCCCGTTCACCTGCGAGTTCTGCGACATCATCGAATTGTACGGCCGGGTGCCGCGCACCAAGTCGACGCCGCAGATGCTGGCCGAGCTCGACCGGCTGTATGAGCTTGGCTACCGCGGCCATGTCGATTTCGTCGACGACAATCTGATCGGCAACAAGAAGGCCGTGAAGGCGTTCCTGCCCGACCTCAAGAAGTGGCTCGAGGAACACGATTACCCGTTCGAGTTCACCACCGAGGCCTCGCTCAATCTCGCCGACGACGACGAATTGCTCCGCCTGATGAACGAGGCGAATTTCGTCGGCCTGTTCGTCGGCATCGAAAGTCCCGATCCCGAGACGCTGGCGCAGATGCGCAAGAAGCAGAATACGCGCCGCAGCATCCCGGACAGCGTCCACAAGATCAACGCCGCCGGCATGTTCGTGACCGCCGGCTTCATCGTCGGCTTCGACAACGAAAAGAGCGGCATGGCCGATGCCATGGTCGAGCTGATCGAGGAGTCGGCGATTCCCGTCTGCATGGTGGGACTGCTTTACGCGCTGCCGAACACGCAGCTCACCCGCCGCCTCACCAAGGAAGGCCGGCTGCATCCGCCGCCCGAATTCGCATCGAGCCGCGCCGATCAATGCACCCTCGGCCTGAATTACGACACGCTGCGGCCGCGCAAGGAAATCCTCACCGACTACCGGGATATCCTGCAGAAGGCCTATGAGCCGGAAGCCTTTGCCGGGCGGCTGCGCAAGCTCGTCACGCTGCTCGACAATTCGACACGCGTTCATCAGAGCGCGACCGGCGACACCCGCCGGAAATTCCAGAGCACGGTCGCCCGCATCATCGAGCGGCTGCCGGGTGCGCGCGACGAGTTCAAGCAGATCCTTGTGCAATGCGCGACGCAGAATCCAAGCTCGCTGCGCACCATCGTGACGCTGATGGCGTTCTACCTGCATCTCGGCCCGTTCTCGCGGCACGTGATCGAGCAGATCGACCAGCGGATTGCAGAACTAGATGACGAGCCGGCGCGGCCGATGCCGATGGCCGGCGACCTGATCGCGGCGAGCGAAGCCGCCGAATAGCGGGCCGCGTTCGGACGCACGTGCGCCCTGGTCACGGCTCTTGGTCCTGCGGCAGGATCGGCAGCGTCACCCGGATGCAACTGCCGCGCTCGGAAAACGGCATCACCACAGCATCACCAGCATGCAATCGCGCGATCCCGCGCGCCAGCGTCATGCCGAGGCCGGAGCCCTTGGTCTCGCCGTTGATGCGGAAGAACGGCACGAACACGCGCTCGCGCTCGTCGTCCGGAATGCCGTTGCCACCGTCGCAGACATCGATCAGCGCATTCGCTCCATCGCTGCCAACCGTGACGCCGACCGGCGGCTTGCCATGCCGGGTGGCGTTGTCGAGCAGGTTGCGGATCATGTGGCGCAGATAGCGGCGGTCGGCGGTGACGGTGACGGCTTCGCCATCCACCGCGCAATCGTCGTAATGCGCGGCCTCTTCCGCGACCAGAGCGAGCAGGTCGACATGCTCGGGCTGCGGCAGCACCTTGATCATGTCCAGCCGGCTCGCCATCAGGATGTCGTCGACCAGCGCGTCGAGTTCGCCGATATCCTGGCTGAGCGCGGTCTTGTATTTCGGGTCGTTCTTCTCGGCGAGCATCTCGATGCCGAGCCGGATGCGCGACAGCGGCGTGCGGATTTCGTGCGAGGCATGCGCCAGCATCAGGCGGTGCGCATTGACCAGTTCCTCGATGCGGGCGGCGGCGCGGTTGAAGCTTGCGGCCAGGCTCGCCACCTCGTCGCAGCCTTCCACCTTCACGCGTGTCGTCAGATTGCCGGAGCCGAGGGTCTCGACGCCCTCCTGCAATCGTTCCAGTCGCCGCGTCAGCCCGCGCACCACCGGGAAGGCGCACAGCGCAATCACTAGGGCAATGCCGCCGAGCAGCAGGATCAGGCCGATGGCGGGATGACGCGGCTCGGTGCCGCGCGCCACCATCCAGCGTCCGTCCGGCAGCGGAAGACTCCAGGCGCCGTGACCGGGCATGAAGCCCGGGCGGCTTCGATCGGGCTGCGGGATCGGTGCATCGCCATAAGAGGCGATCAGTTGCAGATCCTTGTCGAACAGGCCGAGACTGGCGCCGAGCCGCTGCGCGAATTGTTGCACGGCCGCCTGTTGCACCGACGGCGGTGCTCCCGCGGGCGGCAGCACCGCCGAGACGAGTTCACCTGCGACATCGAAGCCTTCGGCGAAGGCCGGCGGTTTGAGCCGCCAGATCCCGCCGGCGATCAGCACCACCAGCAACAGCGCGAACACGATGGTGAGATAGATCTTGAGATAGAGGCGCTTCATGGGGCGCCACTTTTGCCGCTTGGCGCGGTGCAATCCCTCCCCCGCCTGCGGGGGAGGGTGGCGAGCGAATGCGAGCCGGGTGGGGGAATGACCAGAGCAAGCCCCCACCCCGATCTCCTTCGCCCCCAGCGCGCCGGGGGAGGACCCACCCCCCCGAAAGGGGGGGGGGGGAGAAGGCGGGGGGGGGGGGGGGACACCCAAAAAAAAACAGATTAT
>NZ_JCABZI010000017.1:0-26567 GCF_059499825.1 Pseudorhodoplanes sp.
CAAAACGCTTGAAGACCAGTCGAGCGCCTTGGACGGACGGGTCGCGGTGTTTCAGCTCGACGCTGGCGCAGTCGCGGCAACCTCCCCCTTGTCCCCAGCGCCAGCCCGGAAACCGGTTGCGGCGTTCCAACGGAGCACTGCCCGGCAGATGCAGTCGGCCCTTGCCGCAGCTGTTGTGCGAGATAATGAATATTAGCCTCCTCGTCGCCGTTCGAGCGACCGACGCTGGCGTGGCAATCGCGCCGGCGTCGACATAAAGCCTTAGGCGCTCAATCGGGAGCCGGATCCGCGGATTGATGTTATCTATCTATTTCAAAAGATTTTCCTGTGCCTCAGGCACGGCACCTTTCGAATGCTCAGTAACCGCAGTAACATCGCTTGACAAATTGCCTTCGGCGCTTGTTGTCGGACCCGCATTTTCCAGGGCTTGTGGTGTCGTGACGGATGGCGATGTGGCTTTGGTCCGATCGGTTCCCGGATCTTGCGACGTCTTCTTTATCACGGTGACCGGTACGCCGTTCGGGAATACGACTTCGCGAGCAGGGTCAGGCAGGCTGATACCGCCGCTGACCAGAGCGTTTTTTGTCTGTCTTAAGAGCGCCGAGTTGATGCGATTGGGCGCATGGATCGCGCTGTCGAACCAGTAACTGGCACGCAGCGTTACCGTGGCAGCTCCGAGTTCCTCCAGCAATACAAGCGGCTCGGGCGCGGACCTGACTGCAGGGTGCTCCCGCAGAACATTCAGCATAAGCGACTGGGCCTCCGCGGCTGATGAATCGTAGCCAATGCCAACAACGAAAGTTGCGAGACGAGTCGGGTTGCTGCTGAAATTTGTAATAGTGCTTTTATAAACTGTCGCGTTCGGAATTTGGATGTGATTGCCGGACAGCGTTAGGAGAACGGTGCTCCGTGTATTCAGATTCTGAACGATGCCGGTATGACCCGCGATTTCGATTAGATCCCCGCTGCGGAATGGATTGCGGCTGCTTAGCAAGACGCTTGCGAGGAAGTTTTCCGCAATATCGCGGAAGGCAAAGCCTACGATAATTCCGAGGATGCCGGTGCCGCCCAGAATCGTAAGAGCCAGCCGGGTCAGCCCGGCGATCTGCAGGACGAAGTAGATGCCGAGAACGTAGATCGGGATTGTGAGCGCCCGGGCGAGGATGGACCGAAGCAAAGGGGATGCAACCCGATACACAAGGTAGCGACGAAATATCGCCGTGGCCGCCTTGGCGATCGCCCACGTAACCAAAACAATAAGTGCGGCAACGACTGCGACCGGCCACGATCTAACAGCCTGCCAGTAAATGTCGATCAGTTCGTTTGTGGCGCGCCCGAGCGTTGTTTCCACATCGGTGGCGACTTCGATGCGATTGACAACGGCGACGACATCTTGGGTGTTCTCGGCAAGAGCCCCCGCCCAACGTCGGTGCTCCTGATCTCTGGTGCGTCCGTCTAGAAAGGCGACCCCTTGAGCAACCGACACTTGGGGCCGCTCGAACCAGCCGGTCGATTGCAGGATGCCAGCCAGCCGCTTCGCGATTTCTGAGTCATTTGAAGCTGGGATTACAGGAATGGCTCGTTTCGGCGGGGGGGCAGTCTCCGCGGGGGGTTGTCCAGCGGTCTCCTGGCTGTGGGCCTGAAATGTGTAAATGGCCGCCAATGCCGGGAGAGCTAAGGCCACGGCGAGAACGACGCACCTAGAGATAAGGCTGGGTCTGCTAGAGATAAGGCTAGGTCTGCAGATCTCGCGCATTCCTAATTACTACCACTAAAGGTGAAGGGCATCACCGCACCCCGGACCGTACCCAAACGCTGGTTCCGTCCGAGAATACCCGACACCGTTGATCGAGGCGGTACCCATTGCTTGATGCGAATGCCGGGGACAGCCATCCCCGGCATTCGAAGCGTGTTACTGATTGATCTGCAGTCTCTGAGAGTCGTCCACCGACTGATAATTCGGGAGTCGCGTCTCCCAATCCGGCATATCGGAGATTTCCTGCTCGGTCAGCCCGCTAACAATGATCCTGTTGCCACGGTACCGAAGCCGGTCGAGCGGCAATGCGACTTCATCCTGGAACATTCCGAGGAAGCCGCCGTGTGCTAGAACTACATAGGTCCGGCCGGCGTCGCTCACGATCACATCATCGATCGAACCCAGATTCTGACCCCGAGCGTTGTAGATGTCCATATCCGTAAGCTGACCCGCCGTTAACGATCGGGTCTGCGCAGTCCCGCCGGAGGCGGTGGTCGCGGCTTCAGTTGCGGCATCGTCTTCAGCCAGCCGCCGGGCCTCACGATTCCATTCCTGACCGTCGGACTGCTGAGACGCGCGCTCCGATTGGGGGCGGGCGCGTTCCGACTGAGTACCGGAGCGCTGGCCTTCCGGGCCGGACTGTGACCGCGATTCATATCGTACTTTCGGCTCACTATCGCTTGGCTGATAGACCACCCTTGGCTCGCCGGTGCGTTGGTAGTCGACTTGGGGCTGCGCACGCTGGAACTCGACCTGCCGGCCTTCGCTATCCTGTTGTTCAATACGGACGCGCGGCTCCGCATTGGATTCCCGGAAGCGAATCTGCGGCCTCTGG
Source organism: Pseudorhodoplanes sp. (assembly GCF_059499825.1). Taxonomy (NCBI): domain Bacteria; kingdom Pseudomonadati; phylum Pseudomonadota; class Alphaproteobacteria; order Hyphomicrobiales; genus Pseudorhodoplanes; species Pseudorhodoplanes sp. Next base: position 2,592 of record NZ_JCABZI010000017.1, read on the forward strand.
ACGTTGACCGAAACCTGCGGCCTCGCCGACTCGACGTTGACGTCCGGGCGGGGCATGCGAACGATGACCTCCGGCGGCGGTTGCTGGATCGTCACCGTCGGCGGAGCTTGGCGGACCGTGATCTGCGGCTGAGGCTGACGCACGCTGACCTCTGGACTCTGCCGGCGAACCGTCACTTCCGGCGACCGCTGCTGGATCTCGAGCGTATGCCGGTTGCTCTGCTGGTACGGGGCATTTCGCGAAAGCTGGTTACGTGATTGCCGGTTCTGAGCCATGTCCGACCGATTTTGTCCGGCAGCTACGCCGCTTCGTTGGCGCAGCTCATTACGGAGCTCTTGGGCCGTGCGCAGATGCTCTTCCAAGGTCGGCAACGTGGATTCAGCGAACTCGAGGAGGTCCTCATTTGCCTTCCCCGATTCGCCAGATGCCGTCGCCTGTCCTGATTGCGCTTCGTTCTGATCGATCCAGTTTCGATACAAGGAAATCGCCTGGCGATGGGCCCGGATCTGCATGCGAATGAACTGACGGTCGAAATCGTTTCCAGATGCCTGCTGCAGGCGGTCCATCATACTGGAGTGGCGCTGATCAAGCTCGGCCTCCGGCGCGAGGTCGCCGGCCGCTTGCTTAAGACTGGAGCTCGCTTCCCAGTGATTCCTCACCATTTTGCGCGCGAAATCCTTGATCGAGTCATCGTTAGATTTGGATGCCGCCAGACGGCCAGATCGAAGCTCAAACAGATTTCCGATTGCAGCCTGGCGGACGAATTCAGCAGCGCTGAGTTCACGCTGCCTCTGATATCGCTGTTTATAATTCTGCTGTTGCTGGGACTGTACCACGGCATTGGCGTCAGGTTTTTGCGCGGACGCGGGCGCCGCAGCCAGCACTAGCGCGAGTGCCGCTGTTGAGTTGAGGATCGCAAATTGGGTTCGTTTCATCTTGTTGCTCCTTGAGCGATTGGCGCTAAAGGCAGAGGGCGCTGAGCACGTGCCTCTGCGAGGGCGCATCGACAGACGCGAATCACGGTCTGGCGAATACCTGGGCCAATCGATGTTTGGGGATAGAGTTCGTACACGTGGCCTTTTGAAGCAGATATTGTGAACGAAAATCAACACGGATTAATCGGGCTTGGGTAGCGCCTGCTACGCATCGACACGCTCGCCCCGCTTTAGACCGGAACAAACGACGATCCCTTTGACGCTCGAGAGTGTGCAGTCAGTGTTTCATCAGCGTGAGAAGCCGCAATGTTAGAAATGTGAAAAGTGAAATGACGATGGCTACATCATATCTGCCGAGGGCGACGGCAGTGCCGATTGCCCCCGTGGCCCATATGCTGGCCGCCGTTGCAGTGCCATGAACGGAATTGCCATGCTTCAAGATTGCCCCTCCGCCTATGAAGCCAACTCCGGTGATGACACCTTGTACGACACGCGCAGTAGCATCCGGCGACACAGATATCATTACCTCGGACGCCTGGATGAATCCGCAACTTGCTATCGCGACCAGGGGAAAAGTTCTGAGACCGGCGCTGCGCGCCTCCTGCTCGCGATCCCATCCTATCGGAAAAGACAGCCCGTAGGCCGCGGCGAGGGCGAGCGCCTGGGGAAATGGTGCAAAATCGTTCACGCGCCTGCTCAAGATAAACTCAAGATACCAATCCGATGCTGTTTGACTTGCAGGGCAAGCCGAACCCAAACCGCCCGCACGGTCCACCGCGAGAGGCAGCTCGAAGTGACGCACCTCTCGCCACCATTCACGCGGCGCGCTCCGGCCGGGAAATCAAAAAACCAATTGACCGGTCAGGAGCGCGAAAATCACGAACATCACTACGATTGCCAAAGCGATAAAGAAGAGCCATTTCGCAATTTTCGCGGCGCCGGTGGCGATCCCCGTAAATCCGAACACGGCTGCAACAATCGAAATAATAAAAAAGACTAACGCCCATTCCAGCATCTTTGCACTCCGCTGAAAAAGGGCCAACCGACGCTTTCCGCGACAGTTCCGTGGATGAGCACGACAGGATGCCGCACCCGTCCTTTCGTGCTCCGCTAGAAGCGTGGGTGATTGCCGGGGCTCGACATTCCACGGTTCGACCCGTCGGTACTGAAGCTGTCGAGCTCGGGCGCGCAAGTTGGTTCTAGTGTTTGTGGAACGGAGGCGAGACGCGCTCGTTGGCTCCATATCTGCAACCGAGGAGCGCTTCATGGACAAGGACCGAATCAAGGGCAGCGCAGAGCAAGCCAAAGGCAAAGTGAAGGAAGTCGCTGGGAAGATCACTGGCGATGAGAAGACGAAGAATGAAGGGAAGCTAGAACAAGCGGAGGGCAAAGCCCAGAACACTTGGGGCAGCGTCAAGGACACCGTAAGAGGCGAAGAATAGTTTGGGTTAGGCAATAGCGAGAATTTCTCGCTATCGCCTTTCGGCGAAGAAATCAGCTCAGGATAAGAAAGCGGCGACCGAAAAAAAAGCGCAGCTATCGAATACACCCAGTGCGACTTTCTTCCGTCTCCATTTGGAAGATGGCGAGCCGATGAGAATCCTCGTACGAGGGTTGAAGGAAGTTGGAGATCACGACACCAGTCAGCCCAACGTTCTTCGCCCGGCGAGGTACGGGTCGTCTGCAGCTTTTCCCGAGTGTTGGACTGGGGCCGGCCGCGACAGCCTCAACGGCGGTCTCGTCGCTTTTCAACTTTAAAAACTCCGGACCGGACAGCCACGTCGATCTCACGATTGGCGATCACGAAGATAAAGTCGCGCTCAGGATCGGCCCATTGCGGCAATAAGACCGTGGTCTGGAGGGTGCCTTCGGCGCTGGTTCTGCCGGATTCCAGGATCCGAAATTCGCCATCGGGTGCACCACCGGCCATCGCGACGCGCTGGTTCCGGGGCAGTCCGATCGCCGATAACGTAACAGGAGTGCCGGGAGAGCCTGTCCTGATCGACAGCGATATCTGGGCGTCGGTGTTCTGGAGGCCAGGGACGTTCAGTCGCTCCCCGAGCCGGCGGACGCGCTGGTGCAAATCTGGATTCTGCGCAATGAACTGCTCGACGGATTGCTTAAAAGCTTCGGCGCCACCTTCGAGCGTTTCACTTGCTTCCTCAGCATAAGACTTAAACCGCCCCAACAGGCTGTCCTCTGCTGCACGCGTGCGCTGGGCTGCGTCATTGTCCGACGGCGCTGCCAGGTTCAGTATCATTCCCGCGCGCAAGTCTTTCGATCCCTCAATGTTCGGATTGAGGGCAAGAATTCGAGTCTCTGTGACATCGCAGCGCTCGGCAAGGCTGCTGAGAGTTTCGCCTGCTTTGATTTGAACCTGGTTGTTGCACTGGGCTGCGGCGCGCTCGGTCAGCCCGGCCGCGATCACCAGACAAAGCCCAAGGATAGATAGCGGCGAATGCAGCTGCGTTGGATAGCTCACGAGGAAATATCCTTTTTGTAATTTCACCGGGCTAACCGGTCCTTGGTACGGAAGTTCCGCCGGTTGGGCTGCGCCCTGCGGATGTAGCTGAATCGAGCCGCCCGAGCTCCTGTGAGCTGCGCCCGCTACGGTCGAGGCTGCCGAAATCATGCATCTTTTCGGGCGTTGGCGTGTTGCATCAAGGACTGTGTCTCTGATCAAATTTATGGGATCGGCCATGAGCGAACCAGCGAAAGTGCCGGACGGAAAGCCAAGCGCGCGAGACGTCGTCCTGCGCGCCGCAAAGCAGCCGGTCGTGATCGGACTTGCGGCCCTGGCGCTGTTCGGTTGGGTATTGGCAGTATATTTTGCATGGTCGGGCGCCAGCGAGCAGCGGCAACTGGAAGACCGGTTGGCGCAGGCTGAGGCTACGCGCGCGAACCTTCGCCAGGAGCTCCAGGCCCATCAACAAGCCACGGCGACTCTAGCCGAGATAGAGGGCAGGCTTGCGACCCGCAAAGAGGAACTGGCGGCGTCCGAAAAGGCTCTTCAGGATCTGACGCCCCGCGAGCAGGAACTAGAGAGGATCCAGGAGCAGCTTCGATCGGCCGAGACCGAGCGTGAACAAGCGGAGCGGAAATTATCGGCAATCCGCCAAAGCGCCGAGCAGGAGACACAGGCGCTGGATGAAAGTCGAAAGCGCGCTGCTGAAGCCGAGGAAAACATATCCGCCAATCAGAAGGAACTGGCGGAGATAGGTGAAAGGCTCGAAGAGGCGCGGCAGCAGGAATTGGCAGCTCGAAATCGGTTGAAGGCCCTCGCCGATGATACCGCGGCCATGACCAAAAGGCTTGCCGAGGGTGAAACATCATTGCAGCGGTCGCGCGAGGCCCATGCCAAGATTCAACGGGAGGCGGTCGAGTATCAGCAAAGGGTGACCGAGCTTAGCGATCGCCAGCAAGAACTCGATCAACGCGTTCGGCAATTGGTGCAAGCGGAGAAAGCCGCAGTCCAAAGCTCCGAACAGGCGCAGCGCCGCGTCAACGAACTTCAGGCCGACCTTGCCAACTTGAACAGCACGCTGGCCCAGCGGAACGGCGACCTCGCGGCTATCGAAGGCAGTATCCAGACCGCTAGAAAAACGCTCGCGGAATTGCAGAAGCGCATTGCCGAGGCGCATCGGAAGCTGCTTCCGGCGGACGATAATCAGACAAGCGGGCAACCATCGCAAAATGCTCCGAAAACGGACGTGCGGCGGCCGGATAAAACGACGTCAACGCCAGTAGAGGAGAACCCCGCAGGCGGTGCCGCTCAGACCTCGGACCATTAGAACGCATCGCAGCCTGATGGCTGCGCATGGCCTCAGGTTTGCTTCTGTCTGCGGCACAAGAGGAGCGTATGAACGATCTGTTGCGTGTGGCGCCTCGGACGGGTCCCGGGCTTGCTTTTGTGTTTTCAGCTGCGGTCGCCGCGTCACACGCATTCCTACTGATATTCGCCGGCATGCTTTTCGGCGTGCTGCTTGACGCCTGCGTGCGCGGTATCGGGTATGTCCTGCCTCTGCCCCGTCCCGCGACTGGGTCTTGTCACTGTTTCGATCGTAGCGCTGCTCGCGCTTGCAACATGGTGGGCAAGTACGTCCATGGTTGCAGAGTTCGCGAGCCTGTATGCCGTGATTAACGATCAAATCACCTATCTGCACAACCGAGCCAAGGAGCTCGGATTGCCGTTCGACGCGGCCTCAGGCGACGCCAGCAATATGCTGTATACTCTTCTTGGACACACTGGGGCATGCCACCCGCGCTCTGTCATTTGGCATGGGGGCCTTGGTAAATATTGTAGTTATATTTATCATCGGCATTTTTTGGGCTGCGAACCCGACCGCCCACCGCGAGGGGATCGCTTTGCTGTTTCCGGTTAGCCAGCGATCGTTGTTGCGCATGACGCTCGACGAAATCGGGGAGGTGTTGCGCTGGTGGCTAGCCGGTCAGCTTGCCGCCATGGTGATCATCGGTGTGACAGTCGGGACGGCGCTGTTTCTTCTGGGTGTGCCCGGCGCTCTGCTGCTCGGTGTTCAGGCGGGAATTCTTGGGTTCATCCCGTATTTCGGACCGTTGTTGGCAGCAATGCCAATTGCGCTTGCCGTCATGCCAAGGGCATGCTTTGGCTTTCTACGGTCATGCTCATTTATACGGGCATCCAGATTATCGAGGGCTATCTGCTCACCTCGCTTATTCATCAGCGGGCGGTGTCACTTCCGCCTTTGTTGACGCTCTCGGCGATGCTGGTGTTGGGGGCGCTGTTTGGTATTGCAGGCGTTATATTGTCTACACCGCTTGTCGCAGCCACGCGCGTTGCCGTGCTGCGCCTGCACGTAGACCGGCTCGCGTTGGAGAACGCCAGTGAAATCAAATGACGCATGGAATGCGCAGGCGGAATAATCTCCTGCGCGGTCGGTGAAGCGCCCGCTCTGCAGACCGGTTGCCACGGTTTCGACAGAAATTTGCAGAAGCGTCGCCCCAGAAAGTCGAGTTTCGGCCGCGGCTACACCCCTGCGTTGATTTGCATCATGGGCAGCGCGAATTGCCATCGGTTAAAAAGCGACGAGCGAGGCTGCGTAACGATGCGGCCGTCGAGGAATCCTGGAGGTGGGTAATGCGTACTTACAAAATCACCTTCTACAAAAACCTACTGAGTTCGGACGGGCACCCTTTCAGATGTCCGCAACAGGTGATCGTTTCGGAAGGTCACACGTCTGCCGAAGCCGTAGATGCCGCGAAACGCGAGTTTGCAGGCCAGTGGAAGGTTCGTGACTGGCGTCAGCATGCTGATGAGTATGACGTGGCGATGCAAGATCGAAGCATGTCGCTCGAGGGAACGGCTTAACACGAAATGATCCGGGCGCAGCCGGGAATCCCGTTGTCGCTAAAGACAAAATCCGTCGCGCCTTGGGTTGCAAGGGATCGCTGCTGACTGCCCCTCGGTCCGGGTCAGGCCTGAGCGCCCATCCTGGATTGAACGTGCGCATCCACTTCTGCGCCAAGCAGGACCGAGACCGCCGAGAGCCAGGCCCAAATCATAAGAGCGATCATTCCGGTCAGCGATCCGTAAACCAAGCCCAAATCTGCCACCATGGCGAAATACCACGACAAGGCGAACGAACTTATGATCCACGCTAGCGCCGCCACGGCGCCGCCGACGAGACTTCCAGTCCACAGTGAATTGCGGCGGGTCGGACCGAGGCGATAGGTCAGCCCAAAAGCACCGGCCGCGATCAAAAAGAAGAGCGGCCAGCGTATCATGTCAATTAAAGGGGCGGCGGAGCCTAAAGCCAGTTCATCCGCAAGCGGAACAAACACGAAGGTGGCGACGGTTAATGCAATGAACAGCACGGCGGCGACCGTGGCGGCGAGGCTATAGAGCGTAAAGCGAATGAAACCGCGCCGCTCGACTTGGTCGAAAACAACGTTTAGCGCGTCCAGCAGGCCCTTAGTGCCCTTGTTTGCGCTCCAGATGAAAAGCCCGACCCCGGTGACCCATCCCACCGTGCTGCCGCTCTGCATCATGCTGCCGCCCTGATTGACCAGGCGTTCGGTCTGCTGCTTCAAGATTTGGCCTGCAGGCTGCGGGACGACATCTTCGAGCGCCTTGATCGTGGCCAGCATGTCCGCGGGACTCGACAACACACTGTACAGCGCGACGGCTGCGGCCATTCCCGGAAAGAGCGCCAGCACAAAGAAAAAGGCTACTCCGGCGCCATTTGCGGAGATGCGGTCGTCGCGGCTCCGCGTCCAAATCCCTTTCACCGTGCGTTTCGCTGCTACCGCAATAGTCAAACGCGCCTCTCTAGTCGGAAGCGGAACCGGGTTCCTCGACAAAATGCACGGGCAGATCCGCTGAGACAGAGCGCGCAAGTGTCTCGGCGTCCCAGTTCGTCAACCTGACGCAACCATGCGATGAGGTTTTCCCGATCTCCGCCGGATCCGGACTGCCGTGGATCCCGTAGCTTTCCTTGGACAATTCGATCCAGATGGTGCCGACGGGATTGTTCGGCCCCGGCGCGATCTCGAAGGCCTCGGACGCCTTGACCCCCGCGATGTCATTCGATGGCTTGACGGTGTAGGTGGGATTCTCTGCGACCGCCTCGATCGTCAGTTCGCCGGAGGGCGCCGGGCGCTGTTCGCTTCCAACCGTGGCGGGGAAGGCGGCCAGCAGCTTTCCATCCTCATCATAGGCACGCAACTGATTGATCGACTTGATGACTTCAAGTTTGGCAATGCCGGAAATATTGTCGTCCTGTCGAATATTGGCCACCAGGACAGGGGACCCGGCCTTGATGTCTCGGCCCTTGTTCAAACTGTCGAAGAAGTCCTGGTCCATGTGATAGGTCTCGGCCAGCTTCTCGGAGGCGTCGCGATAACCGAGGCGCTCGAGATCGCGCTGTTCGTCGAGGCTGTCTGGAATCTCCTCGGTGAAGGGGCCCTCGATGTCCACGTCTTCGATAGTGCGCTCTGTCACGACCTCGTCGGGCGCATCCTTGACAAGCGCGTCCCATGTCTCGCTGTCGATGGTATCCGTATCATTCTCCGCGATGTCGTGCGCCTCGCGAAAGGCGCGCAAGGCATTCTCGACATTCTCTCCCATCCGCCCGTCGATCACGCCGGGCGAAAAGTTCGCTCGGTCGAGCAAAATCTGCACTTTTGCGATCATCGCGCGAGGGTTAGCACCGTTATCCGGCTCAGCCTCATTGATCTGCTGTGCGGACGACGCCACAGCGCCGGAACCGAACGGGGCCTGGATTGCGACAAGCGCTAGGGGAAGGATCAGGGCACGGAGAATACTGGCCATGGCAGGCCTCCCGGAACGATGTGATGAAGTACCGATTGCTGAAATCTTGCTGGGGCAACCGCCAACGTGCGGAATAGTGTCGCCGACGAGAAAGACATAGCGTCGCATCGCGACTGCGCTAACCAAGGCGGATGACCGTGAGCGGGAGGCGCTGAGCAAGCGATGTCTGTGATCGCAGTTCCCATCCATCCCGAACAACTCTTTACTTTTAGTCGTCCCCGAATTGAGCGGTCCGTCCCGACGGCAGTCGGTGCGCAGGCAACTCGATCGCGGCCAATTTAAAACGGCTTGCGGGTGCGATACGTTTCTACAATTTCCCCTGGCCGCGCGCGTAGCAGCGGCCTCACCGCAGACCTAACGGCGAAATCGCAGGCCAACCGAGCCAGCATTGCGAGTGATCCGCCGACGCTGAAAGGGCGCGCCGTCAGCATTGCTGGTACTCAGCGCTGACCGTTACTGCCGCGACGATCCGAACGGCTTTAGCAGATGGAGAGCATTGCCTGGAACAAAGAGGCCCGCACGAGCGTTCTCGATTGTTGTTTCAAGCATTGCTAACGGAGACGCTCATATGGCCAAGCAGCCAAAAGTGCTGGAAGACCTCTTCCACGACACCCTCAAGGACATCTATTTCGCAGAAAAGAAGATTCTGGCGGCCCTTCCTAAGATGGCTAAAGCTGCGCAGAACTCGGATCTCAAGGCTGCTTTTGAAAAGCACCGCGAAGAGACAGCCGGTCAGATCCAGCGCCTCGATGAAGTGTTTGGGCTGATCAATAAGAAAGCTCAGGGCAAGACGTGTGATGCGGTTCTCGGCATTCTCAAAGAAGCCGAGGAGATCATTACGGAGTATAAGGGTTCTCCTGCCCTCGATGCCGGTCTTGTCTCATCCGCCCAGGCTGTCGAGCATTACGAAATATGCCGTTACGGGACGCTTTGCACTTGGGCCGAGGAGCTCGGTTTGGAAGAAGCGAAGACGCTTCTCGGTGAGACCCTTGAAGAGGAAGAATCCACGGATGAAGCTTTGTCGGAATTGGCTGAGACCGTGGTCAATCAAGAAGCACGTGCCGAAGCTGCGGAGTAGTAGTCAGAGGGCCGACTGCCGAAGAGCGCTTCAAAGGTTGGCTGCCCCCAGTGTCTGAGGGAACTAAGCCTCTTTGCGCCCGTTATTTCTGGCTTTACTGACATAGGAGATGACTTCCATGCGAGCATTCTTTGCACTTGCTGCTTCTGTCGCGCTTATTACCGCGGCCCATTCTCAACCTAAACCGGCAAACCCTGATCCGGCTACGCCTGCGGTTACAACACCTAACGCACCGAACAACCCGGGCGCCCCCGCGGCCGGCGCTAACAGCTTTACTGAAGGTCAAGCGAAGTCGCGCCTCGAAGACAACGGCTTTTCAAACGTCAGCGACCTGACAAAAGACCAAAACGGCGTCTGGCGCGGTAAGGGCAGCAAGGGAGGAAAAACAGTCGATGTCAGTGTCGACTATCAGGGCAATATCACACCCCGCTAAGAAGGAAATCAATAATGACGACAACCATTTCGCGGCTTTACAATTCGCATCGTGAAGCGCGTGCAGCTGTTCGCGACCTCGAAGCAGCCGGAGTTAGCCACGGCGACATAAGTATCCTCGTCAGCAATGCTGACAATTCGTATGACGAGAAGAAGGAACATTTCCCGATCGCGATTTAGATGGCAACGATGACCGCGTAGAAGCTGCGGGCACCGGAGCTGGAATAGGAGCGGTCGCCGGCGGAACCGTGGGTGCGTTAACGGGTCTTGGATTGATGGCGATTCCGGGAGTAGGTCCGATTGTAGCGGCCGGTTGGTTAGTCGCTACATTGACCGGCGCAGCAGCGGGCGCTGCCACGGGCGGTCTAGTAGGAGCCCTTACCCAAGCCGGCGTTTCTAATGAAGATGCTGAGGTCTATGCGGAAGCTCTTCGGCGCGGTGGCGCGGTGGTGAGCGCTCGTGTTGATGACAAAGACGCCTCACGTCTACAATCCGTTATGGATCGGTCTTCAGTGCGCATTACAGACCGCGCGGCGGCCTACCGGGCTAGCGGCTGGAGGTCCTTCGATCCAGCCGCGGCGCCTTATAACGCGGAGCAGGTTCGTAGAGAACGTGAATTATATCGCTAACACCACAACAACACTAAGCCCCGGTTTTAGCCGGGGCTTTTTTCACCTCAAATTATGCCGTTATGCGCGCTGAGCCCAGTTGTCAGTAAGATGGGTTAGTCATCCGATGTTTGTTTTCTTTTCAAACCGTCTCGGTTGCTTAGGATCTCTGGCGATATCGGCGGTGTTAACTCTCATCTTAATAAAAGCGTGTACCGGTTAGACATCTAAGAAAACCACTAATCAGCAGACTATTTTCGATGAGGGCAACGGTCAAAACGTCCCTGACCGCCGTCGTGCTCTCGGTTAGATGAAAGCGCGGCCGGTCGTCCACGCGGCCACCGGCCCGCCCTATACCTTGAGCCCGGCCCTCAGAGACGCGAACATTACGACGTCAGCTGGTAAGTCATCCAGCCGGGCCCGTTCCATGATTTCCTCGGCGAACTCGGCCGACACGTCCCAAGCCCGGCCGGCCTCAAGATCGACCTCTAGCACCTGCACCGGCCCGGAAACTCCCCTCGGATGAGTAGGTTGAGCACGGTCCCGCGGTCGGCAGCGTCCGGGTCAGTTTCACGGTAGGCCCGGCCAATCTTCGGACCATAATCGCACAACACGAAATAAATCGGGCCTCCCGTAGCGGGAGCGAGGGGCGGTGACGCTGCCATACTTGAAAATTCCGACGCTACTGCACAGACTCCGGCCGACATGCGTTGGACGAAGCGTAAAGAGAACGGTCGCTGGCCGGCCGAAGTTCCCAAGCCCTCAATTCCCACCAGAGCGGAAGCGGTCCCGACCGAGCCGGAGTGGATCCACGAGGTGAAACAGGATGGCTACCGGCTGCTTGTGAGGCGGTCCGGAGACGCCGTCCAAGTCTTCACCCGCGGAGGCTATGACTGGACATCCCGGTATCCCGCGATTGTGCAGGCGGCGCTCCGCCTGCCGGCCAAGCATTTCGTGATGGATGGTGAGGGCGTGGTCGAGGGCGAGGGCGGCTTCGGCGAATTCAAGCTGTTGCATTCCCGCAAGCACGACAGGCGCTGCCAGTTGATCGCCGTTCGACCTGCTGCTGCTTGGCGCGCTCGACCTGAAGGCGATGCCGCTCGAGATGCGAAAAGACCTCCTGGCGCAATTGCTGGAAGGCTCGACCGGCGGCGTGGTTTATGCTGAGCACATGGAAGGCGGGGACGGCGCCGCGATGTTTGAATTCGCCTGTCGCATGGGTCTCGAGGGGATCGTCTCCAAGCGTCGCGACAAGCCCTACACGTCCGGCGACTGCAACCACTGGATCAAGGTCAAGAATCCGGATGCGCCGTGGAAGGCTAGGCTGGCTGAGTGAGCTGATCGTCCTCTACCGTCTGCTCGATCTTGCAGGCATCGCACTGAACCCGGGCAGGTCGCGCTCCGGCGGCAGCTGCGCCACCTGCGCCATGGCCTTGCCGCAGCGAGGGCAAGCGACGTTATGTCGGTCGCGGCTGTGGTGGTGTTTCGGACATCGGCGCCGGCGTCAGGTCGGTTGGCGAACGTCGAAACGTTTGATCAGGGTCTCCCCCTCCCAAAGCTCGAGTTCGTGATCGTTCGAGAATTTCGGCGCGCGCTCGATCGCTTCCTCACGCGTCGCGGCCTCGAAATCATGCGCGCGGATGAAATTCCCATAGCGCCCCACGATAAGAATGCGAAAGACCGGCATCATGTTTTCCCCCTCCCTCGACAGAGCAGCGAAGAGGGGACGCCGCCACCTGTCAAGACGGGCAGCCGGTCGTGCCGCCGCGAGCCCACGAATCACGCCGCCCAGCCTCGAGGATGGCCCGCCGGCTCGATGTTATGCTGTAGAGGTTGCAGATACCGCGATCCTGCAGGAAGCGACGACGTGACTGAGCGCGCGACGTGCGGAGTTGTGATACAAGTGTCGCGACGCCACCCGCGATTGCCAACCTGGCGCTGCGCCGGGCGCACCGCTGCCTTGCAGAACTTGCGCTGTATCAATGCCGGAGCCGATGCTCTACTCCAAAGGCCCGCCACAACGAGGTCTCGGCAATGTCTCTATGGCGCGAAAAGATTTTCCCTGCAGCGGGCGCAAAGCAGTCGGCAGATCGCGGGGTCTACAAAATCGTCCGCGCCGACGATGCAGGACGGCCCTTTCACACCTTCACCGCAGCCAATGATGTCGAAGCGCGCCAGTTCGCCCGCCAGTTCATGAAGGGAAATGGGTCCGCCGAAATCTGGGCCGGCAATAAGCTCATCGACGTGATCTAGTTGTCGAAATCGCGGCGGATCGGGTCCGATAAGATGCCAGGATTCTAGTAGATGCCGGGGCTCTGGCCTGCCTCTACCCCGCAAGCACTGGATCAAAGTCAAGAATCCGGATGCGCCGTGGAGGACGCGGCTGTCGGAAACCCGACCCCGGTCAGCTAACCAATCTGAGCCGGAACACCCTTGGGCCCTGTTTCGGTTCCGGCCGGTTTTGCCGACCTAATTTTCTCGACCGCTGATTAATTTTTGGCGCCCTTTATCCCAAGTGAACCTGAGACCGCAGGGCGTGGACCAAAATCCTTTGATCGACGTGCCTGATATGTCGGTCCACGGCAAGAGTCCGAGCTGAGCTCCCATTGCGGGCACGGCGGCGGCCAGTGCGGGGTTGGTTTAAAATTCTGCGCCATTGAAAGGCTGGCCTAAGGAGACCCTTGGCTTCAGAAAAGCCCTATGAAAAACGCCGCCAGCCAGCGAACACCCCCGGCGACTGTTAGGTTCCGGCGCAAACTTCATAGACGCGATACGTCGGCATGACGCGAGACACCCCAACATAGGCGGGAGCACGGCAGCGTCTCTCAGCTACCGATGCCTATCGTCTGCCGCCGATCGGTAATAAACACTTGCACCTCTTTTGCTGAAGTCGAATGTAATAAGACATATCGGATCAAACTTGTCGCACCGCAGCGCCGCGAGTTGAGTAGTTTTATCCTTAATGAGCTGGTGAATGCGCTCCGCGGTCGATGGGTCTAACCCGCAGTCCAAAAGCCTGCGCGCCCGCTGGACTTCGTAGGTCAAATCTTTGCATGATTGGCACATAAAGCTCACCGCTGTTGGACGGGAGCAAATGCGCTCTCAGTCACCGATAATGGCCTAGATTCGCGCGGTGATCGTTTTAGAAGCGTTTTCCGGCAAACCTGTTCCATAAAATAGTCTGCGAGAATAACTTATTTGCGCCGGGGGCGCTTAAAGGTCGGTCCGCTGCCTGAACTGCTTGGGGTGAACGTGCCGACCCATTCGTGATCTTCAGGAAGTTCCTCAACGAGTTTCACTACCGTCCATGCGGCCTCGCGTCGGTCTGCCGACACGAACTCGCGAGCCAAGGTGCGTTCTTTGGGGCCTAAAACTAGGCGCGATATTTGAGCAAATTAGTCCTGATTTAAGAGGCATCGGGGCTAAGCCCGTCCCGGCTTGCTTTCATCTTGGGAAATCGGGCGGGCCGGGACGGGCAGCGACAGGACTGGATGGACTGTCGCATGGCGTGATTATAGGACAACGAAAGGGCTTGCCGCACCAAATGCCGAAGCTCAAGTCGACACGTACGCTCTACTCGTGGACCACATGACAAATCGGGATGCGCTGTGGAAGGCGAGGGTGGATAAGCGTTGATCCGGGAACGACCAGCAAGGGACTCTGTTATCCTTGCGCTATGCAGAATCGCGACAAATTGTCTGACGCCGCCCTTGGACTGTTCGCACTGCTCTCGTTGGGATTTGTGAGCGTGATCCTTCTCGCGCCGACTAGCGTGAAGATTCCAGTTCCTGCCGCGGACGGAGCAGCCGGAATTGGCAGCCGCGCTGGTCCGCTGGCTGATCAAATCAGTGTCCGCGGCGAATCGGTTGCAAGTCGCACCGCAACGACCCCGCCCAACCAAGGCCGTTAGATCACGAAAACTACAGGCAAGCTCATTGCCCCGATATTATTTCGACTACCTGGATCATCCGGATCTCTGCGACCACGCTGGCGCCGATCTTCCTAATGATGCAGCGGCTAAACAAGAAGCGATAGCGCGTGCGCGTGACGCCAAAAATACTCACAGTCTCGTGGTTTTCAAGGAGGCGGATGAGATTGCTGTTCGCAGGGAAGGAGGCGAACACTTCTTCAAGGCTCGAATACGTTGAGCTTTAAATTTTCACCCTCCCTTCTGCACTCAACCCCTCAAAGCTTCTCTTGAAGGCTGCCGCCGCTTCGTCCAGCGATGGTTCTTATCCCCATAATCTGCACGCCTTCTGCCCGGTGTGCATCGTGGTTGATATAGATCGTCCAGCGATACTTCACCTCGCCTGCAAAGGTGCTGCGATAGATCCTGCCGACCGGGACGCCCTTGTAATGAGGTTGCCAGTCGTCGGCTTGCGGATCGGAGAGGCCGGTGCGGCGGAGGGTGTAAATTGCCTCAAACCCGCCCGAGAAGCTGATCGTTAACCCTGAAGGATTATCAATTCTGACAATATTCCCTTTGAGCCATTACTGCAGGCATCCATTGATTTTTTCCCGGTATACGGGGGGCGTCTGGAGGGGCGCTAATGCTAAAGTTAGCGAGCTATCTCTATGACATACATGGCGCGGGTCGGGTCTGGGCCAAAGCTCAACACCTGCCAATCCAGGTGCCAAGCCAAGCGTGAAATGAAGCGTGCCGGACAACGAAAATAAGCACGTAGTTGCGCGTTCTATCGTCAGGGCGCCCGTTCAGGCTGAACGCGCCACACCGCAAAAGACTCCGAAGTATTTCAGCTAGGGGTCGATACGGGTTTTCGCGTCAGTCAGCTAGTCGATTTCCAACGTAGTCTCTTTTTGGCAGTCCTCGCACCAGTAGCCGGCGATGGCGGGCAAGGTGTCGGTTGGCGGTAAATAGGCCCGCACGCGCAGCCTTGCCTTGCATGCAGGACAATCCATTACTGGTACGTCGTCCATTTTTGTACGCTCCACGAGTCGATCGACCAGCAATGCCACCAGAAAAAGCTCGCGCTGGTCTGTCGAGGGGACCGGGTGACCAGAGCGAGCCCGGCGGCCCCGTGGCAAACGCAGCCGCCGACTGCGAAATCGATTATGCATCAACCAAGTCCCCGAGCCCGCCCCGCCTCGCACCATGGGATTGGGATCGCTTGGCACGACACGGACAGCGGCCACGATTGTGCCTTGATACCGTTGCCGGGGCTTATGACTCCTAACGGAGGTTTTGGTTCCGCAGGGGCCCCGTCAGAAGAGAGCCCGGTAGAACCGAGACTTAGAAAATGAGCTTAGCGGGCTGGGTGCACATCACACGGGAACAAAAGCCGGCCCTATAATTCCACATTCTAATCCATGTGGAACATTAAAGCATTTGGCAGGCGTAGCAGGAACGGATGCCGAACTTTTCATGCTCGCCACTAGGCGTATGGTGGAACGTCAACCAGCATGGCAATGAGTCGTAGCAATGCTTTTTGCTCCGGCCCGTCACCTTGCCGCAAGAACTCCCCCAGTTCGAGATGAGACAGGCGCCCGCCGGACGGGCTGTTTGGCTGGTAAATAACAAAGGCGCGGCCGTCACCTGGCTCGCGCCCAAGGTACCAGGAATCGCCATTGGGGCTTCGATATAGTTCGCGCCGTTCGGTCATAGCTGGCTTGCCTTGTGTCGCGTCACTAGTCCAAACGGAAAGCCGTGTTCAGCACGATGAGGGCAATAACGGCCGGCGTGAGAATGATCGCAAAGCGAAGAAACGCCCAACCGGCGCCTTTTGCTTCGAGTAATCGGTCAACGATGTTGAACATGACCAACCTATAGCAGGGGACGGACGTCGTTGCGCGCACCACCTCGCCAGCACTCTGCGAAAGCCCGCTTCGCCGCATCCTTGCTTTCGGCCCTACCATAGAACGGCCGGCGGCCCTTCGCCTCGAAGAAATCGAGGCCCCAGACCATTCGTTCGGATTTCCTGGTGCTACCGTCTGGCGGAAGATGCGGCCGACCTTCTTGCCCGTATAGACCAGCACCACGTCGTAGTCATCTGCGGACCAGTCGCCGCCGCCGCGGTTCTCGTTTGCAGAGATCAGTTTGAGGCTGGTCATCGTATGAGATTAGCACGGCCGCCCGGGTCGTCCTGGGGATCCGTGGGAGAGGCCGGTGCGGCGGACGATCGTCTCCAAGCGAAAGGACAAGCCCTATTGCTCCGGCCTCTGCAAGCACTGGATCAAGGTCAAATCCGGATGCGCCGTGGAAGGCGAGGCTGGCGGAAATCGCACTTCTGAATGATACTTCAGTTTTGGGCAGCTTGCAGCCGACGGCGTGAGCAACTACGCGAGGATCTTCATCAGCAACGACTGGCCGACAATCCTTGGCGCCAACTTGCCGGCAGGCGGCCCGGCCTATCCATTGTCGACACCGGGCGTGCGGCTTAGATTCGACCCCAGCCCGCATTGGTCGATATTGGCCGCGGTGTTCAACGGCGATCCGGGCGATCAGGCAACCGTCAATCGGCACGGCACGAACTTCCGCGTCAACGATCCACCTCTGGTAATGGCTGAACTACAGTACAAGTATAACCAGGAAAAGGACTCGTCGGGCCTGGCCGGAATTTTGCGTCTGGGCGGCTGGTATCATTTCGGCAAATTCGACGATTTGCGCTTTGACAATCTAGGCCTTTCCCTTGCTGACCCACTCAGCAGCGGCATCGCTCGACAGTATCTGCGAAACGGCGGCGTGTATGGTATTTTCGATCAGCAGATCTTTCGTCCCAAGGGCGGCGACGCCGATAGTGGGATCAGCCTATTCGGCCGCTTTGGCGCAACGCAGTCAGATCGCAATCTCGTCGATTTCTTCTTTGATACCGGCATTGTGTTCGCCGGGATGTTGCCCGGACGGCCGGCTGACAAGTTTGGCGCCAGCCTAATCTACGCGCGCATGTCGAGCGTCGCGGGCGCCCTGGACTACGATGCGATCGCGTTTTCCGGTGAAATGCAGCCGATCCGCGACTATGAGATGCTGCTGGAAATAAGCTATCTGGCGCAGATCAGGCCCGGTTGGACCGTGCAACCGGTATTCAGTATGTGTTTCATCCAGGGGGTAACGTACCGGATGCCGCAGATCCGGCCCGCGCCGTTCGCAGCGGTGCCTTGTTGGGGGTCAGAAGCACTGTCGCGTACTTAAGCTCCAAATCCAGAACATGACTCAGGCATTACCTGATCCGGCGCTCCGTCAATCCGCTCGGGCCTAAGTGCAGTGGTTCGGCTGGCAACCTTGCCCCATGCCATGCTCAGCAATCTAATCAAGCTTCACTACCACGCCGGTGGACATGTTACGAAAGGCGCCGTTGGTTGGGACGTGAAGTGGTGCCGGAAAGCTGACATGCCATCGGCCACCCCGGGGAGATCGGACCCCGCGCTCATTAAGCGCTTTCGTCGGGGCCCCGATGCTTGGTGATCCCCCATTGCGCAGCGTTTTCAGGAATGGCAATAGGGCGCGGACATATTGGTCCGCCGCCGCCGACTGCACTTTTCGGCCAAGTTCGGCCCGAAAATGTCCAAGGCGTCCGATGGTCCAATAGGATCGGAGACTTTCTGATGGCCGAAAGCGATCGCGATTGGATACCAAGTCGCTTTTGAAGCCCTCAAGTGGTTGGGAGACCGAGGCAGCACCTCGGGTCCCTCCGGGCAGCCACCTCATGGGGTGGGGCTCAGCGTCACGGTTCGGTAGCTGCAAGCCAAAGAATCAAGGTTAAGTCGGTTAAGTCGGTTAAGTACGGCAAGTGCCGCCTGGGCGTAGCGCACAATCTCTCAATCGTAGACGTCCTTTTCTGACCCAAAGCGGACATGAGCCTCAGCTACCGCAATCTGGATGCTACTTCTCGCTCACAGATCCGATTGTCTTCAGTCGGTCGGCTACCCCCCGGGCAATGTCTACCGCCGCTTCGTCCGGGATCGGGAACACGGAGCTGACGTTGATCTCACCCAGCACGTAGCTTTCCGAGCCGTCGGCGCCTGCAGGACCGAGCATGAAATCCGCGTCCCAGATCATTGGTAGATCGCGCGGCGAAATGTCGAGCAGGGACATTAGCTGCGGCGTCCACTTGTCTTCCATCAGCCGGCGCAGGTGCTGGAAGCGCGGCTCGGACTTCGAGCTGTAGCGGCGCGGCCCCGCTTCGGCACGCGCAGCCGGCGAGTCGACGAGTGCCTTCACCTTCTGATAGCCGAAGCCTGCGCAACGATCGCCCGCCATATAGCAACGCACGACGCCTTCATTCAGTCGTGCCTGGAACGGCTGATCGATGACGAAGCCGTCCTCAAAGTATTCGGCACACCGTTCCACAAATTCGTCGAGGGCCGGATTCTCGGATGCGTCTTCGGTTGCATCCAGCACGCGGATCATCTGCCCGGCGGGTGTGCCGGCCAAGGCTTCGACCTTCCAAACGCCCTGACCACCATTACCGCGATTGCGCTTGATCACGCGCGGACCAGTGTGGAGGCGAGCCGGCAATTCGGAACGCATCGCCTCCGCTGATCGATAAAGGACCGTGTCGCATCCCCAGCTCATCGTGCGGGTGCGATACAGCACCTCCTTGGTGCCCATCTTCGCGATTACATCGGGATGCGTGCTGACCCAAACGCCGCGCGACGCGACGTCGCGCAGCAACGCGTCCAGATTGGCGCGATCACGCCCCTCGTGAATCGGGTTGACCCAGACTAGCACCCCATCGAGTGTTGCGAGCTGCTCGCCCACGGCACTCAACACATCGTCTTCGTAAACCACTGGTGTCGCTGCGACGCCTACGTCCGCAAGCGCGGCGAAGATGGCACTGAAGCGGCTGGTCTCCGGCGTGGCCTTGCGGCGTGCTGTTTCGTCGCCGCGCCACAAGACAGCGACACGGCCAAGGCAAGTCCTGGCTTCAGACATTTCCTGGCTCCTCAATCACGGCGGGCTCCTGCCCGCGTGTTAACGCGAACATGAGCAGGGCTTGGACGAGGAACCGTCTTCTGGAAAGCCGGGAGCCTGCGATGCCCCGACGTCCGATACATATACGTGGCATTGCGCGCGATCAAGTTTCGCAACCAATGATCGCTTTCCGCAGTCGAAGACGTCCCCGGTGAACCTGCCCGTGAACACAGCGTCTTACGTGTTGTGACACGGCGAATTATCAGCTAATGAACTCGTTGGCGGGGCCATCGACGGTCGCCCCGTTCTGCCAAGGCTCGCGAGGCCCAAGCACCGTCTCCTTCGCAAGGGGGGGACCATGGCTGCCGCGCCCTAGGTTTTCAAAAACTCTGACATTTGCTGAACAGGGGACATCGCGGCCTCCCCTATAGATGGATTCCATCCAAGCGCTGCTCGCCTCAATCGTGGGAGCGGGCCATGGATGGCTTTGTCCTTTTTCTGTTTCTGTTCGCCGCATTCCTCGGCGGTTTTGCGTCGGGTCTCGCCGGCTTTGCCATGGGCTTTGTGGTATCCGGCATCTGGCTACACCTCATAACTCCTCTTCAAACAACCGCGCTGATCGTCGGCTATGGACTTTGGACACAGGGTTATGGCGTCTGGAAACTTCGGCGCTCGCTGAGTTGGCGAAACGTCGCGCCATTCATCATCGGCGGGATTATTGGTGTTCCGATCGGCACGCTGCTTTTGACCTATGCCGAACCGGCGTATCTGCGACTCGGCGTGGGCATGCTGCTGATCGCTTACGGCCTCTACGGTTTGTCGAAGCCGGCATTCAAACCGGTGCAAGCCGAAATCGCAGTCGACAGCGGAGTCGGGTTTGCGAACGGCGTACTTTGCGGGCTGACCGGCCTGCCCGGATTTATCATCACGGTCTGGTGCCAAATGCGCGGGTGGAACAAGGATGAGCAGCGCGCGGTATTTCAGCCTGTGATGCTGGCGGCCATCGTCATGACCGCAATATCGCTCACCGCGGGCGGTGCGATCACTGCGGAAACCGTCAAACTGTATCTGCTCGGACTGCCCGCGCTGTTGGCCGGGCTCTGGGCCGGATTTAGACTGTACGGGAAACTCGACGATGCGGCCTTCCGGAAGGTTGTCCTGCTGCTCCTTTTGATCGCGGGGCTCGCGCTCACTGCCGCTGCAGGCTGGCCGATCTTGCACGCTGGGTGGGGGTGACACTCGTAGACGTCGCGCGTGATGTCTGCTTTTGAACAAAGCGGACATCTTAAAAATTCCATATCGTCCCACGCGAGATAGCACGAGACCCAGTCAAGCTCCGGCGCAGGCGCAGTAGGTCGAATTGAAGTAGCGAAACGCATCCCCTAGGGGGTACGGCCGTTCACTACGCGAGCGCGGCAAAGGTGGATGGGTCTATTACGCGTCCGAGCCCCGGGCGCAAATCACAAACTTGCGCACGGACCATGCCATCAAGTGGCAGAAGATCCGAACCGCATCGGAGCAAACCACGCTGCCATCAGAGCTTCTGAAGGCTAGGCTGGAGTTCCTTTCTTCTCGGGGATAAGTTTTCTCCCTGTGCTGGAACCTCGCGTCATTCCTGGCGCTTGAATCTCGCGTGCGGCGGACGCGCCGGCACGTGCGCCGGTCCCTCCATTGTCGCCCCCGGTAGTAGAACCACCGTTGGTTCAGGCCGATCCGGGAACTGATTACGATTCGCCGATGTTCATATCGGACCAAAAGCGCATGGGAACAACGTGATGGAGAGTGACAACCCTGTCGGCTCTTCGGCCTCTCAACAGGCTAGGGAAAAAGACAAAGCCCTAATCGGGCGCCTTCGCGAAACTCTCACTGAGGCTGGAATGAGGTGGGACGATCACGTCGCCACCGAAAAAATTCAAACTGCGCTTATTGCCGAGCTTCATCATCGGATCAAAAACAGCCTAAGCGTCGTAACGGCGATCGTGTCGCAAAGCTTGCAGCATGCTGATACGCTGCCGCAAGCGTCAGCAGCCATCCTGGGACGACTTCAAGCTCTAGCAATCGCTCATGACTTACTGCTGCGGAACGAGTGGCTGGAAACGAATGGAAGAGTTATCATTGAAGAGGCAGTTGCAGCCTATCGCGGACTGGACAATTCATCTCCGTACACCTTGAGTGGCGAAGACTTTACAATCGGATCAACGTCGGCCGTATCTCTTTCGATGATCCTAAACGAGCTTAGTACCAACGCGATTAAATATGGCGCGCTCTCAGTCAAGGACGGCATGGTCTCTATCGTTTGGAAGCAAAGTGATCGTTTCGTTTTGGTCTGGAAAGAAACTGGTGGCCCCAGCGTAAAGCAGGTGCAGCGCAAAAGTTTTGGGTCGCGGCTGATCGAGTCTGCGCTGCCGGGCCAATTGAAGGGTCAAGCGCGTATAGAGTATGAAGAGGATGGGGTTAGGTGCACGATTGATGTTCCAACGGAGACACTGCTCCAGTGAGCTTCAACCTCTCGCGAATTGTCGCGATAGTTTGTCCTGTTGGGGTAAAAGTTGCCCAAAGCGAACTCTCTCCGACTTGCAGAATTTATACGTGCTAACACCAACCCTATCGTCGAGGAGTGGGCAAAATTTGCGAAGACCCGCACTCCGGCCAGCGACAGCATGACTCACTTGGCCCTGCAGGATCATATCGTAGAAGTCCTCACTTTCGTTGCTAATGACCTCGAGTCTCCGCAAACTGAAAAGGAGCAAGTCGAAAAATCCCAAGGGTTAGGCCGAGCGGATGCGGAGGCTGACCGGAGTGCCGCCAAAACTCACGCTGCTCTGCGGCTGGCCGATGGGTTCGATATTGAACAGATGGTTTCGGAATATCGGGCCTTGCGCGCAAGCGTCCTTAAGCAATGGGCGTTCTCCAAACCGGCACTCTCTTCGACAGATTTGGAGGACATGACCCGCTTCAATGAGGCTATCGATCAGGCGATGACAGAGTCAGTCGCCGAGTACACCATGATGATCAATAATTCACGGGACACGTTTCTCGGCGTGCTCGGCCATGACTTGCGGGATCCGATCGCGGCGGCGCTCATGGCCGCGCGCCGAATGACGCAGCACGGCGCGTCAGACCCCAAGATAAACGTGATGGCTGGTCAAATTGCGCAGACGATGGAACGACCACCTCAATCCTGGACGACCTTCTCTGACGCGCTCCGCCTTCGGATCTGAAATGCCGCTTCGGCGAACACGCATGGACATGGGCGTGCTCGGGCTTCAAATCGTTGAGGAAATACGATAGGCCAAGCTGCGCACTGACGCTATCGTAGTCGTCATGGACCGGAAAGCCCAAAAACTGTTGAACAGGTTTGGTGACGCAAGCATTAGGCGCATGGCTCAGAGCAACGCGAAGGAGGCTCCGACACAGCCACTGTTTCACTACACCACCGAAGCGGCTCTCTACAGCATTTTGAAATCGGAAACGTTCTGGTTTACCAGCATCTACCACATGGATGACGACGCGGAGCTACATTCACTTAAGTCGAGGTGGCTCACGATCCATTTTGGGTGCGACTGCAACCGGGGGAACCGTTTGGCGTTGTGGGTTCGGAAGCCTCAGATGCAGAACACCAGAGAGCGGGTGCCGGCCCACACCGATCGTGCCGTCACTGAACGGATCCGGCGAGAAACAGAGGAACGGGTTCAGTTTCTCAGCGAAAACCCATACGAGATTCGGAGCTGGACGAGGAGTGGACATTGAACGCGCGATTGAGGCGAATGCGGCGGCGCTCGCTTTCGCCGGCATGACTCTGGCGCACGATAAGCGCTGGCTGATCCTGCCCGGCCTGGTAACGGCTTTCCTGTTCCAGCACGCCATCCAGGGCTGGTGCCCGCGGGTCCCCATCCTGCGTCGTCTCGGTTTCCGCACGGCGTACGAGATCGAAGAAGAGCGGCGAGCCCTCCAGGCGGTGCGGGGAGATTTCAATAACCTGCCCCATGTGAGCGCCAGAGGGCTTGCTGCCTTGCAGATCGCTCGCTCCGCATGACCGCCGTCTCCGATCGCGTCACGAGCCGCCATTTTCCACTTTCGGCGGGCGTGTTCTTCGGTCTCGGCCTGGGCGGATTTTTCGATGGCATTATTCTCCATCAGGTGCTGCAGTGGCATCACATGGTGAGTAGCTGGCACCCGCCGCATTCTGTCGAAAACCTCAAGTTCAACACGCTTTGGGACGGCCTTTTTCACAGCAGCACTTACATCTTCGTCCTGATAGGACTGTTTATCTTGTGGCGCTCGGCCCATCGCCAGCATCTCTACTCGTCCACCAAGCTCCTGATCGGATCGATGCTGATCGGCTTCGGTGCTTTCAACGTGGTGGAGGGCATCATCAATCATCATCTCTTAGGCATTCACCACGTCAACGAGACTGTGCCACGCGACCAGTGGCTTCTCTGGGACATCGTATTTTTGGTTTGGGGCGCTGTCGCTGGCTGCTCGTCCGGGCGGGACGCAGAACCGAAGCGCAAGTTCAACAAAGTCATCCAGCCCGCTAGATGAAAGCAGGGATAGCAATGCAACTCTAGCGCAGTACGAAGGCCAAAGTCGCCGCTGCGCCGGTTAACAACGCTGTCGCTAGGATCCAGAGCCAGGATGTTGGATAACCTGTAGCGCGCTCCGGGCCAGCAAAACCGTCTGGCCTCGGGAGCTCCTGCCCAGATGCCAGTCTGATCTGTTCCGCCGAAGGCGGATGTCCTCCG
>NZ_JCABZI010000018.1:0-264176 GCF_059499825.1 Pseudorhodoplanes sp.
GGTAGCTCAGTTGGTAGAGCATGCGACTGAAAATCGCAGTGTCGGTGGTTCGATCCCGCCCCTGGGCACCATTTCCCTAAGCTGTTGAAATCGAAAATTTTCTTCGTTTTAGCGGCAGTCCCGAGATGCGGGATTCTGCCCGGGCAGCGCTCGCACGCCCGCAAGCCACAGCGGTCAGAACACGCCGAGCTGCTGCGCAACCAGATCGTGATCACGCTTCACCGCGTCCGCGGGTCCGTCGAAGGCGATGCGCCCTGTATTGATGATCACGACCTCGTCCGCGAGCTCGAGCGTCAGCTTGATATTCTGCTCGACCAGGACAATCGACAGCCCCTCGGACTTCAGCAGCGCAATGGTGCGTCCGACCTCGGCGACGATCTGCGGCGCCAGTCCCTCCGAT
Organism: Pseudorhodoplanes sp.; assembly: GCF_059499825.1. Classification (NCBI taxonomy): domain Bacteria; kingdom Pseudomonadati; phylum Pseudomonadota; class Alphaproteobacteria; order Hyphomicrobiales; genus Pseudorhodoplanes; species Pseudorhodoplanes sp. The sequence continues at coordinate 401 of NZ_JCABZI010000018.1, forward strand.
GGCTCGTCCATCAGCAGTACGCGCGGATTGCCCATCAGCGCGCGTGCAATCGCCAGCATCTGCTGCTCGCCGCCGGAGAGCGAACCGGCAATCTGCTGCTGGCGTTCCCGCAGCCGCGGGAACAGGTCGTAGACGCGCTCGAAGGTCCAGGCCGGGCGGCCGTCGGTGCGCTTCCGGCGCTGTTCGGCGACGCTCAGATTTTCGCGAACGGTCAGCGACTTGAAGACCCGCCGCCCCTGCGGAACGAGGCCGATACCCCGGTGCGCGATCGTTTCGGAGGCCAGTCCCGCGATCTCTTCGCCGAACAGCGTGATCGAACCGCGCCGCGGCTTCAGGAAGCCCATGATCGATGACATGCAGGTGGTCTTGCCGGCGCCGTTGCGACCAAGCAGGCCGAGCAAATGGCCCTCCTTCAGCGCAAAGCTGACGCCGTGCAGCACGTGACTGTTGCCGTAATAGGCGTCGATCCCCGAGATCGCGAGCGCCTGTGCGGCCGGATCAGTCGCCAAGATAGACCTCCCGCGTACGCGGATCGGCCACCACCTCGGCGCGGCTGCCTTCCACGATCACCTCGCCATAATGCAGGAGCGTGATGCGCTCGGCGAATTCCAGGGCCGTGTCCATGTCGTGTTCGATCATGACGATGGTGACGTCGCGCGGAATGGTCTTCAGCAACGCACTCAGCGTCTTGCGTTCTTCCTGCGACAACCCCGCCAGCGGCTCGTCGAGCAGCAGCACCTTCGGCTTCTGCGCCAGCGCCATCGCGAATTCGAGCCGCCGCAATTCGCCATACGAGGTTTCCGAAACGATCCGCTCGGCGCTGCCGTCGAGTCCGACCTGGGCCAGCGCCGCGTGAGCCGCCTCCGTCATCGCCGTGCGCGCCGACAGCACCGTCCACGGATTCCAGCGCACCGGATCGAGACCCAGCAGTGCGAGCTTGACGTTGTGGAGGAGCGTCTCCTTCGGGAACAGCGTCAGAATCTGATAGGTGCGGGCGAGACCGAGATGCACGCGCTTTTCCGTCGGTATGCCCAGCAGTTCATGCCCGAACAGCTTCACCGATCCGGAATCGGCGGTGAGATCGCCGGTGATCAGATTGAAAAGCGTGGTCTTGCCGGCTCCGTTCGGGCCGATGATCAGCCGGCGCTCGCCGGGCATGACCTTCAGCGACACATTCCGCGTCGCCGGCAGGCCGCCGAACCGCTTGCTCAGGCCATCGATGGCGAGCGCGGGAGTCATTCGGCGGGCTCCGCAGCGGGCGAAGGCGTCTTCGGCTTGTTGCGGTTGGAGAAGCGCAGCCACAGCGCGCGGAATCCGGGTACCAGTCCAAGCGGCATGAAGATGATCACCGCAATGAAGATCGCGCCGAGCAGGGTGTTCCAGCGCTCGACATAGGTCGAGGCGACGTTCTTGATGAGCGTGATGATGATTGCGCCGACGATCGGACCGGTCAGCGACGATGCGCCGCCGAGGATCGACATCAGCAGGATTTCGGCGGATTGCTGCAGCGTCAATGCATGCGGTGACAGGAACACGTTGTAATAGACGAACATCAGTCCGCCCACCGATCCCCAGAAGCCGGCGATCACGAAGGTCAGCCACTGCACCATCCACACATTGTGACCCAGCATGCGCATGCGGCGCGGCTGATCGCGCGTGCCCATCAAGCTTGCGCCGAACGGCGAGCGGGCGAAGCGCCACATGCCGAACAGCGCGAATGCAAATACGATCAGCGTGAAATAATAAAAAGCCGGTGCGCTCGTGATGTCGAAGCCGAAGGGCTTCGGCCGCGCCGGCAGGCTGATGCCGTTGTCGCCGCCGGTCAGCGTATTCGCGCGATAGGCGATGCCCCAGACGATCTGGCCGAGCGCCAGGGTGATCATCAGGAAGCCAAGCCCCGGCGCACGCAGCGACAGCATTCCGAATATACCCGCGCATACCGTGGACAAGGCCAGTGCGGCGATCGCGGCGAGCAGCGGATCCCACCCGGCGACCGTGAGCAGGATGCAGGTATAGCCGGCCACGCCGATATAGGCGGCATGACCGAGCGACACCATGCCACCGAAGCCGAGCATCAGGTTCAGGCTCAGAGCGAGGACCGCGAAGATCAGACACTGAGTCGCCATGTTGATGTAGAATTCATGCGTGATGATGCGCGGCAGTGCGATCAGCAGAATGGTTGCGACCACAAGTGCGATGAGATTGCCGCGGCTCACATCTGCACCCGTCCGAACAGGCCTTGCGGCAGGAAGACGAGCACCAGCACCATCGGCAGGAACAGCACGAAATAGGCGAGGTCGGGAACGAGCGCGATCCCGAAATTGTAGAGGAAGCCGACCACGAAGCTGCCGACGAAGGCGCCGAGCAGCGAGCCGGCGCCGCCGAGGATGACGACGATCAACGCCAGCGGCAGCATGTCCGCATCAAGTCCGGGATAGGCATTGAGGATCGGTCCGCCGAGCACGCCACCGGTCCCGGCCAGCGCCGCACCGAGCAGGAACACCATGGTGAACAGCCGGCCGACCGGAATACCGACGCCGCGCGCCATCTCCATGTCGTCGACGCCGGCGCGGATCATCGCGCCGATGCGGGTCCGCTCCATCAGGATGTAGAGCCCAACCGCAGCAACAAGTGCGAGGCCCAGCACGACCAGCCGGTAGGTCGGGAAGGCGAGCCCGAAGTAACGCAGTGGCGGACGCAACTCGGCGGGTGCCGGCAAAGGCATCGGATCGCCGGTCCAAATCAGAAGGCACAGATCGGCGATGATGAATGACAGCCCGAGCGTCACCAGCACCTGGCCCTGCGCGTTGCCGGGCAATTGCCGCAGGATGAAGCGTTCGAGGATAATGCCGACCAGGCCGACCCCGAGGCCGGCGCCGATCGCTGCGAGCCAGAAATTGAATTTCAGCGAAAGCAGCGTGTAGCCGAAATAAGCCCCCAGCATGAAGAACGCGCCATGCGCCAGATTCGGAATGCGCATCAGCCCGAAGATCAGCGAGAAGCCGGACGATAGCAGGAACAAAAGGCCGCCGAACGCGACCGAGTTCAGCGTTTGAATGATCCAGAATTGCATTGTGTGAAGCTTGCCCCGCCCTTTGACTCCCTTCCCCTGAACGGGGGAAGGAGGGGGAGGGGGTCATTGCAGAATAGACCCCCACCCGATTGTCTCGCTATCGCGAGGCAATCGACCTCCCCCGTTCAGGGGGAGGTGAAGAGCAGAAATCAGTTCTCCAGATTCTTCGCCGGCGGGAAGTCGCGCGAATAGACTGGCTGCTTCAGGAACTCCTCTGGCTTGTAGGTCCAGAACTGGCTGACATCCGGATAGGTCTTGACCACAGCATTGACGAGCTTGCCGTCCTTGCGCTCGACCTTGCGAATATAGAGGTTACCGACCACGTTGCCGTATTCGTCGAAATGCATCGGGCCGCGCAGCGATTCCTTGAGGTTGACGCCCTTCAGCGCCTTCATGAAGTTGTTCTTGTCCTCGATATTGCCCTTCACCTGCTTCAGTGCTTCTTCCAGCACCTCGCCGCAGAGATAGGTTTCGGCCGCATAGACGCCCGGATCGACCTTGTAGTCCTTCTGGATCGCGGCGACGAAGCGCTTGTTGATCGGATTGTCCAGTTGCGCCGAATACCAGTTTCCGGTGATGGCGCCGAGCGCGTCGTCCCCCATCTGCTGCAGCAGCGACTCGTCCACCGGCGTGAAGCCACCAAGGATTTGCGACTTGTTGCCGTATTCGCGCAGCTGCTTGATGAACTTGAAGCCGTTCGAGCCGGCATGCCCGGTATAGACGCCGTCGAGATCCGGCTTGAGCTGCGAGATATAGGTGCCGTAATCCGGTGCATTCAGCGGCGTGAACAGCTTCTGCACAACCTTGCCGCCGGCGTCCTCGAAGGCGCGCAGGAAGCTGCCGACATTCTCGTGACCGAAGGCGAAGTCGTCGGCGATTGCCGCGACGCGCTTCAGCTTCATGTCCTTGGCCGCGTAATCGCCGACCGGATGGCTCGGTTGCGCCGAGGTCGAACTCGGCCGCACCAGCCAGGGATTGGCCTTGCGCTGTGTCATGTCTTCGGCGCCAGCAACCGTGAGGATCGGCGTTTGCGTCGAGCGGATGTAATCGTCGATCGCGAGCGCTTCGAATGCGGCCAGCGGACCGATCAGCACGTTGACCTTCAGGCGCTCCACCAGCTCCTGCGTCTTGGTGCGCGTCTGCGCCGGATTGCCGCCGGTGTCGCCGGTATGCACCTCAACCTTGCGGCCGGCGAGTGTGTAGTTTTTTTCCCTGAAGAAGGCGGTGAGACCCTGCTCCATCTGTATGCCGCCGGAGGCGAGCGGACCGGTCTTGACGGTGAGGAAGCCGACCTGGATCGGCGCGGCCTGCGCGACCGCTGCAGGAATTTTGACGACCTGCGTGCTGACGCCGGCGGCGAGCGCGCCCTTGATGGCAGTGCGGCGAGAGACCTTCATGCAACCCTCCCTATGATGCGCATTTGCCGCATGATTTGCGGTCGATGCGTCTGATTGGCATTTCCTCAAGGCGGCGACGCTTCAGCGTCTTGTTTGTTGTGCCGTCACGAAGATTATAGCGCGCCTTCCCGGTCTCGCGTCCAGCGATCTTATGATCCTGCCTGCCTTGTTTTTGAACGCTGCGGAGTGGGCAAGAATGTGCATGGCACGCGTTCACGCTACTGGTGCGGGATGTTGCACCTGCGAAGATGGTGCGACGACGATCATGCACAGCCGGTTCGGTGGTGCGCCGCTGCCAACGCGCCGCCAACATTGAGCCGCTAACGCGAAAGCAACATCGCGGGTTTCTCGCCAGGTTTCTTTCACCATGTGATACCCGGCGGTGCGACCGCCGAATGAAAGGATGCGGCAAGTCATCCCGGCGGTTGTTTGATCGCGCGCAGACGAATATCCTCTCTTCATCCGGCGCACGACAGAAGCTCAAAGCAACGCGCCGGATCGGGTAGGAAACGTTCGGATTGCCATGACCGATGCCGTTCAGGCAGCGTCCGCGGCTCCAGTCACGTCTGCCACATCCGCCGGGCAGGCTTTGCGCAGCCTTGCGCGCAACGCGTTGCCGTTTGTCGTGGTCGGCATCATCTGGGAGATCGTGGCGCGCAGCGGGTCGTTCCCGAGCAAGCTGTTTCCGACGCTCGGCGACATTGCCACCGCTTTCTGGCAACTCACCGTTGCAGGCATCCTGCCCCATCACGCGTTCGAGACGATCCTGCGGCTGCTCGCGGGCTTTGCGATTGCCGCGGCGATCGGCGTGCTGATCGGCATTGCCATGGGCCGGTCGAAGCGCGCCGAAGACTACACGCTGCCGATCGTCGCCATGCTTGCGCCGATTCCCGGTATTGCCTATGCGCCGCTATTCCTTTTGTGGTTCGGGCTCGGCAATCTGCCGACGATACTCCTGGTCGCGTTCGTGTCGACTTTCCCGATCGTGTTCAACACATGGACGGGCGTCAAGGCGGTGAAGGAGATCTGGCTGCGTTCGGCGCAGGCCATGGGCGCGAGCGATCAAAAGGTTTTCCGCCATGTCATCCTGCCCGGCGCCTTGCCGTATATCCTCACCGGCTGGCGGCTTGGGCTTGCGCAGGCCTGGCGGGTGCTGGTCGGCGTCGAGATGCTCGCGGCGGTGTCCTGGGGGCTTGGCTGGCTGATCTTCGGTGCGCGCGAGTTTCTCAATACCGATGTGATGCTGGCGGGCGTCGCCGTGATCGGCATCATCGGGCTGACGCTTGAGAAACTCGTGTTCCAGAAACTCGAGGACTACACGCTTGTTCGCTGGGGCATGATGCGATGACGTTGACCGCAGAACGCATCCGCTCGTGGCGGCGCGCCGCAACCTCTGTCATCGCGCTGCTCGTCATTTATGAGGTTGCCGCTCGCAGCGGCTATTTTCCGGCCGTCCTGCTCCCGCCCTTGTCGAAGGTCGGCGCCACGCTATGGACCGCGCTGACTGACGGCACAATGCTGCACCACGCGTCCGCCACCCTCTATCGGGTGCTGGTCGGGATGACGCTCGCCATTATCGTCGCGGTGCCGCTCGGGGTGTTGATGGCGCGCTTCAAGCGCGTGGAGAATTTCTGCCTGCCGCTTGCGAGCGCGCTGATGCCGATTCCTTCGCTCGCCTGGGTTCCTGTCTTTATCCTGTGGTTCGGGCTCGGCAATACGGTCGCGATCCTGATTGTGTTCTACGCCGCGACGTTCCCGATTCTGATCAATACCTGGTCGGGTGTCCGGTCGGTCAACCCGTTGTGGCTGCGTGCGGCCGGCGCCATGGGTGCAAACGGGCAATCGATGTTCTGGAAGGTCATGATTCCGGCCGCGTCGCCCTTCATCATCACCGGCGTGCGGCAGGCGTTCCTGCGCGCCTGGATCGCGGTGATCGGCGCGGAATTCCTGGCCGCTTCCGATTGGGGGCTCGGCTGGGTGATCTTCGATTCGAAGGAGTTCCTCGCAGCCGACATGATGCTGGCCTCGCTCGCGGTGATCGGATTCATCGGCTTTGCATTCGAGCGCCTGTTCTTCGGATCGATCGAGAAGGCCACCGTCATGCGCTGGGGAATGGTCCGGGCGGCGCGTACATAAGGAAAGGTTCAGCGGTCGGGATGGCTGAAATCGAAATCCGGGACGTTTGTCTCAATTATGATACTCCCGCCGGACGCGTGACCGGCGTGCAGGATGTGAGTCTCGATATCGACCGCTCGGAGTTCCTGTGCCTCGTCGGTCCGAGCGGTTGCGGCAAGTCCACGCTGCTTAACATCATTGCGGGATTCATTTCGCCAAGCGGCGGCGAGATCAGGATCGGCGGCAAGAAAGTCAACGGCCACGGCATGGACCGCGGCGTGGTGTTCCAGGATTTTGCCCAGTTATTTCCGTGGCGCACGGCGCTCGGCAATGTCGCCTTCGGTCTCGAAATGAAGGGCGTGCCGAAGGACGAGCGCGAAGCCATCGCGCTCGAGCAGTTGCGCCTGGTGAAACTGGAGAAATTCGTCAAATCCTATCCGCACCATCTTTCCGGCGGCATGCAGCAGCGCGTCGCGATTGCTCGCGCGCTCGCCTATAACCCGGCGGTGCTCCTGATGGACGAGCCGTTCGCGGCGCTCGACGCACTCACGCGCGACGACATGCAGCGCCTGCTGGCGGATGTGTGGCGCGAGACCAAGAAGACCGTGATTTACGTCACCCACAATGTCTCGGAGGCGGTGTATCTCGCCGACCGGGTGATCGTCATGACACCGCATCCCGGCACCGTGAAGGCGGAGGTGCAGATCGATCTGCCGCGTCCGCGCGATCCGCTGAGTGTGGAATTTCTCGACTATCAGAAGAAACTGCTGCGAGAACTGGGCCAGATACAGAACTGAGAACAAATCCGGTTACGGCCGGCACAGGGAGGACTTAGCCATGACGACACGGAGGAATGGGCTGACCCGCCGAGATTACATCGTTGCGAGCGGTGCCGCGCTTGCCGCCGGAATTGGCGGGATGCGCTTCGCGGATGCGCAGATGGCGACGGTCCGTCAGGGTTATCAGACCAATATGTGGGGCATGCCGACCTATTATCTGCTGCGCTCCGGAGCGCTCGAAAAGCGCGGCCTGAAGTTCGAGGAATTCGCCGTGCCGTCCGGCAATCTCACCATGCAGCAGATGGTGGCGCGTCAGGTCGATCTCGGCACCTATGCCGGCCAGTCCATGATCCTGGGACACGACAAGGGCGGTCTCGTCGGCATTGCCGTGATCGAGCAGGTCGGCAAGACCGCTGCGGTCATCGCCCGCAAGGACCTCAACCTGAAGAGTGTGTCCGACCTGAAGGGCATGAAAATCGGCAACCAGGTCGGAGCCTCGACCGCCAACATCTTCACCAACACCATCGCGCCCAAGGCCGGCCTGCAGAAAAGCGACTGGCAGGAGGTGCGGATGAACGTCAACGACATGGTTGCCGCGCTCGCCGCCAAGACCATCGACGCGGCGGTGACGGTCGAGCCATATAATGCGATCGCGGAAGCCGACGGGATCGCCAATATCCTCACCGATTTCTCGCCTTACGACAAAATGCCGGTGTTCATGGCAGCGACGCCGGATTTTATCGAGCAGAACCCGAAGGCCGTCGTCGCCTATCTGCAGGCATGGCTGGATGTCGCGCGCGATTTCAAGGAACAGCCGAAGAAGGTCGCTGACTCGATCTACAAATTCTACACCGAGAAGGGCTACAAGATGGCGCCGGAGACCTTCGAGAAGGCGCTGGCGCGGGTCGAGGTCAATCCCGGCTTTCCAGCCGATCTGGCACCCTATATGCAGGGGGAGGCGGAGATTCTGCTGAAGGCCAAGCGGATTTCCGCGATCCCCGACTGGAAAAAGGCACTGCGGCCCGACTTCATGGAGAAGGCGCGCGCGGCGTCCTAAGGTCGATCATCCTGCGTCATGGCCGGGTCCGTCCCGGCCATCGGCGTTCTGTGCTAGTCGAGCAGATTGGTGCCCGGGCAAATCCCGGGCATGACTGATTGTGTGTCTGGAGAATGCAATGTCTGAAAATGCCCTCAAGTCCCGTGCGTCCGATTCCGTGGCGTGGAATTTCAAGCTGCTTGGCCATCACGAACTCGGAGGTTTCGGCGGAATGGGGGAGGGCATGGCGGTTCAGGTCGCCAAGGACGGCCGCCGCATCATCTGGCTGGCGCACGAGAGCGCGCCGAAAAATTTCACCGCCGTCGACGTGAGCAACCCGCGCGACCCGAAGATCGTGGTTCAGACCGAACTGCCTGAAAGCTACATGCGGTCGAACTCGCTGGAAATCAGCGGCGACATCATGGCCGTCGCCTATCAATGCCAGAAGGTCGGGCAGAAGCCGGCGGGGTTCGAACTGTTCGACATTTCGGTGCCGGAAAATCCGAAGAGCATTGCCTTCGTCGACCGTTCGGGGCCCTATTCGCGCGGCGTGCACCAGTTGTGGTTCTGTGACGGCAATTATGTCCACATGGCGTCCGGTGCGCCGGACTTCCAGGCGACGCATCCGCTGGACGACCAATGCTACCAGATTTTCGATGTCCGCAATCCGTCCAAGCCGGTAGAAGCCGGCCGCTGGTGGATGCCGGGCACACGGGTGGGCGACGACGTGCCGCCGCCGGCGCGCCATCCGAAGCCGCTCTGCGACATGGGCTTCCGCGCACACAACACCAATGTCTACCCGCAGCGGCCGGACCGCTGCTATCTCGGTTACATCGACGGCGGGATGTTCATCATGGACATTTCCGACATGTCGCGGCCGAAGCCGATCTGCCGCTGGGATAACTCGCCGCCCTATCACGGCTTCACGCATACGATCATGCCGCTGTTCGACCGCGGGCTTCTGGTGGTCACGGACGAGTCGGTCATCGACAATGCCGCAGACTGGCCGAAACTGATCTGGATTCTCGACGGACGTGACGAGACCAACCCGGTTCCGATCTCGACCTGCCCGTTGCCATATGACGCATTCAAGGGACGTGGCGGGCGCTTTGGCGCTCATAACATCCACGAGAATGTGCCGTCGCCGCATGCCTGGTACTCCGATCAGGTCGTGGTCGGCACCTTCTTCAATGGCGGCATCCGCGCCTACGATATCTCGAACCCTTATCAGCCAAAGGAAATTGCGACCTTCGTGCCGGAAGCGCCGCCGCTTGCCCCGCTCGGCACCATCCAGCTCAACGATGTGTTCGTGGACGAACGCGGCATCGTCTACACGGTCGATCGCCATGTCGGCGGGCTGTATATTCTCGAGATGGAGTTCTAGGCTGCTCCGCGACCGGAGCGAGGTCCGGCACTGAACCATGCAGCAACTGTTCCGCTCTCCGGATGCCGGTCCGTTCGGCCGCCGCCTGCGCCACGAACGCGGCGCACGGATCCCGGTGATTGTCGTCACCGGATTTCTTGGTGCCGGAAAAACCACGCTGGTGAAGGCCTTTCTCGACAGCGCCGAGGGGCATGGGACCGCCATCGTGGTCAACGAATTTGGCTCCGCAGGAATCGACGATGCCTTGCTTCGCTCGAGCGCCGACGAGACCGTTCTCCTGGGCAACGGTTGCCTGTGTTGCAATGTCCGCTCCGACCTTCAGTTGGCGCTGCACAGATTGATGTCGGAACGCGAGCGCGGGCTCGTGCCGCATTTCAGGCGCATCGTGATCGAGACGTCGGGCCTGGCAGACCCGGGTCCGATTCTGAGCACTTTCGCCACCGATCGCGCGCTTGGCGGTGAATGTCACGTGGACGCGGTGGTCGCGGTCGCCGATGCCGTCAATGGCCTGACGACGCTCACGCAGTTTGCCGAGGCGCGGCAGCAGGTGATACTGGCCGACCGGATCGTGATGTCCAAGGTCGATATCGCGACGGCGAATGACGGCGATGCGCTGGCCGCGCGACTGCGCTCGCTCAATCCGCGCGCGCCCATTGTGAGGGCGGACGCGGGTCGGGCCGATCCCTCGATCTTCGCGCCAGCGCAGTCATCATCGCCGTTCAGGGCCGAAGCTCCGGCTGAATTCCTCCATAGCGACGGAATTGGCAGCTTCACACTGACATGGGATCAGCCGCTCGCCTGGGACGTGGTCGCGCGGGCGATGGATACGCTGCTGGCGCTTCGCGGTGGCGATATTCTGAGGGCCAAGGGGCTGCTGAACATCAAAGGATGTAACGGGCCGGTGGTGGTGCAATTCGTGCAGCATCTCGCGCACCCGCCGGCGGAATTGCAATCCTGGTCGAACGGCGATCGCACAAGCCGTTTCGTTTTTATCACGCGGGCGATCGCCGAAAGCGATGTCCGGTCGTTGTTCGACACGATCGAGAGTCTTGATCGTGGAAACACGAAGCGCTCCGGCCCCTAGGCCAACGCGCGTTTCGCGGCGGATCGTGTCGAACGACGGGTGGAGATATTGATGGCCGGATTCCGTCAGCCGGACGGTGTCGGGACGGTCCGTCAAGACACCCTGATCGAACCGCGATCTCTGTCGGCCGAGGCGCCACGCGTCATGATCGCGTGCCGCCGCGCGCCGATATAGGTCAGGTCCCTGGCCAGGATGTCGCTGGCATAGGTGGCGAAGGTATTCACCGCATACATCGCCAGCCGCGACTCATCCCTTTCGCCGCGTTCCATCGCGTGCATGATGGCGCGGCTCAAGGTCGCCTTGGTGATCGAAAGATTTTCGGTGGAGAGGCGGCCGCTCCTCATGAAGAACTGATAGGCCCGCACCAGCGCGCGCTCCATGCGGTCGCAGTCGGATTCATCGAATACCATGAGTCCCCCTGTTGCCTGCCGGTTTGCGGCCGACGAGCCACCATTCGAGCGCAATGAATCCTCCGACGCCAAGGACGGCGCCGATCAGCATGTTGATCATTGAATATCCCCCGGCAATGGCAGCTCGGTGGGACAGCAAGCGCGGCCCAGTCGCGGTACAAAAACGTCAACGCGGTACGTGGATGCCAAAGCGACGATCGCGGACGCACAAACGGAACGGCGAGCCGCGGATGATGAAGTCGTCATGATGCGAGCCCCCACTCGAATCCCTGTCCCTATTTGGATCAGGCAATGGGGCAGTCCTATGACGCGCAGGGGCACCCGATTACTGATTGCGGTGCGATAATGCGGCTGATGGATCAAAATCGAACATTGCGACACTTTCACGCGCGGCAATCAATGTTCGTCGAGGATGTGCGCGGTCCAATCCGCCATCGCATCCAGGATTTCCTCCATCACCTGTGCATCCTTGCGCCCGGATCGCACCGGAACGTGAAACGAGTGATCGGCATCGGTGACGAGATGCAGGGTCGCGCGTGGCGCGAGCGATGCGATCAACGGTTCGATCAGGTCGACGTCCGCGAGCGCGTCCCTGGCGCCTTGAAGGAACAGCATCGGTACATTGATCGTCGCGAGATGCGCGCCGCGATCGGTCGCGGGTTTGCCGGCCGGATGTAGCGGAAAGCCGAAGAAGCACAGCCCGCGTACATGCGGCAGCGGTTCCGCGGCCTGTGCCTGCGACGTCATGCGTCCGCCAAAGGATTTCCCGCCTGCGATCAGCGCCACGCCGGGCAACGCCGCTGCGGTTGCCGCGACCGCGGCGCGGACGGTCGCTTGTGCGACCGCAGGTGGATCCGGTCGCTTGCTGCCATGCTCCATATACGGAAACTGGTAGCGCAGGGTCGCAATGCGGCGCGCGGCAAGTCCGGTTGCGACGGCCTGCATGAAAGGGTGCGTCATGCCGGCGCCGGCGCCGTGGGCGAAGACGAAGGCCGCTAGCGGCGCGTCGGGCTTCGTCAGCTTTGCGGAAACCGCGCCGCGGCCGGGTACATCGATGGAGAAAGCTGATGCGTCGATCATCTGCACCGGTCATTCAACATAGTGATATTATCCTAGCATAAGCCCATCATCGGGGCCGCCGCTTGAACTCGCTTCGCCGCTCCGATATCAATAGATGAAATATCATTCCGGATAACGGAACGCAGAGCCGTACGGCGACGCCTCGAGTGGCGCGTCGCGGCCGAGGGCAGGACGCATCATGGCCGAGGCTTTGATCTACGATTCGCTGCGCACGCCACGGGGTTCCGGCCGCGCCACCGGCAGTCTGCATACGCTTTCCCCGATCGATCTCGGGGCTACGGTCCTCAAGGCGCTGGATCAGCGCACCGGATGCACCCGTGCGACCATCGATGACATCGTCTTCGGCTGCGGCGACGCCGTCGACGACCAGGGCGCCGACATCGCGCGATCGTCGCTGCTGCGCGCGGGCTTCGACGATCGCATCTCCGGTTCGGTGGTCAGCCGTTTCTGTTCGTCAGGACTGGACGCTGCCAATTCCGCTGCTGCGCGGGTGATGGCCGGGCAGGCGGATTGCATGATCGCGGGCGGCGTCGAGATGATGTCGCTGATCTCCATGGGCGGCACCGGCGGCCCCTGGGGCAGCGATGCCGAATTCAACACCATCACCAATTTTACGCCGCTGGGTGTCGCGGCGGATCTCGTCGCAACTTTGGACGGCCATTCGCGCGAGGATGTCGACGCCTATGCGGTGGAATCGCAAAAGCGCGCGGCGCGCGCCTGGGACGAGGGGCGCTTCGCGCGCTCCGTGGTCACGGTGAGCGATTTCAACGGCACGCCGTGCCTGTCGCGCGATGAGCATATGCGCCCCGGCACCGATATGGCGGCGCTCGGCAAGCTCAAGCCTGCCTTCGAGACCATGGCGGTGAAAGGTGGCTTCGGTGACATCGTGCGCCATCGCTATCCGCAGGTGAACCGGCTCAATCACGTTCACACCGCTGGCAATTCGTCCGGCGTGGTCGACGGCGCAGCCGCGATGCTGATCGGCTCGCCCGCACTCGGCAAGGAGCTTGGCCTCAAGCCGCGGGCGCGATTCGTCAGCTTTGCGACCGTCGGCTGCGAGCCTTGCCTCATGCTGACCGCTCCCGGCGAGGCCGCGCGCAAGGCGGTCGCAAGAGCGGGACTGACTCTCGACGATGTCGACATCTTCGAAGTGAACGAGGCCTTCGCGTCGGTGGTCCTGCATTTCATGGAAGAGACCGGCGTTGCGCACGATCGCGTCAACGTCAATGGCGGCGCTATCGCCATGGGTCATCCGATCGGTGCAACCGGCAATATCATGATCGGCACGCTGGTCGACGAACTGGAGCGCACCGGCGCGAAGCGCGGCGTCGCCACGCTGTGCGTCGGGCTCGGCATGGGCGTCGCAACGCTGATCGAACGGGTCTGAGAGAACAACAACATGATCCGGCAGGAAGACTTAGGATGATCCGTCAGGAAGAGTTGGGCGACGGAATCGCCCTCCTTGTGTTCGACAGCCCCGGGCCGGTGAATACGCTTGGCGCGCAGGACAACGTCGAATTCGCCGCACTGATCGACCGGCTGCTGGCCGATGAGTCTGTGAAAGGAATTGTCCTCACCTCGGCGAAGCGCGACTTCCTCGCCGGCGGCGACCTCGACCAGTTGCGCCGCGTCGAGACACCGGCCGATGCGATCGCGATCGTGACGCCGTTTTTGAAGGCGCTGCGCAAACTCGAAACCGGCGGCAAGCCGGTGGTCGCCGCGCTCAACGGCACTGCGCTCGGTGGCGGCTTTGAGCTGGCGCTGGCCTGTCATCGCCGGATCGCGGCCGACGTTGCGTCGGCGCGTTTCGGGCTGCCTGAGGTCACGCTCGGGCTGATGCCGGGCGGCGGGGGTACACAGCGCCTGCCGCGACTGATCGGGATCGCGGCGGCGACGCCCTTGTTGCTGGAAGGCAAGCGGTTGAAGCCGGCCGATGCGCTCGCTGCCGGAATCATCGATGCGGTGGTGCCAGCCGAGCAGTTGCGTGCGGAGGCCAAAGCCTGGGCGCTCGCCAACCCGAATGCGGCGCAGCCGTGGGACGTGAAAGGCTACAAGCTGCCGGGGTTCGCGCCGCAATCGGCGGAAGGGCGCATGTTCTTCATGGGCAGCTGGACCCGGCTGCACAAGCGCAGCGCCGGTTGCGATCTCGCCAGCGAAGCGATCCTGCAGGTGCTGCATCACGGGCTGGAGCGTGGCCTCGATGCCGGTATCGCGATTGAAACGCGCTATTTCGCGCGGCTTGCGGCCTCGCCCGATGCCAAGGCCAAGATCCGCACGCTGTTCGTCGGCACGACCGACGCCAAGGCGATGAAGATGCGGCCGAAAGACGTGGCTGCGTCAAAGCCGGCGAAAGTCACCGTGATCGGCGGCGGCGTGATGGGACGCGGCATCGCTTACGTCGCCGCACAGGCCGGGATGCAGGTCGACCTGATCGATGTGTCGGACGACGTCGCTCTCAAGAGCCGGCAGTCCATCGCCAAGAATGCGGAACGCGATGCCGAGCGCGGGCGCCTGCGCGGCGGCTCGTATGCCGACGTGATCGGGCGAATCCGCGCAACGTCTTCCTATGAGGGAATCGCCACCAGCGGTATCGTTGTGGAGGCGGTGTTCGAACGCGCAGATCTCAAACAGGAGGTTCTGGCGAAGGTCGCTGCCGCCGCCCGGCCGGGCACGCCGATTGCGAGCAACACCTCCAGCATTCCGATCACCGAACTGGCGCGCGCCGTCTCCGATCCATCCTGCATGATCGGCCTGCATTTCTTCTCGCCGGTCGATCGCATGCCGCTGGTCGAGGTGATCCGGACCGCCGCCACCTCGGACGAAACGCTGGCGCGCGCTCTGGACTTCCTGAAAGCCATCGACAAGACGCCGGTGGTGGTGCGTGACGGGCTTGGCTTCTTCACCAGCCGGATCGTCACCACCTATTCCAGCGAAACCATGAACCTGCTGGCCGAAGGCGTTGCGCCGCAACTGATCGACAACGCCGCGGTCAATGCCGGCTTCTCACTCGGCCCGGTGCAACTCTGCGACATGGTCACAATGCCGCTCCTGAAGGACATCTTCGCGTCCATGCGCGGCGACGGCCATCGCATCGCCGATCGTGGCAGCGTCGCGCGCGAGACCGTCGGCAAGCTTGCGGATGCTGGCCGCGTTGGCAAGATCGAGGGCAACGGCGTCTATACCTATAACGGCGACACTCGCGATCCGTGGGACGGGCTGGCCGCCTGTCTCGGTTCCACGCCGTCGTCGCTGGACGAGGAGACCGTTCGCGAGCGGCTGCTTTACGTTCAATCGCTGGAGGCCATTCGTACGCTGGAGGAGGATGTGGTCAGCCGCCCGATCGACGGCGATCTCGCCGCCGTGCTCGGCTGGGGCTATCCGGCGCATCTTGGTGGCGTATTCTCCTATGTCGACCGGGTCGGTGCTGCGGAATTCGCGCGCCGCGCCAAGGACTATGCCGGCCGCTTCGGCGGACGTTTCGAACCGCCCGCCATGCTGCTCGAGATGGCGAAGGACAATCGCAGGTTCCACGAATTGTAAGCGGCGCCGCGACGCGCTGCGAGGGACGGCAAAGGAGAAGCGCCGATGAAGGCTATGGTGATGGGCGGGTTGGGGTTGTCCAATCTCGCGTTGCGCGATGTTCCCGATCCGAAGCCCGGCCCCGGCCAGGTGCTGGTGCGCATGAAAGCGGCCTCGCTGAATTTTCGCGACCTGCTGACGCTCGACGGCAAATACGGCGGGATGCAGAAGCGCGAGGACCTGATCCTTTTGTCCGACGGCGCCGGCGAGGTCGCCGAGGTTGGTGCTGGCGTGCGGGAATGGAAGGTCGGCGACCGCGTGGTCGGCTGCTTCTTTCCGTTCTGGCAGGATGGCGAGCCGCAGGAGTTTCTGCTGCGCGACGCACCCGGCGGACTGGCGGATGGCGTCGCCTCGCAATACCGGGTGTTCAACGCCGACGCGATCCTGCCGATCCCGGCAAACCTGAGCTTCATTGAAGCGGCGACCCTGCCATGTGCGGCAATCACCGCCTGGAGCGCGGTCCGCGTCGCGCTGAAGACCGGGCCTGAACATGTCGTACTGACGCAAGGCACCGGCGGCGTGTCGCTGTTCGCGCTGCAATTCGCAAAGGCGGCCGGCGCCACCGTGATCGCGACATCGTCGAGCGACGCCAAGCTCCAGCGGCTGAAGGCGTTGGGCGCCGATCACGTGATCAACTACCGCGAGGACGCTGAATGGGGCAAGACCGCGCGCAAGCTCAATGGCGGGCGCGGGGTCGATCTGGTGGTCGAAGTCGGCGGCGCCGGCACCATCAAGCAGTCGATCCGGGCATCCAGGCTTGGCGGGACGATTGCCGTGATCGGCGTGGTCGCCGGCCCTTCGCTGGACTTCCCGCTGCCACTCATCACCATGAATATGCTCAATGTGATCGGCGTCGCGCTCGGCAATCGCCGGCAGTTTTCCGACATGCTGCGCGCGATCGGGCAGCACGACATCAAGCCGGTGGTGGACAAGGTGTTTCCGCTGCAGCAACTCCCGGAGGCGCTGACCTGGTTGCAGGGTGGCAATCACGTTGGCAAGGTGTGCATCGAGATCGATTGACCGAAGCGAGCTTCATCACTGCCATGAACCCGGATCGGGCGCGCATCCGCGAATTTCTCGCCAGTCCGGACGTGCCGCTTGCGTTCGACTCGTCGCCGCTGTTGCTGGCGCTCGGTACCACCATCGTCTCCGCGGGCAACGGCCGGGTGCTGTTGCGGTTCGAGCCGGCGCCATTGTTCATGCAAGGCGCCAGCGTGGTACAGGGCGGCGCGGTATCGGCGATGCTGGATTTCGCGATGGCCGCCGCAATCATGACCACGCTCGACGACAATGTTCATTTCGCCACCGCGAGCCTGACCGTTTCGTTCCTTGCCGCCGTCAAGCCGGGCGCTTTGCTGGCAGAGGGGGAAATCGACCGCATCGGCCGCCGTAACGGATTTGCGCGCGCGAGCCTGCGCGCGGAGGGGGGCGATGCGATCCTGGCCACGGCATCGTCTGTTTTGACGATGCTTCCGCCAGACCGCTAGACACACGAGAGATCGCTCATGGGTCGCATCCTTACTGGCATAACGGACGGGGTCGCGACCGCCACGATATCCGCGCCGCCGATGAATGCGCTCGACACCGCGATGCGCGCCGAACTTGCGGCGCGGCTGCGAGCGTTCGAAGACGATGACAGCGTCCGTGCCATCGTGTTGCGAGGCGACGGGCCGAAGGCATTCTGTGCCGGCTTCGATATCAACGAAATCACGGCAAGCCTCGGGTCGGCAGAGCGCACGCTTGCGCAATTCGAGTCCGATGCCCTGCTGTTTGACCGGCTGGCCCGTTGCGCGAAGCCGACACTCGCGGTGGTCGAGGGCGTTGCGCTGGGCGGCGGGCTCGAGCTTGCGGTCTGCTGCGATTTCATCATCGCGGGGGAGCACGCTCGGTTCGGGCTGCCTGAAATCAAGCTCGGCGCGATCCCGGCCGCCGGCGGCATTCTTCGCGTCACTCGGCAGATCGGGCCCGTGCGCGCACGGCAACTGATGCTGCTCGGCGAACCGATCGACGCGCCGACCGCGCTGCATTGGGGCCTGATCGCGCGCGTTGTGCCGCAGGCCAATCTTGCAACGGAAAGCGAAGCGTTTGCGCAACGTCTTGCGGCGGCGCCAGCGCGTGCAATGCAATATGCCAAGCGGATGATCGCCGCGGCGCAAGACCTTGACGAGCAGACTGCGCTTTCACAGGCGCGCGAGCATGCCGCGCGGCTGTCGACGTCGGCCGATCTTGCCGAAGGCGTGCGCTCATTTCTTGAGCGGCGCAGACCGCAATTCCTGGACACGATCGACCGCGATCTCTGACCGG
Source organism: Pseudorhodoplanes sp. (assembly GCF_059499825.1). Taxonomy (NCBI): domain Bacteria; kingdom Pseudomonadati; phylum Pseudomonadota; class Alphaproteobacteria; order Hyphomicrobiales; genus Pseudorhodoplanes; species Pseudorhodoplanes sp. The sequence continues at coordinate 18,642 of NZ_JCABZI010000018.1, forward strand.
CTGCGGTTTGCATTGACGCCGGATGTGTGGCGGTTAGACTCCACTGTAAGGAAAGAGGTTCCGATAAACGGAACGGTGATCGCGTGCGCAAAGCGGCGATCGCACGACAAGGGGAGGTTCTGATGCGAGCTATCGCTCGGATTGCGCAAGGTCTTGTTTGCCTCGCGATCGCAGGCAGCATTTCAACCGCAGCCATGGCTGAAACGCCCAAGCGCGGCGGTGTCCTGAGACATGTCATCGAGGGCGAGCCAACGAATTTCGATTGCCATGCCGCGGCAACGTCATTCGCGCTTCAAGTCCTGGCGCCGCATTACTCGACGCTCCTGAAATACGACACCAACGACTATTCCAAGATCGTCGGCGACCTCGCCGATTCCTGGACGGTCGCGCCCGACCGTCTCACCTATACGTTCAAGATAAAGCCGGGCGTCAAATTCCATGACGGCAGCGACTTGTCGTCGGCCGACATCAAGGCGACCTTCGATCGCCTGCGCAATCCGCCGCAAGGCATCACCTCGGCCCGCCGTGGGCAATTCTCGAGCATTGAATCGATCGAGACGCCGTCGGCCGACACCGTCGTGTTCAAGCTCAAGCACGTCAACCCGGCCGCGCTCTACATGTTCGCGAATCCGTGGAACTGCGTCTATTCGGCGAAGAAGCTGGAAGCGGACCAGAAATTCTACGAGACCAATGTGATGGGGACCGGCCCGTTCGTATTCGAGGAATATGCGAAGGGCTCGCACTGGTCGGCGAAGCGCTTCGATAATTATTTCCAGAAGGGCAAACCCTATCTCGACGGCATCCGCGGTTTCTTCATCAACGGTCCGGGCGTCATCAATGCGCTGGCCGGCGATCAGGTCGATGCGCTGCTGTTCATGGTCGCGCCGCCGGATCGCACGCGCCTGAGGAATCTGCGCGGCGATGCCGTGGTGATCCACGAGAACTCGTTCAACATCACGAACTTCCTGACCGTGAATGTGAAGAAGCCGCCGTTCAACGATCCGCGGGTGCGCAAGGCGCTGAGCCTCGCCATCGACCGGCAGGGCGGCATCCCGAGCCTTTCCAAGCTCGCGACGCTGGAATTCCCGACGGTGTTCGTGCCGCCGGCAAGCCCAGTCGCCTATTCCAAGGAGGAGATGGAAAAGCTGCCGGGCTTCGGCTCGAACGATATCAAGCAGCGGCAGGAGGAGGCCAAGAGGCTGCTCAAGGAAGCAGGCGTGCCGAATCTGAAACTTACGCTGCTCAATCGCAACGTCCGCCTGCCCTGGCAGCCGCTCGGTATCTTCATCATGGACCAGTGGCGGCAGATCGGCATCGAGGTCGACCAGATCCCGGCCGAGACGCCGCCCTATTTCGCGGCGCTCACCAGCGGCAATTATGACGTCGCGATCGACTTCAACAATACGGTCAGTGTCGATCCGAACGAAGTGCTGGTGAAGTTCATCCCCGGCAGTCCGAACAATTACTCCGGCGCAGACGACAAGGTGCTGGTGGAACTGTTCGACAAGCAGGCGGATATCCAGGACCCGGCCGAACGCAAGAAGGTTGTGCGACAGTTCCTTGAGCGGCTGATGGAGCAGGGCTACAACATCCCGCTGTTCGGCAACAATCGCGCGACCGCTGCGGTGAAAGAGTTTAAGGGCTGGAAGCTCGCTCCCACCACCGTGCTCAATCTCGACATGTCGGAAGTCTGGTTCGACCGGTAACGGTCTCACGATAAAAGGGCGGGGCCGCTGGCCCCGCCTTTTGCTGTTTCTGGAACGAGCCATGCAATCCGCCGAAGCTGATTTCATCGTCGTAGGCGCGGGTTCTGCAGGCTGCGTGGTGGCCGCGCGGCTGTCCGAAGATGGTTATCGCGTGCTGCTGCTCGAAGCCGGCCCGAGCGACTGGCGGCCGATGATCCACATCCCGGCCGGCATGGTGACGCTGCTGCGTCACCCGGTGGTCAACTGGAATTACACCGCGGAGCCGGAGCCCGGAATCGGCAATCGCGCGCTCGGCTGGCCGCGCGGCAAGGTGCTCGGCGGATCGAGCGCGATCAACGGCATGCTGTATCTACGCGGACACCCTGCCGACTATGATGGCTGGGCGCAGATGGGTTGCACCGGCTGGAGTTCGTCGGACGTGCTGCCATATTTCCGGAAGTCGGAGCGACGCCTCGGTGGAGACGACGAGCACCGCGGGCGCGACGGCGAAATGGCCGTGGAGGATTATCGGACCGTCCTGCCGCTGACCCATCGCTTTGTGAAAGCGGCGGTGGAGGCCGGCGTGCCGTTCACGCAAGATCTGAACGGCTCGCAGCCGGAAGGCGTCGGCTATTCGCAGATGAGCCGGCGCGTGCGCATCCGCCAGTCGACCGCCCGCGCCTTCCTGCGGCCGGCAAGGCGGCGCGCCAACTTGCGGGTCGAAACCGGAGCATACGCACGACGCATCCTGTTCGAAGGGCGGCGCGCCACCGGCGTCGAATACGAGCGCGGCGGCGCCACGATGACGGCGCGGGCGTTGCGGGAGGTGATCGTCTGCAGCGGCGCGGTGAATTCGCCGCAATTGCTGCAACTCTCCGGCATCGGACCCGGCGCGCATCTGCAATCGATCGGCGTACCGGTGGTGCACGACCTGTCCGGCGTCGGCTCGAACCTGATCGACCATCTTGCGGCGCTGCTTGCCTATCGCGTGCGCGGCGAGATTTCGGTCAATGAACTGCGGCGCGGGCCGCGTCTGATGCGCGAGGTCGCGCGCTGGTGCCTGTTCGGGACCGGCGCGCTCACCTTCGGCGTCACCACCGCAAGTCTGTTCGCCCGCATGACCGAGGGCCGCATCAGTCCGGACCTGCAGATCCTGTTCACGCCGGGCAGCTACGATCGCAGCCGGTTCGGCGCGCTGGAGCGCGAACCCGGCATGACCGCGGCGGTCTGCGCGGTGAATCCGGAAAGCCGGGGCACCATCATGGCGGTTTCGCCCGATCCGAAGAAGCCGCCGAAGATCCAGCCGAACTATTTCTCCGCATCGCGGGACATGGAGGTGACGCTGGCGGGTATCCGGCTGGCGCGCCGCATCTTCGCGCAGCCGGCGATCGCCGATGCGGTTGCGCACGAAACCGTGCCCGGCGTTGACGCGCAGGACGATGCGGCTCTGACCGAGTTCGCGCGCATGCATACGTCGACCGTATTTCATCCGGTCGGCACCTGCCGGATGGGGATCGATCCGGGTGCGGTGGTCGATCCGCGCCTGCGCGTGCATGGGATTGAAAGATTGCGCGTGGTCGACGCGTCGATCATGCCGAAGATCACGACCGGCAATACCAATGCGCCGACCATCATGATCGGCGAGAAAGGTGCGGCGATGATCCGCGAGGATGCGCGGCGGTGATGCGCCTCACGTCTTGAATTTCGGATCGAGCCAGTCGCGCAGCGCGTCGCCCAGAAGATTGAACGCGAACACCGCAAGGCTGATGGCGAGTCCCGGGAAGATCACGATCCACGGTGCCTCTTCGAAGAAATCCGAGGCGCTGCCCGACAGCATCAGCCCCCAGGCCGGCACCGGCTCTGACACGCCCAAACCGAGGAACGACAGCACCGCTTCGAGCAGGATCGCCTGAGCGATATAGGCGGTCAGCATGATCAGGAACGGCGCCATCAGGTTCGGGATCATGTGGCGCAGCACGATGCGGGTGTTGGAATAGCCGGCGATCCGCGCTGCATCGATATAGGGCAGGTTGCGGACGACCAGCGCCGACGAGCGGATCACGCGCGCAACTTGCGGCACGATCGGGATCGCGATCGCGATAATGAGGTTGATGTCGATCCCGAACACGAGATTGCGGCCGAGCACGGCCACGACCACCAGCGCCAGAACGATCAGCGGGAAGGAGAGCATCAGGTCGATGCCGCGCTGGATCGCGTTGTCGATCTTGCCGCCGAAATAGGCGGACCCTGCGCCGATGACCGCGCCGATTGTGCAGCCGAGAAATGCAGAGGACAAGCCGATGATCAGCGCGGTGCGTGCGCCGTAGATGATGCGGGAGAAAATATCGCGGCCGAACGGATCGGTGCCGAGCCAATGCTTCCAGCTCGGCGGCTGCAGCATGCTGGCCATGTTGTTGCGGATCGGATCGTAGGGGGCGATGTATTCGGCAAACACACCGGCGAACAGCATGATCAGCAGCACCAGCATCGCGACCATGCCGGCCGGCTGCCTGATGCAGAAATCGACCAGCGGATTGCGCAGCCAGGACGAACGCTTTGCGGGACGGATGGTGGTGTCGGTCATGGCGGCCTCAACTGTAGCGGACGCGCGGGTCGAGCGCGGCATAGACGAGGTCGATCACCAGATTGGTGACGATGTAGAAGGTGGCGAACAGCATCACCATGCCCTGGATCAGCGTGAAGTCGTGCCGCGTGACGCTCTGGATGAACAGCTTGCCGAGTCCGTTGAGGCTGAACACCTGCTCGGTGACCACCAGGCCGCCGAGCAGAAACGCAAATTCCAGCCCGATCACGGTGACCGCCGGGAGCAGCGCATTGCGCAAGGCGTGGCGCCGTACGATCACCGATTCGATCACGCCCTTGGCGCGGGCGGTGCGGATATAGTCCTCGCCCAGCACCTCCAATAGCGACGAGCGCACGATGCGGGTCAGCACCGCCGCGAAACGGTATCCGACCGCGAGCGCCGGCCAGATCAGCTGCCAGAGATTGGCTCCGGGATTCTTATAGATCGGCGTGAACGTGAGAGGCGGCAGGGTGCCGATACTCCACAGCATACCGAGGATGATCAGCATCCCAAGCCAGAAGCTCGGCACCGCGAGGCCGGCCACCGCGAACATGCGGATCGCGGTGTCGATCCATGTGCCGCGGTAGAGCGCCGCCATCGTTCCGAGCGGGATTGCGATGAAACAGCCGATCAGGGTCGCCATCAGGGCGATCTGGAAGGTGATCTGGAAGCGCGCCGCCACTTCGTCGATCACCGGCCGGCCGGTCCACATCGAGTTGCCGAGGTCGAACCGCGCGAGCCCCTTCATCCAGTCGACGAATTGCTCGGACAGGGGCTTGTCGAGGCCCAGCCGCGCACGCTCGCGTTCGATGACGTCGACGGTGACCTGCGCGCCGTCGCCGCGCAGCTTGGCCTCGACGATATCGCCCGGCACCACCCGCAGCACGAAGAAGGTGATGATGGCGACGCCGATCAGGGTCGGGATCGCGAGCAGGAGGCGGTTGGCGACATAGCGGAACATGCGCGCGTCTCCCTTCTCAGACCTTGATGCAGGCTACGGAATGGCCGGGACGGATCTCGCGGAGCGCGGGGATGTCCTTCCGGCATTCGGCGGTGGCGATCGGGCAGCGGGTGTGGAACACGCAGCCTGTCGGCGGCGATAACGGGCTCGGCAATTCGCCCTGGATCAGCCGCGGCGCGCGCTCCTTCTCGATCGTCGGATCCGGGATCGGTGCCGCGTCGAGCAGCAGCTTGGTATAGGGGTGGAGCGGGCGGTCGCACAATTCGTCGCGATCGGCGGTTTCCATCACCCGGCCGAGATACATCACCACGATGCGCGACGAGATGTGGCGAACGACGGCGAGGTCATGCGCAATGAAGAGGTAGGAGAGGCCGCGCTTGCGCTGCAGCGATTCCAGCAGATTGACGATCTGTCCCTGGATCGACACGTCGAGCGCCGAGACCGCCTCGTCGCAGACGATGAATTGCGGCTCGATTGCAAGCGCGCGGGCAATGCCGACGCGCTGGCGCTGGCCGCCGGATAATTGGTGCGGATAGCGATCGGCCATTTCCGGCCGCAGGCCTACTTCGTTGAGCAGCGTGGCAACCCGTTCGCGCGCGGCGCCGCCATCGGGACTGATGCCATAAACCCTCAGCGGCTCGGCGATGATCTGACCGGTGGTCATCCGCGGGTTGAGCGATGAGTAGGGGTCCTGGAACACCGCCTGGATCTTGCGGCGCATCGCCTTGAATTCGGCGCGGCTCGCATCGGCGAAGTCGCGGCCTTCGAATGCGATCGATCCCGCAGTCGGCGTCTCCAATCGCAGGATCAGCCGCCCGACGGTGCTCTTGCCGCAGCCGGATTCGCCGACCAGCCCGACTGTCTCCCCCGGCCGCACCTCGAAGCTCACATCCTGGACCGCACGCACCTGATGCGTCCGTGCCATCATGCCGGTCTTGACCGCGAAGTGCTTGGTGAGGTTACGCACCGAAATAACGGGCACCGGCGAATCCTGCCGCGCACCATCGGCGGCCGCAATGCCAGCCTTGCTCCAGGCCAGCTTCCCGACGGCGATCTCCGGTGCGCGCACGCAGGCCGAGAGGCCGCCGGTATCGGTCGGGGCGAGCGGCGGCGGTGTGTCGCAGACTGGCAGGTGAAACGGGCAGCGCGGCGCAAAGCGGCAACCCGGCAATGCATCGGCGGCCGAAGGCGGCAGTCCTTCGATGGTCGCAAGCAGGCCGGTGCGCGGGCGGTCGAGCCGCGGCACCGAGCGCAGGAGCCCCATGGTGTAGGGATGACGCGGCCGGTGAAACACCGGATCTGCCTCACCCTGCTCGACCACGCGGCCGGAATACATGACGACCACGCGATGCGCGTAACGCGCGACGATGCCGAGATTATGCGTGATGATGATCAGCGCGATGCCGAGGTCGCGCGACAGCGACTTCATCAACTCGAGGATCTGCGCCTGGATGGTGACGTCGAGCGCGGTGGTCGGCTCGTCTGCGATGATCAGCTTCGGATTGCAGGCCAGCCCGATCGCGATCATCACGCGCTGGCGCATGCCGCCTGAGAATTGATGCGGATATTGCTTGAGCCGCTGTTCAGGATCGGTGATGCCGACGAGGCGCAGCAATTCCGCAGCACGCTTATTCGCTTCCTGCGTGCTCATCTTGAGATGGAATTGCAGCGGCTCGATGATCTGCAATCCGATCGGAAGCACCGGATTGAGCGAAGTCATCGGCTCCTGGAAGATCATCGCGATTTCGCGACCGCGCACATCGCGCATCTGCTCTTCGGGCAGGTCGAGAAGATTGCGCCCCTCGAACATGATGCGGCCCTGCGGGACGCGGCCGGTCCGCGGCAAAAGCCGCATGATCGAATGCGCGGAGACCGATTTGCCGGAGCCGGATTCACCCACCAATGCTACGATTTCGCCGGGCCTGACCTGCAGGCTGAAGCCTTCCACCGCGCGCACGGTGGCGACATCGGTGGCGAAGCTGACATGCAGGTCTTCAACGCTGAGCAGCGGCGCGGCCGGGACAGGCACAGCTGTTCCGTCCCCGGGTTGCATCGCGGCGCCGGACAGGCGCGCGTCAAGCAAATCCGGTGCGGCCGCGGCGGCCGTCAATTGCCGACGCTCGGTCATTTCCTCCCACCCGGTGTCATTCCTTCTAGCGGAATGCTCTTCCACTCAGTAGGATAGAGCGCACTGGGCGACCTGACAAGCCGCGATCGGATTTCTGCGAGCACATTAAAGGGGCATGCAAGGTGTCGGAAGAAGCAACCAGCACTGTGGTTCGCGTCGTGCGCCTGCTGCAATGCGTCGCGGAAATGGGCGGGGAAATCTCGGTCAAGGAATTCGCGCAAAGATTGTCGCTGCCGCCGAGCACAGTACACCGGCTGCTCAAGCTGCTGATGACGCAAGGGCTGATCGAACAGCGGGCCACGACACAGCGCTATCGCGCCGGTCGCGAATTGTTCCGTGTTGCTTCGCTGATTACCCGGCAGATCGATGTCGAGGAGATCGCGCGGCCGATTCTCGATGCGCTGCGCGATGCCTGCCACGAGACCTGCTATTTTGCGATGTATCTGCCGGCGTCGCGCCGCTTCGTCGGAACCGTGGTCGCGCGTTCGCCGCATCCGCTCGGCTATCACTTCGAGCCACTGATGGAGCAGAAGGTGGCCTGGGGCGCGGTCGGCCGCTGCATGCTGGCCTATCTGCCGGACGATGTGGTGGCCAAGGCGGTGGCTGAGGCGGGGCCGTCACCCGCCGGCAATCCGCCACCGAAGCTCGCCGATATGAAAGCCGCGCTGCAAGACATCCGCGAGCGCGGCTATGCCTCGGCGGAGGGCGAGATTTTTCCGGAAGCGATCGGTTTCGCGCGCGTGGTCTTCGATGCCGACGGCAACGTGATGGGCTCGCTCGGCATCACCATGCCGATGATGCGCTACAAGCCCGCGATGCACAAACAACTCGCGGATCTGGTGATCGGCAAGGCGCGGGACTTGAGCAAGGCCCTTGGTTATTCCGAGCCGGCCACGGAAGCGCCGGCGGCCGGGGCCGCATTACGGAGGGCGCGGTCATGAGCGATCCGTTCAGGCTGATCGATGAGGGCGCGGTGCTGGTGCTCGAGATCGACCGCACGCAGACGAAGAACAGCCTCAAGCTTACCGAGATGGATGCGCTTGGCGAGCTGTTCGCAAGCGCGCGCGTGCTTGCGTCGCGCTGTCTGGTGATCCGCGGCGCCGGCACGAGCTTCTGTTCGGGGCGCGATGTGCGCGAGATCGATCCCGACGGTGAGGATGCGGAGGACATACTGCAGAACCGGATCGGTCCGATCCTGCAACGGCTGTATACGCTGCCGGTGCCGACCATCTCCTCGGTGCGTGGCCCCGCGCTCGGTTTCGGACTGGGGCTGGCCCTGGCCTGCGACATGACGATTGCATCGGACGATGCGATCTTCGGCAGCCCGTTCCGCCGCATCGGTGCCGTGCTCGATTCAGGCGGCCATTATTTCTTTCAGCGCCGGCTGGGCCGGCATCGCGCCGCCGAACTGGTGTTCACCGGCCGCCTGCTGAGCGGGCGCGAGGCCGCCGATCTCGGTCTGATCAACGAGGCGGTGCCGGCCGATGCGTTGGCCGAGCGCACGTCCGAGCTTGCAGCGCTGATCGCCAGCGGTCCCACCGCCGCTTTCCGGGCGACGAAGGACATTCTGGCCGAAGACCGCTCTCTCGACGCGGTGCTGGAGTTGGAGGCGCGCTACCAGAAACAAGTGACGCGCGGTCCCGACGGCCAGGAGGGACTTGCCGCGTTCCGCGAGCGCAGGGCCCCGGTGTTCAGGGGAGTGTGAGGTATTGCCGCTTGCTCCGACTTACCTCCCCCCTTGCGGGGGAGGTCGACGTCCGAAGGGCGTCGGGAGGGGGGTAAGCTGCAGCGGATGTGATTGCTGTTTACCCCCCTCCCTAGCCCTCCCCCGCAAGGGGGGAGGGGACACACTGCGTATGCGGACACGTAACGTGGCACATCATCCCCCCGCCTTACCGCTGTCCCAGAACGTGTCGAAATATTTGTACATGTTGGTGAAGTCGACATCGCGGCCGAGCATCTTTTCCGCGTCGGCGAGCCAGGCCGTCAGATCCTGCGGCAGCGGCGCGTTATAGCCGACGTGCCGCGCGGTCTCGGCCATCACATTGGCATCCTTCGCCATCAGCCACATCTTGAAGTTGGCTGCGAATTTGCCGGACGTGACCTGCTGCTTCACCACGAATTCGGTCGCGGCGTTGCGGCCGTAGGATGCATTGATGATGTCGACCATCTGCTCCGGGTCGAGGCCGTATTTCTTCCCCACCAGCAGGCCCTGCAGCGCCGAGACAAGATTCAGTGCGGCAATATAATTGTTGATGGTCTTCATCGCGTGACCGGCGCCAAGCCGGCCGGTATGGAAGATCGACTTGCCCATCGCGTGAAGGATCGTGTCGGCGCGTTTCACGAGGGCGGCATCGCCGCCGACCATCAGCGTCAGCGTGCCGTCGTTGGCACCCTTTTGCGCGCCGGAGACGGGCGCATCGATCAGGGTGAGGCCGCGTTGCGCCAGATCCTGGCCAAGGCTGAGCGTGTCCGGCGGCGAGGAGGACGAGCAGTCGATCACCAGCGTTCCGGTCTTCGCAGTCGTGATCGGAGCGTCGCCGCCGAACAGCGCCGCACGCACGATCTTGCCGTCGCCGAGCATGGTGACGATCGCGTCCTGGTTCTCGCATGCCTCGCGCGGTGTCGCGACCGCCTTGGCGCCGCTGCGGCTTTCGAAAGACTTGCGCGTGTCGACGGACGGATCGTAGGCCGAGACCGTGAAGCCGGCCTTCACCAGATTGACCGCCATGCCGCATCCCATCGCGCCGAGGCCGAAGAAACCGACCCGGGCCGGCGGAGCGATCGTGCTATCGTTGCTCGACATTGTCGTCCTCCCTTGCCGCGCCGTTGTTTTGCCTTGTGGCGCGATGCTTGTTGCCGGTCAGGTCGCGCGCTTTAATTCACTCGCTTCTCCTGACCGCGCCAATAGGGCTCGCGCAGCACGTTTTTCTGGATCTTGCCGGCGGCGGATACCGGCAGCGGCTCGGTCCGCAATTCCACGCTGCGTGGGCATTTATAGCCGGCGATCAGATTGCGGCAATGCGCCTGCACCGCCTCGGCCGTCACGGATGCGCCGTTGCGCGGCACCACGATGGCATGGACCGCTTCGCCCCATTTCGGATCGGGAATGCCGATCACCGAAACTTCGGCAATCTCCGGCATCACCGAGATCGCGTTCTCGACCTCGGTGGAATACACGTTCTCGCCACCGGAGATGATCATGTCCTTGAGCCGGTCGACGATAAAGATCAGGCCGTCCTCATCCATGATTGCGGCGTCGCCGGTATGCAGCCAGCCGCCGCGCAAGGCCGCCGCGGTTTCCTCCGGCTTGTTCCAGTAGCCCTGCATCACGATCGGGCCGCGCACCAGGATTTCCCCGATGGTGCCGCGCGGGACTTCCTTGCCATCCTCGTCGGCGATGATGACCTCGACATTGGGCGGTGCCACGCCGCAGGACTTTAGCTTGTCGCCTGAGACCTTGGGATCCCGCAGGTGATGCGGAATCATGCTGCCGATCGGCGACAATTCGGTCATGCCCCAGCCGTGAAGGAATTTCATATTGGGCCAGAGTTCGACCGCGCGCTTCAGGGTGCCTTCGGTGATCGGCGAAGACCCGAACATGAATTGCCGCAGGTTCGACAGGTCGCGCTTCTCGATGCCGGGTGAATTCACGATCATGCTGATCATGGTCGGCACCAACGCGATGTTGGTAACGCGGTGCTGGGCCATAGCGTCGAGACAGGTCTCGACTTCGAAGCGCGGGATAAAGACATGCGTGCCCGCGGCCATGGTGATCGATAGCGTCGACATGCCGTCGGTGAGGTAGCACATCGGTGCGGCATGCAGATACACGCTGCTCGGATCGTAGCCGATCATGTAGCAGCCGTTCACCGCATTGGTGACCATGTTGTCGTGGCTGAGCATGACGCCCTTGGCCTTGCCGGTGCTGCCGCCGGTATAGAAAATTCCAGCAAGGTCGCTGCCGTGACGGCCGGCATCCGCCGCCGGCTCAGTCGTTGCGATCAGTGTCTCATAGTCCGCGAAGCCGTCGGGCGCGGGCGTGTCGGCAATGTGCAGCAGCATGCGGAGAGCCGGTACGCGCTCGCGGATGGCCTGCGCCACCGAGACGAAATTCTCGTCCACGATCAGGATTTCGGCGCCTGAATCCTCGAGGATATATTGCAGTTCTGGCAGCGCCAGGCGGGTATTCAGCGGCACGATGGCGCCGCCCGCCCAGGGGATCGCGTAGTAGATCTCGAAATAGCGGTGGCTGTTGAGCGCGAGGATCGCCACGCGTCCGCCGTCCGACAGCTTGCCGTCGCGGAGAATTCCTCCTGCGCGCGCGACACGCGACATGACCTCGCTCCAGGAATAGCGATGTGCGCCATCGATCGCTGCCACGCCGGCAGGCTTGACCTGCGCTGCGCGGCGCAGTCCCTGAGTGAGCCGTCCTCCCATCATGTCGCGTTTCGTTTATCGGAATGCCATATCACTGGATGGCACAATATCGGCTTGCTAGTTTGCACGCAAGAAACGCGGAAGACATCCGCACAAAGCCCGAGCCGGGGGAAACGTCATGAATGCCGCGCCTGAAATCTCGGCGACGCTGGCCCGCCATGTTGCATCGGCGACGGTACCGGCGGAGGTCCGCGCGATAACGCGGCGCGCGGCGATCGATGCCATCGGAGTGATGACGGCTGCGAGCGGCCTCGGCGAGGGTTGCGATGCTTTTGCTGCGCTTGCGAAAGAAAGCGGGGAAAGCGGCGCGTGCACCGTGCTTGGGTTCGACTTTCGCACCTCGCCGATCATGGCTGCCTTCGCCAACGGCGCGATGGCACACGCACTCGATTTCGAGGACACCCACGACGCGACGCTGGTGCATCCGCATGCGGCGGTCGTGCCGGCCGCGCTCGCGGCTGCGGAGTTTGCTGGCGGCGTAAGCGGACGCGAATTCCTGGATGCGGTTGCGATCGGCGCCGACCTGTCGTGCCGGCTGGCGCTGGGCCTGACCGAAAGCGTGGAGAAGCGTGGCTTCTATTTCATCCCGATGCTGAGCGCCTACGGCGCCGCCGCTGCCGTCGCCCGGGTACTGAAACTGTCCGAAGCGGAGATCGTGCAGAGCCTGGCGCTCGCCTCCTGTCAGGCGGTGTTCAGCGATGCGCTGGTGAGCTATCCGGCGTCGCATCTGCGTGCGGTCCGCGATGGCTTCAGCGCCCGCGCGGGCGTGACGGCGGCGCTACTGGCGCGCCGCGGTTTGCAGGCCTTCGACCGGCCAATCGAGGGACCGGGCGGGCTGTATGCGAATTTCGCGCGCGGCAGGTTCGATGCTGCGCGCATGCTGAACGGCTTGGGGCAGGACTACGAAGGCGCCAAGGTCAGCTTCAAGCCCTGGCCCTCTTGCCGGGGCACCCATGCCTTTGTCGAAGGCGCGCTGTCGATGGTGCGCGAGCAAGCGATCGATGCCGATCGCATCGAACGGATCGATATCACGGTCAGCCCGTTCTTTGCGGTGCTGTGCGACCCGCCCGCGCAGAAGCGCCGGCCGAAGACCGCGATCGACGCGAAATTCTCCGTCCCGTTCACGGTCGCGGTCGCGCTGGGGCAGGGCGACGTGACGTTGCGCGACTTCTCCGCGGAGCGGCTCGCCGATCCGAGGCTGCATGCGCTTGCGGACAAGGTGCATCATGTCATTGAACCGGCGTGGACCTTGGAGCAATCCACGCGCGGCGTGCTGACCCTCACGCTTGCCGATGGTAGCCGTGTAACGCGCGAGGTCATCGATCCGATGGGACATCCGAACAACCCGATGGATGAAAGCGCGTTGCGGCGCAAGGTCGAGGATTGTCTCGCTGTTGCGCGCGAGCCGATCGATGCCGCGGCGGTGCGGCAGTTGGTCGGGCGGCTTGAGGAACTCGAGCAGGTGACGGAGATGCGGCGGGTGTTTGGCGCTCCGCGCTAGCGCGCCAACTTTATCGTCATTCCGGCTTCGCGCCTTCGGCGCGCCCCGGAAAGACCAAGCCTCACAGCACCGCGTAATAATCGAAGATGGAATGATCGCTGCGGCGTTCGGCCGAGCCGACGATGATCGTGCGCGTCAGCCAGTCATGCTTGCCGATCGGCGTCTCGAACGTAGGCGCGATCCGCATGTAATATTCAGTCGGCTCCACCGGCTCGAGCGCCTCCTGGCGCGCCGCAACGTCGGGCGGTGCGTGCCGGTAGCCGCGGTTCATCATGTAGATCGGCGTGCCGTCATCGGCTTCCAGCATGTAGCGCGCGTCGAAGCCGACGGTGTGATCGTCACGATACAGCGCCCAGTCCGCACCGCTGTTTGGCACCACGCGGCCATTCAGCCGTGGGCCTTCGACGGTGCCGCCGGCAGCCGATACGAAGCCGCGGATGCTGCCCTGCGGCAACGGGCCGAACTTCTGACGGATGCCGAGCAGCATCTTGATCCTGAAAACGAATTCGAGCCTGGGCGTCGCCGGTGCCATGCGTCCTCCGCTGATTTATTCGTTATGCGACTTCGCAACCTGCCCCGGTTGGGGACGTGTTGCCAGTCCGATTTTGGAATGCCATTCTGCTGAACGAAATGGCGCTGTCAATGACGCCGGAAATGGGAGGACGCATGTCCGCCGCGCATGCAACGCCGGGCGACTCCGACTTCGACTATGTGATCGTGGGCGGCGGCTCAGCCGGCTGCGTGCTCGCAAGCCGGCTGAGCGAAGACCCGAATGTCCGAATCTGTCTGATCGAGGCAGGTCCCCGCGACCGCCATCCGCTGATCCATATGCCGCTCGGCGTGACTTGGCTGATCAAGCATCCGACGCTGAACTGGCGCTACCGGTCGGAGCCGCAACCGCATGTCGCCGGCCGCAAGGTATTCCTGCCGCGCGGCCGTGTGCTCGGCGGCTCGAGCTCGATCAACGGCTCGATCTATATCCGCGGGCACCGAGCCGATTACGACGACTGGGCGGCGTGGGGAAATCCGGGCTGGTCGTATGCGGAGGTGCTGCCCTATTTCCGCAAATCCGAAAACAACGAGCAGTTCCGCGCCTCGCCCTATCACGGCGTTGGCGGTCCACTGAATGTCAGTGATTGCGAGAGCTACAATCCGCTGACCGAGATGATGCTCGACGCGGCCGACTCGCTGCAGCTTCCGCGCACCGAAGACTTTAACGGACGCGAGCAGGAAGGCTTCGGCCACAGGCAGGTCACGATCCGCAATGGCCGTCGCGAATCCGCCGCCACCGCTTTCCTGAAGGATGCGCGCACGCGCAAGAACCTCACCATTCTCTGCGATACGCTGGTGTCACGCATTGCATTCGAAGGGCGGCGCGCAGCGGGAGTCGATGTCATACAGGCGGGAGAGCGGCGCCGGATCGCTGCGCGGCGCGAGGTCATCCTGTCCGCCGGCGTGTTCGCATCGCCCGCGATCCTGATGCGCTCCGGGATCGGCGACGGCGCGGAATTGCGGGCGCATGGCATCGAGGTGCTGCATCACGCGCCGCAGGTCGGGCGCAAGTTGCAGGATCACATCACATCGCCGGTGCAATATTCGACGCCGACCACCATTCCCTACGGCATGTCATGGCGCACCCTGCCTTGGATGACCGCGACCATCGTCAAATACGCGCTGTTCCGGCGCGGGCTTCTCGCCAATACCGGGCTGCAGGCCGGCGGCTTCGTGCGATCGAAACCGGGCCTCGACCGGCCGGATATCCAGTTCATCCTGATGCCGGCGGAGCGCAGCGCCGATGGCCGTATGGGGATCGGCCATGGCTACGGCCTGATCACCGTGCTGCTGCGGCCGAAGAGCAGCGGCACCGTCAAGCTTGCGGGAACAGATCCCGCGCTTGCGCCGCTGATCGATCCGGCCTTTTTCAGCGAGCCGGACGATCTCGACGATCTCCTGCGGGGCTTGCGCTTTGCCCGCCGCGTGCTTGAAGCGCCGGGGTGGGAGCGCGTGCGCGGCGCCGAAATCTGTCCCGGTCCGGCGGCGCAAAGCGACGAAGCGTTGAAGGATTACATCCGTTCATCGGCGCAGACCTGTTTCCACCCGGTCGGCACCTGCGCCATGGGAAAGAATGCCGAGGATGTCGTCGATGCCGAATTGAGGCTGCGCGGCGTAGACGGTTTGCGCGTGGTTGACGCCTCGATCATCCCGCGCATGATTGGCGGCAATACTAATGCGCCCGTGATCATGATTGCGGAGAAAGCAGCCGACATGATCCGTGGCCGCGCGCCCTTGCCGGCGGCTGAGGGTGTGTAAATGCCTGCAGTATTGGCGGTTCGGATCAAGGCAATGTGACGCCGCTCTGCTTGGCGTTTCGCGACCCCGAACCTTGTGAGCATGCGGCTTTGACCGTAGGATCGAACTACCATTTCCTTCGAGGGCTTTCCCGATGGCGTGCGTAGCCAAGCTCGCTCTTGTGGCTGTTCTGACCACGATCACTGCGGGTGCTGCTCAGGCGCAGACCGCGTTGCGATTGCACGAATCGATCGCCGCCCCGCAACGTCCGCTTCTGTGTGCGGATCGCGACAGTCTCAACCTTGTCACGCCCGTTCTGGCGCGCGCGGCCGACGCGCGCACGGCACGCGACTCGGACAAGTCCAGACGCCTGACCGAGATTGCGGAGCGTTTGCAGGGCGAGGTCTGCCGCAAGGCGGCAGCCGACGACGTCGTGATCCTGCGCTGCAAGCTCGCCCAGTTCGATGCAGGGGGTAAGGCGCTGGCGTTGGTGAAGATGAGTGCGCTGATCCAGCAGGAAGCTGCCAAAGGCGAGCAGCCCTTTTATGGCTGGACCGATCTGCGGGTCGAGGACGCAAGCGGTGCCGCTGCGCAGGAGGCCAATACGCGGTGGTGCGCCAATGAGCGTCTGGAACGCGGCACGCGGCAAATTCGGATCGAGGAGCGCGATGCGTCCGCACCCGCGGTACGCGATGGTGAGGACGCATTCACACCGTCTCAGGATGTCGTCCTGCGTATCCAGCAACGATTGTACGATTTCGGCCTGCGGATCGAGAATCTCGACGGCCAGTTCAACCAGGAGACCGTGCGCGGCCTCGCCCAGTTCCAGAAATTCGCCAATCTGAATGCCGACGGACAATTGACCCGGGCCACGATCACCAAGATGATGACGATGCCTGCGCCCTCGCCGTGGGTCGCGATCGCCTTTGACGGGCTCGGTAACTTTGCCGCCGAGGTGGGCCGCACGCGTCGCGAAACCGAGATTGTCGCGCTGGAACGGCTGCAGCGGCGGTCGGGCCGCGATCCGAAAGTCACGTCGGTCGCGGCGCCGAGTTGTCTCGGCTTTGCGCTGACGCGCTACGCCGAGCGCGGGCGACGGTCTCGCACCAATTTTACCCAGGCCTTCACGAGCGCAGGCGATTCGTTTGAGACCGCCGGGCAGAACGCGTTCGAGTATTGCGAACGGGAAAAGGGCGGCGGCCAATGTCAGGTGCGTTACGCGCTGTGCGCCGACGGCCGCGGCGGCAATCCGGAAGCGGACGATCGCGACCGCAGACGCGGTCGCGACCGTGACAACGAGGCGCGGCGCTTCGACCGCGATTCACCGCCAGTCAACGCGCCCAAGCCGCGGTTCGATCCGAAGGACGTGTCGGTCAATGCGCCGGCTCCGAAATTCGATCCGGGTTCTTTGCCGTTGAATGCGCCTCCTCCGACGCGGTTCGATCCGGTCGACGAGCCGAACAACGGACTGAATCTGTCGAAACCCGGCGCGCGCTGATCGTTTCCGATCAACGCGGCGGCAGCGGAGCATTGACCGGAATCGTCGTTGCGTCGAAGCGCTCCTTCGGGACATTGCCGCCGGGAGTCGGCGCGAAAGGCAGATCCTTCACGCGGCGCAGCGCCGATTCAACGCCCGGACCGAGATTGCCGTCGAGCGGTCCATCGTAAGCGCCGGCGCGTTGCAGCAGGCGCTGCAGTTCGATCCGGAAGTCGCGGGTCCAGCCGTCCGGTCGCTGCACCATCATGCGAACCGAATAGTCGTGCCCGAGCCGGATCGCGGCATAGATCCAGCGCGCCGCTTGCCGTGGATCGTAGGGAAGCCCTTCGCCACTGTCATAGGCCATCGCGGTGTTGAACATCCCGAAATTATCGCCCTGTTGCGCGGCGAGCAGATAGAGGCGGACAGCGGCCTTCTGGTCTTTCGCGACGCCGAGACCGCCGTTGAGCATCCAGCCGTAATTGGTCAACGCCGCGAAATAGCCGCGCTCGACCAGGCTGCGATACAGCGCGGCCGCCTCAACGTTGGCGCCGCTCTTCTGCAGCGCCCGAGCCAGCTGAAATTCGAAACGCGGTGTGTTCGGGTAACGCGCCAGTGCGGCCCGACAGGCCTTGACGCCATCCGGACCGTTCAGTTCGCCCATGGTCACTCCGCGTGTGACGCGCTCCGGATCGCTGGCGCTGCCTGCGATGATGTCGCAAGGATGAACCGGCGGCTTGCCGATGAGCACGGCGTCACGGTCCGGTGGCACGACGATCGCCTGCCGGTCTCCGGGCGGTTGAACGCGGTCCCGGTCGGGCCCGGACTTGTCCTTCGATCCGGCCGTGTCCTTGAAGAAGAAGTCGTCGATCAGCGCATGATTGTCCCAAGGCAGCTGGGCCTTGTTCGTGCGCTCATACACGTCCCTGCGCACCCGCTTGAGCATGTCGAGCACGTCGATGTCGGGCGTACTCATGTGCCGTGCCAGCGCGCCGGAATACAGGCTGTTATCGCCGTCGCCATCGAGTGCGACGTGATGGGGCTGGGTCGAATACGAGATCAGCGTGCCGGCGCTGGCATAGACATTGGCCAGCCCGGATCCCACCGCGTCGCTTCGCTGGCTGAGCGCCTTGGAGAGTTTGTCGCCAAGCGGGTTGTCGCGGCAGGCGTCCATGATCACGATATTGGTGATGCGATGATGCGCGAGCCTTTGCAGCACGATGTCCAACGCCACCAGCTGGAAGGGGAGGTCGGCTTCGTCGGACAGCCTGGCGTCCACCGGGACCATATAATTGCGGCCGTCGACCTGCAGGCCGTGCCCCGCGTAGTAGAACACCGCCGCATCCGCGCCAGCGAGGGAGTCGGCGAAGTCGCGGATCGTCCTTTCGAAATCGGCCTTGCCGGCATTGATTGCAAGCGTGACGCCGAAACCCAGGTCACGCAACGATTGCCCCACCGCTTTGGCATCGTTGGCGGGGTTCTTCAGCGGGTCGACGGTGCTGTAATTGCCGTTTCCAATCACCAGGGCGAGCCGCTTGCCTGCGGAGGCCGGTGCGGAGAGCAGAAGCAGCAGCGAAACGCAAAGGCACAGGCTGGAAATACGTGACATGGCGGCGTCCCGGCATGTTGCAATCCGGAAAGTGTAATGAAACCGCGGGCCGCCGGGAACCCGCAACCCTTCACGAATCTGCGACGGGCGGTGGCGCTGGCCGGCCGCATCGGCTAAAAGCCCGCCCATGACGACCTACGAGCGCAAACCACTGACCCCTCCCGGCGGGCACAAAAAGGTGCTGCTGCATTCCTGCTGCGCGCCCTGTTCCGGAGAGGTGATGGAAGCGATGCTGGCCTCCGGCATCGACTACACGATCTTTTTCTACAATCCGAACATCCACCCCGAGCGCGAATATCTGTTGCGCAAGGACGAGAATGTGCGCTTCGCCGAAAAGCACGGCGTGCCATTCGTGGATGCGGATTACGACAAGGACAATTGGTTCGCGCGCGCCAAGGGCATGGAATGGGAGCCGGAGCGCGGTATCCGCTGCACCATGTGCTTCGACATGCGCTTCGAGCGCACCGCGCTCTACGCACATGAGCACGGCTTCCCGGTGATGACATCGTCGCTCGGGATTTCGCGCTGGAAGAACATGGCGCAGATCAACGATTGCGGCCAGCGTGCCGCCGGCCGTTACGACGGATTGAGCTACTGGGATTTCAACTGGCGCAAGGGCGGCGGCGCGGCGCGCATGATCGAGATTTCCAAGCGCGAGGAATTCTACCAGCAGGAATATTGCGGCTGCGTTTATTCGCTGCGCGATACCAATGCGCATCGCCGCAGCCAGGGCCGTGACCCGATCGAGCTTGGCACCAAATTTTATGGGCGGGACGAAAGCGAAGCATAGCGTCGCCTCTGAAAGGCTCAGTGCAGTTTGGTCGGCGCTACCGTCATTATAATTTTAGTTGCATAAAAAAGGCTCGCTGCTCGCTTTACGAGTGTTTAAGCGGCGCGCGGTATGATGGCTTCGTAGATTCCTTCAAGGCCGTTCGTAAGTCCTCAGGTCGGTCCGTGCGTGCACGGCTCGAATGCGTTGTGCCGTGTCTTCGGATTTGCATACCGTCTCAAGGTTGAAGCGGTGAAACCAAAATCACTTGCGCCCGAACTTGCGTCAACTGCGAGAGAGCCGCGCTAACAAGTCCCGTAAGAGTGCTCCTCAAGGAGCCCCTTGCATGTTTGCCTTCATGTCGAAGACCAGCGATCCCGGCCTGAGCAAGGCTGACATGGCGGGCCAGATCGCCGCGATCGATAGATCGCAGGCCGTGATCCAGTTCGCGATCGATGGCAAGATCCTTCACGCCAACAAAAATTTTCTCAATGCGGTCGGTTATTCGCTCGATGAGATCAAGGGCCGGCACCACTCGATGTTTGTCGGTCCCGCCGACCGGGACACGGCCGAGTACCGACGCTTTTGGGAAAAGCTCGGACGCGGAGAATTCGACACCGGCCAGTACCGTCGCCTAGGTAAGGGTGGCAAGGAGATCTGGATCCAGGCCAGCTACAATCCGATCTTCGACAAGAGCGGGAAACCCATCAAGGTTGTGAAGTTTGCCACAGACATCACCGAGCAGAAGCGCCGCAATGCGGATTTCGAAGGTCAGATTGCGGCGATTCACAAGTCGCAGGCGGTGATCGAGTTCACGCCGGACGGCACCATTCTGACGGCGAACGACAACTTCCTGAAGACTCTCGGATATACGCTCGACGAAATCCGTGGGAAACACCATCGCATCTTCGTGGATCCGTCTTATCGCGAAACCGAAGAGTACAGGTTGTTTTGGGATCGGCTGTCCCGCGGCCAATACGACGCCGGGCAGTACAAGCGCTTGGCCAAGAACGGAGCCGAGATCTGGATTCAGGCGAGCTACAATCCGATTCTTGATCTGAGTGGCAAGCCGACGAAGGTGGTCAAATACGCATCCAATATCACCGAGTTGCGCATGATCGCTGAGCAGATCGTGGGCGTGGCGCGCGACAAGGATCTGACCCAGCAGATTCCGCTCGATGGCAAGGCGGGGGCAAATCGGCTTCTGAGTGAGGGGTTCAACGAACTCGTCGCGTCGATCGGCGAAGTTATCGCGGATATCAAGGCCGCAGCACGCGAGGTGTCGAGTGCGTCGGCTGAAATCTCATCCAGCACGATGGACCTTTCGCAACGGACTGAAGAGCAGGCAGCGAGCCTCGAGCAAACCTCGGCCTCGATGGAGGAGATTTCCACCACCGTAAAAAAGAACGCGGACAACGCGCGGCATGCGAACGAATTGATCGGTGCAACGCGCAGCACGGCCGACCGGGGTGGGCAGATCGTGTCGGACGCAGTGACCGCCATGTCTCGGATTGAGGAATCGTCGCGCAGGATTTCCGACATTATTTCTGTGATTGATGAGATCGCGCGTCAGACCAACCTGCTGGCACTAAATGCCGCGGTAGAGGCGGCGCGCGCAGGAGAAGCGGGGCGCGGCTTCGCGGTGGTGGCATCCGAGGTCCGAAGCCTGGCACAGCGGTCGTCGCAGGCTGCGAAGGACATCAAGGATCTGATCAACAATTCCTCAAATCAGGTGCAGGAAGGCGTGCAACTCGTCAATCTCGCCGGTGCCTCGTTGCAGGATATCGTGGCCTCGGTGAAGGATGTGGTCGAGATCGTTGCCGACATATCGAAGGCAAGCGACGAGCAGGCGGGCGGGATCGATCAGATCAACAAGGCCCTCGTGCAGATGGACGAAATGACCCAGCAGAATTCAGCACTTGTTGAGGAGAATGCCGCGAGCGTCCGTACACTCGAGGAATTGGCCTCTAACACGGACGTCCGCGTTTCGGTGTTCAAAACCGCGGTTGCGGCGCAGCCGCTGGCCTCCGCGAAGGTGGTTGGACACGCGTCCGGCCGCCCGGGCCCCGCTGGCGGCGGGCGTCCGCAAGCGAAACCGCAGCCGGCCCGCGGATCCGGACGCCGCGTCCATGCGCAATCGTCAGCAGCCCTGGCTAAGGAGGATTGGGAGGAGTTCTGACCCGAAACGGGTCAGTTTTGGGTACCGGCCGAGGCGGACCGTTGCCGAAGCACCCCGCCTTTCGGCGCGAACAGAAACGCCGCGGCAAAGATCAACGCCTGGATCAGCACGATACAGGCTCCGGTCGCACCGTCGATGTGGAAGCTGACGATGGTGCCGACAAAGGCCGACGTCAGCGCCACGGCGGTGGCGATCATCAGCATCCGCTCGAACGAGTCGGTCAGGAGATAGGCGGTGGCGCCCGGTCCGATCAGCATCGCGATCACCAGGATGATGCCGACCGCCTTCAGCGAGGCGACGATGGTGAGCGCGAGCAGCACCAGCAGCCCGTAATGCAGCACCCGCACCGGCAGGCCGATGGAGCGGGCATGGTTCGGGTCGAAGCAATAGAGCAGCAGGTCGCGCCGCTTCAACAGCACGATCGCCAGCGTGCCGCCGGCCACGATCGCGGTTTCGATCAGGTCGCGTGTGGTCACGCCGAGCACGTTGCCGAACAGGATATGATTGAGATGCTGTTCGGTCTCGACCTTGGTGAACAGCACCAGTCCGAAGCCGAACATGCCGGAAAACACGATGCCCATCACCGTGTCTTCCTTGATCCGGCTGTTTTCCTTCAGGTAGCCGGTGAGGAGCGCGCAGCCGAGGCCGGCGGCGAAGGCGCCGATCGCGAGCGGGATGGAGAGCACGTGCGCGATCACGATGCCCGGCAGCACCGCATGCGAAATCGCGTCGCCCATCAGCGACCAGCCTTTCAGCACCAGATAGCAGGACAACACCGCGCAGACGGCGGCGACCAGAAGCGACACCACCAATGCGCGCTGCATGAAGGGGTAGGACAGGGGCAAGGCAATCAGCTCGTAGAGTGCGGTCATGCCGCGATCTCCGACCCGGCGATCCGGCGACTCCGCGCGGCCAGCATCCCGTGCTTCGGTGCGAAGATAAAGGCGGCGAGGAACACCAGGGTTTGCAGGGTGACGATCACACCGCCGGTGGCGCCGTCGAGGAAATAACTGATATAGGCGCCGGCGAAGCTGGTGACGGTACCGATCGCGATCGAGATCAGGATCAGGCGACCGAAGCGGTCGGTGAGCAGATAGGCCGTGGCGCCGGGCGTCACCACCATCGCAATCACCAGACAGGCGCCGACCGTCTGCAGGGCGGCGACCGTGCAGGCCGAGAGCAGGGTAAAGAATACGATCTTCAGCAGACCGGCATTGATGCCGATCGAGCGCGCGTGGCTTTCGTCGAAGAAGGTGACCATCAGGTCCTTCCAGATGAAAGCCAGAATCGTGAGCGACACGGCGGCAATCACGGCGACCTGCAGCACATCCTCGTCGGAAATGGCGAGGATATTGCCGAGCACGATGGTCTGGATGCTCACCGATGTCGGCCAGATCGAGGCCATCAACAGGCCGAGCGCGAACAGGGCGGTGAACACCAGCCCGATCACTGCATCCTCGCGCAACCGCGACTTCTGCTTCACGAATTGCATCGCGAGCGACGCAACGATGCCGGCAAAGAAGGCGCCGACCGCGAATGGCGCGCCGATGATGTAAGCCCCGGCAACGCCCGGCACGATCGAATGGGCGAGGGCGTCACCCATCAGCGACCAGCCCTTCAGCATCAGATAGGCGGACAGGAAGGCGCAGACGCCGCCGACCAGCGCACTCACCCACATCGCCTTCAGCATGTAATTGTAGCTGAACGGGACCAGCAACTCGGCGAACAGCGCGGTCATGTGCCGCCCTGATCCTTCGCGCCGGGCTGTTTGGTGCTTTCGGGCTTGTCGCCGTAGAACACCAGCGGGCGCTCGTCGTCGGTCAGTACCGTGACGCTGCGCGCGTCGTCGTCGTCATGCAGATCGCGGCCGCCGAGCTGGAAGTTGCGGAGCACGCCGCCGAACGCACGCTCGAGGTTCTTTTGCGTGAAGACCTCCGACGTCGGCCCGGCCGCGAGCACAGTCCGGTTGATCAACACCACCTGGTCGCAGAAATCCGGAACGCTGCCGAGATTGTGCGTGGAGACCAAAATCAGATGTCCGCTATCGCGCAATTCGCGCAGCAGCCCGATAATCGCGCTCTCTGTTTTGACATCGATGCCGGTGAACGGCTCGTCGAGCAGAATGATCCGGCCTTCCTGCGCCAGCGAGCGGGCGAGGAAGACGCGCTTCTTCTGGCCGCCGGAGAGCTCGCCGATCTGGCGGTGGCGATAGGCGGTCATGCCCACGCGCTCCAGCGCCTCGTCGACCTTGTAGCGGTCGGCCCGTGACGGCATGCGCAGGAAATTCATGTGGCCGTAGCGGCCCATCATCACCACGGTCTCGACCAGCACCGGGAAGTTCCAGTCGACATCCTCGCTCTGCGGGACGTAGGCGACGATGTTCTTCTTGATGGCTTCGTCGACCGGCAGGCCGCACAGCCGCACCTCGCCGGCCGAAGGGCGCACGAAGCCCATGATCGCCTTGAAGATGGTGGACTTGCCGCTGCCATTGATGCCGACCAGCGCGCAGATGCTGCCGGGATCGAGACTGAAGCTTGCGTCGCGGACCGCGGTGAAGCCGTTGGGATAGGTGACGCTCAGATCGCGCACGGCGATGCTGGCGCCGAGCGAGGTGTCGGCGGGCCGAACGAGCGTCTGAACGGGTGCGGTCACGTGTCGAAGCCGATCATGTCCCGAGGCCCATCGCTTGCCAATATCGTCACTTCCCGAACCCCTTGGCGATGGTTTCCACCGTCACCTTGAGCAGATCGAGATAGGACGGCACCGGTCCATTCGCGGCACTCAGCGAGTCGACATAAAGCTGGCCACCATATTTCGCGCCGGTTTCGCGCGCGACCTGCTTTGCCGCGCGGTCGGAAATCGTGCTCTCGCTGAACACCACGGGAATCTTGTTCTTGCGAACGAGGTCGATCACCCGGCGGACCTGCTTCGGCGTACCCTGCTCGTCGGCATTGATCGGCCAGAGATAGGCTTCCTTCATGCCGTAGTCGCGCGTGAGATAGCTGAAGGCGCCCTCGCTCGTCACCAGCCAGCGCTGGTTTTCCGGAATGCCTGCGAGCCGCTTGCGCAAAGGTTCGTCCAGCGCCTTGATCTTCGCCGCGTAGTCCGCGGCGTTCTTGTTGTAGGTGTCGGCATTCTTGGGGTCGAATTTGACCAAAGCCTTGCGGATGTTTTCGACATAGATCAGCGCATTTGAGGGCGACATCCATGCATGCGGATTGGGCCGTCCGTCATAGGGGCCCTCGGTAATGCTGATCGGCGCGATATTCTCGGTAACGACCGCTAGCGGCACGCCGCGCACATTGTCGAAGAATCGTTCGAACCAGCGCTCGAGGTTGAAGCCGTTCCACAGAACGAGATCGGCGGCCTGCGCCTTGACGATGTCAAGCGGTGTCGGCTGGTAGTCGTGGATCTCGGCGCCGGGCTTGGTGATCGATTCGACGATCGCTTTGTCGCCCGCGATGTTCTGGGCGATGTCCTGAATGACGGTGAAGGTGGTGACGACCCGGAACGGCTTGTCGGGCGCCTGGGCTGCCGCCGGCGACACAAGCGCGGCGATCGCCAGCGCAAGGGCAACCGCGGAACGTCTGACGGACATCATGTTTCAGGCCTTGGCCGAGCGAAGGAGCTGCAACTGCGAATTATTCGCAATATAGGCGGGCGTTGCGAAGCCGTCAAGCTAGTTGCGAGCGATTTGCAACTAGGCACATGCCTTGTGTCAGGTGCGCTGCGTGCGCCGGCGTCGAGGCTGTTCGCCCGGCAGCGCCGACCCGTGAGCCAGTGCAGAAACCGCGTGGTGCGCAGCGTGCATATATCGCGCATGAGCCGGCGCACGACGGGGCGTCGGCGTACGGCCGCTACTCGAAGACCTGATACCGTATCGAAGCTGGCGGACGCCGCTGGTCCGGCGCCAGGGTGATGGTGTCCATCGCCTGCGGTGCTGCTGCCTTCTGGGCCTGCGTCGCCGCCGAGGCCGGCCGCGGCTGGTTCTCCAGCGCCAGCGTCGAGGTGGTGCCGAGCAGGGAAAAGATCAGCGCCATCACCCACATCGCGATCGAGATCATCGACGTCCACATGGCGAAGGTGAGGTAGGTGTCACGCAGCACCGTGGCGCTGGCCCATTGCGCATAGGATTCCGGCGGCCGGAAGTCCTTGTCGATGTAAAGCCACATCTCGGTCCGGCGATAATCCTTGGTCAGCGCCTCGCGCGCCTTCAGCACCAGGACGAAGGCCATCAGGGTGGTCAGAAATCCGCCGGTCTGGAACGCCATCTTCGGATCGAACGACATCCCGGTCATGACGCAGAAAATGCCGAGAGACGCGAACCCGCAGGCTCGCAAAACCGTCTCGTAGGCAATGCGGCGCATATGCTCCATTGTCGCCCCTGAAAGACCTTGGCCCGATCACCCTAGCAAAAGGGAGATTCCGATACCGCTCACGAACCGGTGTGCGGGCAGTTCGCGCGATCAGACCTCGACCACGCCCTTGATCCTCACGCCCACGACAGCAGCAGCCCGAGGCCGAGCATCACCGACGCAATTCCGGATGCGGTCTTGGCGGCACGAAACAGCATGGTCTCCAGCCGATCGCACGCGCCGGCGCGTCCATCGTCGCCTGTCGGGCGATCATCGGGCTCCATCACCAGCCATGGTTCTGTCGCCACAACCCTGTCTTCGGTCAGAAGCAGCGCCCGGACCAGCATCACGGCGGCGTAAAACATAGCCACCGATCCCCCGAGCACCAGGGCCAGGGGAGGATTGAAGCTGTAGGCCAGCATCAGAATGCCGGCCGCAAAAGCCGCAACGCCGGCGTCGCGGGCAATCGTGAAGAACGCAAAGCGCGCAAATGTATCCATGCGGGTCTCTCCCTGTAGAGACTGACACCTGCCCCCTTGAACTCTCCCTCCAATACTCCGTCTCGACCAAGCAAACGCTGTGCCGCAAAATCCGGTATCCTCGCCGCAACGCGACCAATATCAGGCTGGTTCCGCAAAGCGGCAGGAAAACGTCATAGCGCCGGTCCGGCGGCGCAGCCTGCTAAAAATTGCTGCATTTTCTAGCCGGTCAGAGGCCGATTCGTAGAAAATTGCCGATGGCTGGAATGGTGAGGACAGCCGTGCCCGCCAGCCAGATCCAGAGCGAGGTCACGGTCGAATCGTCCTTCGCCCCGATATAGCGTTCGTAGAGGGCCGCCGGGATGCCGCCAAGGATCACGGTCGCGGTCGACAGCATGAGCGAAGCGAAATACGCGATCGCCGCGGTCGAGCCGAACAGGGGCTCTGCCATCAGATAAATCGAGACCTGAAACACGATCACGAAGAACGGATTGAAAATGCCGTTGATCATGCCGAAGAAGGCGATGCCGATATAATAGAAACTGCGTTCGTTCATTGGCCGCCCGCCTTCAGCAGGCCGCTGGCAAAGACGAAAACGAACAGCAGCAGCCTGAGCCAGAACAGCCAGACGAAACCGAACAGCCACAACACCACCGGTGCCGCCGCTTTCGGGGTCAGGGGGGCGATGATCTTGAGGAACGGATCGGTAATCGCGCAGAAGCCGCGCCAGATGTAGTTCTTGGAGTCGGGCTCGACGAACAGCCCGAGCACGGCGCGCCCCAGCATGGTGTACATCATCACGGCCAGAACGAAGTTCGGCAGGCTGATGTACCAGATGCTCCAGAAGGACGATTGCACGCGGTGGGTCTCTCGGCGGTGAGGCGGCGCTTCTCGACTGGCCACCTCGGAAGGCGAACAAGGTTTAGCGCAAGCCGCCAGAAGGGTCTTCCAAAAAAGAACGGGGCCCGGAAAACCGGGCCCCGCTTGTTTGACGCCTTCTTGAGGAGGCTTAGTCCTTCTCTTGCATGACCGTGCGGCCGCGCGGCTTGCGGATTTCGTCGATGAAACCCTGCAGTTCCAGCGACGGCGCCTTGGTCACGAGGCTCACCACATAGATCAGCGCAAAGCCGACCGGCATGCCGATCAGACCCGCTGCAATGTTGGTGATGCCGAACCAGCCCACCTTGCTGGCCAGCGGGTGGCTCGCGGCGACCCACGTATCCATCGCATTCGGAGCCGCCATGGCCTTGGCCATGTCCGCAATCAGCGGAGCACCGGCCGGGTTGGTCAGGGACGACATGCCGAAATACGCCACGCCATAGCCCGGGAAGTAACGGGTCACGACGAGGTAGAAGATGGCAATGCCGAAGCCGCCGATGATGCCGGCGATCGCGCCTGCCGTCGTGGCCCGCTTCCACCAGATGCCCATCACCAGGGCGGGGAAGTTACCAGCCATGGCGAGCGAGAACGCCCATCCCACCATTGCCAGGATGTCCGCGGGTCTTGTCGAGGCGGTTGCCGCCGCGGCGACCGCCACGATCAGCAGCAGGATACGGGCGACCATCAGCCGCTTCACCGTCGGCGCGTTCGGATCGATCATCTTGTAGTAGATGTCGTGCGACAGCGCGTTGGCGATGGCGAGCAGAAGTCCGTCCGCGGTCGAGAGCGCGGCGGCGAGACCGC
The DNA here is from genome assembly GCF_059499825.1 of Pseudorhodoplanes sp. Taxonomy (NCBI): domain Bacteria; kingdom Pseudomonadati; phylum Pseudomonadota; class Alphaproteobacteria; order Hyphomicrobiales; genus Pseudorhodoplanes; species Pseudorhodoplanes sp. The sequence continues at coordinate 46,781 of NZ_JCABZI010000018.1, forward strand.
CGGCGGCGACCAGACCGGAGATCACGTACGGCAGACCGGCAATTTCCGGTGTCGACAGCACGATCACGTCGGTGTTGATGGTGAAGTCCTGCAGGCGGACGACGCCGGTACCTGCTGCCTTACACGCATCGATCACTGCCTGGAGGCTGGCAGCATTCTTGCCGCAAACCTGGATCAGGCCCAGTTCGCCCCAGGTGAACATCCAGGGCCGGATGTCCGCCACGTTGCGTCCGATGATGTTGTTGTAGACCTCGAGCTTCGAGAACGCCGCATAGGCCGGCGCCGAGAAGTACAGGAGGAAGATGAAGAACAGAGACCACGCCACGGACTGACGAGCTTCACGCACCGACGGGGTGGTGAAATAACGCATCAGGATGTGCGGCAGCGAAGCGGTGCCGACCATCATGCACAGAATGATGGCGAAGAAGTTGAGCGGCGTGTAGTTCAGCCACGGTTGGATGTGTGGCTTCAGATTGGCCGCGGTGGCGAGCCCGTCCTTCAGCAGTTGTCCTTCGCGGGCTGTGATGTCCGCAATCGCTTGTCCATAAGTCAGCTGCGGAATCGGAATGCCGTATTGCTTGGTGGACAGGATGATGATCGGGGTCAGGTAGGCCACGATCAGCACGATGTACTGGGCGATCTGCGTCCAGGTCACGGCGCGCATGCCGCCCAGCATCGAGCAGAGCAGAATGCCGACGAGGCCGACGAACACCGCCACTTCGAATTGCATCCCAAGGAAGCGCGAAGCGATGATGCCGGTGCCGAAGATCTGCGCCGTCACATAGGTGAAGGAACAGGCCACCAGCACGATCACGGCCAGGAAGCGTGCGAAGTTGCCGCCGAACCGGAACGACATGAAGTCCGGAACGGTGTAGGCGCCGAACTTGCGCAGATACGGGCCGACCAGAACCGAGACCAGCACGTAGCCGCCAGTCCAGCCGAGCACCCAGGCCAGGCCGTCATAGCCGAGCAGGAACAGTGTGCCGGCCATGCCCACGAACGACGCCGCAGACATCCAGTCCGCGCCGGTCGCCATGCCGTTATAGAAAGCCGGAACGCGCCGGCCCGCGACGTAATATTCGGAAACCTGTGCCGTTCGCGAGAGCACGCCGATGATGGCGTACACCGCGATGGTGAAGAACACGAACAGGTAGCCGAGGATTCTGTTCGGCACGCCAACCTGTTCGAGGATCGCCAGGAAGATCACGAAGGCGAAGAAGCCGCCTGCGTAGAGACCGTAAATCTTGCCGAGATTCTTGATGAAGTTGTCGGCGCCTGAAGTCTGAGTGGTCATTGTCGTTGTCTCCCTCAGTCGTCTTCAGCAACGCCGAATTCGCGGTCGATGTTGTCCTGCTGCTTCGCGAATACGAAGAGCTGAACCACGAACACGATCAGCGAGCCTTGGGCGGCCATGTAAAAGCCGAGCGGGAAACCCGCGATGACGATCTTGTTCAGCTGCGGCGCAAACATGTGAATGATGAAGCCGAAGAAGAACCAGATGCCGAGATGGATCCACATCAGGTTGGTCGTCTTTTTCCAATGAGCTTCGTCATTGGCAGACGTTCCAGGGGGTGGTGTTTGTTGTGCCATGGATTAAATGCCCTCCCTCTTGAGTGACCGGACGCGCGCGCATCCGGTGATGAATATGCGGGGAGAGCCGGTCGACCCGGCGGTGTGCGGCACCTCCCCGAATTGCCGCTGTCTGTGACGCGATCTTGTTGCCGCGTTTGCAGAACGTAACGAAAAATTAACATCGACTGGCGGGCGGGCCTTATAAGACTTTCGGCCAAAGTTAGGCTTTTACCCTCTGAACTTGCTAGTCTTTCGTCGAAGGTGCATTTCGCACATGCGAGATGCGGCTGCGGTGCAGCAGAAGAAACTGCAGGCAAGGTGACGTGATGGGGCTCCTGGATTTTTTGTTGCGCCGCAAACCTCCGATTCTGACGCCGCAGGCACTGGCCGACTTCATCGATGAAAACGCTGCGTTCCTGGTGCAGAAGGGCATCTATGACTATTCGCGTGCCCGATCCGGTCATTTTTCGAAGGTGATGCTGGCGGATGCGGGCTTCCAGAGCGCGCTCAATCGCGCGCGGTGGCGGGCCTTTCCGCTTGGCCTTGCAATGGTCGGCGAGACCGTCGATGGCGTGCTGGCGCCACAGGCCGGCGGCGACCGCCGGCGCGAACTCGATCCGCTGATCGCGCTGGTGCTGTCGATCTACGATCGCTATCCGCGTCCGGCTGAACTCACCGACGAGGAATGGGCGGCCGGACGGACCGATCTCGCGCTGCATCTCGAACGGCTGTCGACTCATCCGCCGAAGCGCGTCATCGACATTCCGGTGCCCTTCGCCGAGCGCTATTTCGCGATGATGCCGTTCGACAAGCAGTTTCTCACGCCCGATGCGCCGACCGCGCGCAGTTTCATGCAGCTTCATCTCGTCAGGGTTCAGGAGGAATTGATGAATCGCATGGATGCGGGCGACATGGTGAGGCAGTTGAGCAGCGAGATCTGACGTCTCGCACGGAGCGCCGATATGGCTGCGGTCACCAATGCCACGCCGCTGATTTCGCTCGACGCCATTGTGATCGATACCGAAACCACCGGTCTCGATCCGCGCAAGGCGCGCCTGCTCGAGGCGGCGGCGGTGCGAATCGTGGCCGGGCGGATCCAAAGCGAGGGCGCGTTTCAGAGTTACGTCAATCCGCGCGAGCCGATCCCGGCTTTCTCGACCGCGATCCATGGCATCAATGACGCCAAGGTCGCTGAGGCGCCGGTCTTTGGGTCGATGTGGCCGCAATTCCTCGACTATCTCGGACAGTCCGTTGTGGTCGGCCACAGCATCGGCTTCGACCTTGCGATCCTGCAACAGGAATGCCGGCGGGCCGGCGTCGCGTGGGTGTCGCCGCGCGCGGCGCTCGACACGCAGCACCTGGTACAACTCGTCGATCCGCGTCGCGCCGGCAATTCGCTCGAGGAGCTTGCGGAGTGGCTCGGTGTGACGGTCGGCGGACGGCATTCCGCGTTGGGCGACGCCACCACGACCGCCGGCGTGTTCCTGGCGCTGCTGCCGAAACTGCGGGACAATGGCATCCGCACTTTCGCGGAGGCGACACAGGCCTGCCGCGCGCTGACCGATGCGCTTGATCGCCAGTATCGCGCGGGATGGGTCACACCCGATACCGCGATCGACCGCGACGGCACCGCGCGGATGCTCGACCGGATCGACAGTTATCCGTATCGCCACCGCATCCGCGATGTGATGTCGAGCCCGCCCAAGACCATCGGCTCCGACCGCACGCTTGGCGATGCGCTGAGCGAATTGATCCGCGAGCGTGTGTCGTCGCTTTATGTAGCGCCGCCCGACATCGCGCACGATCGGCTCCCGGCTTTCGCCGCCGGCATCATCACCGAACGCGATATCCTGCGAGCCATGGCGATCGAAGGCGAGGGCGCTCTCAAGCTCTGCGTCGAGCAATTCATGAGCCGTCCGCTTGCCACCATCCCGTCGGATGCCTTCGTTTATCGCGCGATCGGCCGCATGAGCCGACTGAAAATCCGTCATCTCGGCGTGACCGACGAGGCCGGCTTCGTCACCGGCGCATTATCCGCCCGCGACCTCCTGCGGCTGCGCGCGGGCGACGCCGTCTCGCTCGGCGACGAGATCGACGAGGCCGATACGGTGCCCGCGCTCGGCGCCGCCTGGGCGAAGCTGCCGCAAGTCTCGGGCTCGCTGCTGGCCGAGGGCCTGTCGGCGCGAGAGGTGGCCGCGATCATTTCCCGCGAACTTGGCGCGCTGACCCGACAGGCCGCGGTGATCGCCGAGCGGCGCATGCTGGAAGCTGGCGACGGCGATCCGCCATGTCCCTATGTCATGACCGTCCTCGGCTCCGCGGGGCGCGGCGAAAGCCTGCTGGCGATGGACCAGGACAACGCGATCGCGTTCGAGCGCGGCGACCCGGACGGTCCGGAAGACCGGTGGTTCGCGCGGCTCGGCCAGTACGTGGCCGATATCCTGAACGAGGTCGGCGTTCCCTATTGCAAGGGCGGGGTGATGGCGAGCAACGCGCAGTGGCGCGGCTCGGTCGCGACTTGGCGCGGACGGATCGCCGAATGGATCACCCGGTCGCGGCCACAGGACCTTCTGTCTGTCGACATCTTCTTCGACATGCGGGGCGTCTATGGCAAGCTCGAACTGGCCGATGCGCTGTGGCGCGATGCTTTCGACGTCGCGAAGGGTCAGACCAGTTTTGCGAAGCTGCTCGCCGAAGCGTCGGGCCGGTCCGAACGCGGCCTGGGATTGTTCGGACGCATCCTGACGCACAAGGGACGCATCGATTTGAAGCGGGCCGGGTTGTTCGGGATCGTGTCGACGGCGCGGGTGCTCGCGATCCAGCATCATGTGCTGGAACGTGCGACGCCGGCGCGATTGCTCGGCGTGCGGGCACTCGATGTCGGCGGCGATTCCGACATGGACGCGCTGGTCGAAGCGCATGCGACATTTCTGGGGCTGATCCTGTCGCAACAGATCGAGGACATCCAGCAGGGCAAGCCTGCGACCAATGCCGTCGCGGTGAGGCGCCTGTCGGGGCAGGAGCGGGAGCGGTTGCAAACGGCTCTGCAGGCTGTTCGTCACCTTGACGACCTGACGCGGGATTTGCTCTTTCGGCATTGACCGGGTTTCAGCAGGAGCTCTTTGCCATGCGACGTCTTGTTGCGGGTGCCATGTTTGGAGTCGTTCTGGGTTTTGCCGTTGCCCATCTCCCGCTGGGCTCGCTGCCCGGTACGGCGCAGGCGCAGGCGTCAAAGCCGGCTTTGTTCGTCAACATGACCACCGGGGATTCATGGCGCGGTTGGATGGGACTGCATTTCGCCCACAACACCATGAAGATGGGGCATCAGGTTACGATCTTCCTCAATCTCGATGCGGTGAAGCTAGCGGCCAAATCGGGCGAGCAGGAGAAGCGGCCTTCGATGCAGCGCATCCCGCGCGACATCGTGGCGGACTTCATCAAGGACGGCGGCAAGGTGCTGATCTGCGGGCCGTGCCTGTCGGAATTCGGATTGAAGCTCGACGATCTCGTCCCGGGTGTCGAACTCGGCAAGCCGGGCTACACGCAGAGCTTCATCTTTGCGGAAAACGCCAAGACGCTGACCTGGTGACCCTGATGTCGTGTCCGCCCGCTACACCTTGAACCGCGGATCGAGGTAGTCGCGCAGCGAGTCCCCGAACAGGTTGAAGGAAAATACCGCGAGCGAAATCGCGGCGCCGGGGAACAGGATCATCCACGGCGCCTCGCGGTAGAAGTCGGCGGCGTTGCCGGACAACATCAGGCCCCAGGCCGCGGTCGGCTCGGCGACACCGAGGCCGAGGAAGGACAGCGAGGCTTCGGCGAGGATCGCCTGCGCGATGAAGGCCGTCAGCATGATCAGGTAGGGCGCGACCACATTCGGCGCCATGTGCCGGAAGATGATGCGGCTGTTGGAGTAGCCCGCCGCACGCGCGGCGTCGACATAGGGCATCACCCGCACCGAAAACGCGGCGGCGCGGACCACGCGCGCCACCCGCGGGATGATCGGTATCGCGATCGCGAAGATCAGGTTGACGTCGACGCCGCCGATGACGAAGCGGCGCAGTGCCGCGACCACCACCAGCGCCAGCACGATCAGCGGGAATGCCAGCAGGATATCCATGAAGCGCTGGATGATGTTGTCGATGCGTCCGCCGAAATAGGCCGACGCGATGCCAAGGATGGCGCCGATGGTCGAGCCGACGAAAGACGAGGTAAAGCCGATCACCAGCGCGGTGCGCGAGCCGTAGATCAGCCGCGAGCAGATGTCGCGTCCATAGGCGTCGGTGCCGCACCAATGCTCCCAGGACGGCGGCGCCAGGATCGAGGCGAAGTCGATCGCCAGCGGGTCGTAGGGGGCGACCCATTCCGAGAAAATGCCTGCGAACATCATCGCAACGATGATAACGAAACTGATAGCACCGAGCGGCTGCTGCTTGCAGAACTCGATATACGGGTTCGGTCCGCGCTTCGCGACTTCGTTGATGGCGGGAGCTGCGATGGTCATGAATTATACCGGATCCGGGGATCGAACACCGCATAGAGCAGATCGACGATCAGGTTTACGAACACGTAGAAGGCGGCAATCAGCATCACCATGCCCTGGATCAGCATGAAGTCGTTGCGCGCTACGCTCTGCACGAACAGCTGGCCGATGCCGTTGAGGTTGAACACCTGCTCGGTGACCACGAGGCCGCCGATCAGGAACGTGAATTCGAGGCCAATGACGGTGATGGCGGGCAGCAGCGCATTCCGCAAAGCATGCCGCGAGATCACCAGCTTCTCGTAGACGCCCTTGGCGCGGGCGGTGCGGATGTAGTCCTCGTTGAGGACCTCCAGCAGCGAGGACCGGATCATGCGCGCCACCACCGCGCAATAGCGGTAGCCGACCGCCATCGCTGGCCAGATCAGCTGGGTGAAGTTGGCCCAGGGATCGACATAGAACGGTGTGAATGTGATCGGCGGGAGCCAGTTGAAGAAGGCCAGCAGGCTCAGCATGATCAGCATGCCGAACCAGAATGACGGGATCGACAACCCGCCGATTGTCAGAATCCGGATGGCGTAGTCGATCCAGGTGTCGCGATAGAGCGCCGCCAGGGTGCCCATCGGTATCGCCAGCAATACTGCGATGATGGTCGCCATCAGCGCGACCTGCATCGACAGTTCGAGGCGCAGCGAGATTTCCTCCATCACCGGGCGTTCGGTCCACATCGATATGCCGAGGTCGCCCTTCGCCATATTGACCATCCACTCGCCGAATTGCGTGAGCAACGGCCGGTCGAGTCCCAGGCGCTTGCGTTCGGCTTCCACAACTGCCTGGGTGACGTTGCCGCCGTCGCCGCGGAGCTTCACCTCCACGATGTCGCCCGGCACCACCCGCAGCATGAAGAACACGAGCACCGCGACGCCGAGCAGGGTCGGGATCATCAACAGCACGCGGTTAACGGTGTAGCGAAGCATCGGGACGTCTTTCGAAGAGGAAAATCCCACTCCCCGCCATAGCGGGGAGTAGGGCATGGGCCGGATCAGGAATTCAGCCAGACGCCTTCGAGCTGCTGGCCGAGATTGTGGCTGGGTGACATCTGCCATCCCATCAGGTTCTTGTGCGTCAGCACGATCCGGTGCCACCAGAGCAGCGGCTGCTGATAGGCCTGATCGAACAGCCGCTTCTCCAGCGCCTGGATGTGACCCTTGCGCTTTTCCGGATCGCTCTCGCGCAATTGCAGCTCGAACAGCCGGTCGATCTCCGGATCGTTGGAGCGTGACAGGTTGAGCGGGTTGTTCTTGTGCGACAGATATTTGGTCAGGGAGAGCGTCGGATCGTCGTTGAAGAGGTTGGAGAAGTCGATCGCGACTTCATAATTGCCGCTGTTCATGGCGGCGATATAGGGCGCGGTGTCCGACTGCTTGTGCTCGGCGGTCACGCCAATCTGGCGCCACTGATCGACCAGGAAGATGCCGGCCGGCGTGTAGGGCATCGCCAGATTACGATTCCACAGAGTGAATTTCAGATTCTCGTGGCCCGCTTCCTTGAGCAGCTTGCGCGCCTCTTCACGGGATTTCTTGATGTCCTTCGAGAAGCCCGGAAGCTTGACCAGTTCCGCCTCCGGTGTTGCCAGCGGAGAACCGGGCCGCACCACGCCGCCGACCGAGCGCAACGTTGAGATGCGAGACAGCCCCTGGCTGCCACCCCAGCGGTCGATCGCCATCAGCAAAGCGCGGCGGACGCGGACATCGTCGAACGGTGGCTTCTCGACGTTGAACAGGACCAGCAGGTTGAGCGTCCAGCTGGATTCCTCGACCCGCAGCTTGTCACCCATCGCCGCCACCAGGCGATCGCGCTCCGCCGGCGAGACGCCGCGGAATTCGCCCAGCACCTGCCCGCCCTGCAACGCGTTCAGCATCGCCGCTGCCTGCAGGGTGAAGATGCCGCGGAAGGTGTCGAGATAGGGCAGGTCCTTCTTGAAGTAATTCTCGTTGCGCTTGCCGGAGACGTGGCTGCCCTTGACGTGCTCGACGAAGGTGAAGGGGCCGGTGCCGTTCACCTTGGTGCGCGGCAGCGCAGGGTTTTCCGCCAAATCCTTGGCGGCATAGATCACGTTCCAGGGGCTCGCGAAATGATCGAGCATCGAGGAGTTGGACGCCTTCATCTTGAAGACGACCGTCAGCGGGTCGGGTGTCTCGATCGTGTCGATGTCGGCGAAGGTCGCCTTGCGATTCGACACCACGCCCTGAGGCGGATTGCGCAGACGATCATAGGTTGCCTTGATGTCGGCGGAGGTAAGCGCCGTGCCGTCGTGGAACTTGACGTTCGGCTTGAGCTTGAAGGTGTAGCTCATCTGGTCGGGCGCGACCTGCCAGGATTCCGCAAGGTCGCCCTCGATCTCGGGGAATTTGTCGAGGTTGTAGCGCAGCAGCGTGGAATAGAACGGCGCAACGAGATGCAGCGTGGCGTAGGTGTCGCTGGCATGCGGATCGTAATGCGGCGCTTCCGCGCTGATTGCGAAATTGAGATTGCCGCCGCGCTTGGCTTTCTCGGCTTGGGCATAGGCCTTGGTGAAGTCGAAATTCAGGCTGCCCATGCCGAGAGCGAGCGCTCCAGCGGTCCCCTTCAATGCAGTGCGTCTCGAAATTTTCATTGTTGTCCTCCCTTTCGTCGGCATTTTTGCCGTCCGTCATTGCCAGTGTCGTCCCACCTTTATCGTCGACGTTACCTCACACCTTGATGCATGCCGCAAAATGACCCGGCCGCTTCTCTTCCAGCACGGGCACGACCTGCCGGCATTCCTCGCTTGCCATTGGGCAGCGTGTATTGAACACGCAACCCGAGGGCGGCGACAAGTGTGAGGGCAATTCGCCCTTGATAAGCCGCGGCTCGCGGCCCTTCTCGATGGTTGGATCGGGGATTGGCGCTGCGTCGAGGAGCACCTTGGTGTAGGGATGCAGCGGCTCGCAGTAGATCGCATCGCGATCGGCGACTTCCATGACGCGGCCGAAATACATGACCACGACGCGCATCGAAATGTGTCGCACCACGGCAAGATCGTGGGCGATGAACAGATAAGCGAGGCCGAGCCGGCGCTGCAGGTCTTCGAGCAGATTGATGATCTGTCCCTGGATGGATACGTCCAGTGCCGACACTGCTTCGTCGCAGACGATGAAGGACGGTTCCATTGCCAGCGCGCGCGCGATCCCGACGCGCTGGCGCTGACCGCCGGACAATTGATGCGGATAGCGTGCCGCCATTTCCGGACGCAGGCCGACCTGTTCGAGCAGTTGCGCAACCCGGGCGTACTCCTCCTTGCGGCCGGGCACGAGGCGGTAAACATGCAGAGGTTCGCCGATGATCTGGCCGACCGTCATGCGCGGATTGAGCGACGAATAGGGGTCCTGGAAGATGACCTGGATCTTGCGGCGGACTGCCTTCATGTCGGAAGCGCTGGCCGCCGAAAGGTCCATCCCCTCGAACCGCAATTCGCCGCTGGTCTTGTCTTCCAGCCGCAGGATCAGCCGGCCGACGGTGGTCTTGCCGCAGCCGGATTCGCCAACGAGGCCAAGCGTTTCGCCGGGGAAGATGTCGAACGAGACGTCCTGCACCGCGCGCACCGTGCCGCTTGAGCCGCGCAGGCCGCCCCGCACCTCGAAATGCTTGGTGAGATTGCGCACCGTGAGCAGGGGCTCGCCGGTCTTGGCTTCGGTCACGGTCGAACCGGCGCCGGCGGCGGCCCAGGTGAGCTTGCCTTCCGCGATTTCCGCAATGCGGTGACAGCGCGAGAGCCCGCCGGTGTCGGTACGGATCAGCCCGGGTTCGGTCTCGCAGATCGCGATCTTGTAGGGGCACCGCGGTGCAAAACGGCAGCCGGGCGGCGGCGAGGCCGCGTTGGGCGGCAGGCCCTCAATGGTCTCCAGCTTGTCGCCCCGCGGCCGGTCGAGCCTCGGAACCGAGCGCAGGAGGCCCATCGAATAGGGATGGCGCGGACGATGGAATACGTCGTCGGCATCGCCCTCCTCGACCAGACGGGAGGCGTACATCACGATGACGCGGTCGGCGTAACGCGCGACCACGCCGAGATTATGGGTGATGACGATCAGCGCAATATTCAGCTTGCGCGACAGCTCCTTCATCAGTTCCAGGATCTGCGCCTGGATGGTCACGTCGAGGGCGGTGGTGGGCTCGTCAGCAATGATCAGCTTGGGATTGCAGGCCAATCCGATCGCGATCATGACGCGTTGCCGCATGCCACCGGAGAATTGATGCGGATATTGTTCGAGCCGGCGAGCCGGATCGGGGATGCCGACCAGGCCGAGCAGCTCGATGGCGCGGGCGCGCGCCTCCTCCGCGGTCATGCCGAGATGGATGGTGAGCGGCTCGGTGATCTGCAGTCCGATGGTGAGGATCGGATTGAGCGAGGTCATCGGCTCTTGGAAGATCATTGAGATCTCGCGGCCTCTGAGCTCGCGCATCTCCTCTTCTGAGAGCATTAAAAGATTGCGGCCATTGAACATCACCCGGCCTTTGGGGATGCGGCCGGTCAATCTGGGCAGGAGCCGCATGATCGACAGCGCCGAGACCGACTTGCCGGACCCGGATTCACCTACGATCGCGACCACCTCGCCGGGGTCGACATGAAACGACAGCCCCTCCACCGCGCGGACGATGCCGCGGGAGGTCTGGAACTGCACATGGAGGTCGTCGACCTCTAGCAAGGATGGGGCGGCCGCTACGCCCGCCCGTTCCTGCGTCTCCACCCGCTGTTCGATGGTACCCACCGATTATTTTTTATTATCCCAATAACAGCCTATACCGGATCGGCTGGCAGACGACCACCTCGAAAACCATCCCGTCGGCCCGACGGAATCTGTTATGAGCGTGCTGCGGGAAAACGCCGCAGGAGAAGGTTAACGTTGCGATGAATGGCGCTTTTTTTGGCGACTTGCTGCAGACGATCTCGGATCGCGGAAGAAAGCTTCTGACGCGGCGCACAAACGCGGTCACCCGCTCTGCAGATTTTGTCGTGCTCTGCGAGGATCTGCTGTCCGGGCGGGGTGAAGCCTCCGGGGTAGCGCTGGCCCGCGAAATCCTCAATCGCTACGCGGCGCTGACCATCGGCCCCCGTACCGCGTTCTTCGAAGCCCTTGCCCAGCAATTCGGTCCCGATCAGGCGCGGATGGAAAAGGCGATTGCAGCCTGGCAGGCCAGCCCGAGCGACAAGACCGCAGGCGAAGTCCATCAGGCCGCCGAGCCGCGCCGTCAGGAACTGTTCCGCAGGCTCAACCTTGCGCCGGGTGGAACCGCGGCCCTTGTGCGGATGCGTGAGCAACTGCTCGACGCAATGGCGCACCGCAGCGATCTCGCGGTGGTGGACGCCGATTTCGTGCATCTGTTCTCGTCATGGTTCAATCGCGGGTTTCTGGTGCTGCGCGACATCGACTGGTCGACGCCTGCCAACATCCTCGAGAAGATCATCAAGCACGAGGCGGTGCACAAGATCCGGAGCTGGGACGATCTGCGCCGTCGGATCGATCCGGACGACCGCTGCTGTTTCGCGTTCTTCCATCCCGCGCTGGTCGACGAGCCGCTCATCTTCGTAGAGGTCGCGCTCACCGATGACATGCCGGGTTCGATTGCGCCGATCCTGTCGGCCAGCCGCACCATACTCGATGCCAATCAGGTCGATACCGCGACTTTTTATTCGATCTCAAATTGTCAGCGTGGTCTTGCGGGCGTGTCGTTCGGCAATTTCCTGATCAAGCAGGTGGTCGAGGAAATTTCGAAGATCAATCCGCGTCTCAAGACCTTCGTGACGCTGTCGCCGGTCCCGGGCTTTGCAAGCTGGCTGAAGCGCGAACGGCAGTCCGATTCCTCGCGCGCGCTGACGCAGGACGACCTCGATGCGCTGGCCAATCTCGATATCGAAGGCTGGTGGCAAATCGCCGAGATCCGCGAGCCGGTCGAGGAGCCGTTGAAGCGGGCGGCGGCTTGGTATTTCCTGCATGCACGCAACGCGCGCGGTCTGCCGGCCGATCCCGTCGCACGTTTCCACCTGGGCAACGGCGCGCGACTTGAGAAAATTCATTTTCTCGCCGATTCCTCTGAGAACGGCATGCGCCAGTCCTATGGCGTCATGGTGAACTACCTCTACGATCTCGACGATATCGAGAAAAATCACGAGGCCTTTGCCGAGACACGCACCGTGGTCACGTCCAGCGCGGTCAAGAAAATGGCGCGCCCCGGTCCGACCGGCGATCTCATTCCTGTGTCCAACAAAGCTTGAAGTTCTAGATCATGAATCTGTTCGAAACGATCCGTTCGCGTGTCGCGTCACCCGCGCGTTTGTTCATCGTCAAAGCCGACGGCACGACCTTGTCCTATGGCGACATGCTTGAACGCACCGCTCAGATGGCAAATGCGCTAGTGCTTGCCGGTGTCGAGCCGGGTGATCGCGTCGCGGTCCAGGTCGAGAAGACGGTTGAAAATCTGCTGCTTTATCTCGCAACGCTGCGTGCCGGTGCGGTCTATTTGCCGCTCAATACAGCCTATACGCTGACCGAGCTGGACTATTTCATCGGCGACGCCGAGCCGAAGCTCGTCGTCTGCGATCCTTCAAAGCGCGAGGGACTTGCGGAGATTGCCAGCAAGCGCGGTGTGGCGTCGGTCGAAACGCTGGATGCGAAGGGGCAGGGCAGCCTGATCGACGCCGCCGCCAGGGCGCCGAAGGATTTTGCCGATGTACCGCGCGAGGACGACGACCTTGCCGCGATCCTTTACACCTCCGGCACCACCGGCCGGTCAAAGGGCGCGATGCTGACGCACCGCAATCTTGCGTCGAATGCCGAGACATTGAGGGATTACTGGCGCTTCACCGACAAGGACGTGTTGCTGCATGCGCTGCCCATCTACCACACGCACGGCCTGTTCGTGGCGAGCAATACGTTGATGTTCGCCGGCGGCGCGATGATCTTCCTGTCGAAATTCGACGCCGACGAGGTCATGCGCTATCTGCCGAAGGCGACATCGATGATGGGCGTGCCGACATTCTACACGCGGCTGCTCAAGCATCCTGGCCTGACAAAGGCGGCCTGCGCGCATATGCGGTTGTTCACGTCCGGTTCGGCGCCGCTGCTTGCCGAGACCCATGACGAATTCCGCGCAAAGACCGGTCACGCCATTCTCGAGCGCTACGGCATGACCGAGACCAACATGAATACCTCGAATCCCTATGACGGCGACCGCATCGCCGGTACCGTGGGTTTCCCGCTGCCGGGGGTCGAGGTGCGTATCGCCGAGGCCGATTCCGGCAAGGTTCTGCCGCAGGGCGAGATCGGCGTGATCGAGGTGAAGGGGCCGAACGTATTTCCGGGCTATTGGCGGATGCCCGACAAGACCAAGGCGGAGTTCCGTGCAGACGGCTTCTTCATCACCGGCGACGTCGGCAAGATCGACGAGCGCGGCTATGTGCATATCGTCGGACGCGCCAAGGACCTGATCATCACTGGCGGTTTCAACGTCTATCCGAAAGAGGTCGAGAGCGAGATCGACGCATTGCCTGGTGTGGTCGAATCGGCCGTGATCGGCTGCCCGCATCCGGATTTCGGCGAGGGAGTGACCGCGATCGTGGTCCTGAAAAAGGACTCAATCGCGGACGAGAAGGCCGTCATTGCGAATCTCGAGGGGCGGCTGGCCAAGTTCAAGCTGCCGAAGCGCGTGATTTTCGTCGATGACCTGCCGCGCAACACCATGGGCAAGGTGCAGAAGAACGTGTTGCGGGAGCAGAACGCCAAACTCTATTCCTGACGAGAGACAAGGGCCTGCATGCGCCATCTGGCTATCGGATTCGCAATCGCAGTATTCTCGGTCCACGGCGCGATGGCGCAGGACAAGTCTGCCAAGCCATCTTCTGCCCAGCCGTCTTCCGCCAAGCCATCGCCCGACGCGGCGATGGCGGAGTATCATAGGAAGCACAAGGAATGCTTGGCGGCGCGTGCGAAGCATGAAGCCGTCGCCGTGCCGTACTGGTCGCGCGTCGGCGAATTGCGTCAGGCACGCATGGCCAAGCGGCGTGCCGGCCAGCCGGTGACGCTCTCCGATTATGTACTCGAACAGCCGCCGCTTTATTCCGGCCCGGCCTGTCCGCGCGATCCGTCCGTACGGCAGGAGGATCAGCCCGACGACAAGCCCGAGCTTCCGGTGGTGGCGGACTTCCTGCGCAGCGCCAAGGAGCATTTCGATTTCGCGCCCGAGCAGGCCAAGGAGATCGACTTCAAGCGCGCTTACGTGAAAATCGCCTCCGAGGCCGGCATTACCCGCGAGCAGATTGTTCGTATTTATAGCTTCGAGACCGGCGGCAACGGCCGCTACGACGCTCAGGCCGGGCTTATTTTCAACAAGCCGGACGCGCGGGCGATCTCAACCGCACTTGGCTATAACCAGCTGTTGACCGCCAATACCACCAGCCTGCTAGCCGGAAAGGGCGACCGGTTCGTGAAGGTGCTGCAGGCGCGCGCCGCCGAATTATCCGGGGAGCGGCGCAAGACGCTGGAGCGCAAGATCGAAATCCTGAAGCGGAAGGTGACGTTCAGCAAGACCGTGCCGGAGCGGTGGAGCGATCACGTCAAACTGGCCCGCACCCAGAAGGGCTTGGCGCTCCACGCGCTCAACCTGGACATCGATATCGGGCCGCTGCTGCAGACGCAGAAGCTGCTCGATTCGGTCCGCTTTGCGAAGATCAAGGGGATCGACCGGACGCTGACGGCGGCTGAACTCGAGATGATGAATCTCACCGGCGACGGTAACGGTTTCGACATGCTGTCGCTGACACCGGAGATGCGTGCACAGGTGCCGACCTCGAACTTCTTTCAGCGGCTCGGCTATGAGCGCAATCCGATCGCCATCCGGACCAAGGTGGTCGAAAAGCTGATCGCCGAAACCAATGCGGTGATGGACAACAGAAGCCAGGCCGACGGCGCGAAGGATCTGGCGCGGCTGTTGGAGTGATCCGCGGAAGGCGCTCCCAAAAAGAAAAACGGCCCGCAGCGATGCGGGCCGTTCTGTCATTCGGCCGGATCAGTTCAGCGTGATATTGGCTTTCTTGATCACGTCGCCCCAGCGCTTGTATTCGCCGGCGACGAAGGCGCGGGTCTGTTCCGGGGTGGCCAGCACCGCGGTCAGGTTCTGCTTGTCGAATTGCGCCTGCACGTCCGGCGCGTTGAAGGCTTTCTTTGCCTCGGCATAGAGCCAGTCGATGATTGGCTGGGGCGTCTTGGCCGGCACGAAGAAGCCGAACCACGGACCGCTCTCCAGCTCGGGCAAGCCCGCCTCGGCGACCGTCGGCACGTCGGGCAGCGACTTCGCGCGGCTTGAATCGGCGATCGCGAGTGCGCGAACCTTCTCGCCCTGGATCTGCGGCACCGCGATCGTCAGCACGTCGAACAGCATGGTGACATGACCGGCGATCAGGTCCTGCTGGGCCGGTGCACCGCCACGATAGGGCACATGGTTGATGTCGATACCGGCCGCCGACTTGAACTGCTCTCCAACGATGTGCCCGGTGCTGCCATTGCCCTGCGAGGCGAAGGTCAGCTTGCCGGGATTGGCCTTGGCATAGGCGATCAATTCCTTCAGCGTCTTGGCCGGCACCGAAGGATTGACGACCAGCACGTTCGCAGTCTTTGCCGCGATCGTGACCGGCACCAGGTCCGTTTCCGGGTCGTAGTTCAGCTTCTGCAGGTGTGGGAGGATCGCGTTCGTGGCGTGGAAGCCGACATAGACCGTGTATCCGTCCGGCGGCGACTTGGCGACGAAGTCGGCTGCGATTGCGCCGCCGGCCCCGGTCTTGTTCTCGACCACGGCGGTCTTGCCGGCCTCATTCAGTTTCTGCGCGAAAGCACGGCCGACGATATCGGCGACGCCACCTGGCGGCGTCGGCACGATAATCCTGATCGGTTGCGACGGATAAGTCTGCGCGACGGCATAAGGCGCTACCGCACAAGCAATCACTGCGGCGAATGCCAAAGATAAGGCACGTTGATGCACGGGGTTCCTCCTTCTGTGGTCTTGTTGTGACGTTTCGTTGGAATCGAATTACCACGGATTGACCGCCCGGGCCTGCCAAGACTATGTCGCAGGCGAAGAAAGTGTCCCGCATCGTGGGTTTTTCGTTCAATTTTTGGCCGAACCGGGATTGCTCTTCCGTTCTGGCGAGAAACCACTACATCGCCGCTGCAAGGCCCACATACATGTCTTCTGTCATCTCGATCCAGAATCTGTCCAAGACCTACGCAACCGGCTTTCAGGCGCTGAAGAGCGTTTCGCTGGACATCCGCGCCGGCGAGATTTTTGCGCTGCTCGGCCCCAACGGCGCTGGTAAGACCACGCTGATCGGCATCGTCTGTGGCCTGATTAATGCCAGCACTGGCAAGGTGACCGTCGGCGGCCATGACATTGTCGAGGATTTCCGCCCCGCGCGCGCGATGATCGGGCTGGTGCCGCAGGAATTGCACACCGACTCGTTCGAGACGGTATGGGCCACCGTCAGCTTCAGCCGGGGCCTGTTCGGCAAGCCGAAGGACCCGGCCTATATCGAAAAAATCCTCAAGTCGCTGTCGTTGTGGGACAAAAAGGATTCCAAGATCCTGACCCTGTCTGGCGGCATGAAGCGTCGTGTGATGATCGCCAAGGCGCTGTCGCACGAGCCGCGCATCCTGTTCCTCGACGAGCCGACCGCCGGCGTCGATGTCGCGCTGCGCAAGGACATGTGGCAGGTCGTGCGCGAGTTGCGGGCTTCCGGCGTCACTATCATTCTCACCACCCACTATATCGAGGAAGCCGAAGACATGGCCGACCGCGTCGGCGTGATCTCGAAAGGCGAGATCGTGCTGGTCGAGGACAAGGCCGAACTGATGCGCAAGCTCGGCAAGAAGAAACTCACCGTTCAGTTGCACAAGCCGCTCGATGCGGTGCCGGAGCCGCTTGCGAAATATGGGCTTGCCCTGGTGAACGACGGCACCGAGCTGGTCTATGCCTACGACACCAAGGGCGAACGCACCGGCATCACCGCGCTTTTGTCCGACCTCAACGCCGCGAATATCCGTTTTCGGGATCTGCAGACCGAGCAATCCTCGCTGGAGGATATTTTCGTCGGACTGGTGGAGCGCAAATGAACTGGCGGGCGATTCTTGCGATCTACAGATTCGAGATGGCGCGCACCTGGCGTACGCCGATGGGGAGCATCCTCTCGCCGGTGATCTCGACTTCGCTCTATTTCGTGGTGTTCGGCGCCGCCATCGGCTCGCGCATCCAGGAGGTCAATGGCGTCGACTACGGCGCCTTCATCGTGCCCGGCCTCGTGATGATGATGCTGCTCACGCAGAGCGTGATGAATGCGTCGTTCGGCATCTACTTTCCGCGCTTTGTCGGCACGATCTATGAAATCCTGTCGGCGCCGGTGTCGTTCATCGAGATCGTGATCGGCTATGTCGGTGCGGCGGCGACCAAGTCGATCATCCTCGGCGCCATCGTGCTGGTAACTGCGGGTTTCTTTGTGCCGCTGAAGATCGCCCATCCGGTCTGGATGGTGTCGTTCCTGGTATTGACGGCCGTGACCTTCAGTTTGCTCGGCTTCATCATCGGCATCTGGGCTGATGGCTTTGAGAAGCTCCAGGTGGTGCCGCTCTTGATCATCACGCCGCTCACCTTTCTGGGCGGCAGCTTCTACTCGATCGATGTGCTGCCGCCATTCTGGCAGACCGTGAGCCTTTTCAACCCGGTTGTGTATCTGATTTCGGGCTTCCGCTGGAGCTTCTTCGAAGTCTCCGATGTCAATGTCAGCGTCAGCCTCGGCATGACGCTGGCATTTCTGGTCGGCTGCCTCGTTGCGGTATGGTGGATTTTCCGCACCGGCTATCGGCTGAAGGCCTGAACGCGCGCCGCGTCTACCGCGTCGCCGTCCAGTCTGTCTCCTTGCCGCCGCTATTGGCCTTGCCGGTGATCGCCTTTTCGGTAACTGCGCCGGTATAGCGCGTGCCGCCGGCGGTGAATGCGATCTGGTCGCCGGTCAGCTTGCCTTCCGTCACCGGCGTGATGACGTTGCCGTTCTTCAGCGTGCCCTTGACGTCCTGATAGGTCTGCTCGAGCGTCAGTTCACCCTCCGGCGTCTTCCAGCTGCCCTGAACCTTGGCCGGCACCAGCCAGAAATAGGCGGTGCAGTGCGAGGTGCAGACCTCGCCGCCGTTTAGCGAGACCGTCTGGTCCGCCCGCCAATCGCCCATGTCGAAGGAGTTCGACACCAAACGGGTACCGGGCTTCATGTTCAGCAATATGGGACGCAGCTTGACGTTGAGCGACGGCAACAGAAACATCGTGATGACGGTCGCCTTGGAGAAATCGCTTTCGAAAATGTCGGCCTTCTCGAAAGTGGCCTTGGCGCTCACGCCTTCCTTCTCGGCATTCTGCTTCGACAAGGCGACCATGTCCGGATTGTATTCGATGCCCTTCGCCGTGGCGCCGCGCTTGGCCGCGGTGATCACGGTGCGGCCGTCGCCGGAGCCGAGGTCGATCACGTAATCGTCCGCGGTGACCTTGGCCATGTCGAGCATCTTGTCGACGAGGTTCTGATTGGTCGGCACCCAGACCACGTCCTTGCCGCGCTGTCCGACTTTCGGCTCGAACGCGGGAGCGGGCTGCGCGATTGCGCAATTGAGCGCCACTACAGCCGAAACGCAGGAGCCCGTCATCACCCGCACGGAATATCTGAACGCCTGCATTATACTCTCCTTCGCTGCGGTCAGCTGCCGCGCTTCGCTTGCCATGTTGTACCGGACTTGGTGGTGCCTTCAATGAGATTGCCGCGGACTTTGCCGGAATAGGAGACGCCGCCCGCAGTGAATGTCAGTTCGTCCGCCACCAGCCGTCCGTCGGTGAACGGCACGATCGCGTCCCCGTTCGTGATCGTGCCGGAGAAGGTCTGGAACTGCTGTTTGAGCGATAGTTTGCCGGCATTGCCGTTTGTCTCGATGGTCCAGTCGCCATCGACCTTCGCCGGTACTATCCACAACAGCGCCTTGCAGAAGAAGAAATCGCATTCCTCACGCAGCGACTCGACCTGGTCAGGCATCCATCCGCCCATCTCGAACGTGTTGGAGACCACGCGGGTTCCGGGCTTCATGTTGAGGATGGACGGACGCAGTTTGATATTGAGATCGGGGAGGAGGAACAGCACCACCACCGTGGCGTTCGAAAAATCGGTGGCGAACATGTCGGCGCGTTCGAATGTCGCCTTGTCGCCGACGCCCTCCTTGGCCGCATTCGCGGTTGCGACCGCAACGAGGTTTGCGTCGAATTCGATGCCGCGCGCGTTGGCGCCGCGTTTGGCGGCGGCAATCACCGCCCGCCCGTCGCCGGAACCGAGATCCACCACGCGGTCCGCTGCGGTGACCTTGGCGAGATCGAGCATCATCTCGATCAAGGCGCTCGGTGTCGGCACCCAGATCGCATCCTTGCCCGGCTGCCCGACCAGAGGTTTGGCCGGCCGCTGTGCCGTTTGCGCAAGTGCCGCCGGTTGCGAAAGGCAGATCGCAAGGCATACGGCCGTCGCCAGCCGCATGCTTCGCGCCATGGATTGTCGAAGCGCGCTCACGCGCGTCTCGCGTTCCATTTTTGACCGGTTGCGGTCACGCCTTCGATCCTGCGGCCGTCCACCTTGCCGCGATATTCGGTTCCGCCTGCCGTGAACGTGATCTCATTGCCATTCAGCTTGCCGTCGGTGATCGGCGTAGCCGTTCTGCCGCGCCGCATGGTGCCGGTGAAGGTCTGGTATTTCTGCTTGATCGTGATGGTGTTGCGCCCCATGCGCCAACGACCCTCGATCCGAGGCGGCACGATCCACAGCAGCGCCTTGCAATAGGTCTGGCAGTCGTTTTCGACTTCCGCAACCTGGTCCGGCTCCCAGTCGCCCATCTCGAAGGAGTTCGAGACGACCCGCGTTCCCGGCCTCATCCGCAGGATGGTGGGGCGAAGCCTTTCGTTCAGCTCCGGCAGCAGGAACAGCGTCAGCACGTCGGCATTCTGGAAGTTGGTCTTGAAGATATCGCCGCGGCGGAAGGTGGCCTTTTCGCTGACGCCGGCCTTCTTGGCATTGAAGCGCGACAGTTCGACCATCTTCGGATTGTACTCAATCCCGAGCGCGGTGGATCCACGCTGCGCCGCCGTGATCACGGTGCGGCCATCGCCCGAGCCGAGATCGATCAACTTGTCCTTGGGCGTTAGCTCGGCCAGGTCCAGCATCTTGTTGACTAGCGTATTGGCAGTCGGCCACCAGACGACGTCCTTGCCGTCCTGGCTGACCTCCGGAACGAAGGGCGGCTGCTCGCCTTTGGCCGCGGGGGCCTCGGCGGCTTTCGCAGCCGCCGTCTCGGGCGCTGCCCGAGGAGCTGGAGCTTCGGGAGCGGCGGCTCGCGGGGCTGCTGGCTGCGGAGCCTGTGCGGTGACGGCCGGAGAGCCGCGTTTCGCCTGCCAAGTCTCGCCGGACTTGGTCGTGCCGGCGATGGTGTCGCCGTCGACCTTGCCGGTATATTCGACGCCGGCGGCTGTGAAGGCGATCTGGTCGCCATTCAGCTTGCCGTCGGTAACCGGCGTGATGACATTGCCGTTCGAAATCGTGCCGCTGACTTTCTGAAATTCCTGCTTGAGCGCAAGCGCGCTCGAACTGGTGCCGCGTTCGATCGTCCAGTCGCCGTCGACCTTGGCCGGCACGATCCATAGCAATGCGCGGCAATAGCCCCTGCAGTCTTCGGTGACTTCGGCGCGTTCGTCCGGCTGCCAATTGCCCATGGAAAACGAATTCGAGACCACGCGCGTGCCCGGCTTCATGTCAAGAATGGTTGGGCGAAGCCGCTCGTTCAGGTCCGGCAGCAGGAACAGCGTGATGACGGTCGCCTTTGAAAAGTCGGTCTGGAAGATGTCGCCCTGGACGAACGTGGCCTTGCCGGTCACGCCCTCCTTCTCGGCATTGGCGCGCGACAGTTCGACCATCTTCGGATTGTATTCCACGCCGAACGCAGTGGCGCCGCGCTTCGCCGCAGTGATCACGGTGCGACCATCGCCCGAACCGAGATCGTAATGGATGTCGTTGGGCGTGAGCTTGGCCATGTCGAGCATCTTGTCGACCAGGGCTTGCGGGGTGGGGACCCACACGACATCCTTGCCCTGTTGCCCGACGGTCGGCTCGAACGGCTTGTCCGCCTCGGCCGGCTGCGCGATCGCAATCTGCAGCGTCAGTGCGACCGAAAATGATGAAAGCGCCGCAATCCGCGCCGCGTAAGTCATGAACGTCATGTGTCTATTCTCCGTGGCGATCAGGCGCCGCGCTTGGCTTGCCATGTGTCGCCGGACTTGGTGGTGCCCTCGATCGTCGAGCCGTTGACCTTGCCGGTATATTCGGTGCCGCCCGCGGTGAAGGTGATGTCGTTGCCCTTCAGCTTTCCGTCCGTGATCGGGGTGATGACATTGCCGTTCTTCAGCGTGCCGGTGAAATTCTGGTAGGTCTGCTTCAGCGTCAGTTCGCCCTTTTCCGTCGCCCATGCGCCATCGACCTTGGCCGGCACGATCCAGAAATAGGCTTTGCAATAGGACGTACAGCCCTCGGTCACGACCGCTTCTTCATCGGCCTTCCAGTCGCCCATGTCGAAGGTGTTCGAGACCACGCGCGTGCCGGGCTTCATGTCGAGGATGGTCGGCCGCAGCTTGGCATTCAGGCTGGTGAGCAGGAACATCGTGACCACGTCGGCCTTGGAAAAATCGGACTTGAAGATGTCCGCGTTCTCGAATGTCGCCTTGCCGGCCACGCCTTCCTGCTCGGCATTGTATTTCGACAGCTCGACCATCTTCGGGTTGAACTCGATGCCGCGGGCGGTGGCCCCGCGCTTTGCCGCGGTGATCACGGTGCGGCCGTCGCCGGAGCCGAGATCGACGAGATTGTCGGCCGCCGTCACCTTGGCCATGTCGAGCATCTTGTCGACCAGCGCCTGTGGCGTCGGCACCCAAATCACGTCCTTGCCGTCCTGGCCGACCGTCGGCTCGAACGGCTTCTGCGCCGGTTGTGCGAGCGCGACATTCATCGCAACCACCGCGGACAAGCAAGACACCATTGCGGTGCGCGAAACCAGGGCCGACACGTTCATACACTCTTCTCCAGGGATTTTACTCAGGGCCGCGGCCATTCCGCGGTATCAGGTCGTGAATTGCGCGGCGGATCATACTCCTCCGCACGGCGGTTACGAGCGTCCATAGACCGGAACGATGCCGCCTCGCGTGACAGTATTTTCAGGGGACGCAAGAAACAGGATCGTCGCTGCCACCTGTCCGACTTTGGGCCAAAGGGCATGATCGGCTTTCGGCATCGCTTTGCGATTAGCGGGAGTATCCATGATCGAGGGGGCGACCGCGTTTACGAGAACCCCGTCCCTGGCGACTTCTTCCGCCAGCGCCATCGTGAGCGCCGCCACACCGGATTTGGCGATTGTATAGGCAGTCATGCCGGCGCCGGTCCGCGGCTCCAGCGCCGGACGCGCGGCGACATTCACGATCCGGCCGCCGTCCGCGCCAAATGCCGTCAGGGCGGCGCGGCAACACAGGAAGCAGCTCACGATATTGGTGTCGAGCTGGGCCATCAGATCAGTTTTGCCGCTGTCCTTGAGCCGCTTCGCGGCGAAGCCGCCGGCGAGATGGATCGATGCCCACAGGGTGCCGACTTTGGAATAAAACAAATCGGTCTGGTCCTGGTCGGAGAGGTCGACTGATGGATAGAGCCGCACGCGCTCATGGGTGGCATGGGCAAAACCGTGCGCATCGTCGCTGCCGCGGGTCGGGATGTGGCAGATCGCGCCGCGATCGAGCAGGGCGGCGGTCACCGCAGTTCCGAGTGCGCCGGTCCCGCCGGTGACAACCACATGACGGTTCCGAAAGTCCAAGCGCTACTCCCGGCCGCGCTGGCTGCGGGTCGGCAGCACCTGATGGTGGATCCAGTTGCGCACTTCGCGGGTCCGGAAATTCTTGTCGAGCACGGTCGAGTCGAGGCCGAGTCGCCAGGCGCGCGGCTTGTCGTTCGGCTTGTCGTGCAGCACCGCTACCGTCTCCGCATAATCGTGCAGTTCGTCATCGTTGTTGAAGAAACGTTCCTCGATCAGCCGCTTGCCGTGACGCCGGAAGCTCGCGGCGATGTCGGCCAGCGAATATTCCGGATGATATTGCACGCCCCAGGCGGTGCAGCCATTGACCTTCACCTCCGCCGCCTGCACGGCGGAGAAGGCGTTCAGCGCCAGAACCTGCATGTTTGGGGCGAGGGTCTCCACCTCGTCGAGATGGATCGTCACCGCGTCGAACACCTCATCCTTGCCGGCAAAGACCGGATGACCGCGCCCGGAGGCGGTGAGGCGGATGCGGCGGCCGAAGCCGATCTCGCGGCCCTTCGGGTTGCGGCGCACGCTGCCGCCCGCCGCCGTCGTGATGATCTGAAGGCCCCAGCAGCTTCCGAATAATGGTGTTGAGGAATCGAACACCGCCCGCGCCAGTTCGATCTGCGGATCGATATGGGGGCCGCGGTCATAGACGTGCAGAGCGGAGCCCGTAATCACCACGCCGTCATACGATTCAAGACCGCCGCCGTCGGGGAGATTGGCGCCCGGATCGGCCGGATAGCAGATATCCACCGTCGCCCGCTGCAGGAACTCGCGCAGCAGTTCCGCATAGCCCTCGCTCGGCGCGGCCCCGCCGGCGGCCTTCAGAAGGCTACGTCCGTCGGCGGTATTTCCCTCGATGACAAGCAGGCGGGGGGCAGGCATTGAAAATCCGTCACGACGCCTGCCGGGGGAAGCAGGCTGTTCATTTATATAGGGATTTGAGGCCATTTTGCGAGCCCGCCGCTAGTGCGCGGCATCCGAACTCCGCTAGAGTCGGTGGCTGGCCGCCGCAACGGACTGGTGCTGCCGGAGGGAACGACGAGCGATGGCCGATTTCGACCTCGCCATCATTGGGGGCGGCGTCAACGGGGCGGGGATCGCCCGCGATGCCGCAGGCCGGGGCTTGCGGGTGCTGCTGGTCGAGCAGGCCGACCTGGCCTCCGGAACCTCGTCGGCCTCGACCAAGCTGGTCCACGGCGGACTGCGCTATCTCGAACACGGCAAGTTTTTGCTGGTGCGCGAGGCGCTGAAGGAGCGCGAGGTCCTGCTCCGCAACGCGCCGCATATCATCCGGCCGCTGCGGTTTCTCCTGCCGCCGCAGTCGGAGATGCGCTCGCCGCTGCTGCTGCGGTTTGGCCTCTTCCTCTACGACCATCTCGGCGGCCGCAAAATCCTGCCGCCGACCCGCACCGTCGATCTCATCCACAATGTGCTCGGCACTCCGCTGAAGCGGGCCTACCAATATGGCTTTCTGTATTCCGATTGCTGGGTCGACGATACCCGTCTCGTGGTTCTCAACGCGCTTGATGCCGCCGAACGCGGCGCCAGCATCCGCACCCGAACAAAATGCGTGCGTGCCGAACGGGGCGAGGAATGGCGGCTGATCCTGAATGCCCGAGGACGCCGTGACGTGGTGACGGCACGGGCGTTGGTGAACGCCGCTGGCCCCTGGGCCGGACTGGTGGCGGAAACCGTCATCCGTGTAGCCGGGCCTGCGCGCGTCCGTCTGGTCAAGGGCAGCCATATCGTGGTGCCGAAGCTGTTCGATCACGATACCGGCTACATCTTCCAGAATCCGGATCGTCGCGTCGTGTTCGCGCTACCGTATGAGCGCGACTACACGCTGATCGGCACAACCGACGAGAATTTCCAGGGCGATCCAGCCGGGGTTGCTCCGTCAGGTGCGGAGATCGCCTATCTCTGCGAGACCGCGTCGCGCTATTTCCGGCAGCCCGTCACCCCGGACGATATCGTCTGGGCTTTCGCCGGCGTGCGCTCGCTCTACGATGACGGATCGAAAAAGCCGGAAGAGGTCACGCGCGACTATCATCTCGCCTTCGACAAAAACTTCGGGAATGCGCCGCTGCTCACCGTCTATGGCGGCAAGATCACGACCTATCGCAGGGTTGCGGAAGCCGCGCTGAAAAAGATGGCCGATGTGTTCGCGCCCAGCCGGCCATGGACGGCAGGCGCACCGCTGCCCGGCGGCGACTTTCCGTATAACGGCGTGGAGACGCAGGTTGCGCAGGCGCTCCGCACCTGGCCGTTTTTGCAGGAGCAGCATGCCCTGCGTCTGGTGCGCGCTTACGGCACCCGGATCGGAGATATTCTGGGCACGGCCGGAAGCTATGCCGATCTTGGCATGAGCTTCGGTGCCGATCTCACCGAAGCCGAAGTCCGCTATCTGATGACGAAGGAATTTGCGGTCGACGCCGATGACGTCTTGTGGCGCCGGAGCAAACTTGGATTGCGGGTTTCGGATATCGAGCGAGCAGCCTTGCAGCGTTTCATGTCGCCATTGCCGGCGCTGCGACTCGTGACCTGACATGGTGACCTGACATGGCCGTTCTCGCAATCGACCAGGGCACCACCTCGACACGGGCCATTGTCTTCGACGATACGCTGCGGCCGCTGGCAATGGCGCAGCAGGAATTCCGCCAGATCTACCCCGCGCCGGGTCAGGTCGAGCACGATCCGGAGGACATCTGGCGGAGCGTCACCGCCACGGTGGCGGATGCGGTCGGCCGGGCTGGCCTCACCGCAGGCGACATCGCCGCCATCGGGATCACCAACCAGCGCGAGACTACGCTGATCTGGGATCGCGGCACCGGCAAGCCGATCCACAACGCCATCGTCTGGCAGGACCGCCGCACCGAGAACATCTGCGCGGCGCTGCGTGCAGCAGGACATGAAGCGGCGATTGCGGCCAGGACCGGGCTTGTGCTCGACCCGTATTTTTCCGCGACCAAGATCGCGTGGCTGCTCGATAGCGTTTCCGGTGCACGCGAGGCGGCGGAAGCGGGCCAACTCGCCTTTGGCACCGTCGACAGCTATCTGGTCTACCGGCTGACCAGCGGGCGCGTGCACGCAACCGACGCGACGAACGCCGCGCGTACGCTGCTGTTCGACATCCATACCGGCCAGTGGGATGCGGAACTCGCGGACCTGTTTCGCATTCCGCTGGCACTGCTGCCGGATGTGATGGACTGCACCGGACATTACGGCACGACCGCAATCCTGGGCGGCGCGATCCCGATCCGTGGCGTTGCCGGCGACCAGCAGGCGGCGACCATTGGGCAGGCCTGTTTCACGCCCGGCATGATGAAATCGACTTATGGAACCGGCTGTTTCGCGCTGCTCAATACCGGGGACCGTGCGGTGGCCTCACACAACCGGCTGCTGACCACGATCGCCTATCAGATCGGCGGAAAGCGCACCTATGCGCTGGAGGGCGCCATCTTCGTCGCGGGCGCTGCCGTGCAATGGCTGCGCGACGGGCTGAAACTGATTGCGGCATCGTCGGACACCGATGCGCTGGCGGCGCGCAGCGATCCGGCCGAGCAGGTCTATCTGGTGCCGGCCTTTGTCGGGCTCGGCGCGCCCTATTGGGACGCCCAGGCGCGCGGTGCCATGTTCGGTCTGACCCGCAATTCCGGTGCGGCCGAGTTCGCGCGCGCGGCGCTCGAGGCGGTCGGCTACCAGACCCGCGACCTGATCGAGGCCATGCATGCCGACTGGCCGGCCGCCGCCGGCACGGTGCTGCGCGTCGATGGCGGCATGAGCGCCAGCAACACAGCCATGCAATTTCTCGCCGACATCCTGAACGCGCCGGTCGACCGCCCGCAGATCATGGAAACAACCGCGCTGGGCGCCGCCTATCTCGCCGGCCTGGCGACCGGAATCTGTCCCGATTTTGATGGCTTCGCGGCCGCCTGGCGCCGGGACCGGCGGTTTGAACCGCAGATGGGGAGTGCCGTCCGCGAGCGAAAATGGCAGGGCTGGCGCGAAGCCGTTGATCGAACACTGACGCGGCGGTGACGGACGGTTCCGCTTGTCGGTTAATCGATTCAAATTGTCGGCGCATGTTTCAGGGCGCCGAAACCCGACAATGCTCAATTCAAAAAAATCAAAATCGATAGAGACACGGTGAGCGCGTGAAGTCTTATTCTGCGAAAGGCATCCAGGAACTCGTACGGTCGACGCGCGTCCTGGTCGTCGACGACGATTATTATATGCGCAAGGTGATCCGCAGCCTTCTGCAGGCGAACGGGATCAGAACCTATTACGATGCGCAGGATGGGGTGAGCGGGCTCGAAGCGATCATCACGCTCAATCCCGACGTCGTCATTCTCGATTGGGACATGCCCGACATCAACGGCGCGGAATTCATGCGCATCGTCCGTTCGCCGCTGACATTCCCGGTGCCCGCGATCCCCGTCATCATGCTGACCGGCCAGGTCGAGCGGGAAAAGGTCATCGAGGCGGTGCGGCTGGGGGTCAACGAGTTCCTCTGCAAGCCGGTTTCGGCCAAGACGATTTTCGAACGCATCGTTGCGATCCGGGTCAAGCCGCGCGAGATGGTGCGGATCGGCGACTATTACGGTCCGGCGCCGCGCAAGATTGCCGGCAACATCGAGACGGTCGAGGCCGCGCCGGAGCCGGCCTGGCTGGGCTAAGCCTGCGCGGTGATCGGTCTGGAGCGGCGCGCGGCAACCTTCGCGCCGCAGTGGCTTGAGCGTCGCGCTCAAGCCGACTAGCTTCCGAGGCGGAACGGAATCGTCCTTTCTCCTCTCGGAATTCATCATGCCCGATCACCCGGCCATTGCTCCGGACCGGCCACAATTGACAACGCCAATGGTCCGCTTTTCCGGCGTGACCAAGCGCTTCGGCTCCTTTACGGCCGTGAACGACGTCTCACTCGATATCGCTAAGGGGGAATTCTTCGCGCTGCTGGGACCGTCGGGCTGCGGCAAGACAACACTGCTGCGCATGCTGGCCGGGTTCGAGACGCCGGACGCGGGCGAAGTGCGTCTCGACGGCCAGGACATCGTCGGCGTGCCGCCTTATGAGCGGCCGGTGAACATGATGTTCCAGAGCTATGCACTGTTCCCGCATCTCAGCGTTGCCGGCAATGTCGCCTTCGGGCTGCGACAGGAAGGCTGGACGAAGTCCGCGATCGACAAGCGCGTCGCCGAGATGCTGGCGCTGGTGAAGCTCGAGCAGTTCGGCCATCGCAAGCCGCATCAATTGTCCGGCGGCCAGCGCCAGCGGGTAGCGCTCGCGCGAGCGCTCGCGAAATCGCCCAAGGTGTTCCTGCTCGACGAGCCGCTCGGTGCGCTGGACAAGAAGTTGCGCGACGAGACCCAGTTCGAATTGATGGCGCTGCAGCAGCGCCTGGGCCTCACCTTCATCATCGTCACCCATGATCAGGAAGAGGCGATGACCATGGCCGGCCGTCTCGGCGTCATGCATGAGGGCAGGCTGGTCCAGGTCGGAACCCCGGCCGAAATCTATGAGGACCCGAAGACTCGTTGGGTTGCCGAATTCATCGGCGAGGTGAACCTGTTCGAGGGTCCGATCTCGAGCCATCGTGGCGACCTTGTCGCGATCGATACCAAGGCCGGCCGGCTCATCGTGACGCGAAAGGACGGTTTCGACGACGGCACGACTGCCTCGGTCGCCATCCGGCCGGAGAAGATCGAGTTGTCGCGCGAGCCCGCCGCGGGCGCAACGAACATGCTGCACGGTCACGTCGTCGACATTGCCTATCTTGGCGATCTTTCAGTCTACAAGATCCGCGATCAGCACGGCCAAATCGTGAAGGCCTCGGTCGCGAACCGGGACCGCCGCGCATCGAGCCTGCTGCATCGTGGCGACGAGGCCTGGCTCACCTTTGCGCCGGACGCCGCCGTGTTGTTGAAGGACTGACGAATGGCTGCGCCTGCAACATTCGATCGCTGGTACCGCCGCGCCGTGATCGGCATTCCCTACGTCTGGCTGATCGTCTTCCTGTTGGTGCCGTTTGTGATCGTGCTGCGCATTGCGCTGTCGCAAACCGTACTGGCGCAGCCACCCTACAGTCCGGTCTTCGACCTCTCGGCAGGATGGCAGGGGCTTAAGGACTTTTTCGGCGCGCTGTCTTTTGAAAATTTCCGCCTGCTGCTCGGCGACTGGCTCTATCTGTCGTCCTATCTGCGCAGCCTGACCTTTGCGTTGATATCGACCCTGATCCTGCTCGCGATCGGAATCCCGATCGCCTATGGCATGGCGCGCAGTCCGCGCCGGCTGCAGCCGATCCTTGTCATCGCTGTGATCCTGCCATTCTGGACCGCGTTCCTGATCCGCATCTATGCCTGGATCAACATTTTGCAGCGCGACGGTCTGTTCAACGATGCGCTGCTCGCGCTCGGCATCATCGCAGAGCCGGTGACCTGGCTTGCCACCGACACCGCGATCTTCATCGGTATCGTCTATTCCTATCTGCCGTTCATGGTGCTGCCGCTCTATGCCTCGTTCGAGAAGATGGATGAGACTCTGCTGGAGGCGGCCGCCGACCTGGGCTGCCCGCGCTGGAAGGCGTTCTGGCTGGTGACGCTGCCGCTCGCGTTGCCTGGCGTGATCGCTGGCTCGCTGCTCTGCTTCATCCCGATCACCGGCGAGTTCGTGATTCCCGATCTGCTCGGCGGGTCGGACGCCTTGTTTATCGGCCAGACGCTGTGGACCGAATTCTTCTCCAACAAGGACTGGCCGGTGGCGTCGGCGCTGGCGACCGTGCTTCTGGCGATCCTGCTGGTGCCGATCCTGTTCTATCAGGCGGTGCAGTTGCGCGCGCTGGAGCGGAGGTGAGGATGCAGCGCCGCACGTCTCCGTTCAACATCGTATCGGTCGCATTCGGACTTGTGTTTCTCTATCTGCCGATCGCGATCCTGATCATCTACTCCTTCAATGACTCCAAGATGGTCGCGGTCTGGGGCGGCTGGTCGCTGCGCTGGTATCGCGCGCTGCTTGATGATTTCGCGCTCCTGCAGGCGGCCTGGGTGAGCATCCGGATCGCCTTCATGAGCGCGTTGCTGGCGACGATCCTCGGTACCCTTGCCGCGCTTGCGCTGGTGCGGATGGGCCGGTTCCTCGGCCGGCTGCCGTTCTCGGCGATGGTCTATGCCCCTATGGTGATGCCGGAGGTGATTATCGGTCTGTCGCTGCTGCTGCTGTTCGTTGCGGTCGATATCGACCGCGGCATGTTCACCACCACGCTGGCGCACACCACCCTGACGATGTGTTTCGTGGCCGTAATCGTGCAGTCACGGCTGCTGTCGTTCGACTGGAGCCTGGAGGAAGCGGCTATGGATCTGGGGTGCAAGCCGCTTCGCACCTTCCTGACGATCACGCTGCCTCTGATCATGCCGGCCGTGCTCGCGGGCTTCATGCTGGCCTTCACGCTGTCGCTGGACGATCTGGTGATCGCGAGCTTCACCACCGGTCCCGGCGCCACCACCCTGCCGATCCGCATCTATTCCGAGGTGCGGCTCGGCGTAAAACCGGAGATCAACGCGATCTCCACCATCATGATCGCCTTTGTCGCGATCGTGGTGGTCGCCGCCTCGTTGCTCTCCAAGCGCTACAATTCGGGCGAGACAGAAGAGACGCGCGTCGCGCCGTTGCGATAAGGCTCAGGCCTTCCGCATGCATTCCGCCCTCAGCTCCCTCGCCGAGCATCCGAAACGCGCGCGGAAGATGCGGCTGAAATGCGCCGCATCGTTGAAGCCCCAGCCGAACGCGATCTCGGTGATGGTCCGGCCGGCAAGGGCGGGATCGCAGACGTCGCGCTTGGCGCCGTCGAGACGCTGGTTCCAGATCCAGCTGTTAAGTGAAATCGGCTCGCCCGCGAAGGCCCGGTAGATCGTGCTCGACGACAATCGCAGATGCGCGGCGATCGCCTGCACCGACAATTGCGGATCGCGCAAGTGGCGCAGGACGTAAGTCTTGATCTGATCACGATGGTAGGCGGTGAGTTGCGACACAGCAGGATCGGCGGTGCCGGGCAGCGAACACAAGCCGGCGACCAGGATATTCTCGACGCTCTCGGCGATGGCGGCAACCGACCCGGCTTCCAGCGTGTCGATATCGGCAGCGAGGGTCTCGATCATGCCGATCATCAAATGCCCGGCGCCGCGGTCGCCGCAAACCTTGCGCGCGGTCAGCGTCTCGGTGTTGCGCAGTCGGCCGCGCAGAACGGCACCGGGCAACTGCAGCACGTGCTGCTGGAACGGTTCGTCGAAAATCAGTTCGTAAGGCCGTGTCGAGTCGTAGAGCGCGAAGTCGCCGGGCGCGAGATCGGCAATGCGACCGTCCTGTACGATCTTGCCGCGGCCTTTGGTCTGGATGCTGACGAGGAAATAGTCCTCGGTGGCGCGTGCGATCTTCTGCGGCGTGCGCCGCACCCATTGCGGCGACGATGTCACGCGCGACAGCCCGAGTGTCGCAAGCCGGTTAGCCTCGATGGTACCGTTGAAGACCCTATCGCGCTGCGGTGTATCGCATTCAAGCTGCACATAGGTGTTGCAGACCGCCTCGATCCAGTAGGAGAGCCGGTCGCGCGCTTCCACAATGTCTGTGGACCACATCCTGTGCATGGGGCCCAAGCGTAGCAACGCGCGTCGACCTGTCCACGCGAAAAATGAGGCAAATCGACGCCCGGCGTTGCGACGCTCAGTCAAGTCCGGCGGGAGGCGGAAACAAGCAGGAGGCATGGGGCGGCTCTATCCTGTCCGCCGAGATGCGGCGGAAACGCCGCTGCACAGGGAGAGTTGCCGATGTCCGTCAGTCATCCGAAGTTCAAGGCTGCCGCCGTGCAGGCTGCGCCGGTCTTTCTCGATCTCGACAAGACCGTCGACAAATGCGTCGCGCTGATCGAGGAGGCGGCCGCAAACGGCGCGTCGCTGATCGCGTTCCCGGAAACCTTCATCCCCGGCTATCCGTGGTTCATCTGGTTGGATTCACCCGCCTGGGGCATGCAGTTCGTCCAGCGCTATCATGACAATTCGCTGGTCTACGGCTCGCCGCAGGCCGACCGTATCGCCAAGGCCGCCAAGGACGACAACATCATGGTCGTCATGGGCCACAGCGAGAAGCAGGGCGGCTCGCTCTATATGGGGCAATGGATCATCGGGCCGGACGGCGAAACCATTGCGATGCGGCGCAAGCTGAAGCCGACGCATGTCGAACGCACCGTTTATGGCGAAGGCGACGGCTCCGATCTCACCGTTTTCGACACGCCGCTCGGCCGGGTCGGCGCGCTGTGCTGTTGGGAGCATCTGCAGCCGCTCTCGAAATACGCGATGTATGCGCAGAACGAGCAGGTGCATATCGCGGCATGGCCGAGCTTCTCGCTGTATCGCGGCGGCGCCTATGCGCTCGGGCCGGAAGTCAATAACGCTGCCAGCCGTATCTACGCGGTCGAGGGTGGCTGCTTCGTCATCGCGCCCTGCGCGGTGGTCTCGAAGGAGATGATCGAGATGCTGTGCGGCGACGACATGAAGAAGCAGTTGCTTCTGCAGGGCGGTGGCTTCGCAACCATCTACGCGCCGGACGGTCAGTTGATGCATGCGCCGATGCCGGAGACCGAGGAGGGGCTCGTCTACGCCGATATCGATCTCGGCATGATCGCGCTTGCGAAGGCGGCGGCCGACCCGGCCGGGCATTACGCACGGCCGGATGTGACGCGCCTCGTTCTCGACAAGACGCCGGGCGACCGTGTCGTCATGAAGCGGCGCGGTGGAAGTGAAGTCACGCGGAGCGGTGCCGATGCGCCGGCCGCGACCGGCGCGCGAAGCGACGCGCTCTCGGTGGTCAAGGATGGGAGCGAGGAGGCGGCCTGATCGACTCGGGCGTCCAGTTTGCGGCGAGCCGAAATGCTCACTCGCTCTTCGCGCCCGGCGGCCGGAACAAAAAGACCAGGAACCAGACCGGGATGATTACCATCGCGCCGAGCATCAGGTTCGGCGCGGCCCAATCCCAGGCGCGCTGCCCATATTCGGTCACGCGCTCGGGCGTGACTCCAGCTTCACGCAGCAGCGCCTCGGCGGTGATGCCGAAATGCGAGAGGATGGTGCCGACGATAAGCGAAGCGACGGCGACCTTCACCAAGGTTCGCAGCGTGGAAAATAGCATCCGCAATCTCTGATTCGCGTAACGCGAATCATAGTCCAATGCGCCGCCGCTGCCACGGACGGTCTCGCTGACGATGGGTTTATTGGACTTTTCCGGACGGGGCGACGGCTGGCTTTGCGCCGCCCGTCGCCGCTGGAATGGATTCCGGTTCCGGTGACGCACCGGCGCCGACGGGGGCGGCCGCTTCCCGTTCCTGCGCGGGGGAGCGGTCTCGCTTGATCTCGGACGCTTTCGCGGGCGGCGTGGACGCGTCCTTGCTCAGCGGGATCACTGCGGGCGTCGGGGTCTCCTCATCCGCCGCAGTCGAATTGGAAGGCTGGGCCGATGGGCTGCGGCGCGCGCGCAATGCCTCGAGCAGAGGAGCCGCGGCGCCCGACCGCTGGATCAGGATCTGCGCATCCGGAACCAGAAGCGGATCGTCCCACGCGCCCTGAACCGCAAAAGGCAACTCGAACGGTTTGGCGCTTGCAGTAGTGGAGACCAGCGTCGCCACGCCCTTGAGGTCCAGATCTCGAGCCGGAATTGAAGCCTCGCCGGTGAGCGCGAGCCGAACAGCGGGGCCACCCAAATTCACATCCTCGACGGTCACGTTGCCCTGGGTGATTTTCATACGAACCGCGAGCGTGTCGAACGGTGTACGTCCGCTGCGGAACTCGCTGCCTCCCGACAATGGCCGGCGTTCCAGCCGTCGCAGCAATTGCTCGACATTGAGCCCGGTCAAAGCCCCCTTGGCACCGGTCAGAGTCGCTTCGCCATCCAGTGTGCGCGTCAGTGCATAGACGCTCGCGCCGGTGCCTTCGAGCGACACCGTCATGCTGCCCTTGCCCTCGATCCGCTTGAGGCCGAACAATTCGCCGATGCAGCGCTCCAGGTTGACGCCATCGAACTGAAGCTGCGAGGCAAAGGTAGCGCCCTGTTCGGACTTGGCGAGTCCGATGCTGCCGCGGATCACGCCACCGAAGCCGCGCGATTCGCCGATGGTGATTCCGAGCTTGCCCGCACGCAGGTTGGTTGCAATGGCGGTGCGTCCAAGGCTCGTCGCGCCGATCGTGACCTTTCCCGCAGACAGTCGCAGGTCAAGGTCGGCGGTTGAAAGCCCGTCGAGATCAAGCCGTGAGCGGCTCCATTCGCGTTCGGCCGCGGTCAGCAACCGCACGGTCGACAGATACGGCGTCAGATCGAGATGATCGACCGCGAGCGTGCCCTGCAGTGTCTGGCGTCCGTCGGCCGCGAAGGTCAGCACCCCCTCGGCGATATTGCCGTCGAGCTCAAGATTGACCTGTGACAACGCTATGGTGCCGCCGACAACATTGGTCTGTGCCTTGAGCGAGAGCCGTTCAAAGCCGCCGCCTGGCAAAGGCTTTTTGCCGAGCCAGACCAGCGCGCGCCGGAGCGACGGAGAGTCGGCGGATGTGGCGCCCTCGATTTTCAGGGTCGGCCGCGTCGCTATCGCGCCATCGAATGTGAACTTCAACGGGGCGCCGGCCACCCGCACTTTCAATGTCGAGCGTTCGCCCTGAAGCGCGGCTGCGAAATTGGCCAGCGTGACGCCGATTTCGAGATTCTCGCCGCGATAATGCGCGCTCCCGGTAACCGCGAAGCTCCGCGAGATGGCAGGCCAGGCCAGCGACAGATCGGCATTGGTAATGTACTCGTAGATCTTGCGGTAATCGTCACGCACGATCACGGTGCCGCGGTCGATGCGGATTTCCGAGAAAGACGGCGCTTCCGGCCTGACGGAGCGGCCGAGTGAGGACAGCAGCTTGCCCCAGTTGGAGTTGCCGCCGTCATCTACCGTCACCACGATCCGCGGCTCGGCGAGCGTGATATCGGCAACGTCGATGCGGCCCAGAAGAAGCGGCAGGAAACTGAGACGCGCCACCAGACGCGCGGCCTGCAAGGGCGGCTCGCTCGCCCCCTCGCCCAGCGCCACATCGGTCAGCGTCACCTGGCCGTAAGGGAAGAGCGAAACCGAAACATCCCCGCGCAGCGACGGATCGAGGCCGGTGGCCGCGCGAATCTCGGACTTCACGGCCTCACGGACGTGATCCTTGGGGATCAGGAACGAGACCACCGCCAGTGCCCCGAACACGCCCAGAACAAGGGCGCCGACCGCGAAAGCCAGGCGTTTGAAGCCAAGGACTGCTGACAACGTCATCTTTTCCGGTTTCGAGGCGGCCAAACTATACGGGCCATGAGACGGAGGGCGCAACCATGCGACCTGATCGAAAACACCATCCCTCTGTGACGCTTTCGTGGCCTATACCACCCGTTGACCCGGCCAATTTTGGTGTATGCGGAGGCCCGGTTACACTCATTCGGCCGGAGGGGGACTTCGATGAACGATACACCGCTATGGACGCCCAGCCCGGAGCGCGCGGCCGCGACCCAGGTCATGGATTTCATGCGGCAGATCAACGCCCGGCACGGCCTCGCATGTAAGAATTACAAGGAGTTGCACGCCTGGTCGGTGGCGCATCCCGACCTGTTCTGGGACCAGATCTGGGATTATTGCGGCGTGATCGGCGAGAAGGGCGGCCGTCTTCTGACCGACGGCGACAAGATGCCGGGCGCGCGGTTCTTTCCCGACGCGCAGATCAACTTCGCCGAGAATCTGCTGCGCAAGACGGGTCCGGGCGATGCGCTGGTGTTTCGGGGCGAGGACAAGGTGTCCTATCGCTGGTCCTGGGATGAGCTGCATGCCTTCGTGTCGCGCGCGCAGCAGGCGCTCGCTGCGGCGGGAATCGGGAAGGGCGACCGGGTCGCGGCGATGCTGCCCAATCTGCCGGAATCCGTCGGGCTGATGCTGGCGGTGACGTCCCTCGGCGCGATCTGGTCGAGTTGCTCGCCGGATTTCGGCGAACGGGGCGTGGTCGACCGCTTCGGACAGATCGAGGCGAGCATCTTCATCGCCGTGGACGGCTATTGGTACAATGGTAAGTCGATCGACCTGACCGGCCGCTTGGCCGCCATCGCCGGCCAGCTGCCTACGGCGAAAAAGGTGGTGATCGTCCCCTATCTCGGGACGGCGGAGGCGGTCGCAGCCGCGGTGCCGCGCGCCGTCACCCTTGACGGTTTTCTCAAGGGTTTCTCCGCAAAGCCGGTGACCTTCACCCGCGTCCCGTTCAATCACCCCGTCTACATTCTGTATTCGTCGGGAACCACCGGCGTGCCGAAATGCATCGTGCATGGTGGCGGCGGCACGCTGTTGCAGCACCTGAAGGAGCATCGCCTGCAAAGCGATGTGCGCGATGGTGACCGCGTCTTCTATTTCACAACGCTCGGCTGGATGATGTGGAACTGGCTGGTGTCCGGCATCGGTGCCGGAGCGACCCTGATCCTGTGGGATGGTTCGCCATTCGCGCCGAAACCCGACGTGCTGTTCGACTATGCGCAGGACGAGAAGATCACGCTGTTCGGCACCTCGGCGAAATACATCGATGCGTTGAAGAAGGCCGGCGTGCATCCGGCAAAGACGCATGATCTCTCGTCGGTGCGCGTGATGACATCGACCGGATCGCCGTTGGCGGCCGAGAGCTTCGATTACGTCTATTCGGACATCAAGGCAGACCTTCACCTGGCGTCGATCTCGGGCGGGACCGACATCGTATCCTGCTTTGTGCTGGGCGATCCGACGGCGCCCGTCTATCGCGGCGAGATCCAGGCAGCCGGTCTCGGCATGGCGGTCGACGTCTGGTCGGATGACGGCAAGCATATCGAGCAGGAAAAGGGCGAACTGGTCTGCGTGAAGCCGTTCACGTCGATGCCGGTGATGTTCTGGAACGACCCGGACGGCAAGAAGTATCGCGCCGCCTATTTCGAGCGTTTTCCAAACGTGTGGTGCCATGGCGATTTCGCTGAATGGACCAGGCATGGCGGGCTGATCATCCATGGCCGTTCCGACGCGACGCTCAATCCGGGCGGCGTGCGCATCGGCACCGCCGAGATCTATGCGCAGGTCGAACAGATTCCGGACGTGATGGAGGCGATCGCGATCGGCCAGGATTTCGACGGCGACGTGCGCGTGGTCCTGTTTGTGCGGTGCAAGGACGGCGTCACGCTCGACGATGCACTGCGCGACACCATCAAGAAAAAGATTCGGACCGGCGCGACCCCGCGCCATGTCCCGGCGAAGATCATCCAGATCGCCGACATTCCGCGCACCAAGTCGGGAAAGATCACCGAGCTTGCGGTGCGCGACGTGGTCCATGGCCGCCCGGTGAAGAACACCGAGGCATTGGCCAACCCCGAAGCGTTGAAACTGTATGAGGGGCTGGCGGAATTGCGGACGTAGATAGGTCGTTCTTTTAGGGAGACCGAGAAAAAATCGACGCGTAAGGCGCGAGACCCACGGGCAGCGCCCCGCTACCCCTCGAGTTCCTGATAGACGTCCATCTCGACGTTGGGGGCCATGGAGCGCCAGACCTGCAGATAGGCCTGTACCCTCGGGTCCGACGCGAGCGATTGCCGGTTGGCTTCGATCGTTTCCGGCGCGTTGTATTCCACGATCTGGAGGATTTTCGCGCGGTCGTCGGCATTCTGCAGGAACCGGACACTCACCTCCCCGAAGATCGTGGCATAGGGCGCCGAGGTCTTCAGCATCTTCAGGAGCTGGGCGCCTTCTGCGGAGGGCATTGTAAACTTGAAATGCAGGATGCGGCGGACGGTCTTCTCTTCGGACATTGTCGCTCCGGGGGGCAGGGCCGAATAGCTGAATCAAAGCCTAGCCTATCGACGGTATCGTCGCACGTCCGTACTGATCCATCAGCCGCTGGCTCACAACCCCCCTTGTTCATTGGCCGCTTGGCTTGCTGGAGCGGCGTCGCCACCCGGACAACTGACAGGCGTGACGATCTGAAAGGCCCTGGATATCGGCTGGGGGCCGGGACAAGTGCCGGCAGGTATCCGGCCTGCGGCGTCCCAAGGCACCGTTGCGTCCGGTATCCGACCGATTCGCCTCGCCGCCGGTCGGTCTACGCTGGATCGGCGGCAATTTGGTCGCACCTGAAAACCTACTGTGACACCGATGAGGCACACCCAGTCGCAAAATTCGGGGCGCGTAAGATTTTACCGAATTCTTTTACCAGTCGCTGCTACACAGGCCGGTGGGGAAATTCGACCGGATTAGGATCGCGGATACATGAAACGCCCTCTGTTGGCCGTCGCTCTGGCATTTGGCAGTTCGAGTGCCTTTGCCGCCGATATTCCGCCGATGCCGGCGAAGGCACCGGTCGTGGTTGAGCAGCCCTATGACCTGATGATCGAACTGGGCGCCGGCGTGCAGGTGCGGCCGGATTATCCGGGGTCCAAGAATTACGAGGCCTGGCCGACCGGGTTTGTCACCCTGCATTACCTGCAGCTGCCCG
The DNA here is from genome assembly GCF_059499825.1 of Pseudorhodoplanes sp. Classification (NCBI taxonomy): domain Bacteria; kingdom Pseudomonadati; phylum Pseudomonadota; class Alphaproteobacteria; order Hyphomicrobiales; genus Pseudorhodoplanes; species Pseudorhodoplanes sp. The sequence goes on from NZ_JCABZI010000018.1 coordinate 85,339, forward strand.
GCTACGGCGTCGTGAAGGACGGTCGTGCCGATCTCCGTGGCTGGTCCTTTGGGCCGTCGTTCAATCTGCAATCGGAGCGCAAGGCCTCGGATTATCCGGAATTGTTCGGCCTGAACGATGTCGACATGACCTTCGAGCTGGGCGCCAAGGTCGGCTACACCTTCGACTGGATTCGCCCCTGGGTCGCGGCCCGCTATGGCCTCGGCGGCCACAGCGGCATTGTCGGCGAAACCGGCCTCGACTTCATCTTCCGGGCATCCCCGGTGCTGCTGTGGTCGGTCGGTCCGCGCGCCACCTTCGCCAACCGCGATTACATGGAAACCTATTTCGGTGTGACGCCGGCGGAATCGGCGCTCTCGGGCACGCTCGCCGCTTATTCGCCCGGCGGCGGCTTCAAGAGCGTCGGCGCCGAGTTCAACTTTCGCTACGAATTCGCGCCGAAATGGGCGGTCCGCGGCGAGTTCATCTACGACAAGCTGATTGGGGATGCCGCGGATTCGCCGATCACGCAGGTGGGCAGCGAGAATCAGATCACGGCGAAGCTTGGCCTGACGTATCTGTTCCAGCTGAAGCTGTTCAATAACTGAGGCTGCCCCGCGCTGAGGCAACTCAGCGCGGCGAACTTGACGTCACCGGGGCCGGTGCGATCTCCGAAAATCGCGTGAGATGGATCACCGGCAGGATGCCGACCGCGACGATCAGCAGCGCGGCGAGCGATCCTTCTTCGAAATTTCCGCGCGTCGCAAACTGGTAGATGTAGGTCGATAGCGTCTCGACATTGAGCGGGCGCAGCAACAGCGTTGCCGGCAATTCCTTGAGGCAGTCGACGAACACAAGCAGCGCCGCGCCGCCCAGCGCCGGCCGTGCCAGCGGCATGTGAATGAGCCAGGCGATGCCGGACGGTCGCGTGCCCAGTGTACGGGCGACGTCGTCGATCGCCGGCGAAATCCTCGCCAGCCCGGCTTGCGCGGAGCCGGTGGCGATTGCGAGAAAGCGGATCACATAGGCAATGATCAGCGCCGCGCTTGAGCCGGCAACGATCAATCCGAGATTTGGTCCGCCGGCCGCCCGCGAGACCGCGTTCAGGATGGTGTCGATGCCGACCAGCGGCGACAGCAGTCCGAGCGCGAGAACGGTGCCGGGGATGGCATAACCGAGGCCGGCGATCACAAGGCAGGAGGCGGCGAATCGGCTGCGCACCATGCGCACGGCGATCGCGGCGCTGAGGCCGAGCCCGATCGCGATCGCGGTCGCGGTTGCAGCAAGCGTGACGGTGGTTGCGGTGTAGCGCAGCAGGTCCGGATCGAAGCCCGTCAGCAATCCCCGCAGGGCGACCTGCCAGGCGAGATAGGTGAACGGCAGGACGAACCCGAAGACGACCGGTAGCGCGCAGCCGAGAAAGGCATACACCGCGCCCCTGCCTTCGAGGCGAATCCGCGGCACCGTACGTTGGCGCCGGGGCGAGGTGACGAAGCGGCGATGGCGGCGTCCATAGCGCTCGAGCGCCATCAATGCGACCACGATCACCAGCATCGCACATGCGATCTGCGCCGCGCCCGGCAGGCTCGACCGGTTGATCCATGTGGTGAAGATCGACAGCGTCAGCGTCTGTACGCCGAGATACTCGCTGGCGCCGATGTCGTTCAGTGTTTCAAGCAGCACCAGCGACAGGCCGACCGCGAGTGCCGGCCGCGCCAGCGGCAAGGCGACATGACGCGCCAGCATGAAGCGCGTCGCGCCCAGCGTCCGGGCGACCTCGATCAGCGAGGCGCTCTGCGTCAGGAACATCGCGCGCGCTGCGAGATAGACGTAAGGGTAGAGCACGAGGCTGAAGACGAAAATCGCGCCTGGCAGCGAACGCACCGAGGGAAACCAGTATTCGCCCGCGGCGCGATACCCGAACAGCGCCCGGAATGCCGATTGAACCGGTCCGATCGCGTCGAAGATGTCGACATAGACGTAAGCGACGATATAGGTCGGGAACGCGAGCGGCAGCGGCAGCAGCCAGCACAGCGAATTGCGGCCGCGAAAGTCGAACGCCGTTACAGTCCAGGCGGCGCCGATGCCCGCGATTGCGGTCAGAACGGCAACCCCGGCCAGGAGCACCGCAGTGTCACGCGTGGCGCGCGGCAGCACGTAATTGACGAGGTGCGGCCATATCTCGGCATCGCCGCGAAAGGCGAAGACCGCAAGGCTGGCGAGCGGGAGGAGGACGGCGACGGCGAGAATGACGAGGAAGGATGTGCCGAGAAGATGCGAACGTCGTATCCGGCTCGGGAGCGATAATGAGACGTTCGCCACGGGGATCTCGGGTTCTCTCTGCGCCGTCCCGCGCCTGGGACTGTTCTTACCGTTAGAGGCGGTCAGCCAGAGACGGTCAGCTAGAGGCGGTCGGCGGCCCCCGCTTTCGCGAGGGCCTGTAACCGTCAGTTATCGAAGCCCGTCTTGTCGACGAGGTTGGCCGCAGCCTTCTTGTTCTGGGCGATCTTCGACAGCGGCATCGGGTCCGGATTAAGCTTGCCGTAGCCCGCGACGACGTCGTTGGCCTTGATGCCGGCCTTCACCGGATATTCGTTGTTGGTGTCGGCATACATGTGCTGCGCCGTATCGCCGGCCAGCCACTCGATCAGCTTCATCGCGTTCGCCTTGTTCGGCGCATTCTTGGCCAGCACCACGCCGGACACGTTCACATGCGTGCCGCCGCCTGCGAAGGTCGGCAGGATCACCTTGGTCGCGTCCGCCCAGGCCTTCTGGCTCGGGTTTTTCAGCATCAATGCCCAGTAATAGGTGTTGCCGATGCCGATGTCGCACTTGCCGGCCGCGACGTCGCGCGCCTGCTCGCGGTCGCCGCCGGACGGCTTCTGCGCGAGATTGGCCTTCAGGCCCTTCAGCCATTCCTCGGCCTTGGCTTCGCCGTGCTTGGCGATCATCGCCGCGATGAGGGCGTTGTTATAGATGTGTTGCCCGGAGCGGATGCAGATCCTGCCTTTCCATTTCGGATCGGCGAGTTCCTCGTAGGTGATCGCGTCCTGCTTCACGCGGTCCTTGGATGCGTAGACGACGCGCGCCCGCATCGAAACGCCGGCCCAGTGGCCTTCCGGGTCGCGATATTCTGCCGGCACGGTCTTGTCGATGACGTCGGACTTGATCGGCTGGGTGATGCCAGCCTGCACCGCGTCTTCAAGACGGCCGATATCGACGGTGAGCAGCACGTCGGCCGGGCTGTTGGCGCCTTCGGTCTTGATGCGCTGTTCGAGACCCGACGACGCCGAGACCACATTCACCTTGATGCCGGTATCCTTGGTGAAGGCATCGAGGAGCGGCTGGATCAATTTCTGTTCGCGATAGGTGTAGAGGTTCACCTCGCCCTGCGCCGAAGCGATCGTTGGCAAACAAACGGAAATTGCGCTTGCGGCCGCGATGGCCAACATGCGGGTCTTTGACATCGGTGCGCTCCCGGTTCGATTTCGGCCAGCTAATGGCTGGAAAGCGCGGGGCGTCAAGCCAATTTCCGTTGTCCAATCAATATGTTAGAATGCTTCTAGACTGTAGGTAGTCTGGAATGAATCGAGACTGCGGTGTTGCCCATTGAAGAGTCTGGTGCTTTGCCGGAGCAGGCTTGCGCAGGCAGGGTCAGCGCGCGCCCTGCAACGAATTGTCTCACGGATGCGCCGCAATACCCGTCGTGCCGCCGGCGGGCGCCTCGGCGATTTCCGCCACCAGCTTCGAGATCAGCGCCTGACCGAACGACTGAAAGTTCTCGGCCACCGTGACAAAGGCGCCGGGTCCGCCGATGACATTATCCTGGAAATATTTCGCCAGCCCGCCGGGCGGATTGGTGTGCTCCGGATTCCAGGGCAATGGGCTCTCGCTCAGGATCACGAGGCCATTGATGGTGACGCCGGTTGCGAGCGCATCTTCGCGGGCCGCGAGCAGGCCGCGTCCTGAATTATGCGTCCCGTCGCCAGAGATGTCGATGGTACGCCGGGGAGCCTCGAACGGCGCGCGTGCCAGCGTCTCCATCGAGAAATCGATGGCTCCCGAGATCGAGGTGCGATCGGCGAATGCGCGCGGCGCCTCCACCAGCGTGTCGGCGAATTTGCGCGCCGCGTCGGGACCGTCGATGAGAGTCCATTCGATCACGACCTTCTGTGCGCCGGCACCGGACCATTCGATGTAGCAGAGCGCGATGCGGCGGTTTGCACCGGACATGATCGCATTCATGACCCGAGGATCGTTGATGGCGGCGGCATAGCCGTCGCGCTGCAACTGGAATTTCGTATGGTCGACGCTGCGAGACACATCGGCGGCCAACACCAGCAGCAGGTCGACGGCCTCGGCAGCGCGTGCGGAAAGCGGTGCAGCGACCAGAGCAAGAACGGCCAGAAGGATGCGCAGCAAGGTCATGACGCATGCTCCGGCGCAGCCAACGGTCTTGCCGCGCCCACGCAAAGTCTAGCAACGTCTATGGCGAAAGTCAGCCGAAGCGAAGGGAGAGCCCGGGCAGCGGAATGCCGGACAGGCTGGTGGACCAGATCTCGCCCGGTCTGACCTGATACGCGCGGGTCAATGTGCCGGTGATCACAACCTCACCGGCCGCGAGGCGCCATGCGTGCCGAAAGCGCAATCATGCGACCGCTGAAGCCTGTTCGCGGTCAAAATCCGGTAAGCGCCCGGCGGTCACTGGGCGAGGGCGCGCGCGGCAGGAAATGCGATCTCGACCAGTGTGCCGGCATTGACCGCGCTCTTGATTTCAAAGCGCGCCCGGTTGGCTTCGACCAGCGCCTTGGTCAGGGGGAGGCCGAGACCAGTTCCGCTTGCGTCGGTGCGCGACGAGGTCGCAAGCTGCCGGAACGGCTGCAACGCGGTTTCGATATCCTTCTCGCTCATGCCGATGCCGGTGTCGCGGACCCGCAACGTGACGTGGCCGTCATCGTTCGCGGCCGTCGAAACAATCACCTGACCGCCGGCGCCGGTGAACTTGATCGAGTTCGACAGGAGATTGAGCACGATCTGCCGGATCGAGCGGGTATCGGCAACGATGCCGGGAATATTCATGGAGAGCGCGGTGCGCACGATAACGCGGGCGCGACTCGCCTGCGTCTGCATGATCGCAACCGATTGCTGGGTCACCTCGTTCAGATCGACCCGTTCGAAGCTGAGCTCCATCTTGCCGGCCTCGATCTTCGACAGATCAAGCAGGTCGTTGAGAAGTGAGACAACGTGCGCGCCGGAGGCGTTGATGTCTTTCAGGTAGTCGCGGTAGCGCTCGTTGCCGAGCGGGCCGAAGCGCTCCTCCATCATGATCTCGGAAAAGCCGATGATGGCATTCAGCGGCGTGCGCATCTCATGGCTGATCTTTGCGAGGAATTCGGATTTCGCCGCCGACGCCTTTTCCGCCTGCTGGCGTGCGAGCGTCATGTCGGTCTGTGCCTCCTTCCATCGCGTCATGTCGCGGAACAGCGCGTGGAAACGCGCGCCTGAAACATTGGCGCGGCCGAGCGTGAGCTGCAGGGAAATCAGGCCGCCCTGGCGACGCCGGCCAACGATCTCGCCGCTGTCGTCGTCCGAGCTTGCCGCTCCACGGACGAGGCGATCAAGGCGAGATCTCGCAATACGCTCGCTTTCGGGTGCAAACAGGTCTCCGAATGCCTTGCCAGCCAGCGCACCCGCATCGTAGCCGAACAGCCTTTCGGCGCGTCCAGTCGCGGCCACGATCCGTGAGTCGGCGTCGAGGGTGACGGCGCCATCGCTCGCGAGGTCCAGTAATGCGGCAAGCTCCGCGGACTCCGTCGCATCGGTGGCTGCGCGAGCCGAAGTCAGGGCCGGCTGCAGCGTCAACACCATCGCGGCTTCGCCCGCGACCGGTGCCGTGACCAGGCGGCCTTCCATCGCCGGTTTGTCGCTCGCGGCAGCAATGCGCAACCGCTGCCCGCCGTCGTCGTCGGCTCCGTTCAGTTCCACCAGCAGGGAATCGAGGCCGCCCGCGTCCGCGAAACCGGCCAGCGAATCATGCCCGGCCAGTTTCAAGAAAGCGGGGTTGGCGTAGAGGAGATTTGATCCGCGATAGATCAACACGCCAAGCGGAAGTTGTTCGAGGACAGGGCGTGGAAGCGCGAGGTCGTCGTCTTCGGGAAGCAACTCCGGAAGAGCCTCGGTCTGCACTTGCGCGGGCGCCTGCAATGTGGCGGCCGGTAACGGCGGCACATAGGGTGCCTCGTCGCGCGGATCGCCTTTCTCGACAAGGCCGCGGGCGAGTTCATCGGCGCCCTTCAGCCGCATGCTCAGCCGGCTGGCGAGATCGCGGAACGCGCTTCGCTCGGCGGAATTCAGGCCGCTGGTTTTCTGATCGGAAAAGGCGGCGGGAAACGGGACCACGTTTTCCGGAGGCGGCGACAGATCGGCCGCCCGTACAACGTCGTCTTCGTTTGCGTCCGGGTGGACGTGGTCGGTCGCTTGAGGTTCTGGCAACGAGACGTTGGCAGCCTCGTGCGGCACGGTCGTGTCGCGATCGAGGGCGGCGTTGAGGTCGAACGTATCATCGTTCGAGCCCGGCGGATTGTCGTGCCTCGGCTGTGCCGCTTCAATCGCTGACTGAGTGTCTGTCGCTGGTGCGGGCGCCGCTTTTACGAAAGGCCCGGACGGCGCCGGTAGCTCCGGTTCGGATTGCTGCGGTTCCGATATCGTCGAGTCGACGATATCGATATCTTCCGCTGGCGTCGTACCCTGCCACACGCCGAGTCCGCGATATCCGCGGAAGACGTGCGCGCGATCGAACACCGGAATTGCGGACAGCGTAACTGGAACGGTGGCGTCGTTTGCGGTCGGCCAGACCACGTCAATGGAGGACCAGGTAGAACGCGAAACCAATGCATTGGCGACCAGACCGTCCGGGTCGAGTGCGAGTTTGGCCGATATTTCGCCCCAGAAGCGGCCGAGCAGCTTGGACGTGCGCGGTCCGGCCAGCGCCAGAAACTCATCGCCGCTGATCGTGAACCGATTTTCTGCGTCCGTCTCCCAGACGAAGCGCAACGGATGCCGCCGCTCTGCGGATGGTCTGCGATCGTCTGGCGGGACGTTGCGCGGCGGCACCTTGGTCATCGCGGTGATCGCCTCCGCAATGGGTGACAGATCGAGGAGATCCTGCTGCGCCGTGACACCCGCGCCGGTCGGCTCATTTGTGATCGGCTGTGAATTCGCCGGAAACAAGGCGAGCACGACGGCGTCGGCGCCGCTGCCGATGTTCAGTGTCTCGATACCGTGGCACGGATTGTCGAGGTCGCGGAGAGACGCGGTCCTGTCGATGCGGCACAAGGCGTCAGCCGTCGCATGCAGGAGCGGCCCGTCCGGGCCGAAGGCCGCAACCGCCTTGTGTCCCTCGATTCCGTCATCGATCAGATAGCGGACGCGTTCGGCGAGCGTCGGCACCGGGCCGGCGGTCTCTGTTGCGGCGACAAGGATAGCGGAACCCGCCTCCCGTTGCAGATAGGCGCAGGTGCAGGTCAGCGGTTGGCCGAGAGAGGTGCCGAGCCCGCGCAGGCGTTCCAGCCGTGGCGTGCCGTCGGGCCGCAGCGTCTCGGCACTGCGCGCGATTCGGGCGGCAAGCTCCTTCGGCACCTGGAATCGCCCGGCATCCCGGCGGTGGGCCAGGCCGAGCAGGGCGGCGCCCGCGGCATTCGCAAAGATCAGGCGGGCGCCGTCGCTCGCAAACAGCCATGCCGGGCGGGCGCTGCTTGCATGCGCCGCGACCGCGGGATCGCGCAGGGTATCGGGGGGTGGCCGGTCCATGTCCGTGTGACGCCGGATAAAGGCGCTGTCCTGCTCCAAGGCGTTGCATTTTAAGAGATTCTTAATAGGCCGCGTGCCGCCCTGCGTCCATGCGGGGGCCGGACCCGTCGCGGATAACCTTAATTCCGCGCGCCTTGGCCTGCGGCGAATTTCCCGGCCGGAGAAACCCGGCCCTCGATCTCGTGTTACTGTGCAAAACTCAAACTTCACCAAAGGACGGGGACAGCCATGGATCACATGAAGCCCTTCGAAGTGCCGGCAGACATGCGCAAATTCGCCGAGCAGAGTGTGGAACAGGCGCGCCAGGCCTTCGACCGGTTCATTACGGCCGCGCATGAGGCGGTGGCCGATTTCGAGGGGCGGGCGCAAACCGCGCGCAGCGGCGCCATGGATGTCGGCGGCCGCGCCATGAACTTCGCCGAACGCAACATGGCGGCGTCGTTCGAATTCGCCCAGCAACTGGTCAAGGCCAAGGATGTGCAGGAGGTTGTCCGCCTGCAAACGGAATATGTGAAAGCGCAGGTCCAGGCCCTGAACGAGCAAACGAAGGAACTGGCGGACACTGCGGCCCGGGTCGCCAAGGATACGTCCTCGAAGCCGCTGTGAATAAGGCGGCTTCCGCACCGACTGCACCGGAATAAAGGCGCTCTGAAATTGCCCGAATACGGCCCCCGATCGGGCTAAGTGGCGGAATATACTGGCAAAATGGTGCGTTGCACAATTTTATTGCAATGCACCATAACCAATGCTATGGAGTGGTTCGCAGCCAGCTCAGCCCAGCCCCCCTGGAAGGATCAGTCATGACCGAAGCTAGCGTAAAGACGAAGAAGTCCGCCTTCGAAATGCCGACGTTTGAAATGCCGAATTTTGAAATGCCCAAGATGGAAGTCCCGGCCGCGTTCCGCGAACTCGCGGAAAAGAGCGTGTCGCAGGCCAAGGACAATTGGGAAAAGATGAAGGCCGTCACCGAGGACGCCACCGACATGATCGAGTCGAGCTACTCGACCGCCTCCAAGGGCGCCTCCGATTACGGCCTCGCCCTGATCGACGCCGCCCGCGCCAACACCAATGCGGCCTTCGATTTCTACAGCCAGATCATGACCGCGAAGTCGATGTCGGAAATGATCGAGCTGTCCACCGCGCATGCGCGCAAGCAGTTCGAGACCGCCACTGCGCAGTCCAAGGATCTGACCGCGCTGGCCCAGAAGGTCGCGACCGAAAGCCTGGAGCCGATCAAGTCCGGCATGACCACCGCTTTCAAGAAGGCCGCCTGATCGCGCGTCGATCGCAGGCTTGAAGTGATCAGCCCGGGCCGTTCGCCCGGGCTTTTTCTTGTCCGGCATTCGCCTGCAGGCCGGCCAGCGTGCCAGTCGGGAACCGCGATGGCGCCGCGCCCAAAGGTCCGGGCCGGCGGGTTCGGATTGCTTGCCAAACCGGGTCCGAGCCCCTAGTTTCCGGCCGTCTTCGCCGGGCCGCGCCGCGTTGCCAGCCCCGTATTTGCGAATGCAGCTGTAGCTCAGTTGGTTAGAGCGCCTGACTGTGGATCAGGAGGTCGGAGGTTCAAGTCCCCCCAGCTGTACCAAAAAAAAACGCTTTCGCACCGACTTGCGCAGGACTAGCCGACGATCGCTGCCGCCAACCGTCCGAGTGGCGGCCCCGCCTACCCAAGAAACTTATGGGTCTAACGAGCCAGGTGACCTGGGCGCTCGATTTGACTGGCGCGTTTCATTTAGCCATAGCGCCCATCATCCCTGAACGGGATGCGACGGCGCAGTCGCCTCGGTTTCCGAAGGCGCAAGCGTGGACGCTTTCCGCGAGGTTTTGTCGCCGAATGCGCGCTGCACGACCACGAAGAAAACCGGAACGAGCAACAGCGCCAGGATCACCACCGAAATCATGCCGCCCATGACCACGGACCCAAGCGCGTGCTGACTTTTAGCGCTCGCGCCGGACGCGATCACCATCGGAGCAACGCCAAAGCAGAACGCGAGGCCCGTCATCAGGATCGGGCGGAACCGCAGGTGGCATGCTTCCAAGGTGGCATCGATCAGGCTTTTGCCCTGTTCGCGCAACGACTTTGCGAACTCAATGATAAGGATGCCGTCCTTGGCAGCGAGTCCTATGATCGTGACCAGCGCGACGGTGAAATAGACATCGTTCGGCAGGCCTCGCACCATCGCAGCAACCACTGCGCCTAGGATACCAAGCGGCACCGTTAGCAGAACCGCGAGCGGTATTGTCCAGCTTTCGTAGAGCGCGGCGAGCACCAGGAATACCAGCAGGGCCGAAAGGGCGAGCAGCAATGGCGCCTGAGCACCGGATTGCTTTTCCTGAAGAGATTGACCCGTCCATTCGTAGCCAAAGCCACGTGGAAGCTGACCTGCGAGCCGCTCCATTTCCCTGATTGCATCGCCTGAAGTGAAGCCGGGCTTCGCCGACCCGCTGATGCGCACCGACGGATAGTAATTGAACCCCACGATCTGGGCCGGGCCTACCGCCCAGTTTACGGTTGCGAAGGACGACAGCGGGACGAGTTGTCCCTGGGCGTTTCTAACGTAATAGCCGAGGATCTCTTCCGCCTGCATGCGCGCCGGACGATCTGCCTGGACGACGACGCGTTGCATGCGTCCGCGATTGGGAAAATCGTTGACGTAGTTCGAGCCCAGATTTGTCGAAATCGTATTGTTGATCTCCTCGAACGAAACGCCCAGCGCGGAGGCCTTCTCGCGGTCGATATTCAGCTGGATTTGCGGCGCCGGCGACAAGCCCTCGACAAAGACGTCCTGCAGGATCGGGCTGCGCGCGGCCGCCTCAAGCAGTTGATCCTTGGCTCGCATCAGTTCGGCATAGCCTCTCTGGCCGCGATCCTGCAGTCTGAAACTGAACCCTGACGAGTTGCCAAGATTGTCGATCGGCGGCGGCTGCAGCGCCGTGATCTTTGCATCCCGTACGGTCTTCGTCAGATGCTCGTTCGCGTCCGCCACGATCTGCGCTGAGGAGCTGTTTGAATCCCGTTCCGACCAATGTTTGAGCGTAATGAAAGCCTGGGCCGTATTCACGCCCTGCCCGAGGAAGCTGAATCCGGTCAGGAAGGTGACCTTGTCGACGCCGTCGCGCTTGAGAAGATAATCTTCGGTCTGCTTCACCGCGGACAATGTGCGGCTGTACGAGGCTTCCGGCGGCGTCTGCACGTCGACGGTGATGAAGCCTTGATCGTCAACGGGGAGGAAGCCGCCCGGCAGGCGGAGCAGCGCCCAGCCAACCGCAACCAGGATCGCAACGTAAATCAACATCACGCGGCCTGTGCGACGCAACAGCTGCGCGACCACGTTGCGATAACCGTCGCGTGCCGCATCCATCCGGCGATTGAACCAGCCGAAGAGGCCTCGCTTGGCATGGTGATGCCCGGCCTCTACGGGTTTCAGTATCGTCGCGCATAGCGCGGGCGTGAGTGAGAGAGCCAAAAGGCCCGAGAACCCGATTGCAGCAACCATCGTAACCGAAAATTGCTGGTAAATGATCCCGACCGAACCAGGAAAGAAGGCCATCGGTACGAACACGGACATCAGCACGAGGGTGATGCCGACGATGGCGCCGGTAATCTGTCCCATGGCCTTGCGAGTCGCCTCTTTCGGCGACAGGCCTTCTTCCGACATGATCCGTTCGACGTTCTCAACGACAACGATCGCATCGTCGACGAGGATGCCAATGGCCAGGACCATGGCAAACATGGTCAGCAGATTGATCGAAAGGCCCATGAGCAGCAACACGCCGCAGGCCCCGAGCAGAGCGACCGGAACGACGATCGTGGGAATGATGGTGTAGCGGATGTTCTGGAGAAACAGCAGCATCACCAGGAAGACCAGGACGACCGCTTCCGCAAGCGTCATCAGGACCTTCTTGATCGAGGCCTCCACCACCGGCGTAATGTTATAGGGAATCTCGTACTTGATGTTGGCCGGGAAGAAATTGGACAGTTCTTCCATCTTGGCTTTGACAGCGTTTGCGGTCGCAAGCGCGTTCCCCGTGGGAGAAAGCAGCACCGACAGGCCGGCCACCGCCTCTCCATTCTGACGGGTGTTAAACTGGTAGCTGAGGCCGCCGATCTCGATGCGCGCAACATCGCGCAGACGAACGGTCGAGCCGTCCGTGTTTGCACGGAGCAAGATTGCTCCGAATTCATCCGGCGTGCTGAGCTGTCCCTTGACCAGCACCAGCGCGGAGATCGGCTGGTCCGACGGTGCGGGCTCGGCGCCGACAGCGCCGGATGCGACCTGCGCATTCTGCGCAGTAATTGCCTTGATGACATCGTCGGCGCTGAGGTTATACCCGACCAGTTTGACGGGATCGATCCAGATGCGGAGGGATCGCTCGGTCGAATAGAGCGTGACACGCCCGACCCCCGGGATGCGTCGCAGTTCGCCCAGAATGTTTCGCATCATGAAGTCGCCGAGGCCGACTTCGTCAAGGCTGCCGTCCGTCGATCGCAGCGTAATGATCTGCAGAACCGCGCTCGAGGCTTCCTCGATAAGAATGCCCTGCTGCATCACAGCGCGGGGCAAACGAGCCTCGACACGCTTGATGCGATTTTGGACCTCGACCGAAGCGCTCTCGGTATTCGTGCCGGGCACGAAGTTCGCAATGATTTCAACCTGACCCAGCGAGTCGCTTGTGGATTCGAAATTCAGGATGCCACTTGCGCCGTTCAGTTCCTCCTCGATCAGCCGAGTGACGCTATTGTAAAGGTTCTCCGGAGAGGCGCCGGGATAGCTCGTCGATATCGAGATCGACGGCGGCGCTATGATCGGATACTGCGCGATTGGCAAATTCGGAATCGCAAGTATGCCGCCAAGGCAAGTCAGGATAGCCACAACCCATGCGAAGATGGGGCGGTCGATAAAAAAGCTTGGCATCGTCGCACCCGCTAGCGAACCGCGTTCGCGTCGTTGAACTGAGCGTTTCGCTGCGGTTTGTCAGGGCGCTTTATCCAGGGCTTCGGAGACACCAAGTCGCCCGGCACAAACTTCTGGAAGCCGTCGACCACGACACGGTCCCCGGGCTTCAAACCTTGCTCGACGATCCAATAATCGTCCACAGCGCGTCCGAGAGTGACAGGCGTCAGGATCGCCCGGTTGTCATCGCGGACGACGAAAACTTCGCTGATGCCGGCGTCGTTACGACGGACCGACTGCTGCGGCACCGCGATTGCGTCCGGGTCGACCCCTTCGGTGATCTGGACGCGGACATACATGCCGGGCAGGAGTTCGTTCTTGGGGTTCGGAAATTCCGCGCGCAATGTTACTTTGCCAGTCGATGGATCGACGGTGGTTTCGGAGAACAGCAACGTCCCCAGGTAAGGGTAGGTTTCCCCGATATCGAGAACGAGCCGAACCCGAGCAGTCTCCGCGCCGACCTTTTCGAGATCACCCTTCTCGAACGCACGCCGTAGCCGTGTGAGCTCGCTGATCGACTGGGTGAAGTCGGCGTAAACCGAATCGATATGCTGAATCGTCGCCACGTGCGTGGCTTCGCCCTGACCAACCAGGGCACCTTCGGTGACCAAGGCCCGCCCGATGCGGCCATTGATTGGAGCCGTGATTTTTGTGAAATCGAGTTTCAGTGCAGCACGATCCCGATCGGCCTTCCGGGCCTCGAGGTCAGCGCGCGCTTGCATCAACTCCGCCACTGCAGTCTCAACCTGAGCAGGCGAAGCTGTGTTTGTCGATGCGAGCGATTCAATTCGTGACGCTTGGCGCTCTTCGTGGCGCAGGACAGCCTCGGCTTTGCGGACAGCTGCTTCGGCTGCTTTGAGTTCGACCTCATAAGTTGTCGGGTCGAGTGAATACAGAAGGTCGCCAGCCTTTACGGAACTCCCTTGCTCAAAGGAGCGCGACATCACAATGCCGGACGCGCGGGCCCGAACCTCTGCCACACGCGTGGGAACAATACGTCCCGGCAATTCTCGAATATGTGGCCTTGGAGACTGAACGAGCGTCACCACGCCAACTTCAGGGGGCGAGGTTTGCGGAGCCGCCGCATTGGCTCCAGGATCCTCCGTACACCCGATCAGACTCAACGACACCAGCGCGATGGAAGCCCCGGGAAGGGCGAAACGCGAAACGTGCCTCATGGGCGCGGCGGGCATGACGGGAGGGTTCCTTTCTGACTGTTGGTTCAGAACGGGGGTCAGATATCGTAGCCGCAGTGAAGTGGAACTCCGACATTATGCCGCAGTGCACAATTAATTGTGACGTACGTCCAAAAGTCGGCGGTAATTCGATGCGGCACTGCACAAGGTGATGGCGCTGAAGCGCGCGGCGTGGTGCTCGATCGGCGCGAGACGGGCTCAGCGGCGGCGCGTGCATTCGGCATCAGCGGGACAACTTAAAACCCAGGATGTCGGCTGACCTACGAACCGCTGCGGCAAGTACGCCCGCGGTGCTTTCAGCCGCGAGAAGCAGTCCTGCCGCCGACCCGAAGCGGACCGGGCGCCTCCGTTTATAATCGCTTTATAACGCCGGCCTGAACCTCAGATCGCTTCTTTACATGGCCGCTTCTATCTCCGCTGCGTGACCGGTTTCGCGGAGAATCTCATGCTCGATATCGCGATGTTGCTCCTGGGCTTCGGCTTTTTCGCCGCCGCGGCGGCTTACGCCCATGCATGCGATCGGCTCTGAGGAGGCCTTGATGATTGTCGAACTCTGGCTCGGCGGTCTCGTGACGGCGGGCCTGCTTGGTTACCTCGCCTATGCGCTGTTGCGCCCCGAGCGCTTTTGAGGATCAGCATCATGCTGATCGATGGCTGGATTCAAATCGCGATTTACTTCGCGTTGTTGACTGCACTTGTCGTTCCGCTCGGCCGCTACATGGCGCGCGTGTTCGAGGGACAACAAACATTCCTGTCGCCGGTATTGCGTCCGGTCGAGGCTGCCTTTTATCGCGTCGCCGGCGTGCCATATTCTATGAGCGATTTTGTGTGCTGAAACGGCCGCGCCTCGGAGCGTCACCGGGACAACACGCGACGAGCTTCTCTGACGTTCTGCTGACGGTTGCCGCGCCGGTGCGTCTCGGGCTGACGCTTCATTGTCCCACTGGCCATCAAGGGGAGGAGCGAACCCGGAGCCGGCCTAAGACGTCCTTTCTGTGGCCGCAGTCAAAAAGGCTCGGTTATCCGAAGAAGCAGGTCGAGCGTCCCGTACAAAGCGCGTCGGGAGAGAGGCAAAACCGTAGATGATATTATTGATACCCACTGTCGGCTCTCCCACCTCGATCGTTTCGACTCGGGGGATCATTGCCTTCAAAAGGGATATCATTTCGAGTTGGGCGAGGTGCATGCCGGCGCACGTATGGATGCCTCTGCCGAAACCCAGATGAAGACGCTGATCGCGGGTGATGTCGAAGTCGTCAGGGCGGTCGAAAGCACGCTCATCGCGGTTTGCGGCGGCGAACATCATCATGATCCGCGCGCCTTCCGGAATTGTCACCCCTGCCACCACGACTTCGCGTGACGTATGACGGCCGAACGATCTGACCGGCGACGCCATTCTCACGGCTTCGTTCGCGGCATTCCGCGCCAGGTCCGGCTTGGAACGCAGCAGTGTCCACTGGTCCGGATTGCGCCCGAGTTGATAGATCAGTTCGCCTGTTGCCGAGATCGTCGTGTCCAGGCTCGGAACGATATAATCCCTCATCGCATGCGGTAAGAGTTCGGCCGGAAGGTCACCACGCCTGACGACATCGAGCAACCTGTGAGTCCAACTGCCCGGCTTTGCGGTTTCGGGTGTCTGGCTTTGCGCGAAACGCCGCGCCTCCATGAAGACCTCGAACCGCCTTTCCCCGTTCGTTCTGCACACCGTTGAGGTCGAATGTCGCGCTAGCCCAGCGCAGCATATTCTCCCTCCCCTGATCTCCAAAACCGACAAGGTCGCGCACGATCGTGAGAGGCAGATGCGAGGCGAGTTCGCTCATGGCGTCGAAGTGCTCACGCTCGATCAATTGCTCGATCAGCTGTTCCGCAGTGTCCTCGATCACGCCGCGGATGTCCTCGAGGGCGGCGGGAAGAAGTGGTTGCGAGGTTGCGCGACGGATCAGGCTGTGGCGCTCGCCATCGGAGGCGGCCGAGTTTCCCCGGAGAATTTCGTTTGCGAATGCACAAGCCGCGACGCCCTTGCCGCTGATGAAAGTATCATGATCGCGGAGGGCTTGGGCGAGCACGGCGTGATGCACCAGAGCATAGTTTTCATGCCGGGGGAGCCACACCACCGGTCCCAGATCTCTCATCGCAGCATAATGCGGCCATGGATTCTGGATCGCCTCATCGGTGAAGATGTCGACATCGTAGACAGGTGCACCAGCCATAAAATTCGCTCCGCTCATTTGTCGACGCCAACTGGCACTGCCCGCAATTTGACATTGCCGCCGTACGGACCGGCCTCCCGGAGGAGGCGTATTCCAAAGCGTGCCCGGAAATCGTCGCTTTGAAAAGCACGGTTCGCGCGCTCGGCGAGACCTGCGACCTGCGGCGTTTGGCTTTCGCCCATATCAGTAATGCTGCGCATTGCTCCGTCCCCGCTAACCTTCCGCAAACGTAATCCTGATAGTCCCGTCCCATCGTTTGCGGTGATCATCGCCGCCATGAAGGGACATGATCATGTGTAATGGATGCGCGCAAAACGGTTTCAGCCGCCGAGCCGTGATGTTCGGGGCTGCCGGAATGCTCGCCGCAACGCAATTCGGCGGCGCGGCGCAGGCGCAGCCGGCGCGGCTCGCGTCCACGCCCGACGCTGCGCTGAAGCTTCTGGTGGACGGCAACGCGCGCTACGTCGCCAATCAGCTGCAGCAGCGTGACTTTTCGGCCGGGCGCGCCAGCCGTGCGCTCGGGCAGGCGCCGTTCGCGGCGATCCTCGGATGCGCGGACGCGCGCGTGGCCCCCGAACTGGCCTTCGACCAAGGGCCGGGCGAGCTGTTCGTGGTGCGTGTCGCCGGAAATTTCGTCACCAATGACGGACTGGGCAGCCTGGAATTCGGCGCCGCCGTGCTCGGGACGAAGCTGATCATGGTCCTCGGCCATCACAGCTGCGGCGCGGTCAACGCCACGGTCGAAGCGCTGCAGAAGGGCAACAAGCTGCCGGGTCACATTGCCAGTCTCGTGACCGCAATGAAGCCCGGCGTCGAATCGGTATTGAAACAGCCTGGCGACGATCTGCAACGGCGCGCGGTGATCGCGAATGTGCAATACAATGTCGCGCGGCTGAAAAAGGCGACGCCGATCCTGGCCGACATGGTGGCCAAGGGCGACGTCGGCGTCGTGGGTGGCGTCTACGACATCGGCTCCGGCAAGGTCACTCTGGTCTGAAAAGGCCGCCGGCAACCGTCCGCGCAGCGCGGCCGGTTGCAATAATGTGCTGGCGCGGCGTCACGCGGCGGTGGGATTGAGCTTCTCGATGCGGTTTGCCTCCGCCGCGGTCGGCGTCTCGGCAAGAAGTTCGATCGCTCGGTCGACAATCTTGCGGAACGCCATCGACTCGGCCAAGCCGAGACGCAGTTGCACGCGGCTCATATACCAGTCCATCTCCTCGCGCGCCCGACGTTCCGCGATCGCCTGAACCAGCCATGCGGCATGGGACTTCCACTCTGCCACGTCGTTGGCGCCGGGCTGGTAGTCCCAGATTTTCGTCATCAGGCTCGTGACTTTTATAACTGGGTCTTTGACCTCCGGGTCTTTGACAACCGGGTCTTTCACGGCAGGCTCCAAGTTCATTGCTGTCTCCTGTTCTCTGTGACGGGTCGTGCACGTCGACCGGTTGCATCAGCCGAGCAGCGCGTCCTTCGCTGCGTTGCGGTTGGCGCGCTTGCGAAGGAACATCACGAACTGCAGAACCGCGAACAACAGCACGGCACCGAGTGTCATGAACATGAGGGCGGGGATAATATCCATTGCGGTCTCCATCAGGGCTTCGGAGACCAATCCCGTGCAACGAGGGACGTTCCAGCGCTTAGATGTCAGACTTTTCTGACACTCAAGGCGCGATCAGCTTCTGCTTCGCCGCCGCATCAGCACGAGTGCGAGGCCGACCACGACGCCGACGACGAACACCACCACGGCGAACTGCGTCAGTCCGATCGCGATGGCGTGTTCGACCAGGGAGCCCCAATTCATGACCGCAGCTTCTCCGGAATGTGACGTCGCGGCTATTCCTTCTTCTTCAGCTGCGACTCGTTGGCGGTGATGAAGGCGCGGATCTCGTCGCCCATGGCGAGCAGCTTGAGCCACTGCTCCTGATAGAGCGTGATTGGGAAGCGGCCGAGGCCGTAGACCGAAACGCCGCCTTTCTCGCTGACCTTGATCCGGGTCGCGCCGCCCTGGCTTTTCTTCAGTGCGGCATTCTCGTTTCGCAGCCGTTCGAGTTCGGCTTTCAGGTCTTCGTCCGACATGGCGGTTCCCTTCGCGGTCGCGTCGCCGCCGCCCGAAGGCTGTGCGGCAGGCGGTCATAACCGCCCGGGCCGGAAACAGCAAAGGGCGTTCAGAACAGGAAAAACCCGGCCTCGCGAGAGGCCGGGTTTGTCTTGGTGCCCGTCGATCGGGCGGAAATCCTAGTAGCCGTACGAGCGGTAGCCGTAGCCGTAGGACTTGTAGCCGTAGCCATGCGACTTGTAGCCGTAGCTGTGGCCGTACGAGTAGGACGGGGCGTAGTGGTAGGACTTGTAGCCGTAGCCGTGGCCGTAATAGCCGGCGGAGGCGGTGGTCGGGGCCAGAGCCGCGACGGCGAGAGCGGCGGCAGCGGTGAGGCCGAGAACGGTGTTGCGGATCATGGCGAAGTCCCCTGTGTGTCTGTTTCGGGAGCGGGTATCGCGTCCCTGATGTGTATGGGTCGCATCAGTGGCCGGATCGGTTCGAGCCCGGGGCGGGATTACCGCCGGTCTCACGCGACCGTGAAGCAGCCCAATTCGCCCAGGGCCCGGACCCGCCCAGCAAACGAAAAACCCGGCCTCCTGCGAGGCCGGGTTTGTCTGGGCGCCCTTTATCGGGCGGAAATCTTAGTAGCCGTACGACTTGTAGCCGTAGCCGTAGGACTTGTAGCCGTAGCCGTGCGACTTGTAGCCGTAGCTGTGGCCGTACGAGTAGGACGGGGCGTAGTGGTAGGACTTGTAGCCGTAGCCGTGGCCGTAATAGCCGGCGGAGGCGGTGGTCGGGGCCAGAGCCGCGACGGCGAGAGCGGCGGCAGCGGTGAGGCCGAGAACGGTGTTGCGGATCATGGCGAAGTCCCCTGTGTGTCTGTTTCGGGAGCGGGTATCGCGTCCCTGATGTGTATGGGTCGCGTCAGCGGCCGGATCGGTTCGAGCCGGGGGCGGGATTACCGCCGGTCTCACGCGACCGTGAAGCGGCCCGTCGTGGGGGCGACCAGGCCCCGAATCCGGTAAAACGTCCGCCATGCCCGTCCGCCAGCTTGCCCAGACCACCGTCAACCGCATCGCCGCCGGCGAAGTGGTGGAGCGGCCTGCCAGCGCGGTGAAGGAACTGGTTGAGAACGCGCTCGATGCCGGGGCGAAGAAAATCGAGATCGTCACCGATGGCGGCGGCCGGCGGCTGATCCGGGTCACCGATGACGGCAGCGGCATGACCCGCGCCGATCTCGACCTCGCGGTCGAGCGCCATGCCACCTCCAAGCTCGCCGATGACGACGACCTGATGGCGATTGCGACGCTCGGCTTTCGTGGCGAGGCGTTGCCGTCGATCGGCGCGGTATCGAAGCTCACCGTCACCACGCGCCACGCCAGCGAGCCGCATGGCTGGACGCTCACGGTCGATGCCGGCTCGAAATCGCAAGCCGCACCGGCGGCGCTGAGCGCCGGCACCCGCGTCGAGGTCCGCGACCTGTTCTACGCCACGCCGGCACGGCTGAAATTCATGAAGAGCGAGCGCGCCGAGGGCGAGGCGGTGCGCGAGGTGGTGCGACGGCTGGCGATGAGCCGGCCCGATGTCGCCTTCACGCTGGCCGGCGAAGAGAGGGCGCATGTGACCTGGCCGGCGGCG
Organism: Pseudorhodoplanes sp.; assembly: GCF_059499825.1. Lineage (NCBI taxonomy): Bacteria > Pseudomonadati > Pseudomonadota > Alphaproteobacteria > Hyphomicrobiales > Pseudorhodoplanes > Pseudorhodoplanes sp. The sequence continues at coordinate 105,161 of NZ_JCABZI010000018.1, forward strand.
CTGCCGGGGCCTGCCGGGCGGCTGGCGCGGCTCGGCGATATTCTTGGCGCGGATTTCCGCGAGAATGCAGCAGAGGTCGCGGCCGGGCGCGAGGGTCTGCATGTCGAAGGCTTCGCCGCGCTGCCGACCTACACCCGCGCCAATTCGCTCGGCCAATATCTGTTCGTCAACGACCGGCCGGTGCGCGACAAGCTGCTGGTCGGCGCTGTGCATGGCGCCTACGCCGATTACCTGCCGCGCGGACGCTATCCGGCGGTGGCGCTGTTCGTCACCATCGATCCGCGCGAGGTCGATGTGAATGTGCATCCTGCCAAGACCGAGGTGCGCTTCCGCGATCCGGGCCTGGTGCGCAGTCTGATCTTCGGCGCGCTTCGCGATGCGCTGATGCGCGAAGGCGGACGCGCGGCATCGACCGGTGGCGACGCGACGGTGAGCGCGTTTCGGACCGAGCCATTGCCGCAACGCGCGGGCTGGGACTGGCAGCGCTCTCCCGCTGCGCCGTATCCCGGGCAATCTTATCCGTCACAAGGCAATGCCGCGCTCGGCCTCGCCGAAGCGGCGCAGGCAATGTTCGACGTCGGCGCTGCCGGCACAAGCGCGCGGGTCGAGACACTGGCGCCGTCGCCCGACGCGCTCGACAAGCCGCTCGGCGCTGCCCGGGCACAGGTGCATGACAATTACATCGTATCGCAGACTCGCGACGGCCTCGTCATCGTCGATCAGCACGCCGCGCATGAGCGACTGGTCTATGAGCGGCTGAAGGCCGCGGTCGAGCGAGACGGCGTGGCGCGGCAGATCCTGCTGATCCCCGAAATCGTCGAGATGGACGAGAGCGATGTGGAGCGGCTGACATCGCGCGCCGATGAACTCGCGACCTATGGCCTCGTGCTCGAAAGCTTCGGCCCCGGCGCGGTGGCGGTGCGCGAGACCCCGTCGCTGCTCGGCGAAATCGAGGCCGGCGCTTTGGTGCGCGATCTCGCGGAGCACATGGCGGAATGGGACGACGGTCTGCCACTCGAGCGCAGGCTGCTTCATGTCTCGGCCACCATGGCGTGCCACGGCTCGGTGCGGTCGGGGCGGCGCCTGAAAGGTGAAGAGATGAACGCGCTGCTTCGCGAGATGGAGGTCACGCCCAATTCCGGGCAATGCAACCACGGCCGCCCGACCTATGTGGAGTTGAAACTCTCCGATATTGAAAGATTATTTGGGAGGAAGTGAAATGGTTGCACGAGAAGATCTGAAACCGTGGGTCTTGGACGCTCTCCGGTTGCATGGGGGAAAGGCTGGAGTTGTTGAGATAGCGAAGTACGTCTGGGATAAATATGAGGCTGATCTAAGGAAGTCGGGCGACTGTTTCTACAAGTGGCAATACGAAATGCGTTGGGCGGGCGATCAATTAGTACGAGAAAGGAAAATTGAAAAATTAGGAAAGACCGGCGTGTGGCAACTTATTTAACTCTGAGAAACACAATCTCCGTATCGTCGTAGTCGCGCCGCTCGATCTCTTCGAATCCCTCCGGCGTAACGAACGCGCCCTTGCTCTCCTCGACCACGATCAGCGCATCGTCCGTCAGCCATCCGCCCGCACGCGCCGAGACCAGCGCCTTCTCGGCCAGCCCCTTGCCGTAAGGCGGATCGAGGAACACCAGCGAGAACGGCTCGTTCGGATGCACATCGCCGAGCTTCGTCGCATCGCGCCGGAAGATGCGACTAATCCCCGCCGCACCAAGCGCCTCTACATTCTGGCGGATGAGCGCACGTGCCTCCGCCCCGTCATCCACGAATAACGCAGACGCCGCGCCGCGCGACAACGCTTCCAGCCCGAGCGCGCCGGTGCCGGCAAACAGATCGAGGACGCGCGCGCCGCTCACCGGATCGCCATAGGCATGCATGAGAATGTTGAAGATCGACTCGCGGGTGCGGTCCGAAGTCGGTCGGATGGCTTGCGACTTCGGGCCGGTCAGCGTGCGCCCGCGGAAATTGCCGCCGACGATCCGCATCTAGCGCTTCCGCTTCGGCGCGCGATTGCCGCTGCGGTCGCGCTTGGTGCGGCCGGTGGCGGGGCGATCCGATGTCTTAAATCGCTCGCGCAGCTTCTGCGCCTTGCTCTTTTTTGGCTTGGCGGCCTCGGGCTCCGGCTTCTCGGATTTACCGCGGCCTTTCCGCTCGGCGGGTTCGTCTTCCGGTTCTCCGGCCATCGTGATCGGGCCGGTGAAGTCTGCTTCGGCTTGCGTTGCAATGCGCTCGCCGAGTTGTTCGCGCAGGTGGCGCGTGCGCACCTCTTCCACCGCGCCTTCAGGCAGGTCGCCGAGCTGGAACGGACCGAACGAGACCCGGATCAGCCGGTTGACCCGCAGGCCGAGATGCTCCAGCACATTGCGGACTTCGCGGTTCTTGCCTTCCCGGATCGCAAAGGTGAGCCAGACATTGGCGCCCTGGACACGATCGACCGTCGCCTCGATCGCGCCATACCGCACGCCGTCGACCGTGACGCCCTTGCGCAGCGCGTCGAGCTGCGGCTGCAGGATCGAGCCATGCGCGCGCACGCGATAGCGCCGCAGCCAGCCGGTGGCCGGCAATTCCAGCACGCGCGCCAGGCCGCCGTCATTGGTGAGCAGCAGCAGCCCTTCGGTATTGAGATCGAGCCGGCCGACGCTGACCACGCGGGGCATTACCTTCGGCAGCTTCTCGAAGATGGTCGGACGCTTCTCCGGATCGGCATGCGTCGTCACCAGCCCTCGCGGCTTGTGATAGAGGAACAGCCGGGTCCGCTCGCGCTTGGGCATCGGCTTGCCGTCGACCGCGATGGTGTCGCTGGCGGTCACGTTCAGCGCCGGTGAGGAAATGGTCGCCCCGTTCACCGACACGCGCCCTTCCGCGATCCAGGCTTCTGCCTGGCGCCGCGAGCACAGGCCGGCGCGGGCCATGACCTTGGCGATGCGGTCGCCCGCCGGCGTCGATTCTTGTTTCTGGGCCATGGGCGGCTTTATGCCGGGCATTGGCGCGCGAATAAAGCGCCCATATAAGGGCGCGCATAAAGAAGGCTTACATGCCGAAAAGCTTCATGGACCAGGCGCTCGACCTCGCCCGCACGGCCGTCGCGAATGGCGAGGTACCCGTCGGCTGCGTGGTGGTGCGGGACGGCGAGGTGATTGCCGGCGCCGGCAACCGGACGCTGACCGACCGCGACCCGACCGCCCATGCCGAAATGCTGGCGATCCGGCAGGCGGCGGGCGCGCTGGGCAGCGAGCGGCTGACCGATTGCGACCTCTATGTCACGCTGGAACCCTGCACCATGTGCGCGGCCGCGATCTCCTTCGCCCGCATCCGCCGCTTGTATTACGGGGCGGCCGATCCGAAAGGCGGCGCCGTGGACAATGGCGTCCGCTTCTTCGCCGCTGCCACCTGCCATCATCGGCCGGAGGTCTATGCCGGGATCGGCGAGACTGAGGCGAGCGCGATGCTGAAGGATTTTTTCAGGGACCGACGCTGAGGTCAGCGTTGCCGTCCGAAGCTCTGCAATGCGTCGGGCGTGTTCGCCTCCATCTGCCAGGCCCGCAGACCGGGATCGTCCCGCCTCATGCCGCCTTCAGCGGCGATCCAGTTGTCCTCGAAGCGGTCGAGCCCGTCGGGCCACCGGCCTTCGCTGCGGATCGCTTCGAGATCGCCCGGCTCCAGCAGCAGGTAATGCGATCGCAGCCAGTCCAGATCCATGCCGCGCAGCCAGATATCGCCGCATTCACGGCAGCGGAGCAGGTCGATATCGGGCGTCCGGCGGAACAGGATATCCGAGGAGTTCGCGACACATTTGTCGATGTAATAGAGCAGGCGATGGATGTTGCGTCCGGAGAAATCGGGATCGTCGCAGTCCATCGGGCTATGCCGCCGGCAGAAGCAGGAGCGCGGAAACAGCGCGTCGTAAGTCGCGCGCATGTCCAAAGTCGCGTGCGGATCGGCAGCCCAGGTCACGAGCGCGGCATAAAGATCGTCGCCCGCGATCGCGTGGAGATCGGTCGCAGCGAGGATCGTTTCGGCCTCCGTGCCGGACGGCGCCACCGCAGCCTGCCAGAAGAATCGGTCCCAGAACGCACGGCGGTGAAGCGGGATCGGTTCGACGTCCATCGGATAGACCTCATGCCAGCAGCTTGCCCAGTTTCTCCCGCAACTCCGCCTTGACCGGCTCGGCGGCGCGCAGGATCGCGCTGGCGCGCAGAAAATCGAGCGCGCGGAAAATGCCGACATTCGGCCGCAGCACGATATCGGGGGCGCCATGCTTGATCTTCTCGTCGATGATGGTCTGCGCCATCACCAGCACCGTGGCGAGATAGCATTCGAACGAGTCCGGCATCGCGGTGCAGTCATCGGCCGGCGGACCGGCGACATCGACGGCGATCACGATATCGGCCAGCGCGCGCACGCGATCGAAGGGCAGCGGATTGGTCGCGCCGCCATCCACCATCACGCGGCCTTCAACCATGACCGGGCGGCTGACGGCCGGGATCGCCATCGATGCAGCGACGGCGGTGTGGAGCGCGCCTGACGAGATTGCCGCCTCGCGCCGCGAATACAGGTCGGAGGCAATCACGGTGAGCGGGATTTGCAGCGCGCCGAAATCGTCCGGCACGCGGTCGGGGAGAAACTGCGCGCAGAATTTTTCCGCATCGATCAGCGATGCGCTGCGAAGTCCCGAGGCGATCAGCGAGCCGATGCTGCCGCCTGCCCGCGCCGCGATGAGCTTGCCGAACAATCCGGAGCGATCGCGCGCCAGCGCGGTGACATGCGTGCGGATCTCCTTGCCGCTCATCCCGGCAGCGTAAGGCGCGCCGATCAATGCGCCGATCGAGGTTCCGGCGATGGCGACCGGACGGATGCCCATCTCGTCGAGCGTTTCCAGCACAGCGATATGCGCCAGCCCGCGCGCGCCGCCGCCACCAAGTGCCAAGGCGACGGTTTTCATTTCGCACCCGCCTGTTGTGCGAAGCGCCACGCGGTCGCGGCGAGCGGGCGGATCATCTCCGCCTTGGCCGGCGCATGATCGCTGGTCGCGGTGCCGTCGCGCACGCGGCCGATGATGCCCTGAAGGATCGCGGCGATGCGGAAAAAATTATAGGCGAGATAGGCCGGCAGATGCGGTCGCGGATCGAGCCCGGTGCGCGCGACATAGAGATCGACATAGTCGGAAAGGGAGGGGAGGCCGAGCGTCTTCAGGTCGAGACCCACCAGCGAGCCGGTGCCGGCGCGGCTTTCCGAGGGCGGCATGTGCCATTGCATCAGATGATAGGCGAAGTCGGCCAGAGGATCGCCGAGCGTCGACAATTCCCAATCCAGCACCGCGATGATGTCTGGCGCATCATGGGCGACGATGGTGTTGTCGAGACGATAATCGCCATGGACGATCCGCACCGCCTGTTGCGGCGGCACGTTGTGCGGCAGCCATGCGATCAGCTTGTCCATGTCATCGATGCGCTCGGTCTCGGACGCGCGATATTGTTTCGACCAGCGCTCGACCTGACGGGCGACATAACCATCACCACGGCCGAAATCGGACAGGCCGATCGCGGCCGGATCGAAGCTGTGAAGCTGCGCCAGCGTTGCATTCATGGAGTCATAGACCGCGGTGCGCTCGGCCGGGTTGGAGCCGGGCATGTCCGGGTCCCAGAACAAGCGGCCGTCGGCGAAGCCCATCACATAGAACGCAGTGCCGGCAACTGTTTCGTCGGCGCAATAGGCGAAGGGTTCGGGAACGCGAAAGCCCTGCGTCCACAATGCCGAGATGATGCGGAATTCGCGATCCACCGCGTGCGCGGAGGGCAGCAATTTGCCCGGCGGCTTTCTGCGCAGCACATAGCGGCGTTGCGGCGTCTCCAGCAGGTAGGTCGGGTTCGACTGGCCGCCGCGGAATTGCCGGATGGTCAAGGGCGGCGCAAAGCCCGGAATGCGATCGTGCAGGAAGGCGGACAATCGCCCCGCATCGATCGCAAGCGCGGCCGCGACCTCCTTGGTGCCGGAAAAGGCTGCCTGGCGGTCGATGCCTGTCATCGGCGGTCAGGGGCGGAAATATTCGAGCAGAGCACGCGCGGTTGCGTCCGGATTTTCTTCCGGCAGAAAGTGCCCGGAATCGATCGGCTTGCCGGTGACATCCTTGGCCCAGTTTTTCCAGATCGCGAGCGGCGAATTCTCGCTCGGGATACCGGCCGAACCCCACAATGCGATCATCGGCGCGCTGATCTTGTTCCTGGCGGCGTGATCGACTTCGTCATGGCCGAGATCGGTGGTCTCGCCGGCGCGGTAATCCTCGCAGGTCGCGTGGATACGTAGCGGGTCGGAGAAGAAGGCGTGGTAATGCGCGAGCGCGCGCGGGTCGAAGGCGGAGAGGTCCTTCGTCTTGGTCCAGCTCGCCATCTTGTAATCGAGATAGTCGATCGGCGCTTTTTCGATCAGCATTTCCGGCATCGGATATTTCTGCGCGAGGAATGTCCAGTGCCAGACCTTCATGGCGAGGGTATGGTCCATCCGGTTCCACATCTCGTAGGTCGGGATGATGTCGAGGACCGCGAGCTTGATCAGGCGGCCGGGATTGTCGAGCGCGAGGCGATAGGAGACGCGGCCGCCGCGATCGTGGCCGGCGAGATAGAAGCGGGCATGGCCGAGCTTCTCCATCAGCTCGATCATCACTTTGGCCATCGAGCGCTTGTCGTAGGGGCTGTGACCCTTGCCGGAACGCGGCGCCACCGACCAGCCGTAACCCGGCAGATCGGGAATGACGAGCTTGAATTTCGCGGCGAGTGCGGGCGCCACCTTGTGCCACATCACGTTGGTCTGGGCGTAGCCGTGCAGGAGCAGAAGCGGCGGCCCATCGCCGTTCGAGGAGCGCGCGAAGATGCGGCCGACGGACGTGTCGATCCAGTGCGATTCAAATCCGGGAAACAGGTCGGCGAGATCGGTCATGCGGTGAAGCTTTCTACTCGGTTTCGCGTTCGATCGCCCGCCACCCGATGTCCCGCCGGCAGAAGCCTTCCGGCCAGCGGATCACATCCACCGCCGCATAGGCCTGCTTCTGTGCCTCGGCGATGCTGCGGCCGATCGCGCAGACATTCAGCACGCGGCCGCCATTGGCGAGAATGCGGCCGCCGTCGCGCTTCGTTCCGGCGTGGAAGATTTCGACGCCTTCGACTCTCGCCGCTTCCTCCAGCCCGTCGATCGCCGAGCCTTTCGCGTAATCGCCGGGATAGCCCTTCGCCGCCATCACGACCGTGAGCGCGGCGTCGTCAGACCAGCGCAGATCGAACGACTTCAGCACGCCGTCGCGGGAGGCGAGCAGCGCCGGCACTAGGTCCGACCTGAGGCGCAGCATTAGCACCTGGGTTTCGGGATCGCCGAACCGCACGTTGTATTCGATCAGCTTCGGACCGTCCTTCGTCAGCATGAGGCCGGCGAACAGCACGCCCTTGTAGGGCGCCCCCATTGCGGCCAGCGCGCGCAAGGTTGGTTCGATGATCTCGCGCATCGTGCGCGCCGTCATCTCCGGCGTCATCACCGGCGCGGGCGAATACGCGCCCATGCCGCCGGTATTCGGTCCCTTGTCGCCGTCGAAGACGCGCTTGTGGTCCTGCGCCGAAGCGAGCGGGATCGCTGTCGTGCCGTCGCACAGCGCGAAGAACGAGGCTTCCTCGCCTTCAAGAAATTCTTCGATCACGACTTCCGCGCCGGCGGCGCCGAGTCCGCCTTCGAACATCATGTCGATTGCCTGCAGCGCCTGGTCGCGGGTTTCGGCCACCACCACGCCCTTGCCGGCGGCCAGGCCATCCGCCTTCACCACGATCGGTGCGCCGTGCTTGCGCACATAATCCTTTGCAGGCTCCGGCGCGGTGAAGCGCTCATAGGCCGCGGTCGGAATGTTATTGGCGCGGCAGATGTCCTTGGTGAAACCCTTCGAGCCTTCGAGCTGCGCCGCCGCTTTCGAGGGGCCGAACGCCTTGATACCGGCAGCCTCGAGATCGTCGACGATGCCGGCGCAAAGCGGCGCCTCCGGCCCGACCACCACGAAGTCGATCCGCTTGTCCTTGCAGAAGGCGATCACCGCCGCATGGTCGGCCGGATCGAGCGCGACGCATTCGGCTTCATTCGCGATCCCGGCATTGCCCGGCGCGCAATAGAGTCGGTCCGTCAGCGGGCTCGCCGCCATCTTCCAGGCCAGCGCATGTTCGCGCCCGCCGGAGCCGACCAGAAGGATGTTCATTCGTCGCGAAAGGCCTTATTTCGAGGCCGTTTGTGTAGCATGAAGCGGAAGACCCGCAAGCGAATCGCCGATATGACCGAAGCTGCCCGCATCAATGTTGTGGAATTGAGCGTTTCCGAGGTGTCGCAGGCCCTCAAGCGCACGGTCGAGGACAATTTCAGCTATGTGCGGGTGCGCGGCGAGATTTCCGGCTATCGCGGACCGCATTCCTCCGGTCATTGCTATTTCGCGATCAAGGACGAGGGCGCGCGGCTCGATGCGGTGATCTGGAAGATGACCTTCAACCGGATGCGCTTCAAGCCGGAGGAGGGGCTGGAGGTCGTCGTCACCGGCCGCATCACAACCTATCCGGGCCGCTCCAACTACCAGATCGTGATCGAGACGCTGGAGCCTGCGGGCGCCGGCGCGCTGATGATGCTGCTCGAGGAGCGCAAGAAGAAGCTCGCCGCCGAGGGCCTGTTCGACGAGGCGCGCAAGCAATTGCTGCCATTCCTGCCGACCGTGGTTGGCGTGGTGACGTCTCCCACCGGCGCGGTGGTGCGCGATATACTGCACCGGCTGTCCGATCGCTTTCCGCGTCATGTGCTGGTCTGGCCGGTGCGGGTGCAGGGCGATGGCGCCGCGGAGGAGATTGCAGCGGCGATCGAGGGCTTCAACGCGCTGCCCGAGGACGGCGAGATTCCGCGTCCCGATATTCTCATCGTCGCGCGCGGCGGTGGCTCGCTGGAGGATCTGTGGTGCTTCAACGAGGAAATCGTGGTGCGCGCGGCCGCGAACAGCATGATCCCGCTGATCTCGGCCGTCGGCCATGAGACCGACATCACCCTGATCGACTTCGCCTCCGACAAGCGCGCGCCGACGCCGACCGCCGCCGCCGAAATGGCGGTTCCGGTCCGCTCCGAGTTGCTGATGCGGATCGCGACGCAAGCGCGCCGGGTGCAGGCTTGCTGGCTGCGCGGACAGGAGGCGCGCCGTACCGAATTGCGTGCGGCGGCGCGGGCCTTGCCGTCGCTCGACAACCTGATGGCGCTGCCGCGCCAGCGGCTCGATGCCGCGGCCGACAGGCTGCCACGCGCGCTGCGCGCCAACGCGCATGTCCATCACCGTCAGTTCGAGCGCATTGCCGGCCGGCTGTCACCGCAGCTCCTGAGCGTGCGACTGGTGCGCTGCCGGGAATGGATCGCGACGCTGACGCAGCGGGGCGCACTGTCGCGCAAGGTCTATCTCGAGCGCAGGCGCAGCCGCGTCGAATCGGCCGACAAGTTGCTCAACGCCTTTTCCTATCGCGCTGTGCTGAGCCGCGGCTTTGCCCTCGTCCGCGACGGCAAGGGCTTTCCGCTGCATGCGTCATCGGCGGTCACGCCCGGCATGTCGCTCGATATCGAATTTGCGGATGGTCGCGTCGGCGCCACCGCCGACAAGGAGCCGCGTGGAAAGGCGAAGACGCGCGGCGGCCCCTCGGGACAGGGCAGCCTGTTCGGTTGAGCAGGCGCTTCAGCGCGACAGCCATTGCGGCACGCGCTTGAGCGCGTCGGCACGCGCCTCGACATTGGTGCCGCTCGTGGCGTTGCCACCCGTTTCCGGGACAAAGGCGATCTTGCGACGGCTTTTGATCGGCAGGTTGTCGTGATCGAAAGCGTGGTGCGCACGTCTGTACTTGATCAGCGAAACCTGCGCCGAACGTCCGCGCGCCTCCTTGACCATCTGTTCGCAATGTTTCGCGGGGGTCCAGTTGTCGAGCGCGCCGATCAGGATCAGGGTCGGAACCCGCGCGCTCCAGGCGGTGTCGCTCAGCCGCCGGCAACCCGGATAGAACACCGCCGCGGAGCGAAAGTCGGGGCGGTCGTCATCCTGCTCCAGACTTGGGCGCACCGCCCATAACGCCGCGATGCCGCCATTGCCCCAGCCCAGCAACGTGATGCGGTCCTTGCGGATGAAGTCCTGCTGCTGAAGCCAGTCACGCGCGGCGTGGATGTCGGCAACCCGTTCCCGGTCCGGCCGCACCGCCGGCGTTCTCGCGCTGCATTGCTGGGTCACGCCGCGGGAGACATAGCTGTCGGGAAACAGCACGATGAAACCGGCGGCCGCGAGCCGCTGTCCCCAATCTTCCACATGGCCGCGGGGGCGGGAGGCTTGGCCGCGCAGACCATCGCAATCGTGCAGCGCAACGATCGCGGGAAACGGTCCGGCGCCCGCGGGCCGGTAGAGCAGGGCCGGCAGCGGCTTCTCGCCGGCCGGTATGTCCACCGCTTCCGGGGAGGCCGCATGAACAGCACCGCTGGCAAACAGCAAGGTCAAAAAGGCAATGATTTTTCGCATGGCAGGTCATATTCGCGGCGCGTCCGATCCGACAGCCCCATCATGGCGGGAAAGCGGCGGCTGAGTCCGTTTGACCTTCGACGCCGGGCTATTATGTTGAAATCCGACGACCCCGCCGCATCCCTGCCGCGTCCGGATTCCAGGAGGCTTCTACGTGCTGAATCGCTTCGATCGTCCCCCGCCCATGGCCGGCGAGGCCGAGGTGAAGTTTCTGGACGGCGATTTCCGTATCGTGCGCCCGGGCGCATTCGTGCGCTGCGCCGTGACCAATGTGCCGATCCCGCTCGAGGAACTGAAATACTGGAGCGTCGATCTGCAGGAGGCCTATGCCTCGCCGCAGGCGGTTCTGCAGCGGCTGCAGGCGCGCTAACGGTTCACCGCATCCGGCAGCAACCGTTCGAGCATCGTGGCGTCCTCCGGAACCAGCGTCACGGGAATAGCGCTGGCTGCCGCGGCAAGTCTGCCTCGTGCCCCGTCCTGCCCGGCCAGGCGGGCGATATCCTTTTCGGTCGTCACCGGAACCAGCCGTTCCGACTCGCAGCGAGCAAGGATGCTCGCGGCTTCTTCTTCAGAGTACGGGTGATGGTCGGCGAAGTTCTGCCTGGCCGTTGCGTCGATCCCGGCTTCGGCGAGCGTCAGGTAGAATTTTTCCGGATCGCCGATACCGGCGAAGGCAAACGCCTTGCGCCCCGCCAACGCCCTGACCGCGTCGACCGCGGGTGCGAGCCGCGCGCGCAGGACTGGCAGGCCGCGCGTGCGGGCAAGCGCCGCCAGCGGATCGGCGCCGCTACCGGTACCGACGACGAGGATGGCCTGGACCATCGCCAGTTGCGGCGCGATCGGTGCGCGAAGCGGTCCGGCGGGGAAGACGTGGGTGTTGCCGAGCCCCCTGCGGGCGTCGACCACGGCGATCGAGAGCGTCTTGTGCAGCGACGGATTCTGCAATCCGTCATCCATCACGATAACGCTTGCCCCCGCCGCCTGGGCGAAGGCCGCTCCGGCCGCACGGTCGCGCGACACGATGGTGGGTGCGGCCTGCGCCAGCAGCAGCGGTTCGTCGCCGACATCGGCGGCGCGATGTGACAGCGGATCGACACGCACCGGCCCTTTGAGCCTGCCGCCATAGCCGCGTGTCAGAAAAAACGGCGTCGCGCCCCGTGCAGCAAGCAGCTTCGCAATCGCGATTGCAGCCGGTGTCTTGCCGGTGCCGCCGAGAGTGAAGTTACCGACGCAGATGACCGGGATATCGGCCCGCCATCCGGCGCGGCGCATGCGCCATCCGGCGACGGCGCCGTAGATCAGGCCAAGCGGAGACAGCAGCCACGCCGCAAGACCGGGTTTCCGCCACCAGAAATCCGGCTCACGCATCGGAGGTCTGGTAGGAGAGCCGCAATTGCAGAAGATAGGGCTCGAGCTCGGCGAAGGTCTTGTCGAGCGCGCCGCCAAGTCGGTCGACGGTGCGGCGCGCGGCGTCGCCGGCCGCCTTGCGGCTCGCAGGATCCTTCATGAGATCGCCGACGCGCATCGCGAGATGCCCGATATTCTCCACCTCTTCGGCGCCGCGCGCGGCATCGAGCGCCGCATAGATGTCCTGGAAATTCCAGACATTCGGTCCGTGCAGGATCGGTTTGCCAAGCTTGGCGGCCTCGATCGGATTTTGCCCGCCATGCTCCACGATCGAGCCACCCATGAACACCACATGGGCGAGGCGATAGAGCAGGCCGAGTTCGCCGATCGTGTCGGCCACGTAGATATCGGTCCGCACATCCGGTGTCACACCGGCCGAGCGCAGCATGGCGCGCGAGCCTGTCGCCACGGCGCGATTGAGGATCTCGACGCCACGCTCCGGATGGCGCGGCACGATGATCGTCAGCAGGCGCGGTCTCGTCTTGCGGGCGCGGCGATGGGCTTCGACGATCGCGTCCTCCTCGCCCGGATGGGTGGAGGCGGCGACGAAGACCTGCCGATCGGCGGCCGCGCGCTCCATTTCCGCGAGTTTGACTGCATTCGCGGGCGGCGCCGGCACGTCGAGCTTGAGGTTGCCGGTCACCTGTACGATCTGCATGCCGAGTTGCGAGAACCGCTCGGCGTCGAGCGCCGATTGCGCGAGGCACAGATCGAAGTTCTTGAGCAGCGCCTTGGCGGTGCGCCGCAACGAGCGCCAGCCCTTGAAGGATTGTTCCGACATGCGCCCGTTGATCAGGACCAGCGGGATTTTCCGTCGCGCCGCCGCCACGATCAGGTTCGGCCACAGATCCTGTTCGATGAACAGGCCGAGATCCGGACGCCAGTGATGCAGGAAACTGGTGACGAAGCGCGGTGCGTCGAGCGGGATGAATTGATGCAGCACATCGTCCGGCAGCCGCTGCCTCGCCACTTCGGCGGAGGTCACGGTGCCCGAGGTGACGAGCACCCGGACATCCTGCGCCCTCAGCCGATCGATCAGCGGGAATACGGCGTTGAGTTCGCCCACGCTTGCGCCATGCAGCCAGACCAGCGGACCCTCGGGCCGGGGCAAGGTCGACACTCCGTGCCGTTCGGAGAGGCGCGCCTCGACCTCCTTGCCGCGATTCAGCCGGCGCTTCAGCCACACATTGGCGAGAGGCGTCGCCGCCGACATTGCGCGGCGGTAAGCGCGCAATGTCATCGGCAACTTGTCAGCCACGCGGTTTAACCTCGATCTTGCCGTCGGCGATGGCGTAAGCCTGCTCGGTCGCCTCGTTCAGTGCGGTCTCGAGCGCCAGCCGCGCCGCCTCGAGTTCGGCATCGGACGCCTCGGCGCTGACGCGGATGGGATCTCCGACCACGCCCGCGATCAGACTGAAGGGCAGATTGATGGTGGATCGATCCCAGTTGTCGAGCACCTTGCGGCGGCTCGATGCCAGCGCGATCGGATAGATCGGGCGCCCGGAATCGCGCGCGAGGCGAATGATGCCGGCACCGGCAATCCGCGACACTTTCGGTACGTCCGCTGTCAACGCCACGTTGTACCCCTCGGACAGTGCTTCCAGCATCTGGAAATAGGCGCTGACGCCACCCTTGCGATGGAAGCCGTTACCATGATCGCCCGAGCCGCGGATTGTCTCAATACCCAACCACTCCGCGGCGACCGCATTCATTTCACCGTCACGATGCCGCGAAATCAGGGTCTTTCCTTTATAGCCTTCCTTCTTGATGAACGGGGCCATGAAATGCTGGCCGTGCCACATCGCAAGGATCACCGGCAGATCCGCGCCGGCGCGCTCGTAGATGTCGCCGGGCACGGTGACCGTCCGGCTGGTCAGATTGACGAAGCGCAGATATTCCGCGGCGAGAATACCGATCGTCTTCTGAACCCAGGGCGCGCGCGCGAGACGCCGTGACGACAGCATGGCGGGGTCCGTCTGTAACCGTCAGCGCGCAGTCGGGGACGGCATGTCGGGATCGAGCAGCCGGTGCAGATGCACGATGAAATATCGCATCTGCGCATTGTCCACGGTCTGCTGCGCCTTGGCCCGCCACGCCGCATAGGCGGTCGCATAATTCGGAAAGACGCCGACGATGTCTACCTTGCTGAGATCCTTGAATTCGGTGGCATCCAGCTGCGCGAGTTCACCGCCCAGCACAAGATGAAGCAGCTGCTTTGGTGGAGCCTGATCGGACATGATGGTCTTCCTGAAGGTCAGGCGAATTGCTTGCGGCGCTTGCGCACCAGGTCCAGCATCGATGCGTGTCGGTCGCGTCCGGCCGCGAGAATCGCGCCGTGGACCGGATCATGCAAGTTGTAGACCAGCGCTTCACCCGTCAAATTGGTCATCGCGCCGCCCGCTTCGTGCACCAAAAGGTCTGCCGCCGCAAGGTCCCAATCGTAGGCATTGACCGAGGCAAAAGCGGCATCAATGCGTCCCTCGGCGACGCGGGTCATGCGCAGCGCCAGCGAGTGAATTTTGGGCTCATGGATCGTCTCGGGGTCGATGCTCGTGAGCCGGTCCAGCATCGATTTCGGACCCGCGATCCGCGCGCCCGCCAGCGCGGTGCCGCCGGTGGCTCCAATCCGGCTTCCATTGCGAGTTGCGCCTTCCCCCTGCGCGGCGAGATACAATTCATCGTCCACCGGAACATAGACCGCGGCCGCGACCGGCCGCCCCTTGTCCACAACGGCTGCGACGATCGACCAGTCCTCCCGCCCCGCGAGATAGGACCGCGTGCCGTCGATCGGATCGACGATGAACAGGCGCTCCGCGGAAAGGCGCGTGCGATCATCCTGGCTTTCTTCGGACAGCCAGCCGAAGCCTTCCCGCGACAGTCGCGCGCGCAGGAATTCGTCGACGGCGATGTCGGCTTCCGAGACCGGTGAATCGTGCCCCTTGGTCCAGCTCTTGATCGAACCGCGAAAATACTTCAGCGCGATCTGGCCGGCCTCGCGCACCGCAAGGCCGAGTTCGTCGGCAAGCGCCGCATGTCGGCTGCGCTGGTCAGTGGCCGGCAACCGTCAGGCCCTCCACACGCAAGGTCGGTGCATTGGTGACGAATTTGAACGCAAGATCGTTCGCAGGCGTCAGTGTCCGGAAAATATCGAACAGATGACCGGCGATTGTCACCTCGCTGACCGGATAGGTCAGTTCGCCATTCTCGATCCAGAAACCGGCCGCGCCGCGGCTGTAATCGCCGGTGACGAGATTGGTGCCCATGCCGATCAGATCGGTGATGTAGAAGCCGGTGCCGGTTTCGGCGATCAGTTGCTCGGGCGACAGCGGCCCGGGCTCGAGATACAGGTTGCTCGGCGACGGTGAGGGCGGCGCCGAAACACCGCGCGAGGCATGGCCGGTGGTCGTCATCCCAAGTTCGCGGGCGGTGGCGCTGTCGAGAAACCACGATTGCAGGACACCGTCCTCGATCAGATTCATGCGCTGCACGCTCACGCCCTCGCCGTCGAAGGGATGCGAACGCAATCCGCGCTTGCGCAGCGGGTCGTCGACGATACGGATGCCCGGCGCGAACAGCCGCTCGCCGAGCTTGTCCTTCAGGAAGCTGGCCTTGCGCGCGATCGATACGCCGTTGGCCGCGCTCGCCAGGTGACTGATCAGCGTGCTGGAGAGCCGCGCATCGAAGATCACCGGCACGGTCTGCGTCTTCACCTTGCGCGGATTGAGCCTGCGCACCGCGCGCTCGCCGGCCGTGCGGCCGATCGTCTCCGGCGCATCGAGATCGCTGCCGTGCAAGGCCGAGGAATGATCGTAGTCGCGCTCCATGCCGGTGCCTTCGCCGGCAATCGCCATCATCGAGACGCTCTGGCGCGATGCGAGATAGGAGCCATGGAAGCCGTCGCTGGTGACCAGCACCATGCCGCTGATGCCGCCACCGGCTGACGCGCCGCCGGACTTGGTCACGCCCTTGACCGCGAGCGCGGCTTCTTCGGCGATGCGTGCACGGCGTTCGAGACTGCCGACGTCGGGAATGTTCGGATCGATCAGATCGAGATCCAGCCGCTCGCCCGCGAGGCGCTCGCGATCGGCGAGTCCGGCATACAGGTCGTCGGGCGCCACCCGCGCCATTGCGACCGCGCGCTCGGCCAGTGCAGCCGGATCGGTGCGGCCGATATCGTTGGTCGACACCACCGCCTGTTTCTTCCCGACGAATACGCGCAGGCCGACATCGTCGCTTTCGGAACGCTCCGATTCCTCGACGGCTCCTTCACGGATATCGACGCCGACCGAAATCGAGCGGACCGCGATCGCGTCAGCGGCATCCGCTCCCGCTTTCTGCGCGGCGCGGACCAGGCCTTCGGCCAGATTGCTGAGTGCGGATTGATCGAGGAGGGATTGCATGAGCCATTTCGATTTAGGGGGCGCATCCGCCCCTGACAAGGACAAGGTTAGCGGAAACCGCGCAGTTGCGCGTTTGACAGCAACGAAACGTCAATCATGCGAATCGAGGACATTGCCGAAACGCCTGATTAACCGAGCTTTTTAAGCGCTTTCCGACGGGATTGTGGCAAGGTCTGCGCATAACGGACGAAAAAGTCCGGGGGAGCAATTCGAGGCGTCAAATGGAAGCCGGCGGGGCCTTGCCTGCCGGGTCGGGCCGCACCATGCGGCTCGACCCGTTCACTTTGCCAGTTCGATTCCCGGCCCGCGATGCCGGGGCGGACGGCCAGATGCGGCAGGTCGAACTCGACCGCGATCGCGTGGTTCTGCGGCGAGCAGTCCGCGGGATGCGGATGAAAATCCGGCTGGCGGTCGATGCCTTTGTCGGCATCACGCTGGTACCGGCCGGGGATGGCCCCGCCGCTTCCATCATTCTCGATCATGCAGACCCGGCGCTGTCGGTTCCGTTGCTCGATCAGGCTCCGCTCGACGAGGCCATCGTGATGTGGCGGGCCTGGGGCCGCGTGCTTGGGTTGTCGCTCTGGCAGCGTGGCGCGGATGGCGACGTTCGTCAGGTTTGTCCCGGCCGCCGTTCGCTGCAGATCGCAAAGGACACCGGCCGCAGGCGCCGGCGCTCCGTCATCAGGAAGCGCCGTCCGTCGATCCTGATGCGGCGCAAGCCCGGCCGGCATATCGGCCTGTCGACCGTGCATCGCGGCGAGCGCGAGATCATCGCGCGGAACTAGTGTTGCGTCTAAAGGAGCGCCGCGTCGAGGATCATCCCGGCGAACAGGATCAGTCCGGCATCGCGATTGGACCTGAACAGGCGCAGGCATAAGGCCGGGTCGGCGATGTCGAGCCGCTTCACCTGCCACGCGAGATGCGCCGCGAAGGCGGCCAGGCCGAGCGCGAAGATGAGGCCCGCGCCGGCGAGCCAGCCCGCGAGACCGATCAGCACCACCGCCAGCGCGAAGAACAGCGCCAGCATTGGTTTGGTGCGGGCATCGAACAGGATCGCAGTCGACTTGATGCCGATGAGCGCGTCATCTTCGCGATCCTGATGCGCGTAGATCGTGTCATAGGCGATCACCCAGGCAATCGATCCCGCGTAGAGAATGAAGGCGGCCGGATCGAGCCGCCCGAACACCGCCGGCCATCCCATCAGCGCGCCCCAGGAAAATGCGAGCCCCAGGCCGATCTGCGGCCAGTGCGTGACGCGCTTCAGGAACGGATAGATCGCAACGGTGGCAAGCGAGAGGATGCCGACGAGGATCGTGAAGGGATTGAATTGCAGCAGCACGACCAATCCGACCAGCGCCTGCAGCACCAGGAAGACGAAGGCCTGCCGCGCCGTCACCTGTCCCGCGGGGATCGGCCGGGACCGGGTGCGCTCGACTTTCGCATCAAGGTCGCGGTCGACGATGTCGTTCCAGGTACAGCCCGCGCCGCGCATCGCGAAGGCGCCGATGAAAAACAACAGGCAATGCCAGGGATCGGGATACGGGCGGCCGGCGGCGATCGCGGCGAGCCCGGCCGACCACCAGCAGGGCAGCAGCAGCAGCCAGGAGCCGATCGGGCGATCGAGCCGCGCCAGCCGCAGATAAGGTTTGACCCAGGCCGGCGCTGCCGTATCGACCCAGTTTCCGGTCGAATCGGCGACGGGCCTGGCGGTCTCGCTCATCGCGTCAGCGGATTGCCGGTGAGCGTATCAAAGGTGCTGCCGCGGCTCTTCGCGGCCGGGGTATCGGTGGATACCGACGGGATCTGGGATGTGCCGAGCGCGTCGCTGAGACTGGGCGCACGCTTGGGAGCGGCGGCGGTGTCGCAGACCTTGGTGCGGATTTCGACGATCTTGGCGAAATTGCCACGCCGCGCTTTCAGAGCGTCCGGCGGAACCCGGCATTCGGCGCCGTGATCCTCGAAATATTTGATGACCTTGCCCTCGGCGGTGGCCAGATTTCTGAAGGCCTGGCAGACCACCGGCTGCTTCTTGGTCGCGGCCGCGGCCTGGATGGCTTTGCCTTTCTGATCGGCGTCGGTCAGCAGCGGCGTGATTTCGCCCATGCAGTCGCGCTGCGGCCTGCCGCCGCCGCCCGGCCCGAAGGAGGCCGCGGGTGCGGAGGCCGGCGCGCTGGGCGCTCCCCAGCCGGCGCTAGGGGGCGCGGGAGCGGCCTGGGGGGAGGGCTGGCCCCAGCCGGAGCTTGGCGGGCCAGACGGTGCCGCCTGCGGTGCGGCGGGCGATCCCCAGCCCGAGGTCGGCGGACCGGCCTGGGCCAGTCGGACAGGAGCGTGTTCCGATGCGGCCAGCACCGGCATTGCGAAGGCAGCCAGTGTCAGCGCGGCGGGCAGGCTTGCAAACAGCCTCATTGGAGATTCTCCCGGCCCCTCGGCCTTCCGGGTGGCTCCGTGATCAAGCCCTTAAAATAGGCGACACGGCGGCAAAACGCTATTCAGTCCATAATAGAGAGCCTGCGGGTTACGAGAAAGTTGCCGCTGGCGGCCAAGGACCCCGATCTGACGCATGTCCCGATACGATTTCCGCACCCCGCGCCTGTTTGTCGCGCCCTCTCTCGATCGTGGCGCGACCCTGCCGCTCGACAAGGGACAGTCGAATTATCTGATCAATGTCCTGCGCCTGGCGCCCGGTGATTCGGTTCTCGTCTTCAACGGGCAGGACGGCGAATGGCGCGCGGAATTGCAGCGCGACGGCAAGAAGTCCGTCGCACTTGCGGTGGTCGAGCAGACCCGCCCGCAGCACGGCGCCTGCGACCTGCATTACCTGTTCGCACCGCTCAAGCATGCGCGGCTCGATTACATGGTCCAGAAGGCGGTGGAGCTCGGTGTTTCGCGGCTTCAGCCCGTGACCACGCGCCACACGCAGGCCGCACGCGTGAATGTCGAGCGCATGCGCGCGAATGCGATCGAGGCGGCCGAGCAATGCGGCATTCTGACCATCGCCGACACCGCCGACGCGATCCCGCTGCCAAAGGCGCTCGACGGACTGACCGGCGGCCGTGTGCTGATTTTCTGCGACGAGGATGCGGAGACCCGCGATCCGGTCGCGGCGCTGTCGCATATTGCGCGCGGCGCGCCGCTCGCGGTTCTGGTCGGGCCGGAAGGCGGCTTTGCCGACGAGGAGCGTGCGCTTCTGCTGAAACATCCCTCGGTGGTCCGGCTCGCGCTCGGTCCTCGCATCCTGCGTGCCGACACCGCTGCGGTTTCGGCGCTGACTCTGGTTCAGACCGTCGTCGGCGACTGGGGCTGAGCGAAAGCCGGCCGCAGCACGAAGGCAAGCGGAAGGGTCAGCATCACCATCGCCGCGACAACCATGACGCCGCCGCCAAGGCCGATGCGGTCGCTGATAAAGCCGTACAGGATCGGTGCAATCGCGCCGGCGCCGATGGTCCCGGTATAGAACTGACCAAAGGCGCGCGTGCGCTTCTCCGGTGCGACCAGGGCCGGCACCGAGCCGTACAGCACCGACGAGGTTCCGTTCAGCGCGATCCCGAGAACGGGCAGCACGATCAGCGTTGCCTCCAGCGGCAGCGGCAGGATCGCCGCGATCAGCGCCAGCGTCATGACTTCGGTGAGGAACACCGTGTTGATGATCCCGATCCGCGCGCCGACGAAGGCACAGACCAGCTTCCCGACCGCGCCGCCCGCGAACACCAGCGTGAGCGCCATGCCGACCAGCGGCAAACTCGCGCCCTTGGCGGTGAGGATGAAGGGCAGGAAGGTGAGGAAGCCCATGCGGGTCGCCGAATCGATCACGCCGATCGAGAGCAGCGTCGGGAAGGCGTGGCGCGCTGCGGGCGGCAGCGGCGTCTTCGGTCGGTCCTCGTTCGTGCTTGCGGCGAGATGCACCGGCCCGAACCGTGGCGTCAGCAGCAGGATCAGGACCGCGGCCGCAAGGCCGGCGGCCCCGAGCGCGATCACACTCGGCCGCCACGGCATGATCGTCATCAGCAGCGCCGCCAGCGCCGGCACCGTCATCTTGCCGATGTCGCCTGCGAAATTGTAGCCGCCCAGCGCCTTCAGGGAGCGCGATCCGGAAAAAGCCCGCGCGACCAGGGCGGAGGCGATCGGATGCTGGGTGCTCGAACCGATGCCGCCGATCAACAGCGCCACCAGCAACATGGCAAAGCTGCCGCTCAGGCCGGCAAGGCAATAGCCGAAACCGGTCAGGGCGGTGCCGCCGGCCAGCAGCAGGGCTGCGCCGTAGCGTTCCGACAGGTGCCCGGCAGGGATTTGCAGCCCCGCCATGGCGCCTGCGAACAGGCCGCGCAGGGCGCCGGCGGCGGCGTAGCTCAGTCCGAATTCAGCCTGCCAGACCGGCAGCATGACGTAGATCAGGTCGGTGTAGCCGTCATGCAAAGCATGCGCGCCGGACGCGACCGACATCGTGCGGCGCTCGTCGCGGCGTGTCACTTCGCCGCTATCGGCGGCCGCTGTCATGGTGGCGGCGGATCGCGCCTCTCGACGAAGGTGGCGCTCTCGAACGAGATGACGCGCACACCGTGCTGATTTTCGCCGATGCCAAGCACGTTGATGATCCCGCGATCCGGCCGCGATTGCGACAATCGCATCTCGATCACCTCGGCAGCATACGACACCGTGTCGCCGACGAAGACCGGCTTGTACCACCGCAAGTTACGGAATCCCGGCGACGGTCCCATCCTGGCGAGCCGTTCGCCACGCGCCTGCATCGCTTCGGCCTCGCGCTTGCGATGATCGACGAGCTTGCGCATCCATATCGATGCCGTCTGCCATCCCGAGGCGACCAGTGCGCCGAAATGCGAGCGTTCCGCTTGCTCTTCGTCGACGTGAAAGGGTTGCGGATCGAATTGCCGCGCGAACGCCTTGATGTCTTCGGCGGTGAACAGATGCGACCCCAGCTCGTAGCGGTCGCCGACGCGG
Source organism: Pseudorhodoplanes sp. (assembly GCF_059499825.1). Taxonomy (NCBI): domain Bacteria; kingdom Pseudomonadati; phylum Pseudomonadota; class Alphaproteobacteria; order Hyphomicrobiales; genus Pseudorhodoplanes; species Pseudorhodoplanes sp. The sequence continues at coordinate 126,482 of NZ_JCABZI010000018.1, forward strand.
ATATCGTCGTAGAATTGCGTCATGACGGCGCCCCCGGATTGCGGCGGCCGAACATTGCAGGCGTCACCATGGTCATGACGCACTCGCCATGGGCATTCAGCATCTCATAGTGAATGCGAACGATACCCATCTCCGGCCGGCTTTTCGAGATGCGCGTATCGAGCACGGTGACGCGAAGTGTCAGGCGGTCGCCCGGCCGGATCGGCCGTGGCCATTGGACCTCCTCGACGCCGCCCGCGCCCATGGAAGCGGAGTCCAACATGAAACCGTCGCAGATCATGCGCATCATGATCCCGCAGCTATGCCAGCCCGATGCCCCGAGGCCGCCCAGCAGAGACTTCTGACCCGCGGCTTCGTCGAGATGCATCGGTTGCGGATCGTACTGCGCGGCGAAGGCAATGATTTCCTCCCGGGTCACGAGGCGCGGACCATATTCAGTCGTGTGACCGGGCTGGAAGTCTTCGAAATACAGCATGGGCGACGGCGTATGCACCTGATTGACGGAGCCGATTGGGTAGCGGCCGGGGCCGATGTCGTCAATTGTTGCGCGCTCAGCGTGCACGCCGCAACGCCTGGTTCCTCGTGTCACTCCGGCGCATTCATGTCGGTTGACGGCGGAGTATCGCTGGGCCAGCCTGCCGCGCGGCGCCGGGTCAGCACCGAGAATGTACCATGACGCATCTTGCCGAATTGCTGCAATGGGACCGGTTCATCACGCCGTCGATCATTCGCGTGTTTTACTGGCTCTGCCTGACCATGACCGTGCTTGCCGGTCTCTCGCTGGTCCTGACCGCGCTCGGCATGATGGCGATCAATCTGATCGCCGGTCTGCTTCTGCTGGTCGCGTCGATGATCTTCATTCTCACCGGGATCATCTTCGTGCGCATCCTCTGCGAACTGGTGATGGTGATTTTCCGGATCAACGAACATCTCGGCGTGATCCGCGACCGCGGCGAGGAAATCGATCACCCCTCGCCCCCGCGCCATGCCAGGCAGAGACGGGCCTAGAGTCTTTAGTTTTTTCGCTGATCGTGGAGTCGCGAAACGAGCCCAAGGTCTTGGGTTGACGCGTTGTCTTGACGCGAGCCGGGAGCCACTTCGCCTGAAGGTGCGCTAGGTCGCGAAGCGGAAATGCAGCACGTCGCCGTCGGCGACGACGTAGTCCTTGCCTTCCAGCCTCAGCTTGCCGGCATCGCGGGCGCCGGCCTCGCCCGACAGCGCGATATAATCGTCATAGGCAATCGTTTCGGAGCGAATGAAGCCGCGTTCGAAATCGGTGTGGATCACGCCCGCTGCCTGCGGCGCCTTGGTGCCCTTGGTGATCGTCCAGGCGCGCGCTTCTTTCGGGCCGACCGTGAAATAGGTCACCAGATGAAGCAGGTTGTAGCCGGCGCGGATCAGCCGGTCGAGGCCGGCCTCCTTCAGGCCGACGGCGTCGAGATAGTCGGCGCGCTCTTCACGCGACAGCACCGCGATCTCTGACTCGATCTTGGCTGAGATGACGACCGACACCGCGCCTTCCGCCTTGGCACGGGCCTCGACCTTGGCCGAATAATCGTTGCCGGTCGCGGCGGCGGATTCTTCCACATTGCAAACATAGAGAACCGGCTTGGCCGTCATCAGGCCCAGCATGGCAAACGCCTGCTCTTCATCGGGTTTGAGTTCGACCAGTCGCGCGGGCTTGCCCTCTCGCAGCAGGGGAAGGGCGCGCTTGACCAGTTCCAGCGTTTCCTTGGCTTCCTTGTCGTTGCCGCGCGCCTTCTTTTCCAGCGCGTCAACGCGGCGCTCGAGCGAGTCGAGATCGGCGAGCATCAATTCGGTCTCGATGGTCTCGATGTCGGCGATCGGATCGATCTTGCCTTCGACATGGGTGACGTCGGGATCCTCGAAACAACGCACCACATGGGCGATCGCGTCCACTTCACGGATATTGGCGAGAAACTGATTGCCGAGACCTTCGCCCTTGGATGCGCCGCGGACGAGACCGGCAATGTCGACGAAGGTGAGGCGGGTCGGAATGGTCTGGGCGGATTTTGCGATGGCGGCGAGCTTGTCGAGCCGCGGATCGGGGACCGCGACCTCGCCGACATTCGGCTCGATGGTGCAGAACGGATAATTCGCCGCCTGCGCTGCGGCGGTTTCCGTCAGCGCGTTGAAGAGCGTCGATTTGCCGACATTCGGCAGTCCGACGATGCCGCATTTGAAGCCCATGAGAATAATCCAGTCCGTCCAGGTTGCGCCGTTCGCCAGTCAGGGCGTTGCACGGCTACGCGTCGTCAAAGCCCTTTGCCTCAAGCGCGAGATGCACCTTGTTCTGCAAGCTCGCATCGTCGCCGCGCGCCAGCAGTGGCGCATGCTCCGCCACGGTGTCGATCAGCGTCTCGACCCATCCCGTGCGCTCGGCCTTGGCGAAAGCCGACAGCACGTAGGAATGCACGATATTCTTGTCGCCGGGATGCCCGATGCCGATGCGCACGCGCTTGTAGTCGTTGCCGACATGAGCGGAGATCGACCGCAGGCCGTTATGGCCGGCGACGCCGCCACCGCGCTTGATCCGCAGCTTGCCGGGAGCAAGGTCGAGTTCGTCATGCACGACCGCTATGTCGTGCAGTCCGATCTTGTAGAAGCCGGCCGCTTCGCCGACGGCGCGGCCGGACTCGTTCATGAAGGTGCCGGGCAGCAGCAGGAGCGACTTGATGCCGCCGAGCGAGCCTTCGGTGGCGACGCCCTGAAAGCGGCGCCGCCACGGCGGGAAGCCATGGCGCCTGGCGATCGCATCGACCACCATGAAGCCGATATTGTGCCGGTCGCCCGCGTGGCGGGCGCCGGGATTGCCGAGCCCGACCAGGAGGAACATGGCGATGATGGCGGGGCCGAGCGCCCCGCCGCCTCGTTGATGGCGTGCTTACTTCTTGTCGGCCGGCTTTTTCTCGGCCGGCTTCTTGTCGCCACCTGCGGCCGCAGCACCCGCGGCGGGAGCAGCGCCGGCTGCAGGCGCGGCCGCAGCGGCTGTCGCTTCGGCTTTCACCTCGTCGGCATAGCCGGACGGCGGCACGATGGTCACCAGCGTCATGTCTTCGCGGCCGATCGGCTTCACGCCCTGGGGCAGCGCCACGTCGCTCAGATGCTTCGAGCTGTTGATCTCGAGTCCGGCCAGATCCACCTCGATCGCCTGCGGGATGCGATCGGGCGGGCAGCGCAGCGGAATGGAGTGGGTCACGATATTGACCGCGCCGCCGCGCTTCACGCCCGGCGATTGATCCGAATTGATGACGTGAACCGGCACGTTGACCCGGATCAGCGCGCCTTCGGCGAGCCGCATGAAGTCGACATGGATCGGAACATCCTTCACCGGATCGAGCTGGTAGTCGCGCGGGATCACGCGGTGCTTCTTGCCGTCGAGCTCGACGTCATAGAGCGTGGTCAGGAAGTGGCCGGCATAGATTTTGTTACGGATGTCGATGTGGTCGACAGCGATGGCGAGCGGCGGCTCGTTGGCCCCGTAGATCACGGCCGGGGTCCGGCCCTCGCGACGCACTGCCCGGGCGGCCCCCTTGCCGGCCTTCGGACGCAACGTCGCCTTGATTTCCTTCACGGCGGTCATGCGCATAAGTCCTATCGGTTGATGTCAGATTGTATGAAAACAGCCGCGGCAAGCCTCCAGGGGTGCGGGGGCCACGGTCGCGCGGGCTTATACCGGCAGGATGCCGGAATGGCAAGAAATCAGGGGTTAACGGGAAAAATCAGCCGTCCAGACGCATGTCGCTGATATCCGGCCGGTCGTCCTTGCCGGGGGGAGGGGAGAGCCCGGCCTTGGCCTCCAGGGCGGAAATCCGGGCCTTGAGGGCCTCGTTTTCCTCCCGTGCGAGCCGGGCCATGTCCTTGACCGCCTCGAATTCCTCGCGCTTGACCAGATCCAGGTCGCGCAGCCATCGCTCCGCCTGCGTCTTGAACAGCGTTTCGAATTCCCGCCGCACGCCCTGGGCGACGCCGCTGGCGTCATTCATCAGCCGTGCGATTTCGTCAAAAAACCGGCCAGATGTCTGGGTCATGCCTGGGCTCCTTCCGAACGCGCTGCGATGTGATATGGCGTAGCCGCCCCGGCCCCGCAAGCACGCAAGGCCAACGTTACTCTGGACCATCGCATGCCGGTTTCGGCCCTGCCTTTTCCGAATTTCGACCCGGTGCTGATCAGCATCGGTCCGCTCGCGATCCGCTGGTATGCGCTGGCTTATATTGTCGGCATCCTGCTCGGCTGGCTCTACGCCCGCATTCTCATCCGCAATGAGGCCCTGTGGGGCGGCCGGGCGCCGCTGACGGTTGGCAATTTCGACGACTTCATCGTCTGGATCACGCTGGGCATTATCCTCGGTGGCCGGCTCGGCTATGTGTTGTTCTACAATCCCGCATATTTCGCCGCGAACCCGCTGGAGATCGTTCAGGTCTGGGGCGGCGGCATGTCATTCCATGGCGGCTTTGCCGGTTGCGTGATTGCCGTTCTGCTGTTCGCACGCAGCGCCAAGGTTCCGGTCCTGTCGCTCGGCGACCTCACCTGCGCCGTCGCGCCGATCGGCCTGTTCCTTGGCCGCATCGCGAATTTCATCAATGGCGAATTGTGGGGCCGGACCACCGATGTCCCCTGGGCGTTCGTGTTTCCCGGCGCCGGGCCGCTGCCGCGTCACCCAAGTCAGCTTTATGAGGCGGCGCTCGAGGGGCTCGTGCTGTTTGTCGTGCTCGCCGTCGCGGTGCGCATGGGCTCGCTCAAACGGCCCGGACTGACCATCGGCCTGTTCGCGATTGTCTACGCGCTCGGCCGCTCTTTCTGTGAATTCTTCCGGGAGCCCGACCCGCAACTGGGCTTCCTCTGGGGCGGCCTGACCATGGGCATGCTGTTATCGATCCCGCTCTTCCTGGCCGGACTTGCTTTCGTCCGGTACGCAATGCGGCGTCCCGCGCTCGGGAGTCAGGCCGCATGAGCGAGCCCTCGCCACTGGAAAAGGAAATCCGCCGGCTGATCGCGGTCAGCGGGCCGATGCCGGTGGCGCGCTACATGTCGCTGTGCCTCGCGCATCCGCAATACGGCTACTATGTCACTCGCGATCCGTTCGGTGCCGGCGGCGATTTCACCACCGCGCCGGAAGTCAGCCAGATCTTCGGCGAACTGCTCGGCCTGTGGGCGCTCTCGGTCTGGCGGATGATGGGCGAACCGGCCAGCGTCAATCTGGTCGAGCTTGGTCCGGGACGCGGAACCATGATGCGCGACGCCCTGCGCGCGGCCAAGGTGCTGCCGAAATTCCGCCAGGCCTTGTCCGTGCATCTGGTCGAGATCAGCCCGACGCTCGAGCAATTGCAGCGCAGCAGTCTGAGCGACAGCGATCTCCCCATGTTCTGGCATCGCAACCTGCTCGATGTGCCGGAGGGTCCGTCGATCATTCTGGCCAACGAATATCTCGACGCGCTTCCGGTCCATCAGGTGGTGAAGCAGAGCGACGGCTGGCACGAGCGGGTGATCGGACTGAACGCCATTGGCAATTTCGCGCTCGGGCTGGCGCCCGATCCGCTGCCGCAATTCGACCGTTTCATGCCGAAGAAGATCAAGGAGGCGCCGGTCGGTGCGATCTTCGAATGGCGCAACGACATCCACGCTTTCGACATTGCGCGCCGCGTGCGTGACAACGGCGCGGCGCTGTTCATCGATTACGGACATGCCGAAAGCGATGTCGGCGAAACCCTGCAGTCGGTCAACGAACATGCATTTGCAGATCCGTTATCGGCACCGGGCAATGCAGACATCACCGCGCATGTCGACTTTTTCATCTTCGGCCAGGCGGCCGAAAGCATGGGCACCGCGGTGCAAGGTCCGGTCACGCAGGCTCAGTTCCTGCGCGAGCTCGGGATTGACGCGCGGGCCGACGCGCTGCGCCGAGGCGCAAGCACCGAACAGGCTGCCAGTATCACCGCAGCAGTGACCCGGCTGACCGAAGGAGGACGCACCGGCATGGGTGAATTGTTCAAGGTCATGGCGCTGCGCGATCCGAAATTCGATCCGCTGCCGGGATTTGCAGCGGCATGAAGCAGCACGCCGCGTCCCTGTCCGCGCTGGACGGCATTCGCCACGCATTCTTCACCCGCGAAGGCGGCGTGTCGGGCGGCATTTATGCGAGCCTCAATAGCGGGGTCGGCTCAAACGACGACCCGGATCATGTAACCGAGAATCGCGCCCGCATGGCGCGCGCCCTCGGCGTCGAGGCCGAGCGCCTGATCACCGCCTTCCAGATTCATTCGCCCCATGTGGCGGTCGCCGATGAGCCCTGGAGCGTCGAGACGCGGCCGAAGGCGGACGCGATCGTGACCCGGACACCGGGACTGGCGATCGGCGTCAGCACCGCGGATTGCGGTCCGCTGCTGTTCGCCGACCCGCAGGCGCGGGTCATCGGCGCTGCGCATGCCGGCTGGCGTGGCGCCTTTTCCGGCGTCATCGAGGGGACGATTGCCGCGATGGAAAATCTCGGTGCGGAACGCAGCAGGATCAGCGTCGCACTCGGTCCGCTGATCCGGCAGGACAATTACGAGGTCAGTCAAAGCTTCGTCGATGAATTTCTGCGCGCAGACGAGACGCATGCGCGGTTTTTCGCTCCGGCCGCGCGCGACGGGCATGCGATGTTCGATCTGCCGGGCTTCATTGCCTCGCGTCTCGAACGAAGCGGGGTCGGATCGTTCGAGGATGTCGGCATCTGCACCTATGCGGATCCCGAGCGTTTCTACAGCTACCGGCGTTCGGTGCATCGCGCCGAGCCGGATTACGGGCGGCACGTCAACGCGATCGTACTGGCCGATTAGGGGCCAGTTGCTGCGCTGGACCGCCGGGCTGATTCCCGGTACGGATTCCTCGACCGGCCGAGACGGACCGCCAGAGTCCCATCGGCCAACGGGGGTGTCATGTTCTTGCGGTCGGCGCGCATTGTCGGCGTCCTTGCGCTTGCCCTGTCGGCTGCTGCCTGCAACACCACGGGCGGGCTGCCGGCCGGCCAGCATTCCACAATTGCGTTCGATCGCGTCGATGGGCTGCCCCCGGCGGTGTTCGACCGCTATGTGCGCAAGCTCAACGAGGAGGCGGAGGCCAAGAAGGTCCCGGTCGTGACCCGCGAGGGCTTCGCGCCGTATCGGATCAAGGGATACGCCTCGGTCTGGACGAAGGGCCGGCAGGCCACGATGTCGTGGGTCTGGGAGGTTTTCGACTCCAACGGGGAACGCGTCATTCGCATCGCCGGCGACGAAAAAGCCGGGAGCGCCGGCCGGGATGCCTGGCAGGCGGTGAACGACGAGGTCCTGGCCCGCGCCGCGCGCAGCGGCATGGAGCAGCTCGCGGTCTATTTCCGCGGTCCCGACACCCAGGCGCAAGCGGTCGCGACGGCCGCGCTGGAAGCGGCTCCGCCGCCTGCAGCGGATCAGCCGGCACGGTCCCGCCAGCCAGTCACCCCCGGGCGCATCGCCGCGGTGGCATCGCCGCGCTGACGGCCGGAAATCCGTTAGGGAGAACAAATTCCGCCATATTGCGGAACCGGGTCGCCGCCTGTATCAGTCCGGCGCGCCAAAAGGTCACGCGTCAGAGAGAGCCAGCGAGGAGAAGGATGGCGAAAAACGGAGCGATCAAGCTCGTCGCCGGGAATTCCAATCCTGCGCTTGCGTCCGAAATCTGCAATTACCTGAAATTGCCGATCACCAAGGCGGTGGTGCGCCGCTTTGCCGATATGGAAATCTTCGTGGAAATCCAAGAAAACGTGCGCGGCGCGGACGTCTTCGTGGTCCAGAGCACGTCTTTCCCGGCCAACGATCACCTGATGGAGCTGTTGATCATCATCGACGCGCTGCGCCGCTCGTCGGCGCGCCGGATCACGGCGGTGGTGCCTTATTTCGGATATGCCCGTCAGGACCGCAAACCCGGCCCCCGAACGCCGATCTCCGCCAAGCTGGTCGCAAACCTGATCACCCATGCCGGCGCCGACCGGGTGATGACCCTCGACCTGCATGCCGGCCAGATCCAGGGCTTCTTCGATATTCCGACCGATAACCTGTTCGCGTCTCCGGTCATGGTCCGCGACATCAAGGAGCGGTTCGACCTCGCCAAACTGATGGTGGTGTCGCCGGATGTCGGCGGCGTGGTGCGCGCCCGCGGCCTGGCCAAGCGCATCAACGCGCCGCTCGCCATCATCGACAAGCGGCGCGAGCGTGCGGGCGAGTCCGAGGTCATGAACGTGATCGGCGAGGTCGCCGGCCATGTCTGTATCCTGGTCGACGACATCGTCGATTCCGGCGGCACGCTGGTGAATGCCGCCGACGCGCTGCTCGCGCAGGGCGCGACCGAGGTCTATGCCTATATCACCCATGGCGTGCTGTCGGGCGGCGCCGTCGCCCGGGTGACGACGTCGCGGCTGAAGGAGCTGGTGATCACGGATTCGATCCAGCCGACCAAGGCGGTCAAGGACGCGGCGAATATTCGGGTGCTGCCGATCGCCCAGCTGATCGGCGAAGCCATCGGCCGCACCGCGCACGAAGAATCGGTGTCGAGCCTGTTCGACTGATCGGCGGCTCGCTTCGCGCGCCAGATGACTCCCCGATGACAGCTTTCGCGCGATCACCTGTGCATTGAGTCAAACTGACGCAGCGTGGATTGTGGACATTGATCCTGCGCGCGTTGCCCCGATTCAAAAAATCAACGACCACGTGACTGCGATTCATTCTTGGCTTGGTTGCGCGGAATCGGTGCGGCTATAGTCGGAGTGCCAAGTGATTCGGTAATCGCGAGTCAATCCGGCGTTGCCGGATTGCGTTGCGGCGGAATGTCCCGTCTCGGCGACATGATCGGTACGCGTGCGTTGGTGCAGCGCAGAGCCTCGCAGGCGGCAGATGAAGATGGCATTGACCCAGATTAACGAGACGGCGCAGAGCAATCCGCTCGATGTCGTCGAACGCATCGCATCGGTCAATGACTGGTCGTTCGAGCGATCGGGCGACGACGAGATCAACATTCTGATCAAGGGCCGCTGGGTCGACTATCAGGTGTCGTTCACCTGGATGGAAGAGCTCGAAGCGCTGCACCTCGCCTGTGCCTTCGACATCAAGGTCGCCGAGCGACGCCGCGCCGAGGTGCAGCAGTTGATCGCGCATATGAACGAGCAGATGTGGATCGGCCATTTCGACCTGTGGACCGCGGACGGGCTGGTGATGTTCCGCCACGCACTGGTGCTGACCGGCGGTGTCGAAGCGACCGACGATCAATGCAAGGCCGTGCTGGGAACCGCGATCGACACCTGCGAGCGCTATTTCCCGGCCTTCCAGTTCGTGCTCTGGGCCGGCAAGTCCGCCCGCGAGGCGATGGACGCGGCGATGTTCGAGACCTCGGGCGAGGCTTGATCTTTCTTTCCACGTCAAGCGTTTCGCGGACTCCCTCAGCCTGAAAGGGAAGGGTTTGGGAGGGGGGCTTTTCTGTGTTGCTTGACCCCCACCCGATTTGCTTCGCTTAGTCTTGCGATCGGGCCGCGCTTCGCGCGAACCCGTTGGCTCGCAAATCGACCTCCCCCTTTCAGGGGGAGGTGAAGCAAGAGTGATGCGCGATGATACAATCCGACCAACACCGTCTCGATGACATTGGCCTGCTCGCGCTTGTCGGCGCGGGCAAGATGGGCGCCGCGATGCTGGAGGGCTGGCTCGCGCTCGGCCTCGATCCGCAAAATGTGGTGGTGATCGAGCCGCAGCCATCGGAGGAGTTGGTGGCGCTGTCGATGAAGGGCATCGTCCTCAACCCGCCGGCCGGCGCGGTATCCAACATCGCGACGATCGTGCTGGCGGTGAAGCCGCAGGTCGCCGCCGACGTGCTGCCGCAGGTCGCGGCGCTGACGCAGGCGGATACGCTGGTGCTCTCGATCATGGCCGGCAAGACGCTGGCATTCCTGCAGGCATCCCTGCCGAAAGCGGCGATCGTGCGCGCGATGCCGAATACGCCGGCGGCGATCGGCAGGGGGATTACGGTCGCCGTGCCGAGCGAGGCGGTGACTGCGGAGCAGAAGCAACGCGCGCATGCCTTGCTCGCGGCGTCCGGCGCCGTCGAATGGATCGACGACGAGCGGCTGATGGATGCGGTTACGGCCGTGTCCGGCTCGGGGCCGGCCTATGTGTTCCTGCTGGCCGAGACGTTGGCGCGTGCCGGCGTTGCGGCCGGCCTGCCGGAGGACCTGGCGGCGAAGCTTGCGCGGGAGACCGTCGCGGGCTCGGGCGAATTGCTGCATCGCTCGCCGCTCGATCCGGCGACGTTGCGCACCAATGTGACCTCGCCGGCCGGGACCACGGCGGCGGCGCTCGATGTGCTGATGGCGTCAGATGGCCTCGATCCGCTGATGCGGCAGGCGGTGGCGGCAGCGACCCGGCGCTCGAAGGAGCTGGCCGGCTGACGGCCCGGCCGGCTCGACGCCAGGAGCCCCGGACATGGGCCGATAAAATCGGCCATGGAAGTACCGCGTTCGCGCACCTACATGGAAGTCGCGGCAGTCGAACCGGAGTTCCCCATGACCGACGGCATGAAACGCCAGACCATCATCGATGCCCTGCTGACCCTGCTGGCGAGTGAACCGCTCGACCGCATCGGCCTGGACGACGTCGCAAAAGCCGCGGGGGTATCGCTGGCCGACCTGCGTGGCGAGTTTCCGTCCATTGTCGCGATCCTGTCCGCGCATATGAAGGATGTCGACCGCAAGGTGCTCGCAGCCGATGCCTCGGACATGGACGAGGAGCCCGCACGCGAGCGCCTGTTCGATGTGCTCATGCGGCGTCTGGACGCGCATGCCGGCCACAAGGCCGCGATCCGGTCGCTGATGCGCTCGACCCTGTGCAATCCGCCGCTCGCTCTGGTCATGAACGGCCTCGCCGCGCGTTCGATGAGCTGGATGATGACCGCCGCCGGCATCTCCGCTGCGGGACCGAAAGGTGCGCTGCGGGCGCAGGCGCTGGCGCTGATGTATGTGCGGGTGCTCTCGGTCTGGGCCAATGACGAAGATCCCGGTCTCGCCCGTACCATGGCCGCACTGGACCGCGAGCTTGCACGCGCCGAGCGCTGGTCGGGCATGCTGGATACCCTGCTGGCCATTCCGGAGCGGCTGCAGGCGGGGCGCTGGCGCGCGCGACGGCGTCGCGACCCCAATCCCGACGACGATATCGTCGCCGCATAGCTCATCTTTTTTCTATACCGGCACGCGCACCGTGGCGCGCAGGCCGCCCAGCGGGGAATCGCCCAGCATGATGTCGCCGCCATGCGAGCGGGCGATGTCGCGCGCGATCGCGAGGCCCAAGCCGGTGCCGCCCTTGTCCTGATTGCGCGCATTGTCGAGACGCAGGAACGGCTTGAACACTTCCTCGCGCTGCGCCGGCGGAATGCCGGGTCCGTCGTCGTCGATGGTGATGGTGAGCCAGCGATGGTCGCGGTGTCCGGTGATCGCGATCGAATGGGCATAGCGCGCCGCATTGGTGACGAGATTGGCGAGGCAGCGCTTGAACGCCGCCGTCTTCACCGTCACCACCGGCTGACCCGAGAATTCCACGCTCGCCTTGTGTCCAGTGCGTTCGGCGTCGTCCTTCAGCTCTTCGAGGAAGGCGGCCATGTCGGTCGGCAAGGCCTGCTCGCCCATGTCGCCGCGGGCGAAGGCGAGATAGGCCTCCAGCATCCGCTGCATCTCGTCGACATCTTTCTTCAGGGCATCGATTTCAGGCGCGTTGCCGAGCATCGCGAGTTCGAGCTTGAAGCGTGTCAGGATGGTGCGCAGGTCGTGCGACACGCCGGCGAGCATGGTGGTGCGTTGTTCGATCGCGCGCTCGACACGCAGCTTCATTTCGATGAAGGCGACCGCCGCGCGACGGACCTCGCGCGCGCCGCGCGGCCGGAAATTCGGCATGTCACGGCCCTTGCCAAAGGCCTCGGCAGCGTCGGCGAGGCGCAGGATCGGCCGGATCTGGTTGCGTAGGAAAATGATGGCGACGGTCAGCAGCACCAGCGAAGTGCCGACCATCCAGAACAGGAAGATCTCCGAATTGGATGCATAGGCCGCGCTTCGCGGCGCCAGCACGCGCATCACCGCATTGTCGAGCTGGATGCGGATCTCAACCAGCGCCGATTTGCCGACGGTGTCGATCCAGAACGGGCGCTTGATCTTGCGCAGCTCCACCGACAGCGCCTGATCGAGCAGCGAGAAAAACGGCTTCGGTCCCGGCGGCGGCATTTCGGTCGCGGGCAGGAAATCGACCACGAGTCCCAGCCGTTCCTGTGCGATCCGCCGGATCTGCGTGTTCTGTGCGTCCTGCGGATAGCCGCGATAGACGTCGATCAGCGCCGCGATATCGGAGACCACTGCCGACGACAGCTTCTGCGTGACCGAATTCCAGTGCCGCTCCATGAACACGAAGGCGACCACCGATTGCAGGACGACCATCGGCGCGATGATGATCAGCAGGGCTCGTGCATAAAGCCCTGTCGGCATGAAGCGCTTGACCGTCTTGCCGAGCCGGTCCCAGGCCAGGTTCACCCGATAGACAACGGAGCGGATGGTCTGGAGGCCGACATCGAGACTGGTCATGGCAGTCTCTCTTGTCCCTCTGCCCGCGCCGAAGTCGGATGTTTCCGACTTCGGCCACCGAATAGTGACACAACTCGGGTAAACCCGAGTTGCGTTTGGGGAGAGGGTGCCGAGCGCAGCAGGCGTGAGGCGGGTGAGGGGGGCTGGCAGCACCTTGCTTTGTCGAAGCTCCCCCTCACCCGACTTGCTCGCTTCCGCTCGCAAGCCGACCTCTCCCCGTAAACGGGGAGAGGTAAAGGTGAAGAAGCGCTTCGCTTCGTCATAAGATGCCGACGCCTCAAGGCGACACAACGAGTCGATAGCCGATGCCGCGCACCGTCTGCACGAAAAGCGGATTGGCGGGATCGCGCTCGATCTTGCGGCGCAGCCGGTTCACCTGCACGTCGACCGCGCGTTCGTTGGCCGCCGGGTCGTTGCCGGCGAGCGAAAGCCTCGGCACCGTCTCGCCCGGGGACCCAGCCAACACCCGCAGCATGTCGCGTTCGCGGTCGGTGAGGCGAACGCTGTCTTCGCCACGTTTCAGTTCGCCGCGACCGATATGGAACATGAAATCGCCGAACCGCACCGATTCGACTGGCGCGGGCGCAGCAGGCTGCGCCCGCTTCAGGATATTGTTGATGCGCAGCGAGAGCTCCCGCGGCTCGAACGGCTTCGCAACGTAATCGTCGGCACCGATCTGCAAGCCCTCGATCCGCATCGCGGTTTCATCGCGCGCGGTCAGCATCAGGATCGGCACGCTCGACGACGAGCGCAGCGATTTGGCGAGATCGAAGCCACTCTCGCCGGGCATCATCACGTCGAGGATCAAAAGATCGAAATGCAGGCCGTTGAGCTTGGCGCGCGCCTCGGCCGCATTGTCGGCAGTGGTCACGCGATAGCCCTCGGCGGCGAGGAACCGTGACAACAGGTCGCGGATACGCCGGTCGTCGTCGACGACCAGGAGGTGGGGCGCGTCATCGGCCGGACTTGCGGGAGCGGCGCGGGTGATGTCCATCAGGGTCGCCTCAGGGCTTGCCGGGTCGCAGCCGGTCCGCGCGCGTGATCAGCTGCAGCACGTGATCGCGTTCGCGATTGTCGATCATCGCGATCAGGAAGGCGCGTGCATCTTCGTGTCCGCCGGGGCCGATCTCGGCCAGGGCGCGCGCGATCCGTTCGGTCTGGAGGCCGGCGAGTTTCATGGCCAGCGCTTCGCCCTTGGGCGTGGCATAAAGAAGGCGCTGGCGGCGGTCGCTTTCGCCCTCTTTCTGCAGCACATAACCCTGATCCACCAGCTGCTTCAGCACCCGTCCGAGCGACTGTTTGGTGATGTTGAGGATGTCGAGCAGGTCCGCGACCTTGATGCCGGGGTGACGGGTCACGAAATGCACGACGCGGTGGTGCGCGCGGCCGAAGCCGAATTTCGCCAGCGCCTCATCGGCATCGCCGACGAAATCGCGATAGGCGAAGAACAAAAGCTCGATCAGGTCCCAGACCGGCTCGCCGGCGGGCCGGGCCGGGCCGGCGTCGTTGGTGCTGGGGCGGTCGCGAAGAGGCGTCACGGACATGCTAAGGACCGGCTGTTATTTAGGTCAGCACTATTGACATAATTACGGAAGATTGTTACCGAAAGTGGCACTGTAACGAAATATCCTGTTCTTTCGGTCCGGCTGGTTCCGGCGCGCTGTGCGTGCCGGCTAGGGTCGGACAATAATGGGAATGGACGCGTCAGGCAAAAATGCCCGATGCAAGAAGTACGACCACTCTGCCCAGAGCTTCGCCAAGGAGGAAGCCGATGTCCGTGCCCTTCGATCAATTGCCAGGTCTGATCTGGTTCGACGGCAAGCTCGTCCCCGGTCCCGAGGCGAAGATTCACCTGCTGACCCACGGCCTGCATTACGCCAGCGCGGTGTTTGAAGGCGAGCGCGCCTATGGCGGCGAAATCTTCAAGAGCACCGAGCATTCCGAGCGGCTGAAGAAGTCGGCGAATATCCTCGATTTCGAAATCCCGTATTCGGTCGCCGAAATCGACGCGGCCAAGCAGCTGGTGATCGACAAGAACGGCATGCCGGATTCCTACGTTCGCCCGATCGCCTGGCGCGGGTCCGAACAACTCGGCGTGTCGGCGCAGAACAATGCGATCCATCTCGCCATCGCGGCGTGGCAATGGCCGAGCTATTTCGACCCCGAGCAGCGGCTGAAGGGGATCAAGCTCGATCTCGCCGAATACCGGAGGCCGGATCCGCGGACGTCACCGTGTCTGGCCAAGGCGGCCGGCCTCTACATGATCTGCACCATCTCGAAGCATCGCGCCGAGCGGCGCGGTTTTGCCGATGCGATGATGCTCGACTGGGAGGGCCGGGTCGCGGAATGCACCGGCGCCAACATCTTCTTCATCAAGGACGGCAAGATCCACACGCCGACCGCCGATTGTTTCCTCGACGGCATCACCCGGCGCACCGCGATCGATCTCGCCAAGCGGCGCGGCATCGAGGTGATCGAGCGGCGCATCATGCCCGAGGAATTGTCGGGCTTCTCCGAGTGCTTCATCACTGGCACTGCGGCGGAAGTCACCGCGGTGGCGCAGATCGACAAGTGGAATTTCACGCCGGGCGCCATCACCAAGCAATTGATGGACGACTACACGGCGGAAGTGCAGCCGAAGTCGCGCGCGGCGTAGCTGTATGATCCGTCATCCTGAGGCGCCCGCGCGTAGCGCGGGCCTCGAAGGATGCTCGGCCGGGCCGTCGCCCTTCGAGGCTCGCTTCGCTCGCACCTCAGGGTGACGGATCAGGGATGCACCGTGACGCGAAATCACACTGCGGCCTTATCCCTTCGCCCACCGCGCTGCCGCCTCGTCGTCGGCGTCCTTTGCAGCGACCCAGTCCTGTCCGTCCGGGCGTTCTTCCAGTTTCCAGAACGGCGCCTGCGTCTTGAGATAATCCATCAGGAAGGACGCGGCCTCGAACGCGGCCTGGCGATGCGCCGAGGCGGTGACAACAAGCACGATATTGTCGCCGGGCATCATGCGGCCGAAGCGGTGGATCACGGTCACGCCCCGCAGCGGCCAGCGTCGCTCCGCTTCCGCCACATGCCGCGCAATCTCTTCTTCGGCCATGCCGGGATAATGCTCGAGCGTCATGGCGCTGACGCCGCGTCCGCCTTCGTGATCGCGGCAGATGCCGCTGAAGGTGACGACCGCGCCGATATCGGTCCGCCCATGCGTCAGTTTTGCGGCTTCCGCGCCGGCGTCGAAATCCTCGCTTTGCAGGCGGATGGTGGCGGCCATCATCCCCCCGTCATCGGCGGAAAGAATGCGATCTCGTGCGCGTCGGCGATTTTCGTCGTGGGCTGGACGTGTTTGCGATCGATGGCGGCGCGGATCACCTTCGGATTCTCGAAGGCATAGGCATATTCCTCGCCACGCTCGGCGAGCCAGGTCATCAATTCGGCCACAGTCGAGACGTCCGCGGGCGGCGCGACCTGTTCCTCGGTCTTGCCGATGCGCTCACGTACCCAGGCGAAATACAGAAGCTTCACGATGTCCTCACGCCTCACGTCGTCAAGGAGGCGTCGCACCGGCAGGCTGCGCGCCTCAATCGTCGATAATATGCCGCAACCCGGCGCGGAAATAGTCCCACCCGGTATAGAGCGTCAGGATGGCGGAAACCCACAGCAGCACCAGACCGATGGTCGTGGTCAGCGGCAGCATCTCGTCGGCGTATTTCCAGCGCCATTCCATGAAGCTGGTCGGCAAATAGTAATCCACCGCCTCGCCGCCAAGCAGGAATCCGATCGCGATCAGCTGCAGTGTCGTCTTCCACTTGGCCAGTTGCGTCACCGGAACGCTGACCCGCAATTCCGCGAGAAATTCCCGCAGGCCCGACACCAGGATTTCGCGGCACAGGATGATGATGGCGGCGAATAGCGACCAGCCCTTGATGGTCTCGTCGGCGGCCAGCATCAGCAGGCAGGACGCGACCAGGAGTTTGTCGGCGATCGGGTCCAGCATGCGGCCGAGCCGCGATTGCTGGCCCCAGGAGCGGGCGAAATAGCCGTCGAAGAAATCGGTGATGGCAGCCGCGATAAAGATTCCAAGCGCAACCAGCCGGAGCCAGAGGCCGCCCTGCAGGATCGCCTGCCAGTACATGCAAGCGACGAGCATCGGAACCGCCGCGATCCGGCAATAGGTCAGCACATTGGGCAGCGAGAATGCGCCCCCCTCAACGCGTTGCGACGACACGGAATTCATCTCCTCAGCGAACACACCCGGTACGCCCGCGTCAACCCGCCCAGTGGCGAATGGCGCAACTTGTCCCGCTCCTCACCGGCGGCCTGAAAACGCGGCATTATCGGGCCGGCCGTTCGTGGAAAAAGTCGTGGATTCGCCGTGCGGTATCGGCGTTGATGCCCGGAACTTTCGCCAGATCGCCGAGCGAGGCCCGCTCGATTGCTTTCAGCGTGCCGAAATGGTTCAGCAGCGCCCGTTTTCGCGTGGGTCCGATCCCGGGGATTTCCTGCAGGCCGCCCTCCCGAATATCGCGCTTCCTGCGGGTTCGGTGCGAGCCGATGGCGAACCGGTGCGCCTCGTCGCGCAGCCGTTCGATGAAATACAGCAGCGGGTCGCGCGGCGGCAGCCGGAACGGTTCGCGGCCGTCCATGAAGAAGGTTTCGCGTCCGGCATCGCGGTCCTTGCCCTTGGCGATCGCAACCAGCGGCACATCGGTGACGCCGAGCGCTTTCAGCGTTTCGCGGGCGGACGTAAGCTGGCCCTGTCCGCCGTCGATCAGGACAAGATCGGGCCAGGGCGTCTCCACGCCCGCGACGTCGTTCGTTTGCTCTTCGATTTCCGCGGGCTGCTCATCTTCCGTTTGAGGAAGAGGCGAAGGGGCGGGTGAGGATGACGCACGCGGATGCTCGCTGATCAGCCGCTTGAATCGCCGCTCCAGCACCTCGCGCATCATGCCAAAATCGTCGCCCGGCGTCAGGTCGCCGGAGCGGATGTTGAACTTCCGATACTGGTTCTTGACGAAGCCCTCCGGCCCCGCGACCACCATCGCGCCGACCGCGTTCGATCCCTGAATGTGGCTGTTGTCGTAGACCTCGATCCGGCGCGGCAGTGCGGGCAGTCCGAACAGCTCGGCGAAGGATTTCAGCAAGGCCTGTTGCGATGATGTTTCCGCGAGCTTGCGCCCGAGCGCCTCGCGCGCATTGGCGAGCGCATGGTCGACCACGTCGCGCTTCTCGCCGCGCTTCGGCCGGCTGACTTCGACCGAATGTCCGCTCTTGGTCGACAGCGCCGCGGCGAGGAGCGCGCGCTCGGGCAGTTCTTCCGACACCAGGATCGTCCGCGGGCACGGCTTGTCGTCGTAGAATTGCGCAATGAAGGCGTTGAGGACGTCTTCTGCCGGCAGCCCGCGATCGGCCTTGGGGAAATAGGCGCGGTTGCCCCAGTTCTGTCCGGTCCGGAAGAAGAAGACCTGCACGCAATTGTAGCCGCCAGCCTGGTGGATCGCGAACACGTCGGCATCGTCGACACCGCGCAGATTAACTCCCTGCTGCGACTGGATCGCAGACAGCGCCGCCAGACGGTCGCGGTAGATTGCTGCGCGTTCGAAATCCAGCGCCTGCGATGCCTTTTCCATCTCCTGCGCCAGCAATTGCTTCACGGCATGGCTCTTGCCGGACAGGAATTCACGTGCCTCGCGCACCAGCTCGGCATAGGCGTCGGGTGCGATTTCTCCGGTGCAGGGCGCCGAGCAGCGCTTGATCTGATGCAGCAGGCAAGGGCGGGTGCGGCTCTCATACACCGCGTCCGAGCAGGAGCGGATCAGGAAGGCGCGTTGCAGCGCGGTGATGGTCCGGTTCACCGCCCAGACCGAGGCGAACGGACCGAAATAATCGCCCGGCCGGGTGCGGGCGCCGCGGTGCTTGAGAATTTGCGGCGCCGGATGATCGCCGCTGATGACGATATAGGGAAACGACTTGTCGTCGCGCATCAACACGTTGAAGCGCGGCCGCAATCGCTTGATCAGATTGGCTTCGAGAAGAAGCGCCTCGGTCTCGGTGCGCGTGGTGACGAATTCGATCGAGGCGGTTGCCGCGATCATGCGCGCGATCCGGGTGTCGTGTCCGGTCGGCCGCGCATAGGAGGCGAGGCGCTTTTTGATGCTCTTGGCCTTGCCGACATAGAGCACATCGCCGGCCGCATCGAGCATACGATAGACGCCCGGAGTTGCGGGCGCGTGCTTCAGATATTCGGCGATCGTGGCGCGTCCGCCGGCCGGCAGCGACAGAGCCGGCTCGTCCGGCGCTGCGTCAGGCTCCGCCAGCGGCAGGCTCTGATCCTCATCCTCGTCGCTGAGGTCGAGTTCAGGTTCGATATCGGTCTTTCGGCCATTCATGAGAGACGGTTCAGATGTTCCCGGCAGGGCTTTTGCGCAAGGCCGGCTTCGCGTAGCCCCGCGTGCGGCGCGTGGTCAATGGATCGTTAACAGAGGTTTCCGTGATTTTAACGGTCCGTTAGCGATGCGTTTAGCTCATCGGTCCGATTCACGAGTGCTTAACTTAAACAACCCGATAACTCTTAGCAGAAAAGGCCATCGATCGGCCGTTGGCGCGGGCATGTCCCGCGCGACCGCAATGACTGCGGAACCTGTGCAGGAGTGAGTCAGATGAAAAAATCGCTGTTCGGGGCTGCGCTGGCGACGATGGTGATTTCGGGTCACGCGCAGGCTGCCGATATCGGCTATGGGCAACCGCAATATGCGCCGCCCCCGCCGCCCGTCGCGTTCCGCTGGATGGGGCCGTATATCGGCGCCAATGTCGGCTATCAGTGGGGATCCGTCGACAACAATCCGGCAAAGCCCTCCGGCGCGGCAGGCGGTCTGCAGGCCGGCTACAACTGGCAGAACGGCAATTTCGTTTTCGGCGTCGAGGGCGACCTCAACATCACCAATGCCGACGACACCTTCGCGCCATGGAAATTCTCCAACCCCTGGTTCGGCACGTTGCGCGGTCGCCTCGGCATCGCGGCGTGGAGCGGCGTTCTGTTCTATGGCACCGGCGGTCTTGCCTTCGGAAGCCTCGAGGCCGAAACGTGGGGTGGCCTGTCCGAGACCCGCAACAGTCTCGGCTGGACGGTCGGCGCGGGCGCCGAAGTCGCGCTCAATCAGAACTGGTCGGTCAAGGCCGAGTATCTGTATCTCAGCTTCGCCGAGCGCTCCTTTAGTGTGACCGGCACCGACAACGGCCTCAACAACAATCTGCTCCGCTTCGGCGTCAATTACCGGTTCTGATCGGAGCCTGGCGTTACCGGCATTGCGAAGGACCCGCGGGTCACGCCCGCGGGTGAAGGCAAGCCTCTCGCAGCGTGCGCGTGTCGTGAATCCGAAGGTCGCTTGATTAGGGCTTGACCCGGGTTTCCTCGAAGGCGGGCACCTGTGCGGCGAACCGATCGAGCCAGGCCACCAGTTTCGGATGACTGGCGCGCCAGGTGCCGCCGAAACGCAGATCCTGATACCCGAGTGCGCAGGCCAGCGTGATCTGTCCGACATGCGGGACGGGATCGAGGGCCTGAGGTTCGCTCTCGAGCGCGGCAAGCGCGCGAGTGACTTTCCCGGCCTGATACTCGAGCCATGGCTGGTGACGGATCGCTTCCGGCCGGTAGCGCGCCTCATAGACCTGCAGGATCGACGCATCGAGGATGCCGTCGCACAGCGCCTGCATCCGCAAAGCCGCGAAGCGGGCATCGGGTGCTTGCGGAACAATGCGGCCCCCGCCGGCGAGATGGTCGAGATAATCAAGGATCACGCGGGAATCGAACAGCGTCAGTCCGTCATCGAGAACAAGCGCCGGAATTTTTCCGAGCGGGTTCTGCGCACGCAAGGGATCGGCTTCGTTGTTGGTATCGGCCGGTTGAATGTCGATGCGGCTTGAAAGACCGAGCACGGCTGTGGCGATCGTAACCTTGCGCCCGAAAGGGGACGGTGGCGCGGAACGAAGGATCATGGAGATTTCCGATTGCGGGACGTCGATGAAAAAAGATGCTGACAACGGCGGTCGCTATCGCGCCGCGCGCGGGCATGCAAGACGGCAGGTTTTTGAGTTGCGGGCTATCCGGTGACCACGAGGTTTACGGCTTTCGGCCCCTTGCCCTTTTTGTCGGGCTCAACGTCGAAGCTGATCCGCTGCCCTTCCGCCAAGGACTTCATGCCGGCCTGCTCTACCGCCGTGATGTGGACGAACACGTCTCGTCCACCATCGTCCGGCTTGATGAAGCCGTAGCCACGCTCACCGTTGAAGAATTTGACAATCCCCGTTTGAGCCATCGGGGAACTCCTTTCCCGCAATTTCTAAGCCGCCGTCCCCCACGGCGCGGCGGCTCGGCCGGACATTCACGATCGGGGAAAGCGTCAGCCTTTTTTACGGGGCCTCGGTCACTCCGCCGGCCCCCCTAAGAGGGCGGAACGTCAAAGCCAACATCGTCAGTAAAGACCAATGTTTTACGTGTGGAAAGAGAATTGGTGTGGATTTCAGCCCGCTGCGACGGTCCGCACGCTGATTTCGCTGTTTTCTCCGGGCCAGAACGCTTGCGCCAGCGCTGGCAGCAAAATTTGCGCTTCGCTCCGGAGAGTCCAGGGTGCGTTGACGACCAGCAACCCCGTGCCGCGCAATCCTTTGCCGGCTACCGCAGCGCGGGACAGTTCGATCTGCAACAACTTTGCAAGTCCGAACGCGGCGAGCGACTTGCCGAAGCGGACGATCTCGCGCCGATCCTTGATTGGGTACCAGAGCAGGATCGTGCCGACCGGCCATTTGCGATGCGCCGCAGCGACGGCTTGCGCGGCGCGCTGCAACTCGTCGTCCTGTTCGTAAGGCGGATCGATCAGCACAAGGCCGCGCTTTTCCTTCGGCGGAATATATGCATTCAGCGCGGTCCAGCCGTCGATCGCTATCGCCTTGATGCGCGCGTCGCCGTGCAGATTGCGCGACAGCATGCGTGCCGCATTGGCTTCGAGTTCGCAGGCGATCAGCCGGTCCTGGGGCCGCAGCCATTGCCTGATCAGAAGCGGCGAGCCGGGATAAAAAGCGGGTGCGGCGACAGACGTGTCGTCCGGTGAGGGCAGACGTTCGCGATCTGGCGCGACACCGGGCTTGCTGCCCGGATTGTACGCCGCGATCGCGGACAGATAGGGCTCCAGCAACGCCGCGACACCGGCGTCGAATGCGTGTTGCCACACCCGTCCGATGCCACCCTGCCATTCGCCGCCGCGCCGCGCCTCGTCACTCCGCAGATCGGTGAGACCGGTGCCGGCATGAGTGTCGATGACGCGGAATGCGGTTTCCTTCTTGCGCAGATGCGTCACCACGCGCGCGAGCAGCGCGTGCTTGACGACATCGGCAAAATTGCCGGCATGGAAGGCGTGTCGGTAATTCATCGGCGCGGCAGGGTGACTGCGCGAACGTGTTCGTCAAGAGCCGCGGTCTTCAATGCGCGCCGACATAGTGCGCCGAGCCCGATATCGGCCGGCTCAGCCGCCGCGGACAGGCGGCATCATCACTTTCTCGCCGCGACAGGAACGGCGGTCGACTTCCGAGCAGCTACGGAATTGCAGATCCTTCGACATGCAGATCCGCACCTCGCTCAGCCGCCGGCTATCGCAGGTCACGGCGATGCCGTCCGCCGACAGGCCGGGATTGGCTTCGATGAAGGCCTTTTCCACTTCACCCGGCGTGACCGCCAGATACTTTTCGACGTCCTTGAACTGCGCCGGAATCTGCACGGTCTCG
The DNA here is from genome assembly GCF_059499825.1 of Pseudorhodoplanes sp. NCBI lineage: Bacteria > Pseudomonadati > Pseudomonadota > Alphaproteobacteria > Hyphomicrobiales > Pseudorhodoplanes > Pseudorhodoplanes sp. The sequence continues at coordinate 148,870 of NZ_JCABZI010000018.1, forward strand.
CGCGCCTTGCGCACGGTATCGAAATATTGCTGCCCGTTCATGCCAGTGCAGGTGCCGTGCCGGTCCCACTGGTTAAACACAAGGCGCGGCGCCGGCATGATGTCGAGCATGGTGTTGACGATGTTGCGCGAGAGCCGCGGCGCCGGGACCTGACAGTCACGCGGGAAGCCGCGCTCATATTGCGGCCAGAGCCCGTGCACGACGAAGGAATAGGGACGCTCGCCGGCGCATTGCTGCAGGTTGGACCGGCCGCCATTGCGCTCGCGCGACGATTCGCAGAATGACGGCGACCACGACAAGGCGAGCACATAGAAATCGAAGCGGCCCGGCTGGTTGCGCGCATCGTTGCGGCCGCCGGACTCGAAGCGCTCTCCGGACTGGAAGCGCTCTTGCGCTCGCTGTTGCGCGAAGCGGTCGCCGGTATCCGGTCGCACGTCCTGCGCGAATGCCGAGACCACCATGATCAGAGAGAAGGCAAGGATGACCGCGAAACGGTCGGCAATCGTCAGCATGTTACGCCCCCGACGGATGACCTACACCACAGGCAGGCTATCCCGGCAAAAAGAACATTACAAGAACAAATGAAAAAGAGCCGCTGGAATTATGGTCGCATCATCCGGCAGGCCGGATTACTGGCCCAGTTGCGGTCGAGGCCGACCACGCACCACTCGACGCCCCACGTAGCGCCGATCATGCCGAGATCCTCGCCGATGAGATAATGCACCGGCCGCCAGACCCCGTCCGAGATCAGCGCGCGCGCCGTGCAGAAGCGCCGCGGGATGGTGTCGGACGACCAGGGGCGGTTGGCGGTCTCGTGGATCTCGTCGAACTTCACGATGCCCAGACGGGAATTCCAGAACGCGAATTCCTTGTTGTTGAAGCGGCTCTGGATCGCGCCGAGCGCCCAGCCGCTGTCGCAGGCCGGCATGTCGCCGCTATAGCGCGGCCCGCTCATCCAGAAATTCTTTTCCAGCCAGTTGGCGGCCACAGCCCGAGGGATGGCCTGAGGAATCAGGGCCAACCCAACGACCATTGCGGCGAGCACCAGAAAAAAGCGCCTAGACATAGAACCCCCCAACCGAGCGTGCAGACGGTGCCGCTGCGCACGGGCGTGGTCAAGAGATTGCTCGGTCCGGTGGCCTCCGATGTGCATTTTTTGGCGGAGTGTGGCCCCGCCTGCCGGTGGGTTTGGCCCGCGCTTGTACACAGATTTCGGCTGCGGAGACTCATACTCCCTTACCGCGTGGCGTTTTCCGGACAATACTGTCAGGGCCTGATTTGCGACAGCCTGGCGGGCTCAGGCGCGGCTCTCATCCTGCGGGGCCGACGCCCGGCGATCCGCGGGGAAGCGGGGGAAGCGAATGTCAGCAGACGCCCCGGCACCGACGCCAAGCATGTTCGGCTTGCGCGCCGCGAGCCGGCTGATGCTGGAGGTAATACCGCCCTGGACGCAGGAACTCGGCCTGCTGATCGAAGCGGTGGAGGCCTGGCGCCCGGCCGGTGCCGCGCCCGACTGGAATCCCGGCGCGGTCCTTCGGCTGCCGTTCACGCGCAAGGCCTGCGCCGACGGCAAGACCATCTCAACGCAGGCGGTGATGGCATTCGCCGATGCGGCGATGATCTTTGCCTGCGCCGCGGCCTGGAATGGCTATCGCCCGATGACCGCGATCGATCAGACCGCGCATTTTCTGGGGCCAGCGCAATTCGATCTGCTTGCCGATGCCCGTATCCTGCGCGCTGGCACCACCACGAGCTTCGGCCGGGTGTCGATTTTTGGCGCATCCGGTCGGCAGCCGGTAGCGATGATGTCGGGCGCATATACGATGGTTTAGCGCCGCGTCCGGAACTGCCGGTCGGGTCGATGCATTGAAAGGCGGAGATTATCCGCGGCGGTAGAGCAGGCCGCTCCTTAGCACGGTACCTGTCATGAAACACACGCTTCCCACATTCTGCGCAGCTCTGCTGTTTTCCGCCGCCGGTGCAGGCATGGCTTTGGCGCAATCAACGGGAGCGCCGGCGCCGGCCCAAGCCGGCGACGATCCGTCGATGGCGCAACCGGAGGGTTCGACCCAACCGGCCCTGCAGGCCCCGGAGCCTGTTCACAATCCCGAATCAACTGTCGGCCTCGCGCCGACCGATCAGCCGGTCAACAACGCAAAGCCCCGGGTGGCCGGCCAGATCGTACCGTCGTCGCAGGAAACTGCAGCGCATAACGTCTCGATTTTCGAGCACGACCTGCAGCCGACCCTGACGCACACCTTCAATTTCACCGACGAACAGAAGCAAGCCATTGTCAGTGCGCTCGCCCAGGAGAAAGGCGACGGAACCGCCACGCTTGAAGAGACGCAGGTGGTTCCGCCGTCTATTTCGCTGAAGCCGGTTCCCGACAGCATCGGTGAGCAGATGCCGTGGGTGAAACCGTACTATTACGCGAAGCTCGGAGACCGGATTGCGTTGGTCAATCCGCTCGGGCGTTACGTCGTCTCGATCATCGAGTGACTTGCGTCGGGCACGCCGCATCGCGTAGGCAGCGTTATCGAATAATCAATCACTGCGCCCTATTTCATGGCTCGCGGCTTCTTCCGGCCGTCGCTGCGAAGTGCCTTGTGCGCCTTGAGTTCAGACAGGACGTCGAGAATGCCGGACAAGAAGGGCCTCAGACTGGTCGGACTGGCGTATGGCTGCGCCGTCGCCATCATCGCGATGATCGCACTGGTCGTGGTCACGGGTCATATCAACACCGCCGTCGAAGCAAGTCCTGATCCGGTGATTCTGTCGTCACGCTAAGTCGTGCCGAACCGATAGGCACGATCGGACGGGGGCCAGAGTTGGGCCGCCAGTTGCTCCACTTGTGCCAATAACCCGAATTCAAACCGCGGGAACCAGCTCCGCCTCAGCCGCGTTGTATCGCGGACACCCCACGGAGCCTGCGAATGACACACCCCTCGACTGAGAAGCGCGGCGGCAATCCCGACGTGAATAAGCATCCCGCCGCACGCGATCAAAGCGAGGCTGAAAAAAAGCTCGAGCAGGGCCTGGAAGAAAGCATGGCCGGATCCGATCCGGTCAGCGTGACGCAGCCGGCGCCGAGCAAGGCAGATCGGAAAAACTGACCGCCAGGGGGCGGATATCATGTCGTATGAAAAGCTACGCTCGATCGCGGTCGCGGCAACGCTTGCGCTGGCCCCGATCGCGACGCCATCGCTGGCCCAAACTAATGGAGCCGCGACGCCGGCCCCCGGGATTGGGCTGACCGCCGATCACAAGCGCACGATCTATAGCGAGGTCGGGCAGGAGCCGGCCCGGCCGATACCCGAGGGTAGCGCGGTCTCGATCGGGGCCCAGATACCGGATTCGGTTATGCTCAACGAAATGCCGGTGTCGGTGAAAGACAAGATCGGCGTCCTGCGCGATTTCAAGTTTGCAAAGCTGCCGGATGAAACGATCGTGATTGTCGATCCGGCCAAGCGCCAGATCGTTGATATCGTCAGCAAGAGCGACGGCGCCCTCTAAATTTTGCTTGCGCCGCATTCGCTCATGCCGTGCGCGGACCTACAAACCCGCGTGAACGGCGCTGGCTTCTGCCGCGACATAGCTTGGACGTCTGCCCCCGCACTGGTAGGATTGTTCCGCAATTTTCGGCCACGAGCCGGCGTTTGCGGGTCCAGGGGTTGCGGTCCAAGGGTGCGCGATGATGCGATTGGCAATGGTTGTTTGCAGCCTTTGGGTTGCCCTGTCGTTTGACATTCCGGATGCCCGCGCCGAGAAGCGGGTGGCGCTGGTGATCGGCAACAGCGCCTATCAGAACGCCAGTCAGCTCGCCAATCCGGCACGCGATGCGAACGCGGTCGCCGGGCTCTTCCGCAATGCCGGGTTCGATGTGGTCGAGAGCAAGCTCGATCTTGGCAATCTCGAATTCAAGCGCGCCGCGCGCGACTTCACCGCGATCGCGCGCGACTCCGACATTGCCGTGATCTATTTCGCCGGCCACGGGATCGAGGTGAACGGCACGAATTATCTTGTGCCGGTCGATGCGAAGCTGGCCAGCGATTTCGATGTCGAGGACGAAGCGCTCTCGCTCGACCGCATGATGCGGGCCATCGAGCCGGCGCGGCGGCTGCGCCTTGTCATCCTCGACGCCTGCCGCGACAACCCGTTCGTCCGCACGATGCAGCGGAGCGTCGCGACTCGCAATGTGAGCGGCGGGCTCGCCAAGGTCGAACCGGTCACCACCGATACGCTGGTCGCATTCGCGACGAAACCGGGGTCGACGGCGGAGGACGGGCAGGGCGACAACAGCCCGTTCGCGGCCGCGCTCGTGAAAAACCTTGCCGTGCCCGGCCGGGATATCCGGATTGCGCTCGGCCATGTGCGCGACGACGTGATGCGGGCGACCGGGAGCCGGCAGGAACCATTCGTGGCCGGTTCTCTCGGCGGAGCCCAACTCGCGCTGGTGTCAGGCCCGGGCAAGCCGCCGGAGCCGACGCGTCAGATCTCCGTCCTGCCCAACCCTCAGGTTGCCGAGCCCGCCGCCGATCCGCAACGCGATTATGAACTGGCCGAGCGCGTCGGCACGATTGATGCGTGGGAGTCTTTTCTCGCCGTCCATCCGTCCGGCTTCTACGCGTCGCTGGCGCGCCAGCAGCGCGACAAGCTTCTGCCTCCGGCCGGGCCGCCGGCGTCGGTCGCACAGCGGCCGGTCACGCAGACTCCATCGCAAGTCGCTGCTCTGTCTGCGCCCGAAGCGAAGGTGGAGGAGCCGCGGGTCGACATGCGAGCAATCGCGCGCGACCTTCAGGTGCAGCTGAAACGCGTGGGCTGCGATCCGGGTACCACCGACGGCAACTGGTCGGCGAAATCGCGTGCCGCAATGGATCAGTTCAATCGACAAGCCGGCATGGATCTGGACACGAATGGCGCCACCGTCAGCGCATTGGAAGCGGTGAGGGTGCAGCGCGGCCGGATCTGCCCGCTCACCTGCGGCAGCGGGCAGCAGGTTTCCGGCGATCGATGCATCGCGATTCCGGCGGCCCCCAAGCAGCCGGCAAAGCAGCAGGCCAAGCGTCCGCCGGAGCGTCAGCGCCAGGCCGAGCCGCCGGTTCGGCGGCCCCCTCCGCAGCGCGAGGCGGTGCGTCCCGAGCGTATCCGGCCGCCGACCGACCGGGAGATTTTCGGAGGCGGTGGCGTCCCCGCAGGTCCGCCGGTCTCGATCGGGATCGGCGGCCGCGGTGGATTCGGAATCGGTATCGGGTTCTGACGCGGACGTTCAGTCCTTGCGGGCAGTGCCGGCCAGCGCGCCGGGCCGCAGCTGCGAGAGGGTGTCGTTGATCACCTTCATGGTCGCGACCGCCGACTGGCTGAGGCCGGCATAACCGGTGATCTCGCGGCGGACCCGGTCGCCCTCGCTTTGCAGCAGCGAGCGGATGGTCTGCAACTCGGCAATCAGACGGTCGATCTCGCCGACGGTGGCGCCGGAGACCCGCTCGATCAGGGAATTGAGATTGTCGGATTCCGCCTGCGCGGTCGCAGACGGCTCTGCGCTGCCGGGGCGGCGGCTTGAGACATCGCGGCGGATGAATTCGCGAATTTCACCTTCGAATTCGTTGGAGGCCTGGCGATCGACATCACCGAGACGCTTGATGGCCGTCATCTTGATACTCCGTTCCAAGTTGCACGCGGACCCCCGCCGTGCAGTCCCCAGGGAGTAGAGATAGCCGCACGGCAAGGAGGCACGAGCCGCACCTCACGATGGCGGACCCGCGGTCCCAATGCGGCAAATTTGGCAACGAATACCGCGCGGTCTCCGCGGGTTACCGCGCGCGGCCGGTGACCGTCCGCCAGCCGGTCTTGCCCTCGCAATCGCGGGTCTGCCGCCAGTAGACCAGACCCGGCGCCGGCTGCTTGCCTTCCATGCGCCAGCGCCCTTCGGAGCGGCAGATCAAGCGCGTCAAGCGCCCGGTGGTGCCGGCAATCTCGTTGTCCGCAGGCAGGAACGAGACGGTGGCCAGCGCGGACATGCGCCGCCCCTCAGGCCGGTGAAATTGCAGGATGCGTGCATTCGCGCCGTCACGACTGGTGGCGAACACGACGCGGACGAGCGGCTCGGCGCCGTCGGTACAGGACTGGGTGAAGACGAAGCCGCCGGAAAAGGGCAGTCGCGTCGTCGGGCCGGACGGCGTCTTGCACTTCATTCGCGATACCACCGTGGCCGGCACGTCCTTGTCGGCGAGCGTCTCGATCTCGGCAGGCTTGTCCGCGGGCTTTGACTCTGTTGTTTGAGCGCGGAGCTGCGCAGCGTTCGAGACGAGAGCAAGGAATGCAACAAATGCGGCCGCCGCCGTCATGAGCCTCATGGTTCCGCTTCCCATCGCCGCGTAGTGGTGCGCGATCACCGTTCCGCATTCGCGCGGCAACGCGGGGAATTATGCGAAACTTGCGAAGGCGCCGCAATGGCGCCTCGGGCAGCGCGGGGCGGCCGCGAGCTCAGGCGGCCGCCGACAGATCGATATGCCGGCCGAGCGCCTGTTCGGCCGCATCGAAGGTATCGAATACCGCGCGCAGCGCCATCAGCTTGTCACCGGAAAACTGCGCGAACAACGCCAGCCGCAGGCTGAGCGTGCGGCCCGAGCGCAGATCGCGGACGGTGACCCGCATCATGCTCGCGGCATGATCGCCGTCGGTGAGGGCGCGTTCCATGTCGCAGCCGCGCAATTGCAGGTTTTCGGCAATCCGGCCGAACATCGACAGGACGGCCGCCTTGCCCTTGCGGTGGCCGAAGAATGGCAGGAGATCCACCGGGCCGAATATGGTCCAGTCGATGTCGTCATGGATCAGCGGGGCGATGCGAGCAGGCTCGTGCGCGGCAAGCGCATCGCAAAATGCGCGGGCGAAACCGCGCATCGGATGGTCGGACATGAGGTTAACTGGCTCCGGGGCTGAAAATGGCGCCGGCTTTGCCCTTCTGGCTCGAAATGCCATTTCGGCTCGACATTTCGAGCGTGCTGCGGCGCCTGAAATTATTTGAAACCTAAAGCAATTTCCTTCTCAAGTCAACAATTTTTGCTGCGCCGCAATATTTGTCGGAAAATGTTGCTTTATCAGTCGTTTGGAGCAGGTCTGACCTGCAGACATGGGAGGTCCGGGGGCATATTGGCTGGCAATTCGACGCCCAAACCCCTATCTATGGAACGTCTGTCCGAGCCCTCGTGCTCCCGGCGCGCTCCAAGAGTGTGCCCTATTTCGATGATGTCTCGCCAGCGCCGCATCCGTCGCTGCGATTCTTTTAAAGCGACAGGAGTAAAGCCAATGGCGAACGAGCCCCAGTCCATCAATCGTGCCCGGTGGCAGGCGCAGGTCCGTGACCTTTCCGGGTTCGATTTTAAGGCGCCGGCCGAGCTGTATCCGAGCCGCAGCCGCCGGGTGCGCGGGCCGTTCAGCTACAAGCGCTTCAACACCGCCGCCGAAGCCGTGCGTTTCGCGGTTGAAGAGATGCCGGGCGCGGCGCTGCTTGGCGCCACGCTCGAGGTCAACGAGTCGCGCTATACCGAAGCCGAGATGCGCGCGCTTTATGACAGCCCGGCTTTTCCGCTGAAGCGGACGCAGAAGAAGAAAAGCGCGGCCTGAGCCGCGCGAAATCCTGCGCGGGTGGTAAACCCGCGCAGGACGGCCGCTCATTTCTTTCCGCTTTGTGACAGCGATGCCTTGTAGGCCGAAACCGGCTTGGTCTTGCCGGTATCGGCCTTTTGCTTTTTCTTTTCCTTGTTGGTGCGCATCTGGCCTTTTGCCATGACGTCCTCCTGTGCGATGGGCCCGCGGGCCGAAATCGAAACGTCAGATTAACACTGCTTCGTCTTTCTCCAAAGGGCGGCCGAAACGCGGCGGATGCAATTCCCCTCCGCCCGGCGATGCATTATCATTCGGCGACGCCTTCCGGAGACAAAGATCCATGGCCTTCCCCACGCCGCTCGTGCTGCTCCTGCCGCTGGCCATCGCCGCGAGCGATGCGGTGCCGCGCTTCAACATCGAACCGACCTGCAAGGGCGGTCTCGGCAGCCCCGGCCTGAACGAGCGCTACAGTCAGTGCATCTCCGAGGAGAATGCAGCCCGCTCCAAGCTGGAGGCCAACTGGTCGAAATATCCGGCCGGCGACCGCGCCAATTGCGCGCGGACCGCGGGCATGGCTTCGCCAAGCTATGTCGAGCTTCTGACCTGCCTCGAGATGGATGCCGACGCGCGGCAACTGAAATTCAACACCAAGTAAGCCCTGCGCCGGACGGACCGACCTCATGAGCATGACCCCGGCCGACGCCGTCAAGGACCTTGCGCCGGCCGGCGTGCTGCGCGCCGCGATCAATTACGGCAACGGCGTATTGGCGCAGCGTGGCGAGAGCGAACAGGCGCCGCGCGGTACCGCGTCCGATCTCGCTCGCGAACTGGGCCACCGCCTGGGTGTGCCGGTTCGGTTCGTGTCCTTTGACGGCGCCGGCGGCGTTTTCGACGCCGCGAAAGCGGTGCCGCCCGATCCGCAGGCCTGGGACGTGGCGTTCCTTGCGATCGAGCCGGTCCGCGCCGCGGAGATCGCCTTCACCGCGCCGTATGTGCTGATCGAGGGCACGTATCTCGTCCACAAGGACGCGCCATACAAGTCCGTTGCCGAACTCGACGCGCCGGGCCGGCGCATCCTGGTGACACCGAAATCGGCCTACGACCTGTATCTCACCCGCACGCTGCAGCATGCCGAACTGGTGCGCCTGCCGCCGCCGGACGCCGCGTCGCTGCCCGATCTGTTCGCGCGCGAAAAGCTCGACGCCATCGGCGGCGTGCGCCAGCTGATCGGCAAATATGCCGATACCAATCCGGACCTTCGGCTGCTGCCCGACAGCTTCATGGAGATCCGCCAGGCGATGGGGACCAAGCCCACCCGCGCGATCGGTGCCCGCTATCTGCGTGCCTTCGTCGAGGAGATGAAGGCCACCGGTTTTGTTGCCGATGCGTTGAGGCGGAGCGGGCAGAGCGCCACCGTCGCGCCGGCCGAAGCGTAACCGCCGCGCAGCCGCGCCGTTACGGCTTGCCGATGGTGCAGTCGCCGCCGGTCGCCTTCACGTCCAGCAATTCGACCTTGCTGTCATTGGCGAGACTGAGCGTCAGCACCGGCTTGTCGCCCTCGCGCGCCACCAAAGCCGAAATCGCGCAGGTCAGCTTGCCGTCCTGCCGGTCGAGGCTGACGACCAGCCGCCGCGCGCCGGAATACAGCGTCTCGATATAGACCAGATTGCCGTCCTCCAGCGCCCAGCGCACGAAGCCGATGCCGGTCGGCTGCGACTTGCCGAGGATCATCTGCCGGTTCTCGGTGCGCGAATTCTTGCCGGCGACGCGGACCAGCTTGTGCTGGATCGCGCCGTTCGGACCGAATGCCAGCGTCACCTGGCGCGGGCTCGTGGTCTTGCGCGGCGTCTTCTCCTTCTCCGGCCTGTAAGTCATGGCCTCGATCCAGTTCGCCTCCAGCGTCAGGCCTTCCAGATCGGCGAAGATGACGGGCTGGGCGAAAGCCCCGGTGCTGGCGAGGCAGAACGCGGCGGCGAGCAGGCGGCGCATGGCGGGGGCTCCGGTCGGGTTGCGCGAAGGCTAACGCAGCGCCACAGGCGAGTCATCGCAGGCCTGCGCCCGACGCGATCACGCTCGCGTGCCATCGAGCCGCGGATCGCCCCGATGAACGGTCACTCAGGCGTTCATCGTTCCTCACAAAGGAAAGAATAAATGCCGCGACGCTTCGGAACGATGGCGGGCGCGTTCCGTTTCCCGCGGGTACAGAAACCCCAGAGGACGAACCATGAAGAAACTGTTCCTGATCGCCGCGGCGTTTGCTGCCCTCACCGTTGCCGCGCCCGCCAATGCGCAGGTGAACATCCGCGCCGGCGAACATGGTGTCGGCGTCCGCGTCGGTCCCGCTCCCGGCGTGCATCGTCACGGCAACTGGCGCCGCGCCAATGCTCGTACGTGCCGCGTGATGAAGACCCGCACCGTGACGCCCGGCGGCCGCGTGATCGTGAAGACCCGCCGGGTCTGCCGCTAACGCTCGCCTGATACGGTTGAACCGGGAATACAGGACGGCCTCGCGCGAGCGGGGCCGTCTTGCTGTGTGGCTTCCCAATGTGCGACGAGCGCGCGCTCTGTCGCCGTCATCCTGAGATGCGACGCGCGAACGCGGTCTCTTTGCCGTTATCCTGAGGTCGACGTGCGCAGCGCTCTCTGTGCCGTCATCCTGAGGTGCGACGAGCGCAGCGAGGAGCCTCGAAGGATGCACGGCCGTTGCCGTTCGAGGCGCAGCTTTCGCCGCGCACCTCAGGGTGACGGGTGAAGCGACGGATTCAGATCTCAAACAGCCACGGCGGATCGTCCTCACGATGCCGCGCGCATCGCGAAGGGGAGAAGAGGGGCGGACGGCGCGCCGACAGGCGCAGGGCCGTTCCTGAATGCCGCGCACCATTGCGGGTGCGCAGCCGCCTCTCGGCGCGCCGCCCCAGACAAGCTTGCGCCGTCCGGGACTTGTCCTTGGCAGCGATTTATCGGCGCCGGGCCGCGCTTTGCCTCCATGCGTCTGAACCTACGCATGGCGTCAGCCAGCTCCTGGCAGGGGTCCGTAGTGACCCCGGGCGGAGCCCCGGACGCCGCCCGGGTGCCGGCTTGCGAAGCCAGCCCGCAGGGCGCCGCACCTCACTCCGCTCAGACGACGCCTCGCGAGAGCGCCCCTCGATGAGCGAGGTGAAAATGGGAATATTATACTATAGGAATTTTGTCAAGGAGAGGCGCGAAATTGTCGGACTGGCTTACGCATTTCTGAGCAGCAGCTTTTCCTCAAGCTCCGACACACAATTCTTCAATTCGAGAAACATAGGATCGTCACCAAACGCTTTTGCCGCAATTGCCATGCTATGGAGTGCGCGAAGGAAATAATTAAGAGCATCGTCAGCGTGCTCGTCCTTCCTAAGCTCGGCAAACTCGCCCAAGATGTCGAACCTGGGAACGCGCCCCCCGCATGTCCATTATATGCGGCGAGGCAGCGTGGACAAAACCGGAATACGCTTTTGCGATAATCTTGCCAGCGATATTGGCCCTCGATGAATCCGCTCCAAGTTTTTCGTTAATGTAAGCTCGGATTTTGTCACGGGACACCATGCCTCTGCTCTTGTGCGAGTTCATAGCGTCGGTCGGGTCACTAAACTCCTCTGCATAGAAGTAGTCCAAGTATTCTTCATGCCGGTGCGTGTGCTCGCAATAAATTATACCAAAGCACAGAAATAATATGTCTTCTCCAATTTCATCTAGCGCCCGCTGAACAATTCCCTGCTCTTGAAAAAGTCCTTGCATCAATAGAATCTGAATGGCGCGGAGACCACTTAGTGTTCTAGCAAGTTTTTGAATTACGGCTTGGTGGACTGTTTGCTCGGTATATCTAAATACAAACCCATCCCTCCATGGCACCCGCGTCGGGGGTGGCACTCGAGCTTCGAGGGTTCGAAATGCTGGCGTTAATTTAGCTAGGGTAGGATCAAAAAACTGCGTTGCCCAAGGTGCCATGATAATCCCCCTCACTCCCCAAACCGCAGTCCCACCGCATCCACCACCGGGTCGGCCTTCCGCATCGCCTCGCTGTCCGACATCAGGCTCTGCTCGCCGATGTAAACCCCGGCATTGTCCGCCCCCTCGCGCATCGTGAAGCGCAGCGTCAGCGTGCAGCCGCCGTCTTGCGTCGCCAGCGCGCCGCCCTTCCAGTCGAGGCTGGTGCCGCCGTAATCGAAGCCGAAGCCCCAGAGTTCGAACGGCCGTCCGTTCAGCGCCTCGACTTCGGAGAGCGTCATGCCGCGGCGGATGCCGTGTCCGGTGCGCCACGTCGACTCGATTCCGGTGCGGATCTCCGACGGATTGCGCCGCCGCTTTTCGTCGATCCACAGCACCTCGATGCGGCGGGCCTTGTCGCGCGGAAAGATCACGCTCGCCGTCTGCATTTCGCCTTCGCCAATGCCGACGCGTTCGATCGCGACGTTGCGTTTGCCGAAGGCTTTCACCAGGCTCGCATGGGTGATGCTTTTCGCGAACGGGCCGGTGCAGGCGACGACCGGATCGGGCTTTTTAGGTGCGGCATCAGTGGCAGATGCGGCGAGCAGGAGGGCGAGGCAGGGGAGGGCGAGAGCGAGATGCATCATGCCGATTTACGCGAGCAGGCGGCCCAAGTCATGCGGCGTCAAAGGCTTGTGCGGCATGCGCAGATCACCTCTCCCTGCAGGCGGGGAGAGGGAGCGCACCGGCTTTGCGGCGCCTGCATTGCGCGCTCCGGGTAAGCACGCCGCTACGACTACTTCCTGAACTTCTTGCTGCTCCAGCCGCCGCGCTGGCCGGCCTTGCCGGCATTGGAGCGCGGGCCGTCGCCCTGGCGCTTCGGTGGCGTGGCGCCCTCGCGATAGGGCACGGATTCGGTGCCGGGTCCCATGGAGTCGAGATCGGGGAAATGGGGGGCATCGCCGCCACCGCGGCGCTTCCCCTTGCCCGGACGATCCGGCAGCACCTCGTGATAGGAGGCCACGCCCATTTCATCGAGGGTGGGCTTGTGCGGGCGGGAGTAAGGATCGACGCGCGAAGCGCCCCCGCCCCGCGCGGCTTTGCCGCGCGACCCTCCCCCGGAGGTGGAGGGAGACGGAAGACGCTTCGTGGTCGGATTATCCATCACCGCAAGTTCGGTGGCGCGCAGGCGCTTGAGTTCGTCGCGCAGCCGCGCCGCCTCCTCGAAATCGAGATCGCTCGCGGCCTCGCGCATGCGGGTTTCGAGATCGGCCAGCACCGCCTCGAAATTATGGCCGATGGTCGCGGCTTCGCCGAACTCGCCCTTGCCGTCGCCGGTGTCGATCAGCACATGGTCGCGCTCGTAGACGCTGCCCATGATGTCGGAAATCTGCCGCTTGATCGATTCCGGCGTGATGCCGTGCTCCTTGTTATAGGCCTCCTGCTTCTCGCGGCGGCGGCCGGTCTCGGCCATCGCGCGCTCCATCGATCCGGTGACCTGATCGGCATAGAGGATGACGCGGCCATCGACATTGCGCGCGGCGCGGCCGATGGTCTGGATCAGCGAGGTCTCTGAGCGCAGGAAGCCTTCCTTGTCGGCATCGAGGATCGCGACCAGCGCGCATTCCGGAATGTCGAGGCCCTCCCGCAGCAGGTTGATGCCGACCAGCGCATCGAAGGCGCCGAGCCGCAGGTCGCGGATGATCTCGATGCGCTCGATGGTGTCGATGTCCGAATGCATGTAGCGCACGCGGATGCCCTGCTCGTGCAGATATTCGGTGAGGTCCTCGGCCATGCGCTTGGTCAGCACGGTGATCAGCGAGCGGTAGCCTTTCTGCGCGGTGGCCCGCACCTCGCCGACCAGATCGTCGACCTGCGTGCGCGCGGGGCGAATGTCGACCGGCGGATCGATCAAGCCGGTCGGGCGGATCACCTGCTCGGCGAACACGCCGCCGGATTGATCGAGCTCCCACGAACTCGGCGTCGCCGACACCGCGATGGTCTGCGGCCGCATCGCGTCCCATTCCTCGAAGCGCAGCGGCCTGTTGTCCATGCAGGACGGCAGGCGGAAGCCGTATTCCGCCAGCGTCGCCTTGCGCCGGAAGTCGCCGCGGAACATGCCGCCGATCTGCGGTATGGTGACATGGCTTTCGTCGACGAACACGATGGCGTTGTCGGGGACATATTCGAACAGGGTCGGCGGCGGCTCGCCGGGCTTCCTCCCGGTGAGATAGCGCGAATAATTCTCGATGCCGGCGCAGGAGCCGGTGGCTTCCATCATTTCCAGATCGAAGGTGGTGCGCTGCTCCAGCCGCTGCGCTTCCAGCAGGCGGCCGGCCTTCACGAGCTGGTCGAGACGCCATTTCAGCTCGGCCTTGATCGAACTCATCGCCTGGATGAGCGTCGGGCGCGGCGTAACGTAATGCGAATTGGCGTAGATCTTGACGAATTTCAGCTCGTCGGTCTCGCGTCCGGTGAGCGGATCGAATTCGGCGATCTTCTCGATCTCGTCGCCGAACAGCGAGACACGCCAGGCGCGGTCTTCATAGTGAGCCGGGAAGATTTCGATGGTGTCGCCGCGCACGCGGAAGGTGCCGCGCGAGAAGTCCGGCGTGCGCTTGTATTGCAGCGCGACCAGGTCGGCGATCAGCTGGCGCTGCTCGATGCGTCCGCCCTTTTTCAGCGAAAAGGTCATCGCCGAATAGGTTTCGACCGAGCCGATACCGTAGATGCAGGACACCGAGGCGACGATGATCACGTCGTCGCGTTCGAGCAAAGCGCGCGTCGCCGAGTGGCGCATGCGGTCGATCTGCTCGTTGATCGCGGAATCCTTCTCGATATAGGTGTCGGTGCGCGGGACGTAGGCTTCCGGCTGGTAGTAGTCGTAATACGAGACGAAATATTCCACCGCATTGTCGGGGAAGAAGCTCTTGAACTCGCCATAGAGCTGCGCCGCCAGCGTCTTGTTCGGCGCCAGCACGAGGGCCGGGCGCTGCGTCGCCTCGATCACCTTGGCCATGGTGAAGGTCTTGCCGGAGCCGGTGACGCCGAGCAGCACCTGGGTGCGGTCGTGGCGGTTGGCGCCGTCGACCAGTTCGGCGATGGCGGCGGGCTGGTCGCCCTTCGGTTGCAGTTCGCTCTTGATCTCAAGCCGCAGCCCGCCTTCGGATTTGTCCGGGCGGGGTGGACGATGCGGTATCCAGGCCTGTTCGGCGAATTCCGGGCGTCCGGTGCGCAGCAGATGTTCCAGCGCGGCATTGGACGCGGATGCGCCGGTGACGCCGCGGCCGAGATCGATCTCGTCCGGATTCTTTTCGCGGCGCTTGCCTACGCTGGAACCGGGCAGCGGCGCATCCTCGTCGACGTCGAGCCCGAGCTCCTTCGCCAGCGCCGGATCGAGGCCTGAGACTGGCGGGCCCTCGAACGGCGAGCGCGCGACATAGCCGGATTGCGGCTTCTCGCGGAATGCGTCCGGCGTGGAACTGCGCGCGGTATGCTCGTTGCGCCGGTCTGCCCGGCGGTCGAAGGAATTATCCGGCGGCGGCTGGAGCCCGGTTCCCGAGCCCAAACCAGCGGTGCCGCGACCGATACCGGGATTGAGCAGATCGTCGAGCGCCGGATCGTGCTTCGGCGCGTCCGGCCGGTGCGCCTTGGCGCGGGTCGGACGTGCGTAATCCTTGGGCTTTTTCGGCTTGTCGGGGGATTTCGGCATGCCCCCGCAATATGGGCGGAGTCGCGCGGCGATAAAAGGGCAGGCTCAGTGCAAAACCCGCTCGCTCGCCGGCGCCGGCTCGTCGTTCACCGGCTCGTCCAGCGCCGGATCGCCGAATGCGATCTCGGCCAAGCCGACCGCACGCCTGTGTTCCTCGTCATCGAGCGCGCCGCTCTCGTGCAATTCGTCGAGCAACTGGACCTGTTCCTGCGGATGCAGCAGCGGGTCGGGTTTTGCGAGCGCACGCAGCGCAATGAGGCGCCGGTCGGCGATGGCGGACACGATCTCTTCGTACTGGCCGTCGCGGATCAGCGGAACACCGGGCCATGGCCGCGCGATCCGCAACTGGGTGAGCCACGGGATGAGCGCCGCGGCGCAGAGCGCGAACAGCAGCATCGGCCCGAAATCCGCGATCGCGCGCCGCAGCCCGATGCCACCGACATAATAGTTCGCCGGATGGCCGTGCTGAATCGCGCTTCCCCAGGTGACGATGACGGCGCCGACCCAGAGGAACAGGATCACGGCCAGTTCGATCTGGCGGTCGGTTTCCTCGTGCATCGCCGGATCGCGCAGGTTGCGGTATTCCATGGTGAAGCGCTCGCTGCCATTGAAGAGCGTGCGCCGGCTATAGACAAAATGCGTGGCGTGGAGCGTCAGGTCGATGCGGGTCGCGAGCCGGCGCTGCGTGAATGTCAGCGGCGCGGACGCGGCCGGCTCGTCTGCCAGAAAGCTTTTCGTGGCCTGCGGCAGCAGGGCTGTCTGCCGCTGCATGAAGGCGTCGCGCGTCATCACGCCGTTCTCGACCAGCCAGCGCAGCCGGCGCAGGTAGGTCCGCAACGTCAGGCCATCGGGCGATGCGAGACCGCGCAACAGTGCCTCCGCGCGGCATGACTCGAGTTTGCCGACGATCATGTCGTGCTGGCTGTCGTCGAGGACGAGGATGTTGAAGGTGCCGGCCGGGATAGCGGTGTAGCCGACGTTGCGCCATTTCCGGGTCAGGATCAGCACAGCCGCTGCGGCGAAGGTCACGCCGCCATAGAGCGCGAACAGGATCAGCGGATCGGCGTTTGCACGGAAGGCCGCGAACAGCGCCAGGCCGCTGAACACAAACAGCGTCCAGCGCAGGTCGCGGTCCGGGTCGGTCACGGTCACATAAGACGAGCGCGGGGCGATCGTGTCGTAACCGACCGTCTCCTGCAGGCTCGCGTCCTGTTTGCTCGTGATGCTGTAGTCGAGGCGCTTGCGCCCGAAAGCGAAGCGCGTCTTCAGCCAGCGGCGATGCTGGGACAGGATTTCTCTGGATTCAGGCATTCGCGACTCGCACCGGACATGTCGCGGCGCAGAGTGGCAGAGCCTGCCCACCAGATGGTTAGCGGCTGGTGGCGTCGAGAAAACAGGGTGGAGGAACCGTAAACCGGCGTCAGACAACGCCGTTTTACGAGCAAGCGCTGCGGAATTGTTCAGTCGGCTCAGTCCTGACCGCGCGTCGCCTGTCCTCAGCGGCGCCGGCGATATTCAGTTCCTGAGCGGAAAACCCTCAAGGTAACTGAGACACTCGGCAACCGTCACGACGTCGGCATATTTCTGGTCCATGTCGAACAGGTTTGCTTCCATGACGGCGGGCGTCCGGTCGGCCACGCATTCGCGGACCACCATGCAGCGGATGTCGCGCATGAAACCGTCCGTCACGGTGGCGCGGACGCAACCGCTGACGCTGCTGCCGCAGAGCAGCAGCGTGTCCACGCCCATGGTATTCAGAAAAACCTCGATGTCGGTCCGGAAGAACGCGCTGGGCCGCCATTTGCTGATGACCCTGTCCCCGGGCTGCGGCGCCACTTCCGGGATGATCGCTGCGCCGCGGCTGCCTTCGATCTGGACGCGGCCCTCGGCGTGATAGCGCTGCTTGAAGCGCCACAGTCCCGCGGACGATCCGTCGGCAGCGACCAGGCCCTGGGTGTAGAGGACCGGCTGGCGGCGCGCGCGGGCGGCTGCGGCCAGCTGGTTGATAGGCTCATAGGTCGTCGCGATTGACGGCCAGAGCGTCGTCGGTGCATCCGGGTCGCAGAAGTCGTGCTGCATATCGATGATGAGGACGGCCGGGTTTGTGCCGAAGCCGATGCGTTGGCCGAGACCTTGCTCCCGGTAAACCGCAGCGGAATCGTTTGTGTCGTGATTGGCGGGCACGTTTGTGTCATCTCCTGGTCGAAGAAATGGGCGCGAGGCAGCGCACTGAAGCACAACGGCCGAATATTGTCCGGCGGTCGCGCTTCGGTCTTGTCAGAATTTGCGGATCAGCTCGGCCGTCGGCGGAAGAAAGCGGCGATCGAAGACCTCGTTTGGCGCGGGCGTGCGCGGCAGCCCGTTTGCATCCACGACGATCTTGATCGTGCGCTTGAGGCGGTCGTCGTCGACATCGCCGAGCCCGATCTTCGCGGCTTCGGTCGCGTTGATGTCGTTCTTGAACATCGACTGAAGTCGTTCGCGCTCGATGTCCGGCTTCAGCAACGGCTCACGCTTCATGACCGCCTGAACCGCAGCCTCCGGGTCTGCAACCGTGTCCTTGATGCCGCGATTGAGCGCGCGCAGGAAGCCGCGGAGCGCTTCCGGATTTTCCGTGACCAGCTTGCGGGACGCGATGATGGCGTTGGAATAGAGATCCAGCCCGTGATCTTCGTAGGCGATGAACCGCAGGTCCTTGTCGGGATCGCCGCCCATCAGCTTGTTGTCCATATAGATCGCAGTGCGGAATGCGAAAGCCGCATCGACCTGACCGCGCATCAGCATCTGCGCCCTGAGATTCGGGGCCATGTTGGTGATCGTGACCTTGCTCGCGTCGATTCCCGTGGCCTTGGAGAAGGCGGGAAACAGCTTCAACGCGCCGTCATTGGCAGGACCGCCGATGGTCTTGCCTTCCAGATCCTTCGGCGTCTTGATCGGGCTGTCCGAGCGCGTGACGATGACGAAGGGCGCGCGCGCATAGACCTGAAACACGACCACCGGTGCTTCGGCCGGACGTGTTGCGCTCAGCATGACGACCGAGTCCAGGCCACCAAAGCCAAGGTCGTAGAGACCGCCTGCGATCTTCGGCACCGCAGCGCCCGCACCTTCGCCCTGGTCGAACGAAACCTCGAGGTTCTCGTCCTTGAAATACCCGCGATCCGCGGCCAGGAAAAACGGCCCCATCTGGGCCTGATATTTCCAGTCCAGCACCATGCGCAGCTTGGTCTGTGCCGCTGCGCCGCTTGCAGGCAACGCAAGAGCCAGCATGACTAATATCAGTGCAGAAAGCGTCGGTACGCGACAGCGCATGGCAGATCTTCCCGGCTACGAGGATTCACAGCCTCCCCGATGCAGGTTTCGTGCCGTTTGTAACAAAATTGGTAATTTACCTACGAATGGAACAGGCAGGTGGTGCGATCGCTTCGGTGCTGCGCCACGCCCGTAAAAAGGCGGATCGAGGCAGTTCGGATCAGGCGGTAATCGCCGGCGGCGAGCGCAGATGCAGCGGATGACCGGTGCGGAGGTCGCGAACGACCGGCGCGTGTGCGCGCTGCAGGAATGCGGTGCTCAACGCAGGGTACTGAATGTCGATCTCGCTGCCATTGCGGGCGAGCGAGCCACTGGCGCAGCAGCAATTCAGATTGCAACTGCACTTCGCTGCGTGGTCGCTCTGGCCCGGGACTTGTTGCCCCGGCACTTGTTGCCCCGGCGCTGGCCCGCCTAGGCAGGTGATCAGGGCAAACGAACTCCCGCCCGAGGCCATGCTTGCGTCGATGACGCTCGCCAGCAGCCCGTTGAATGCAAAGACGAGCGCGACGACATATCCGACCACAGCATGACGCAGCTTGAAGCGCGGTTTCATGCTGCCCATTAGGCCCGTTGCCGCGCTCCTGACCTTGATCGGGATCAATACCGGGCAAACGCGGTGATCAGTTCCGCGCTTCGTAATTGGTGGTGAAATCCGCCGGCGGCTCGGGACCCCACAGGTAGAACGAGTCCTCGTCGTCGTAGCGTCCCGCCTCCCAGAGCTGGGTCGCCGGGATGTAATCGATGTCGGCGGAATATTCGGCGAAGCTGCCCCACGGATCGCGGACATAATGGAAATAGTTCGAGCCGAGCACATGGCGGCCGAGGCCCCAGCCTTTGGTGTGGCCTTTCGATGCCATGTGCATGGCGCCGAGACCGATCTCGTCGATGCCGGCCACGTCCCAGCTGCAATGATGCATCCCCGGCGCGTCTGCCTGCGCGAAGGCCAGGATGTGATGGTCGCTGCCATGGATCGAATGCATGAAGGCCGCGAGCCCGGTGCTGTCGGACAGCCGCAGGCCCAACACGCGCGAATAGAATGTCGTTGCCTCGTCGACATTGGTGGTGAAGGCGAGCAGGTGAGACAGACGGCGCGGCCGCACCACCGGCGCCTTGACGCGTGCGCAGGCGCCCATCACCCCTTCCGGCGACGACGACCAGGTCCCGCTCATCTTGCGATCGGGCGACACTTTCGGGGCGACCTTGATCTCGATCAGCAGGCCGGCCGGATCGCGGCACCACAGCCCGTTGCTTTCCAGCCCGAGCGGTGCATCAAGGATCTCGACGCCATTCTCTTCCATGCGTTCCTGGAAGTAGGGCAGGTCCTCCGCAAAACAGCCGAACGACAGATGATGCAGCCGTTTGCTCTGGCCTTCGACGATACGTCCCCAGCAGTGATCGCCGCCGGCGCTGAACACTTCCAGGCCGTGACGCGCGTTGCGAACATCGAGCCCGAAATCACTGTAGAATTGTTCCGCCGTTTTCAGGTCGGGAACTGCGAGCACGAACTGATCGAGCGAGTGGACGCCGACTTCTCCCTCATGCACGGAGGGCTGCGCAATGCTTCGAATTGTTGTCATGGCCGTTTTCTCCCTACGAAACAGGCTAAGTGGCGGCCGCGGTCGGATACTTGACGTAGCTCAAAGCATCGGTGTGAGATGGGACATTGATGAGCGGCGGCTGCTCAAAATTTACCGATACTTTTCGTGAAAAGACGCTGACCCGAGCCCCGGGCATGGTGTCAAAACGGTTAATTGCGCGTAGCCGGGCAGACACGCTTTGCTAATCGGGAATCACATATACTTGGACGAATTTCGCGATTTGAAATCGCCCGCTTCCGCAGGTTTTGGATGGCCAATCACCCCGTGGACAACGTTCAGCACACGCACGTCAACGACGATGCCGAGATGTTCGATCTCGCGCCGGTGTCGCTCTGGTTGGAGGATTACAGCGCGTTGAAGGCGCTGTTTGATCAATGGCGCGCCGACGGCGTGTCTGACTTGCGTGCGCATTTCGCGGCCGACCTGTCGCGGGTGAAGCAATGTTCTGCCTGCATCCGGCTGATCAAGGTCAACCGCAAGACCCTGTCGCTGTATCGGGCGAACGACGCAGACCATCTGGTGGCCAATCTCGACACGGTGCTGCGCGACGACATGCTGACGGCTCATGTCGAGGAACTGGTGCAGCTGTGGGAAGGCAAACCCACGTTCCAAAGCCACACCGCGAATTATACCCTCACCGGCGAGCGGCTCGACATTCAGCTTCATGGCCGCATCCTGCCCGGGCATGAGGACAGCTGGCAGCGGGTGCTGATCGCGATCGAGGACGTCACCGATCGCGAAAATGCCCGCCGGAAGATGACCGCGAGCGAGAATTATGCCCTCGGGTTGTTCGCGCATTCGCCGGTGTCGCTGTGGGTCGAGGATTTTTCCGGCGTCAAGAAGCTGCTCGACGAGATCCGCGAACGCGGCATCACCGACTTTCGCGTGTTCACCGACGTGCATCCGGAATTCGTGACGCGTTGCCTCAGCGAGATCCGCGTTCTCGACGTAAACCGCCGCACCCTGGAGTTGTTCGGCGCGTCCGACAAGGCGGCGCTGTTAAGGGCGCTGCCCGATGTGTTCCGCGACGACATGGAAACGCATTTCCGCGAACAACTGATCGATCTGTGGGACAACAAGCTGTTCCAGCTACGTGAGGTGGTGAACTACGCGCTCGACGGCACCAAGCTGAACCTGCTGCTGCAATTTTCCGTTCTGCCCGGCAGCGAACGTGACTGGTCGCTGGTACAGGTTGCGCTGACCGACATCACCGCGCGGAAGAAGGCTGAAGCCTATCTCGAATATCTCGGCACGCATGATGTGCTCACCAAGCTGTACAATCGTTCGTTCTATGTCGACGAGCTGAACCGGCTGGAGCGCAAGGGGCCGCATCCGATCACCATCATCATGGCGGACCTGAACGGCCTGAAGAATGCGAACGACGAGTCCGGCCACGCCGCCGGCGACGCGTTGTTGCGGCGCGCGGGCGAGGTGCTGAACTCGGTGGTCGAGAAGCCGGCCTATGCCTGCCGGGTCGGCGGCGACGAATTTGCGATCCTGCTGCCGGAGACCGACGAAGTGGCGGGTGAGGCCTTGATCCAGACCATCCAGGACCTGATCGCGATCAACAACACCTTCTACCCGGATATGACGCTGAGCCTGTCGATGGGGGTCGCGACTGCCGGCCATGGCGAACGGCTCGAATTCGTCGTCAAGCGCGCCGATCTTGCGATGCTGGAGGCCAAGCGCCAGCACTATTTCGAGACCGAGCACGACCGGCGCCGCGGCTCGGCGATACGCGCAAGTTGATCCGATCGCGTCCTATCGCACAAAGCGCTTGATCGGACCGCGTTGCGGCGTCACGTCATCGCCGAGATCGAGGAAGACTTCGTCGACATAGCACCAGCCCCAGCCTTCCGGGGGATCGTAGCCCTCGATGACGGATGTTGCGTGGCGTGAAAATGCTTGGTCGCATGCTTGTTCGGCGAGTCGTCGCAGCAGCCGACGTGACCGCAGGTCCGGCACAGGCGCAGATGCACCCACCATGCGCCGGGAATTTTGATACATTCCTCGCAGCCGAGCGCACTCGGTGTCACCTTGCGGATAAAGCTGCCATGGGTGCATTGCTTGGTCATGTGTCACGAACTCCGTTCGCCGAGATAGCGGTGGAGCGCCGCCACCACCTGCGCGCCTTCACCGATCGCGCCGCCGACCCGCTTGACCGAGCCGGAGCGTACGTCGCCGACCGCGAACACGCCGCGAATGCTCGATTGCAGCGGATTTTCGCCATGAGCGGCGGAGCATTCCTTGCCGGTCACCACGAAGCCGGCGCGGTCGAGTTCGACGCCGCAATCGGCCAGCCAGGCGGTTGCCGGGGCGGCGCCGATGAACAGGAACAGGTTGCCGACCGCCGCCTCGTCTTCCTCGCCGGTATTGCGGTTGCGCCAGCGCACGCGCTCGAGCCGCCCATCGCCCGCAAGTCCGATGACTTCGGTGTGCGGTATCACCTCGATATTGGGCGCAGCCGCGATCCGATCGACCAGATAGCGCGACATGGTGGCGGCGAGGCCGGCGCCACGGACGACGATCCGCACCGTCGCGGCATGCGCGGCGAGATAGACCGCGGCCTGGCCGGCGGAATTGCCGCCGCCGACGATCATGACATCCTCGTTCGCGCATAGCCGCGCTTCGATCGGCGAGGCCCAGTACCAGACGCCGCGGCCTTCAAAATCGCCCAGATTGTCGACCTCAAGCCGGCGGTAGCGCGCGCCGCTTGCGATCACCACCGCGCGTGCCTGGATACGGCCTCCGTCAGTATCGAGGCGAAATGGTCCGTCAGGCTGCGAGCAGTCGAGCCGCGTGACCGCCAGCGGGTTCATGATCTCGCTGCCGAATTTCTGCGCCTGCACGAAGGCGCGGCTGACCAGCGCCATGCCGGAAATGCCGGTCGGAAAGCCGAAGTAATTCTCGATCCGCGCGCTGGCGCCGGCCTGTCCGCCATACATGCTGCGTTCGACCACCATCACCGACAGGCCTTCGGAGCCCGCATAGACCGCGGTCGAAAGACCGGCGGGGCCGCAGCCAACCACGACCACATCATAGACCTTGTCCGGGTCGATCTTCTCCAGCATCCCGAGCGCATGCGCGAGCGTGTTGTCGTCGGGATTGCGCAACACGTCGCCGTTCATCGTCACCACCAGCGGCAGGTCGTTCGGCTGCGGGGCATAGCGGGCGATGACGTCTTGCGCTTCGCGGTCGGTCGCGGGATCGAGCAGGTGATGCGGATAGGCGTTGCGGGTGAGGAAGTTCTCGATCCGCACCACGTCGACGGCGCTGTGCGCGCCGATCAGAACGACGCCGCCGGCGCCGCTCTCGATCAGCGATACCCGCCGCAGGATCATGGCGCGCATGACCCGCTCGCCAAGCTCGGCTTCCGCGATCAGCAATTGCCGCAGACCGGCGGGCGGAATCACCAGCGCCTCGACCTCGCCTTCGGCATGCGCGTCAAGCAGCGACGGGTCTCCCGCCAGCGAGCCGACCTCGGCCATGAACTGGCCCGGGCCAAAATCCACGATTGGCGTGACATGGCCGAGGCCGTCGCGCTGGCTGGCGACCACATGCCCGGACAGGATGACGTGCATGCCGCGCGGCTGGCCGGTCAGGAACAGGGCTTCGCCATCGCCGAAGCGACGCACTTCGCCGAAACGGTGAAGCCGCGCGATTTCCTGTGCAGTCAGGGTCGGAAAGGCCTGCGCGTAGCGGGCATATGTTGCGGGTGTGATGGCGACGTTTGCGGCTTTGTCCGACAAGGGACTGATCCTTTCACGTTGAGGCTGCGAGGCTAGTCGTAACCGGCGGGCGCGGCCATGCGTCTTTTGCCCATACTGGCTCGGGCTTGCGCTGCCAGCATGACGGCCACGCATATTTCTCCCCGGTCCATGGCGTGCTACCTGCATCACCGAGGCGCGTTCCGGAGGCGGCGATGACCACGGTCACCACGATCGAACAGCTCGAAACGATCTATGGCACGCCCGCCGAGGCCGCGATCGTGAAGGAAACCGGCCACATCACCCCGGATTATGCGCGCTACATCGCGGCATCGCCGTTCGCGATGCTCGCCACCGCCGGGCCGGACGGCCTCGATTGCTCGCCGCGCGGCGACCTCCCGGGTTTCGTGCGGGTCGCCGATCCGAAAACGCTGATCCTGCCGGACCGCCACGGCAACAACCGGATCGACTCGCTGCGCAATATCCTCGCCGATCCGCGGGTCGCGCTGCTGTTCCTCATTCCTGGATTTGGCGGCACTTTGCGGGTGAATGGCAGCGCCCGGATTTCGATCGAGCCGGCGCTGCTGGACAGTTTCAGGATAGACGGCAAGCCGCCGCGCAGCGTGCTCATCGTCGACGTGGAGTCGGTCTATTTCCAGTGCGCGCGGGCGGTCATCCGCTCCGACCTCTGGAATCCACAGCGGCACGTCGATCCCAAGTCGCTTCCGAGTGCGGGGCAGATCCTGTCCGCCATCTCCTCGGCGCGGGTCGGCGGCGAGGCTTACGACAAGGCGTGGCCGCAGCGCGCCAGTGAAACCTTATGGTGATGCGATGACGCATATCCTGATCCTCGGCGCCGGCGGCCTGATTGGGCAATTCGTCGCCGCCGACCTGATCCGTCGCGGCATGAAAGTGACCGCAGCGGCGCGCCACTTCTCGTCGGCCCAGCGCGACATGTTCGGCGATGCCGCGCGCGAGACACCGATCGCCAGCCTCGACGTTCTCGGCCTTAAGGCGCTGATTGCTCAGAGCGGCGCCGACATCGTGCTGAATTGCGTCGGCGTGCTGCAGGACCAGCCGGGAAAGTCCACCCACGAGTCGCATGACGGATTTATCGAGCGGCTGATCGCGGCGTTATGCGCGGTCGGGCGGCCGGTGCTGCTGATCCACACCTCGATCCCCGGCGAGCCCGGCGGCGATGTCACGCCATTCGCGCAGAGCAAGCGGCGTGCCGACGGGCTGATCGTGGAATCCGGCTTGCCGCATGCGATCCTGCGGCCCGGCATGGTGCTCGCGCCTGCGCCTTACGGCGGCAGCGCCATGCTGCGCTCGCTCGCGGCCCTGCCGGTCGATCTTCCCACGGCTCTGGCCGAACGGCCATTCCGCTATGTCGCGGTGGAGGATATCGCCGAGACGGTGGCGGTTCTCGCCGAACGCTGGAAGCCGGGCGAGCCCTCCGCGGCGGTCTACGACCTGATGCATCCTGAACCGCACAGCCTGGAAAGTGTGATTGTCCGCTTGCGCCGATGGCTCGGCGATATCTGGCCGTGGCGGCTTCGCATGCCGGAATTCATCATCGATCTCGGCGCCAAAGCCGGCGACCTGTCGTCATGGCTCGGCTGGTCGCCGCCGATGCGCTCGACCGCCATTGCCGAATTGCGACGCGGCGTGGTCGGCGATCCTGCGCGCTGGATGACCGATACCTTGATTGCGCCGCGTTCGCTCGATGCCGTGCTGAACGAGCGTCCGGCGACGGTGGAGAATCGCTGGTTCGCGCGGCTTTATCTGCTCAAGGCGCTGATCATCACAGTGCTCGCGGTGTTCTGGCTGGTCTCGGGGCTGATCGCGATCACGGTCGCCTATGACGATGCGCTCGACATGATGGCCCGTTCTGGCTTTCCAGGCGGCCAGTCGCACGCGTTTGTCATTACGTCGAGCCTGACGGATATCGCGGTCGGGCTGCTGATCGCGTTTCGCCGCACATCCCGGATCGGGCTGGTCGCTGGCATCGTGGTCGCCGTTGGCTACATGTTCGGGACCGCGATCCTGACGCCGGCGCTCTGGATCGAACCGCTCGGCGCTCTGGTCAAGACCGGACCCGCGATCGTGTTGATGATTGTCGCGCTTGCGATGTCCGACGACCGGTGATTCATCCAGATGATCCCACCCGGCGATCCGCAGCTTCACAAGATCGGCGAGCCGGGCGGGCGCGGGCTCATCCTCTATGACGGCGTCTGCGTCCTGTGCTCGGGCTGGGTGCGCTTCGTCGCCAGCCGCGATGGGGAGCGTCTGTTTCTGTTCACGCCAATCCAGAGCGATTATGGTCGGGCGCTGGCGCTGAAGCACGGCATCGATCCTGACAATCCGCAAAGCAATGCGGTGCTGGTCGACGGGACCGTCAATCTTCGCTCCGATTCAGCGATTGCCGCGCTGTCGCGTCTGCCGCGCTATGGCTGGGTGCGCGCGTTCCGCATCGTGCCGAAGCCGCTGCGGGACTGGGCCTACGGCATGATTGCGCGCAACCGCTATCGCTGGTTCGGCCGGCACGATGTCTGCGATATCGGCGGCGCGGCATATATGGACAGGGTGGTGGGGTAGGGTTCCCCGGGCCGAACTTCGGTCCGCCAGCCTCAATCTTCCGCGGCGCAGACATCACGCGCTACCCGCGTCTCCCGAGCGATCTGGGTGATCTCGACAGGCGCGAACAGGCCGAAATCCGTTTCGGTGATGCGACCTTCGGCGACTTGTGCGCGGATGCCGGATAATACGCGATCCTTGCTCGCGGACGCATGCTGCAAGGCGTGGCTGCGGGGGTCCGCGCCGATGCCGGGGCGACGCGTGCGGCCGTCGACGAACTGCTCCGTCTTTTCCGCGGCCGACAGGCGACGAAAAAAGGTGCTGGCGGTTTCAACGGCCAGCGCGCGATTGTCGGGATCGCACAGCATCCAGCTATTCTGCCGGTAGATGCAGTCTGCCGCTTCGGCCCAGATCGCGGCGGAGAGCGCGTCGTCAATCGGCTTCGGCCGTTTCCCGGTGATCGCAGAGACGGCCGGCAAGCCGCTGGCGGTTTGCAGCGACCTGTATAAGCGGCGGTGCTCGATGGCATCGCCGAGGCCGAACCGCGCAAAGGGTACGCATGTCCGGAGCAGGATCGCGTTTTCAGCGTTGCCGATGCGGTCCATGCTCGCGTCAATGGCGACCGTTGCCGGTGGCCTGACCCCGCCAGCCGCGATCTGCATCCTGGCCTGCGACAAGGTCGGCGCGCGTATGGTGCCGCTCGCGCCGAGCAGGCCGATTCCCAACGCGATCACCGCGCCGAGTATGATCGGCAATGGACCGGCGCTTTTCTGCGCCTGCAAGGCCTGCTGAAGACGGATCTGCTCGATCGCTTTCATTGATGCGAACCCAGGCGGGCCAGACGGGCTCCGGACAAATTTCATTCAGACTGTCTCGTGATGGAGGAGGCTCACGCGATCGCGCGCATGCCGCATCTCTCCGTGCGATCATGGAGACAGCGAGGCAGGCGCCCGCACGTGCGCGGTCTTGGTGAGGGCGGCGTCAATCCGTTTGTTCGGATTTGATGCAAATGCCGGACGATGCCTGGGCCGGTGCGAGCGACCAGGCACGTCATCACAGCGAGCGCGAGGTCGTGCCCTTGTAGAGGATCGGGCCGGTCGGACGGCCGATCGGCGAGCCGCCTTCGGGCTCGAGCGTGATCTCGAATAACTGGTCGGGTCCGGTGGGCGGCAGCTTGTCGAGATTGAGTTGCACGGTCCGCGCACGATCGATCAGGCCGACCGAACGCGGGCCGACATTGCGATCCCACAAGGTCCAGATTTCGAGTGCGCGGCCGGGCGGCACCGCGATGTCGGTCAACGGGATCATCTCGACGCGGCCGTCGGCGAAGGCATTGACGACGGCGCCGGGCTGCTTGGTATCATCATTGACGAGGATCGCGACATAGACCGGCTTTCGCACCGCTTCGCGCGTTGCATAGGTCAGGGCTACACCGGCGACGATGGCAAACACCAGTGCGGATGCAAGCGAGGTCGCGGTGGCCGCCCGCAGGCCGTCGATCGAGTTCCAGAGCCGCGCGAACCAGCCTGGCTGCGGGCGGCGATCGGACGGCGGTGACGCTGCGACACCGGTTTCGATCCGCTGCCACAAGGAGGGATCCGGTGGCATGGCCGGCGCGGTGCGGTCCAGGTCGGACAGGCGCTCACGCCATTGCGCAACCAGCGCGGCAAACGCGGCGTCGGTTTCGACGCGGAGCTCCGCTTCGGCGCGCTGCGCCGGATCGAGCAGGCCCGACACAAACTCGGCGGCGAGAATGTTGTCGCGCTCGGTCATCCCATGCACTCCTGCAGGGAGAGAAGGCCGCGCCGGGTCCAGCTCTTGGCGGTGCCGAGCGGCACGCCGAGCTTGCCGGCCAGTTCGCCGTGGCTCATGCCGTGGGCGTAGGCGAGCACGACGGCCGAACGACGCTTGAGATCGAGTTGCTCCAGGCAGCGACGCAGCGCGCTTGTCTCCGGCAGCATGGCAAATGCCGCTTCCGCCGAGGCCTCGGGCCATTCGCTGTCGCTATCGGAGGCCGGATACTTCGCTTCGTCCTGAAGCAGCGTCAGCGCCCGGTTGCGCAGCACCGTATAGATCCAGGTCCGGCCGCTACCGCGGGCCGGATCGAAGCTTTTCGATAGCCGCCAGATTCTGAGGAACGCCTCCTGCACCGCCTCGTCGGCGAGATCGCGGCGGCGCAGAATGCGAAACGCAACACCGGTCATGCGGGCGGCTTCCAAATTGAATATCACGCGCAAAGCCGCGCGGTCGCCGCCGGCGCAGCGCAACAGCGCTGCGGTCAACTGCGCCTCATCGGCCTGGTCGTCCATCGCCATCCCGGAACCGGTCCCTGTTGCGTCTGCGTATAGCAGCCCCGTTCCGTTGTATCGACCGGTTACCCGGGCACCGCGGCGTTTGGATGCAGGGAACCTGCAAAAAGATTTTTTCTCGGGCTGCATCCAAACCGGCATCCCGGCCGGTATCCGCCACGACCCCAACCCCCGGGGCGCAAAAAGCACGGAGTTTTGCAGATGACGTTCAAGACATTGCTGGCCGCAACCGCGGCCGTCACATTTTCCGCTGTCGCGGCGCAGGCCGCTCAGGTCGCAGCCCTGATCGGCAATGACACCATCGCCATCGTCGATACCGACGCCAAGAAGGTGACGAAATCGATGAAGGTCGACGGCATCAAGGGCGACATCCTCGGTATCGACGTACGCCCGGCCGACGGCATGCTCTATGCGCTCGCCGCGGACGGCACGCTCTACACCGTTGGCATGGACGGCAAGGCCACCATGAAATCCAAGCTCGAGACCATGCTGAAGCAGGGCGTCTGGGCGACGGTCGACTTCAATCCGGCCGCCGATCGTCTCCGCGTGATGGGCAATGACGGCACCAGCCTGCGGGTCAATGTCGATGACGGCAAGGTCATCACCGATGGCAGCCACAAATACGCCGACAGCGATGCCAGCAAGGGCAAGACCCCGATGATCGGCGCCGGCGCCTATACCAACTCGGTGAAGGGAACGAAGTCGACCGACCTGTTCAACATTGATCTCGGCACCGGAGCATTGGTGAAGCAGGTTCCGCCGAATGACGGCGTTCTCAATACGGTCGGCATGCTCGGTGCCTCGCCGAAGATGATCGCGTTCGACATCTGGTCCGACGGCACCAAGAACGAGGCCTGGGCGATGACCGGCGCCGACCTGTGGTCGGTCGATCTGAAGACCGGCAAGGCCACCAAGGCTGCGACCATCGAAGGCGTGAAGGGTGACGTGAAGGACATCGCGATCCTGCCGGCGATGTAACCGGCTCTCTGATCATCGGCTACTCGTCCGGCGTGCGACCTTCCAGCGGCGCCGGAATGAGGAGGCGCGCCGCGCTCAGGTCCCTCTGGGCGCGGCGTTTTTCATGACGCTGCGAGCAAAAGCTCAGTGAGACGATCCGGCATGTCGATCATCGCATCATGTCCGCAGGGCATGTCGTGCACGTTCCAAGACGGATCGGCCCTGAGCCTTGCCGCGATGGCGTCGAAGCCGGCCGAGTTGAAGCCCTTCGCGCGGATATAGGTCTTGCGGGCGATCCTCTCCCGCGCGCCGGTAAGTTTCACCGGATCGCCATAGGTGCCGATCGGCTGCGGCGTGCATTTCCTGTCGACGTAGGCGCGATCTTTTTCGTTGACGTTGAAGATGGCCGCGCTGGCCGGCGGAATGCCCAACTCGCCGCGCCTGATCGCGGCGTTGACATTGTCGCGCAATCCCTGCCGCGACAGGCTCATGATGGTCGCGCCGTTCTCCGGAACAAACGCATCGAGGAACACGATCGAAGCGATCTGCTTCTGCGCCTTTTCGGCGACGCCGGAGATCACGAGGCCGCCATAGGAATGGCCGACGAGAACCACGCGCTGCAAATCCTCGAAGCGGATGATGTTGGCGATGTCGTCGATATGGGTGGTCACAGTCGGCCGCGTGCCGATCAGATGCGAGCGGTCGCCGAGCCCGGTGAGCGACGGCGAATAGACCTTGTGCCCCCGCTTTTCCAGCCGGTCGGCGACGCGTCGCCAGCACCAGCCGCCGCGCCAGGCGCCATGCACCAGCACGAAACTGCGGCTGTCGTTCTGCGCGAGCGCGGGCGCGGCAAGCGTGCTGGCCGCGACCGCGGTACCGACGATCAGCGAGCGGCGGGTTAGGGGGGTACAATTATTGTTCATGAGCGGCGCTCTCTCGACTCCCTCCCCCTGAAAGAGGGAGGTTTGGGGAGGGGGTCATCCAGCAAGTGTGACCCCACCTGACTGCCGAAGCCTCGCTTCGACAATCGACTTCCCCCCAATTGAAGAAGGAAACCAAACCCTCGCACATTTGCAACGCCTTTGCTGCAACGCCTTTGCCGCCTAAAGCGCCCGCATCCGCTGGATCGCCCAATAGGTAAAAGCGCCGGCGCAGGCGGCGATCGCCAACGCGTACCAGGTGCCGCCTGGCGTTTCCAGAAACGGCAGGTCCTTCGTATTCATGCCGAAGAAGCCGGTGACCAGCGTGGGCGGCAGGATGCCGGCGGTGAGGATCGAGAGCGTCAGCAGACGGCGGTTGGTCAGTTCGGCCATGCGGCCCGCCAGTTCTTCCTGCAACAGGCGCGCGCGATCGTGGATCGCGGCGACCGAGTGATCGAAATCGTCGATCTTCTGCGCCAGCGACTGGACCGGTGCGGCCAGCTCCGGCAGCGGACCGGCCACCCGCAGTTCGAGCCGGTGAAACAGTCCGCGCATTTGCGAGAGTTGGCGATGCATGCGCACGGACTGGCTGCGTGCGCGTGCGATCACCTGGGATTCGTCGCCGCGCGGGCTGTGCGCCACCCGTTCCTCGACCAGATCGAGATCGTCGCCGATGCGTTCGGCAAACTGGCCGATCACATGCGCGAAGTGATCGATGATTCCGTCCAGGACTTCGATCGGGGCTGTGTAATGCGTGCCGGCCGCAATCGAGCGGCGGACATTTTCCACGGAGCGCAGCGGGATGCGCCGCATGGTGACCAGCAGCCGGTCGGTCATGGCGAAGCGCAGCCGCGTCAAATCCTCGGTCGGATTGTCGAATTCGAGATGCAACTCGGGAATAACGCCGACGATCTCGCGGCCATAGACCTCGACGCGCTGATGGTCTTCGTCGCCCAGCATGATCTCGCGGGCGATGTCGCTCAACGGCGCGTGCAGTTCGACCCACTTGCGGCAGCGGATGTCGGCGCGCGACAGATGAACCCAGACGAAGCCCTGCGTGCTGCCGAGCGCGGCCTCGACCTGATCGGGCAGCAGCGCACGGGCATGGCCTTCGGCATCGAAAGCGAAGGCGGAAATCATGCCGGCAGCAGGTGTGCTGTCGACCGGCGGTTCTGGCCGATTCATCGCGACGGGATCCCGGTCTGCGGGGTGTGCGCGACGAGCTAGGTTTAGTGGATGACAGTTTTACGACAGGGCCATCCGCTCAGGAGCGCTGCCGCTTCCATTCCTTTTCCGACGGCTTGGTGCCGGCCCGGTGAAGGGTCTTGATGCGGAGCGGACTCTGACCGGATTTTTCCGCGATCTCCCGGTCCTGCTGTTCGATGATGACGCGGGCGGGCTCATCGCCTTCCAGGCCTCCCAGCGCTTCGCCAGGCACGCGACGGTTGGACCGCTGGCTGCCGTCTTCGTAGATCACGTCGAACAGGACGAATTCGGTCCGTTTGGTCGGTTTGCGCGCCATTGTTGTTCTCCTTGTTGGTTCGCCGGAGGACGTCTGCACCCCGAAACACGGCGGACGCGCGGGCGGCGGCGCATGCAGGTCGGAATGTGTCAGGTGGTCCGAGGCGGCGGACGCGTGACTCGGTTCCCGCCATATATGCGCAATCGTCCGGCGGCCTGCAACCCGCAGGCCATGCACGCCGCTCGCTTGGGCCATGCGGCAGCCGGACGGGTGAGCACACGCAATAGTTGCAAGCGGAGCTATTGCTGTGTGTTCAACCCGCGATCGCCGGTCAGCGCTTGTTGATGCTCTCCCAGGTGCCATCGGCGCGAATGGCGGCAATGCCCTTGTCGAGTTTTGCGATCAGATCGGCGGACTGGCCCTTGCGGACCGCGACCGCGAGCGGCAATTCGAGGAACAGTTTCTCCGGCAAAGTGACCTTGCCGGCGTGAAGCGTGGACGCGAGCCTGCGCCCGACCTGGAAATTCAGCGCAGCGGCATCGGCCTCGCCCGACAGCAATTGCGCGAAGCTTTCGTCGTAGTCGGCATTGACCACCAGCTTCACCTCGGGCGCGGTCTTGCCGATGAAGCCGGCGAGCGGGCCGGTCTTGGGCGTCACCACGGTCTTGCCCGCGAGCGCCTTCAATCCATCTGGCGTCGGCTGCGGCGCACGAACGAACAACGCGCCGCCGGTGATCACCAGCGGGGCCGAGAAGTCGAATACTTGCCGCCGCTCCGGATTGATCGCCAGCGGAAACACCGCATCGGCGCGGCCGTCTTCGAGTGTCTTCTGAATTTCCGCGAACGGGACCGGCACGTAGATGACCGTCAGGCCGGCGCGCTGCGCCGCGGCGTTCAGGATATCGACCGCGAGGCCTGCGGACATGCCGTCCTTCACTTCCGCAAAAGGCGGGAAACGCTGGTCATGCGCGACGCGGATGGTCTCAGCCTGTGCGCCGGCTATCGATGACAGCGACAACAGGACGGTGGCGGCCAGATGAATGATGCGCATGATGCCCCTCGCGATAAGGCCCACACGCTAGCATGCACAGGCCGCGCGAAGATATGCGCGGCGCGCAACCTACTCCGCCGCGGCGAGGCCCGGGGAATCGATGAAGCCGCCTGACTGGCGGCGCCACAACGCCGCGTAGTGTCCGTCGGCTTGCAGCAATCCGTCATGCGTGCCCTGTTCGACGATGCGGCCCTTGTCGAGAACGACAAGACGATCCATGCGCGCGATGGTGGAAAGCCGGTGCGCGATCGCGATCACCGTCTTGTTCTTCATCAGTTCATCGAGGCTCGACTGGATCGCGGCTTCGACCTCGGAATCCAGCGCGGATGTTGCCTCGTCGAGCACCAGGATCGGCGCGTTCTTCAGGATGACGCGGGCGATAGCGATGCGCTGGCGCTGGCCGCCGGACAGCTTGACGCCGCGCTCGCCGACCTGCGCGTCATAGCCGTGGCGGTGCCGCCAGTCTTCTAGGCCGAGAATGAAGTCATGCGCCTGGGCAAGCTTCGCCGCCGCGACAACCTCATCGTCCGACGCGGACGGGCGGCCGTAGCGGATATTGTCGCGGATCGAGCGGTGCAGCAGCGAGGTATCCTGCGTCACCACCGAGATCTGCGTACGCAGCGATTCCTGCGTCACCTGCGCGATGTCCTGCCCGTCGATCAGGATGCGGCCGTCCTCCAGCTCGAAGAAGCGCAGCAGCAGGTTGACCAGCGTCGACTTGCCGGCGCCGGAGCGGCCGATCAGACCGATTTTTTCGCCGGGATTCACCGTCAGTGACAGGTCTTCGATCAGGCCCTTCTCGCTGCCATAGCCGAACCGGATATCCTCGAATGCGATTTCGCCGCGCGTGACCTTCAGCTCTTTGGCATCCGGCTTGTCGGTCAGGCCGAGCGGACGGGCGATCGCGCGCATGCCTTCCTGCACGACGCCGATATTCTCGAAAATGTCGGTGATCTGATAGGCGACCCAGCCGGCCATGTTGACGATCTGCCAGGCGAGCGGCAGCGCCATCGCCACCGTGCCGACTTGCACCGACCCTTGCGTCCATAGAAAGATCGACAGGCCCGCAACGGACACGACCATCGCCGCGTTCAGGGTCGACAGCGTCAGCGTGAACAGCGTGTTGAGCCGCAGCGACGCATGGAAATGTCCGGTATGCATCTCGATCGAGTCGCGGACATAGGCGTCTTCCTCGCGGGCGCGTGCGAACAGTTTCAGCGTCAGGATGTTGGTGTAGGTGTCGACGACGCGTCCGGTGACGAGCGAGCGCGCTTCCGACACGTCGAGCGACCTGTCGCGCATGCGCGGCACGAAGATCCACAGCAGGATGGCGTAGGCAACGAACCAGACCAGAATCGGCAAGGCGAGCCAGAGATCGGCCGCTCCCAGCAGCAGCATCGCGCTGGTGCCGTAAACGAGAATGTACCAGACCGCGGTGATCATCGAGACCAGGCTCTGGCGGATCGCGGGGCCGGTCTGCATCACCTTGTTGGCGATGCGGCCTGCAAAGTCGTTCTGGAAGAACGCCCAACTCTGCCGCACCACATGCCAGTGGCTCTGCCAGCGGATCAGGTTGGTGAGGTTGGCGGCGATCGCCTGATTGGCGACCACGTTCTGCGCGGTGAGCGCCAGCGGGCGCAGCACCACGAGAACGACAGCCATCGCCAGCAGGATGTGCCACGACTGCGCGAACAGCGTCGCCGGGTCGCTCGATGTGACGAGGGTGACGACGCGGCCAATGAAAACCGGGATCGTGACATCGAGCAAAGCGACGATGAAGCCGGTGACGAACAGCGCGGCAAACAGCCCCTTCGCCTGTCGTGCGAAATGCCAATAGAAGGCAGCCAGCGTCGGCGGCGGCTCCGGATTATCCGGCAGCACCGTCGGCTGCAGCACTTTCTCAAACCACCCGAACATGCGGTGTCCACACACAGCAAAAGGCGGCGCCGCGGCGCCGCCTGGCTCAATCGCGATCTTGTCGAATGCCGGTCGTTAGACCGGCTTCATGTCGAGAGAATGGCGATTGCCGCACGCCGAAGGCCTGCCGGCGTGGCAGCCAGGCCGCGGTTTCAGCTCTGGCAGGACGTGGCCGGGGTCATGGCGGCGGGATCGCCCGGGCCGGCAAGGACGCCGGTGAGCGACGATGTCTCCGCCGCGTCGTCCGACGTCGCGCCCGGACGCAGGCGCCGCTGCAGATAGTAATTCGTCAGACCGACCATCAGCTTTTCGCGCGCGTGCTCTGCGCAATTCCGGTCGATCACGGCGATCACCGGATTCACGGTCATGTCCTCGCCGTGCTCGGCCTCGCGTCCCGCAGCGGCATAGCCATCCGTGGTCGATGCCGAAACCGGACCGCGCAGGACCGCCGATGTCGTCACCACGAGACTGGCGAGCATCATGCCGCCGGCAAGAACGCCGACCGGACTGACCGGCGATCTTTCGGGCTTTTCACTCGGCGGCTTGCGATCGCGGAACAACGGCCGCGGCGGAAACAGCCAGAGATAGGGAGGAGACGACTTCAACAGCGAGAGGAGTTTCATGGTTCGGCCCTGCGACAGCAGCGCTATACCGAAGCCACGGCTTAAGCTCGCTTAAGACGCAAGAACGATCCGCAAGGAGGGTGACGCCGACGCTAACGCAATCGTTCAAATTGCAACTGTCGAACCGCTCCGCCAATAACGATCAGAGTTTGCGGTCGCGAATGCCCACTCTCTCGTAAATCTCGTTGATATGCTTTTTGACGCCGTCTGCCACCGAATCGTCCGCAGCGGTCTTCGCCCAGCCGACCTTGTTGCGCGCATATTCGGCGATCTCTTCGTCCTGATTGGACGTTGCACCGCTGACCGCATAGGCGCCGATCATCTCGTTGCCATGGAATACCGGATGCGAACCGCCTGACGCTGCGATCTTCCCGTTTGTGAACACCGACGCGTTGGCCATCAGCTGCGGATTGCGCTCCTTGAACCATTGCTGGATCACGAGTCCGTCGGGAAAGCGCGGGCTCATCGAGCGAAACGCCGCGACGGTATAAGCCTTGGCGATTGCGGTGTCGGGCGTGATGAAGCCGGCGCCGTCCATACGTTCGAGTGCGATCAGGTGGCCTTCCGGTCCAACCACGGCGGTGGTGACGGCCACGCCCATCTCCCTGGACTTTTCGTCCACCGCATCGAAGAAAGGTCGGCAGGCTTTCGCGCTCAGCTTCATCGGTTCGATCCTGTTGTCATTGCGCTGCGATTCCGCAGCCTCAATTGTTACTTGCTTTTCTCGAGGCCGGCGGCCTTGACCACCTTGCTCCACTTTTCGGTTTCGCTCGCAATCAGTTTTGCGAACTGCTCCGGTGAGCCGCCGAGAATGTCCATGCCCTGTTTCGAGAGCGCTTCGACGACGTCGGGTGATTTGAGCGCTTCGTTGGTCGCCTTCGACAACTTGTCGATGACGTCCTTCGGCGTCCCAGCCGGGGCCAGCAAACCGAACCAGAGGCCGGTGTCGAAACCCTTCAATGCGGCTTCGTCCATCGTCGGCAATTCGGGCGCGGCATTGGTGCGCTTCAACTGCGTGGAGGCGAGGGCCCGCAAGGTGCCTTTACTCACATGCTGCAACACGGTCGGCGCCGGCGAGAACATGACCTGCACGCGGTTGGCGAGGAGGTCGGTCACCGCCTGTCCGCTGCCGGGGTAAGGGACATGCACGAGCTTCACGCCTGCCATCTGGTTGAACAGCTCGCCGGAAAGATGCGGGGATGTTCCGACGCCGGAAGAGGCGAATGACAGGGAATCGGGTTTGGATTTCGCAAGAGCGATCAGTTCGCCGACGCTCTTCACGCCGGTGTCCGGGTGCACAACCAGGATGTTCGACAACACGACCAGCGGCGTGACCGGTGCAAAGTCGCGGGCGAAGTCGAAGCGGTTCTGCGGCGCCAGCGTGGTGTTGATCGTATTGGCAACCGTTCCCAACAGAAGGGTGTACCCGTCCTTGGGCGCCTGAGAGACAAACTCGGTGGCGATGTTGCTACCGGCGCCCGGCTTGTTCTCGACGATGAATTGCTGTCCGAGCAACTGCCCCAGTTTCTGCGCGACAACGCGCGCCGTGGTGTCAGCAGATGCACCGGCGCCGAAACCGACGATGACGCGTACCGGGCGCGAGGGATAGCTGTCCTGGGCGAAAGCGGGTGCGGTGATAGCAAGCAGCAAGGCGGCAAACGCGCACCGCGCGATCATGACAGACATGGCATCTCCTCCGATCGACCGTCTCAAGCGGCCGTGCCGGTCTGTCATAAAGCCGAACGCAACGACATGCGCGCAAAAAAGCCGCCCGTCGGCGGCTTTTTTCGTCTCGCTATTTCGACCTTGCGAAAAGCCTAGCGGTTTTTCGGCTCACGAAATGAAGTCGCAATCGTCAGCGGTGCTGCACGACGATCTTGGTGCCGACCGGCACGCGCGAATAGAGGTCTTCGATCTCGCTGTTGACCAGCCGGAAGCAGCCCGACGACACCGCATGGCCGATTGTCTCCGGCGCATTGGTGCCGTGTACGCGATACACCGTGCTGCCGATGTAAAGCGCGCGTGCGCCCATCGGATTGCCCGGACCGCCGGCCATGAAGCGCGGCAGATACGGCTGGCGCTCGATCATCTCCGGCGGCGGCGTCCAGTCCGGCCATTCCTGCTTGCGCGAGATCTTGTGGATGCCGCCCCAGCGGAAGCCGTCGCGGCCGACGCCGACGCCGTAGCGGATGGCGCGATTGTCGCCCTGCACGAGATACAGGAAGCGATCATGCGTGTTCACGATGATCGTGCCCGGGGCTTCATGCGTGCGGTAAAAAACCGCCTGACGCCTCAGTTCGTAGGGCAGGGAGAAGCCTGCATTGCCGTCCACGCCGGGATCGCGATCGTTGATCGTCGGTGCCGGCACCTGGCCCGCACCTTGTCCAACGACCGGTGCCGGCAGGCCGCACGCAACCACTATGCCGGCGAATGCCAGCCCTCGTATCCAGTTCATGTTGAAAACCCGGCTCCCCAAGAACAATGTTGACGAAACTCTGACCCAAATATGTGGCAAAATTCAATATGCGCGGACGTCAAAACTCCGCGACAGTATGGCTCGGAATGGTTCTTTATTACCTCCCCGGCCGCCGGGAAGGAGCGTCCGGGCGCGGCGATCCGCAACCGGACGGTGACCCTGCCCCCGGCTACTGCTGGCCCGGGCCGGCGCCGACATAGCCGGTGATTTTCCAGCCGCTGGCGTCCTTGATGTAGCAAATCTGGTCGTTTCCGAGCGGCGAGAGGATGTCGGCGGAGATGTAGCCGACCTTGCCGGACGGGGTTACGACCCGCACCATCGGCACCTCGTTCTGTTTCGGGGCGGCCTGTTTGGGATCCGGCATGATGCGGATCAGCACCATCCCGAGCTTTTCCGTCACCGGCGCATCGGCGCGGGGGGCGCCGCGGACCTCGACATTTTCATCCAGCGGATAGGCAAAGTCGCCGGGATCGGTGCCGGTGGCCTTGGCCACCTCTTCCAGCTGCTTTTCGTCGAACTGCGGATCGGCGGGCGAGCAGATCACGCCCTGCCGGCCGGGAAAGGCGGTCGCGGTCGGATCGGCGGCGTAACCCTGCAGGATGTCCCAGCCGACCGGCTGCTTTCCGCCCAGCACGATCGCCGTGGCGAGATTGTCGATCCCGGATTTCTTCTTGTCGGCCTGGTCGCCCTTTTCGCCTTCCCAGAAGAAGCCCTGCGTCACGACCAGCTTCGCAAGCGCGGCGCGGTCCTTTTTCGCGCCGATTTCGCCGAGCTGCTTGCGGAAGGCCTCGTAACTCGGGTCGTTGACCGGCGCGGGAATTTTCACGGCGATCGGGGTGTAGGGCTTGGCGGGAGCGGCCGGCGGCGGGCCTTTCTGCGGGGGCTGCTTCGGCTGGGCTTGCGCGCCGAAGGGCGCCGCAAGGAGGATGGCGGCGGCTAGGGCGGTCGCACGGATCGCGGTCGCATGGCGTGTTGTCTGGCGCATCGTGATTCTCCGGGGGAGGACAGCGAAGCGTAAAGCCTGGGGCACGAAATTGCGACCGCTCTACGGCGCTCCGCCTGATCATTTTTGAGGTCAGGCAGGACTGCGCACTTTCGCGACGGCGATGCTAGAAACCGCTGTCATTCACGCCAAACGGTTCCCCATGTCACCCACATCGCCGTATCTGCTGCCGATCCTCCTGCTGCTCGGCTCCAATGTCTTCATGACTCTCGCGTGGTACGGTCACCTGCGGTTCAAGGAACAGCCGCTGCTGATCGTGATCTTCGTGGCCTGGGGCATCGCTTTCGTCGAATATTGCATGGCGGTGCCGGCCAATCGCTGGGGCAGCGAGGTCTATACGACCGCACAGCTCAAGACGATCCAGGAGGTGATCACCCTCATTGTCTTTGCCGGCTTCTCGGTGGTCTATCTGAAGGAGCCGTTCACCTGGAACTATGCGGTCGGCTTCGGCTTTATCGCGGTCGGCGCTTTCTTCGTTTTCAAGGGCCCGTTGTCCTGAAGTCGGATCGCCAGGCCAGGGTCTCTCCTGATGACACGGCGGTCGTTGCTGGCGCTGGGTGCGTTGAATTTCTTCGTCGCCGATGTTCGCGACGGACTCGGTCCTTTCCTTGGTGTCTTCCTGCAATCGCAGGCCTGGTCGCCGGCGGAGATCGGGATGGCCATGACCATCGGCGGACTGGCCGGCGTTATGGCCACGGTGCCGGCCGGCCTGATGGTCGACAGTACGAAGGCAAAGCGCGCCGTTCTCATGGTTGCAGCCATTGCAATCGTTGTTGCATCGGCCGCCAACTACTATTCACCTGACTTTATGGTGACGGCTGCCGCGCAGGCCATCAGCGGCATTGCCGGCGCCGTGATCCCGGCAGCGATTGCCGCCATCACGCTCGGCTTGGTGTTGCAGCGGGGGTTTGCGCATCAACTCGGCCGGAACGAAGCGTTCAACCACGCCGGCAACGTCGTCGCGGCGTTGCTGGCCGGCGGGCTTGGTTATCTATTTGGGCTGGGTGCGGTTTTCGCGGTCATGAGCGTTCTCGCCGTGGCCGCCATCGCTTCCACCGCGCTGATCAATCCCGCCGACATCAATCACGCCGCCGCGCGAGGCTCGCCGGAGAACGCAGAGCAGTCCGGCTCCGGCTTCTCGATCGTGCTGACATCCGTACCCTTGCTGGTGCTGGCCGCGACCCTGCTGCTGTTTCACCTCGGCAACGCGGCGATGCTGCCGCTCTTGGGGCAAGCCATCGTGGCGCGCGGCGGTGGCGATCCCAGCGCCCTGACCGGAATGACGGTCATCATTGCGCAGTTGACGATGATCCCGATGGCTCTGGCGGCGGCGGCGCTCGCCGAGCGACGTGGCTATTGGGTGGTCCTGTTGCTGGCGCTGTTGGCCTTGCCGATCCGTGGGGCCATCGCCGCGTATCTGACAAGCCCTTACGGCCTGATACCGGTGCAGATGCTCGACGGCGTCGGAGCGGGTCTGTTGGGCGTTGCTGTCCCCGGCCTTACGGCACGCATTCTATCGGGTACCGGTCATGTCAATGCCGGCATCGGTATCGTCATGACCTTGCAGGGCGTCGGGGCGGCCCTCAGCCCGTCATTGGGCGGTGAGATTGCCGAACGGTTCGGCTATGCGGCAGCCTTTGCGGCCCTCGGCCTCGTGGCGACAGCGGGCCTCGTCCTGTGGGTGGCGATGCGTCCGCTCACGGCGCCGGCGTGCCGGGCGTAGTCTCTCATCGCTGGTTCTTGTGCGTCTCGATAAGGCCGAGGAAGCGAGAAAACTCCGGCGCGCTTATTTCGCGGGCGTCAGCCGCAGGATGCGGCCCTGGGCATCGTCGGTCACCAGCCACAGCGCGCCGTCCGGTCCGGTGCGGACGTCGCGGATGCGTTCGCTGAGCTGGCGCAGCATCCGTTCCTCGCGGGTGACTTTCTCGCCGTCGAGTTCGAGCCGCACCAGCGTCTGCGTGCGCAGGCCGCCGATAAAGGCGTTGCCTTTCCATTGCGGGAACAGGTCGCCGGTATAGATGGTGAAACCAGACGGTGCGATCACCGGGGTCCATTGCCGGATCGGTTGCTCCATCCCGGCCTTGCTGGTCGCTTCATGGATTTTGGCGCCGCCGTAATTGACGCCAAAGCCGATCACCGGCCAACCGTAATTCTTGCCGGCCTCGGGAATGTTGAGTTCGTCGCCGCCCTGCGGACCGTGCTCGTGCATCCACAATTTGCCGGTGGCCGGATGCAGCGTCGCGCCCTGGCTGTTGCGATGGCCATAGCTCCAGATTTCGGGTTTTGCGTCCGCGCGCCCGACAAACGGATTGTCCTTCGGGATCGAGCCGTCGGGCGCGATCCGGATGATCTTGCCGATATGATTGTCGAGGGTCTGGGCGCTCTTGGACGCGCTGCCGTGGTCGCCGGTGGTCAGAAACAGGTTGCCGTCGCGCGCCTGCACGATCCGGCATCCGTAATGCAGGCCGCGGGAGGGCGGACCCTCCTGCCGGAAGATGCGCCGAACGTCGGTCAGTTGCGTCTTGGCGACGTCCAGCCTGGCGCGCGCGAGTGCTGTCTGGGCGCCGCCGTCGACCGGATCGGAATAGCAGAAATAGATCGTGTTGTTGGCCGCGAAATCGCGGTCGAGGATCACATCCAGCAGGCCGCCCTGATTCTGCGACAGAACCTTCGGCACGCCGCCGAGCGGTGAGGACAGTTTACCGTCACGGCTCGCGATGCGCATGCTGCCGCTTCGCTCGGTCACGAGCATGCGCCCGTCGGGGAGAAAAGCGAGGGCCCACGGGTAGGACAGACCGGAGACGATGGTTTCGACGCGGATATCGCCCGCGTCCGATTTGAAGACCTGTTGGGCCTGCGCCGTTAGCGCGGGCAGCGTCAGCACGGCCGCAATCGCGTAAGCTTTCATGTCCACCGCTCTCCAAAAACAGGACAGCTAACGGTAGGGGGCCGGACAGCGTTCCGTAAGAGCGCCGCAATGCCGCAACCGATCCGGCCACGGCACTGCCATCAGGGCGTATCTTCCCGGAAACAGGTCAGCGGAGGAGGGCGTCGCCGCTCGCGGCCGGTGCGCTTAAGCCCACGGCCCGCGCGGTGCCGATGGCGACCGCGGTCAATGCGACGACGATGCAAATCACGAGCGCGGCGGTCATCAGCAGATGCGCCAGCACGAGCTTCCGTTTGGTCAACGGACGGGCGTTCCGTTCGGGATGGTGGAAGCCGATCCCGGCCATCCGTTCCCTGGTCATGACAGTGGCTCCGACGAGCGAATCAACCCCCGGAGGCATAATCTTACGGGATGGCGGCGACGCCCCGGCCGGAAAGCGGCGCAAGGCGTCATCTCTGATGGCAATTTGATGACAAGGCGTTAACGGCCCCTTAACCGTTAACGACTAGTTAACTTTTTCACTCCGCCGCCACGCTCAATGCCTCCGGGCGATGATCCATCGCGATGTGAAGCGGCTCTGCTGCCACGCGGGCGAACCACTCGCGCAAGGCCGGAAACGGGCGCAGGTCGAAATCGCATTGCTCGGCGAGATGCGTGTAGGAATAGAGCGTGACATCGGCCACCGAATAGCGATCGCCGGCGACGAATCGATTACGCGCCATGTGCTTGTCGAGCAGGTTCAGCGAACGCTGGCCTTCCTCCATCCAGTCGTCGAGCGCGTGCTGCTGCAACTCCCGGCCGCCCTTGACGAGACACAGCCAGAAATACGCGGCACCGATATTCGGCACGATGGCGTGCTGCTCGAAGAACATCCATTGCAGCACGCGCGCACGTTCGAGCGGGCCCTCGCCATCGAGATGGGAGCCTTCCGCAAGATACCACAGGATTGCGTTCGACTCGGCCAGATAGCGGCCGGGTTCGACTTCCAGCAGCGGGATCTGGCCGTTCGGATTCTTGGCGAGGAAATCCGGCGTGTGGGTTTCGCCCTTCAGGATGTCGACCTCGACCAGCGCATGCGGAATCTGAAGCTGCGCCAGAGCAAGGCGCACCTTGTAGCAATTCCCCGAGCGCTGCATCGAATAGAGCGTGTACATCCGTGGCTCCTGACTCAGATTTTTCAGCCGCGGTCCCCACACGGTCATGATGACGCGGCGGAGACAATAAGAAAAGCCCGGCCTTTGCAAGGCGGCCAGGCGGCACCGGATCACAAAGTGACGTTCATTGCGTGACACTGCGCTGCAGCGAAATAAACGTTTCGTGTTTGCTTTAATCGCTTCAAACTGGAGAGACCTGTGACGGCGCGCGGTATCCCTGACGCGCGAGTCGCCCTGGGGTCTCGGCGCGATAAACCGCTGAAATCCGCGAGCCTCGCGTTTCGCGCCGGCGTGGCCCAAGGCGTCCCTTTGGAGGCAGGAGCGGGCGCTCCAGCCATCGCTTTCCTGAATAAGCCCATCACCGATTGTTGCTTGCGGCGCAGCAAAATGGGCATTACCAAGCGCTCGCAATCCCTTGGTATCCACCTGCTAGCAAGACCGGAGCCCTTCCAATGGCCTTCCTCGCCGACGCGCTCGCCCGCATCAAGCCGTCCGCCACCATCGCGGTGACCGACAAGGCGCGCGCGCTCAAAGCCGCCGGCCGCGACGTGATCGGGCTCGGCGCAGGCGAGCCGGATTTCGACACGCCGGCCAACATCAAGGCGGCCGGCATCAAGGCGATCGAGACCGGGAAGGCGGCGAAATACACCGCTGTGGACGGCATTCCCGAGTTGAAGGCTGCGATCGCCGGCAAGTTCAAGCGCGAGAACGGCATCGACTACAAGCCGTCGCAGATCATCGTCGGGACCGGCGGCAAGCAGGTATTGTTCAACGCGCTGATGGCGACCATCAATCCGGGCGATGAAGTGATCATCCCGGCGCCTTACTGGGTCAGCTATCCGGAGATCGTGGCGCTGCTCGGCGGTACGCCGGTTTCGGTCGTGACCACGATGGAGAGCGGCTTCAAGCTCACCGCATCGCAACTTGAAAAGGCGATCACGCCGAAGACCAAGTGGCTGATCTTCAACTCGCCCTCCAACCCGACCGGCGCGGCCTACACCCGCGACGAGGTCAAGGCGCTGACCGATGTGCTGATGAAGCATCCGCATGTCTGGGTGCTGACCGACGACATGTACGAGCACCTGGTCTATGACGACTTCGTA
This sequence comes from Pseudorhodoplanes sp., assembly GCF_059499825.1. NCBI lineage: Bacteria > Pseudomonadati > Pseudomonadota > Alphaproteobacteria > Hyphomicrobiales > Pseudorhodoplanes > Pseudorhodoplanes sp. The sequence continues at coordinate 193,191 of NZ_JCABZI010000018.1, forward strand.
TTCACCACGCCCGCGCAGGTGGAGCCGCGCCTTTACGAGCGCACGCTCACCCTCAACGGCGTGTCGAAGGCCTATTGCATGACCGGCTGGCGCATCGGCTATGCCGGCGGGCCGGACCATCTGATCAAGGCGATGGCGATGTTGCAGTCGCAGTCGACATCCAACCCGTCGGCGGTGGCGCAATGGGCCGCGGTCGAAGCCTTGACCGGACCGCAGGATTTCATCGCCAAGCACAACGCGGTGTTCAAGGAGCGTCGCGACCTGATCGTGTCGATGCTCAATCAGGCCAGCGGCATCAAATGCCCGACGCCCGAGGGCGCGTTCTACGTCTATCCGTCCTGCGCCGGCACCATGGGCAAGACCGCACCCTCTGGCAAAAAGCTCGCGACCGACGAGGATTTCGTCACCGAGCTGCTGGAGACCGAGGGCGTGGCGGTGGTGCAAGGTTCCGCGTTCGGGGCCGGGCCTGCGTTCCGCATTTCCTACGCGACCAAGACCGAAGACCTGGAAGAGGCGGGGCGGCGCATCCAGCGCTTCTGCGGCAACCTGAAATAAGCCAGCCGCCGCCGGGAGATTGCGGTGGGAGCCATTTAACGGAAATGCAGCTTCGCGCCCGTAACCTGCCGGCGGGCGGCGCGGACTAATTTCGGCCCGACTTCTGGCGCCAATTGGCCGCGGCTCTTTCACGATTCTCAAGTTTCAAGAGGGAACTTCATGCTCCGATCATCGCTCTTCGCTGCCGTGATGCTGGTCTCCGCATCCGCCATCCCGGCGTCCGCGCAACAACAGGTTCAGGCCGGCGTCCTGGAATGCCGGGGCGGTGGCTCGGTCGGCTTCGTCATCGGTTCCGTCACCGAACTGAGCTGCATCTTCCGTCCGGATTTCGGGCCGCGGCAACTCTACACTGCGGTCATGCGGCGCGCCGGCGTCGATCTCGGCGGCACCGCCGTATCCAGCCTGGTCTGGGGCGTGTTCGCACCGACCCAGCAGATCGGACTGGGCGACCTCTCGGGCAATTACGGCGGCGTGACCGCGGGCGCCGCGGTCGGCGTCGGAGCCGGCGCCAATGTCATGTATGGCGGGTCCAACAATTCCTTCGCGCTGCAGCCGCTCAGCGTCGAGGGGCAGGTCGGTCTGAACGTCTTCGCCGGCGTCGCGGGCCTGGAACTGCGCTTCGCGCCGTAAACGCTGCGCTCATCGGTTTTCAGTGAAGCGCCCTCTCCCGCCCGGGAGAGGGCGTTTTTGATTCAGGGCCGACTATCCCTGTTTGAATACGATGCGTCCTTCGATCCCGGTCCGCACCGTCTTGATCTTCTGCAGATATTCGATGACGGCATTGGTCATCAGCGGGCCGTCGTGGCCCGGGATGATCTCCCGCACGTTGTTGAACATCTCGTAGCCATCGCCGCCACCGGACATGAAGTCGTTGGTCGCGAGCCGGTAGATCCGGCCGTCCTCCAGCGGCTTGCCGCCGGCCTCGACCGACACCACGCGCTGACCGACGGGCCGCGACGGATCGACCACGATTTTCAGGCCCGATACCTGCGGAAAGCGTCCGGCCGCACGCGGCAGATAACTGAAACCGTTCTCGAGTGCGGCTCGCACCGCCCGTCCGGACAGGTCGAGCACCGAGATGTGATTGTTGAACGGCAGTTCCGCCATGACATCGCGCCGCGTAATGGTCGTGCCCGCCGGATAGACGCGGCCGCCGCGGATGCCGCCGCCGTTGGTGATGGCGATCTCGGCGTCGGCCTCGGCGCGCATCGCATCCGCGATCAGATCGCCGATCGCCGCCTCCTGCGTCCGCACCGTGGCGTTGCGGCTGTCGAGTTCGACCGCGGTGGTCGCGATGGCAACGTCGAGCGCGCTCGACAGCTTCTTCTCATAGCCGTTGACGACGGCGAGGACGTCGGGGTCCGGCGTCACATTGCGGGTATCGACGACGCGGAATTCCGGATGCCAAACCACCTCGCGCCGTCCGTCATTGGTGCGCGTCGTGAAGGTGACATCGATGCACGTGACGAAATGCGCATCGTAACTCGACTCCGCCGCGGCGGTGCGGCCGTCGTAATTGAGCCAGAGATCGTGGTCGTGACCGCTCAGGATCAGGTCCACGACATTCAAGCGATACATCGCCTCGTCCTTGGCGCGATCGGTATGCACACAGGCCACGACGAAGTCGGCGCCCTCCTTGCGCAGCGCCGCCGCCTGTTTCTCGATGGTCTCGACCGCCTTCGGGAATTTCAGGTCGCCCGGGCTCGACAGGATGACCGCTTCCTCGTCGGTCGCGGCTGCGATCCCGATCCGGATGCCGTCGACCGTCATGACGGTGCGCTCCTGCAGACCCTTCGCCAGCGTGCCGTCGGGGTTCAGGATGTTGGCGCAGTAAATCGGGAATTTGGCCTCGGCCATTCGCTTGAAGAACACGTCCTTGCCGAAATCGAATTCGTGGTTGCCCGGCACGAACACGTCCGGCGCGATCATGTTGGTCAGCACCATGATGTGCTCGCCCTGGTCGATGCCTGACATCAGCGAGGGCGACAGCGTGTCTCCCGCATGAACGAAGATCACCGGCCCCTTGGCCCGCTCGGCCTTCACCACCGCGGCGAGGCGCGCGAAGCCGCCGCGGGGTTGCCCGTCCGGGGCCGGCTGTTCGCTCATCTGGTAGATGTCGTTGACCAGAACGAAGGTGACGCGCGATCGCGTGGCCTGGGCCGATGTCAGGCGGGGCAGGGCGGCGATCAGCGCCAGGGCGGACGATCCGAGCAGGAGCAGGCGGCGGGTGATGGTCATTTTCGTCATTGATTTCCGGCGGGAAGGTGTGGCTTAGCATGGCTCCATGAACGACGCATCGTCAGACGCGGTCTCAAAATCGCATCGGCCTGCCGGCCATCCGCCGGTCAAATCCGGCAAGATCGGCGTTCTGATCGCCAATCTCGGCACCCCGGATGCGACCGATTATTGGTCGATGCGGCGTTATCTGAAGGAATTCCTGTCCGACAAGCGGGTGATCGAGGAAAACTCGCTGACCTGGAAGCTGGTCTTCAACCTGATCATCCTGACCCGCCGGCCGGCCACCAAGGGGCATGACTACGACACGATCTGGAACCGCGAACTGAACGAATCGCCGCTCAAGACCATCACCCGCTCGCAGGCGCAGAAGCTGGCGGCGTCGCTCGCGCCGGTGGACAGCCGGATCGAGGTCGAGTGGGGCATGCGCTACGGCAACCCTTCGGTGGGCTCGGCCATCGACGCGCTGATGGCGAAAGGCTGCGACCGCATTCTCTATGTGCCGCTTTATCCGCAATATGCGGCGGCGACCACGGCGACAGCCTGCGACGCGGCTTTCAAGCACCTTATGACGATGCGGTGGCAGCCGACCTTGCGGGTGGCGCCGCCCTACCATGACGAGCCCGCTTATATTGATGCCCTGGCCTCGTCCATGCGCGAAGAACTGGCGAAGCTCGCCTTCGAGCCCGAGGTGATCCTCGCTTCTTTCCACGGTATTCCGCAGGATTATTTCGACAAGGGCGATCCCTATTACTGCCATTGCGCCAAGACCACGCGGCTCCTCCGCGACGCGCTCGATTACGGCGAAGATCGCCTGCGGATGACGTTCCAGTCGCGGTTCGGCACGGCCGAATGGATCAAGCCCTACACCGACAAGACGGTCGAGGCGCTGGCGCAAGGCGGGGTGAAGAATCTCGCGATCGTGACGCCGGGCTTCTCCGCCGATTGTCTCGAAACGCTGGAAGAGATCGCAGTCGAGAACGGCGATATCTTCAAGGCGCATGGCGGGGTGAACTTCGCCGCCATCCCATGCCTCAACGACAGCCCGCAGGGAATGGATGCGATCCGTGCGGTGGTGCTGCGCGAACTGATGGGCTGGGTGTCCTAACCCGCCGTTAACCATCTCCGTTTTAACTCCGTTAACCATTTCCGCCGGCCGCGAGGCTGGCTGCCCGTATGTGCGCGTCCCCGTTGGGGGGCGCTGACATGCGGGCGCGGCAGGAGTTGATGCGTGGCGCGCGGCCTCGTCCCGATCGTGGTGCTCAGCCTGGCCGGCCTCTGCGCGAGCGTGCCGGCCTTGGCGCAGCAGGCCGAGCCGCGCGACCCCTCGACGCCGACGCTGTTCGATCCGCATTTCGATTCAGGCCGCACCCAGCAATTCCGCCGACCTGGCGCGCCGGCGCGGCCCGGCGAGCCGATTGCGCCGGTGTCGAGTGCTGCCGGCACGACCGGCTTCGACGCCACCAATGCACGGGTCCGGCGCAAGGCGAAGGAGGCCGCACAGAAGCGTGCGCGCACCGATGCCGACAATCTTCCGCCGATTGCCGCCACGGCGCCGGACCGGACGGTGGCTGCTCCGTTTCAGCGCCAGGAGAGCCGTGCAGCGCAGCGCCGGCGCGCGACCAATTCGGCGCCGATCCCGCTCGATGCCACCGGTGCGGTGGTTGCGCGTCCGGTTCGCAAGCGTGTGGATGAGGAGGACCCGTTCGGCCCGGTCGGTTTCTATGCCGGCTCGTTCCTCTACAAGCCCGCGCTGGAAGTATCAGGCGGCTACAACAGCAACCCGGGTCAGCGCCAGTTCCCGAAAGGATCGACGTTCGAAAAAGTCGCGCCCGAAGTCAGCATCAAGTCGGACTGGTCGCGGCACGAATTGTCCGCCGACCTGAAGGGTAGTTACATCTGGTACAACCAAAACGGTCTTGAAAACCTCAGCCAGCCCAATCTCGATCTGCAAGCCAGGGGGCGGCTCGATATCAGCAAGCAAACCAAAGCCGAATTCGAAGGCCGTTTCGGTTTGCAGGCGGACAATCCGGGCGATCCGAATTTGCCCGCCAATATCTCTACGCCTCCACTCTACATCACGCCCGGCGCGACAGCAGGGATCACGCACAGCTTCAATCGGCTTGAATTATCTCTGAAAGGCTCGATTGATCGCACAGCCTATGGCGATGCAGAGACCTATCAGGGCACGTATGTCGACTTCCGCGACCGCAACTATAATCAATATGGCGCGCGGGTGCGCGCGGCTTATGAGATGCTGCCCGGCATCAAGCCGTTCGTGGAATACGGCATGGATCAGCGGCGACACGACCGCGAAAACGATGCCGCAGGCGTCGCGCGCAATTCCGATGGCTCGACCATCAAGGTCGGATCGGAATTCGAATTGTCCCGCCAGCTGGTCGGCGAGGCGTCGATCGGCTTTCTGGAACGTAGATACGCAGACGACACGTTTCCCACCATTCGCGCGCCCCTGGTCGACGCAAAACTCACCTATTATGCGACGCCGCTGACCACGTGGAAGATCTACGCCAAGACCTCGGTCAATGAGTCCATCCTGTCTGGTGTGGCGGGCGCGCTCAGCCAGGATTACGGGGTGCAGATCGATCATGCCTTCCGGCGCTGGCTCATCGGCACCGTGACACTCGGATACGGCACCGACAATTACGAAGGCTCTGACCGCACTGACGACCGCTTTCTGATCGCCGCTAGCATGATCTACAAGCTGACCCGCGAAGTTCACCTGAAGGCGGAAGCGCGCCGTGAATGGCTGAAGTCGACTGTCGAGGGCTGGGACTACACCTCGAATATCTTCACGCTGGGATTGCGGTTGCAGCGGTGAGGGGCTGAAGCGTCGCCCTCCGAGGCGCGGCTCGCGCCACGCGCTTCAGGGTGACGGATCGGGATATTACCCCAGCAATCCCTTCAGTTCCTCGCGCAACTCGCCGGCAATGTCCTTGCGCTTGAGCGCATAGGCGACGTTGGCGGTCAGGAAGCCGAGCTTGGAGCCGCAATCGTAGGACCGGCCCTCGAACTTCACCGCGTAGAAGGGCTGGGTCTTGGCAAGCGTGATCATCGCGTCGGTGAGCTGGATTTCGCCGCCGGCGCCGGTCTGCTGGTTCTCCAGGATCGAAAAAATCTCCGGCTGCAGGATGTAGCGCCCGGTGATCGAGAGATTGGATGGCGCGTCCTCGCGCTTGGGCTTCTCGACCATTTGCGTGATCGGCATGACGGCGCCACTGTCCTTGCCGACACCGACGATGCCATACATGTGCACGCGATCGGCCGGCACTTCTTCCACCGCGATGATATTGGCCTTGCCCTTCTGCTTGTTGTAGGCGGCAACCATCTGCGCGAGGCAGCCGGGCTCGTTCTGCACCAGCACGTCAGGCAGCACGACCGCGAACGGCTCGTTGCCGACCAGTTCGCGCGCGCACCACACCGCGTGACCGAGGCCGAGCGGCGATTGCTGGCGGGTGAAGCTGGTGGTGCCGGCGTCCGGCGTGTCTTCCGCAAGAAGCTTCAGTTCGCTTTTCTTGCTGCGCTCTTTCAGTGTTACTTCGAGTTCGAACTGCCGGTCGAAGTGATCCTCGATCACGCCCTTGTTGCGTCCTGTGACGAAAATCAGGTGCTCGATGCCGGCTTCGCGCGCCTCATCAACCACGTGCTGGATCAGCGGACGGTCGACCACCGTGAGCATTTCCTTCGGCATCGCCTTGGTCGCCGGAAGAAAACGGGTGCCGAGACCGGCCACCGGGAAGATCGCCTTACGGATGGGCTTCATGTGGGGAACCGCGGAAGACTGTGGAAAACGGGGCTTCTGTTAACATGGGTTTGAACGAAAAACCGTCGCAGGCCGCAAAACCTCCACGGATTTATGAATGTCGTTAATCGTCTGGCAACCGTATGCGTTCCCCATAGGGCGCTTTTGTGTCCCGGTTGCGTGAGGGTGAGATGGTCCGTCGGCGTGGAACCACTGCGAGTCTGTGCGCGGTCGCCGCTCTCGGCACATTGCTGATCGGCTGTGCCGGCGCGACCGACGATCGCAGCGTCATGGCGACGTCTTCAATTCCGCAGCCTGCCGGTGTCCCGCAATCTGCCGGTGTCCCGCAAGCCCGGGCGGCTGCCCCGGCTCCGAGAGCCGCGCATTCGGCCAGCGCGCGCCGCTCCTTCGCCCAGGCGACCGGCCCGGACTGGAGCGGCGAGTCCGGCTCATCCGGCCATCCGGAGATGTCGGCCGACGCCATTCGCGCCGCTGCCGCCGATTTCCAGGGGTGCCTGCAACGGCTTTATCCGGCAGCGGCGAAACGCGGCATTCCGAAGCAGGCCTACGATGCCTTCACTCGCGACCTGACGCCCGATCTGCGGATCATGGATCTGGTGGATGCGCAGCCCGAGTTCACGCTCGCCTTCTGGGATTATCTCGACCGGCTGGTTGGCGAGGAGCGCATCCAGCGCGGACGCGAAATCCTTGCCGAAAACCGCGCGGCATTCGATGCGATGGAGAAGACCTACGGCGTCGACCGCTATGTCATCGCCGCGATCTGGGGCATCGAGTCGAAATACTCGACGATGATGGGGGAGCGTTCGGTCGTGCGCTCGACCGCGACGCTTGCCTGTGTTGGACGCCGCCAGGATTATTTCCGCAATGAATTCCTGGCCGCGATCGAAATCCTGTATCGCGGCGACGTTCACGCCGATCGGATGAAGGGCTCCTGGGCCGGCGCGTTCGGGCCGACGCAGTTCATGCCGACGGTCTACAAGAATTACGCCGTCGATGCCGACGGCGATGGCCGGCGCGATCTCACCACGTCGGTGCCCGATCTCCTATTCTCGACCGCAAATTACTTCCGGCGCAATGGCTGGGAGAGCGGACAGACCTGGGGCTACGAGGTCGAGGTTCCGAAAAGCTTCAATTTCATGCTGGCCGATCGCAGCAAGCAGATGACCCTGCGCGAATGGGAGCAACTCGGCATCAGGCGGGCGGGCGGCAAGCCGTTTCCGCGCCCATCCGACCGCGCGTTCCTGATGGTCCCGGCGGGCAGCCAGGGCCCGGGCTTCCTGATGCTGAATAATTTTCGCGTGATCATGCGCTACAACCCGGCCGAGGCATACGCGCTGGCGATCGGGCATCTGTCGGACCGGCTGAGGGGCGGCGACCCCCTGATCCAGTCCTGGCCGCGGCATGAGCGGGTTCTGACGCGCGACGAGCGCACCGAAATGCAGCAATTGCTGGCCCGCCGCGGCTTCGATATCGGCACCCCGGACGGCCGGTTGGGACCCAAGACCCGCGCCGCGATCCGCGATTTCCAGGCGCGAGCCGGGCTCGTTCCGGACGGTTTCCCGAGCACCACGGTGCTCGTCCGATTGCGCGGCGGTTGAGGGCAGGGCGGATCGATCTTCGACTCGCCATGTTCTTTTGCTATTGGTGTCCGATATGACCCGGGCAGTCGCCGGGCGATGGGCACCGGTTACGCAAGGGCCAAATGGCGCGCAATAACGATACGCGAAGGCGCTGGCTGCTTCGGGCGATGGGTCTTGCTGGCCTGGCGCTGGCGGCGGCCGTGACCGGCTGGCCGGCGCAGGCGCAGTTTTTTCCCTTCGACGATCGCTTTTTCGGCCCGCCCCGACCGCAAAAGCCGCGTGCGCCGGTCCAGCAGGATTTCAGTACAGCGCCCGCTCCGAAAAAGGTCGAGGTGCCGCCGTCCATCCGGATTCTGGTGCTCGGCGACACGATGGCCGACTGGCTTGCTTTCGGCCTCGAGGAGCAACTCGCCGAGACGCCCGAGATCGGCATCGTGCGCAAGCACCGCGCGTTTTCCGGCCTGATCCGCTACGAGCAGAAGAGCGATGCGGAATGGCCGAAAGTCGCGCGCGAACTGATCGCCGCCGAAAAGCCGCAGGCGGTGATCGTCCTTCTCGGCTTGCAGGACCGTGTGGAGATTCGCGAAAAGGCGCCGCCGAAGCCGCAGCCGGCGGCCAAGCCCGGACAGGCCGGACAGGCCGCGCCGCAGGGCCAGAAGCCCGGCGAGGTCAATAACGACGAGACCCCGACGATTGCCGCAACGGAGCCGCAGCGCGCGCGTCCCGCCGCTCCGGCCGAATTCCGCAGCGAGCAGTGGGAAGAGCTTTACGGCGCCAGGATCGACGAGATGATCGCCGCGCTTCGCACCGCCAATGTCCCGGTGTTGTGGGTCGGCGTGCCGGCGGTTCGCGGCGCGAAGTCGACCGCCGACATGCAATATCTGAACGACATCTTCCGCGCGCGCGTCGAGAAGGCCGGCTTCCTCTTCGTCAATATCTGGGACGGCTTCGTCGATGAGCGCGGCAATTTCATGCAGCGGGGGCCGGACGAGACCGGCCAGATCCGTGTGCTGCGCGCGCAGGACGGCGTGCATTTCACCCGCTTCGGCGCCCGCAAGCTCGCGCATTATGTCGAGCGCGATCTCAAGCGCGTGCTGCGCGAGCCGATCCCCGCGGCACTCTCCAACGTGTCGGTCGACCCGCAGCCGGCGCAGCCGGCAAAGCCCGCCGGTCCGACCGCGCGGCCGCTGGCAGGGCCCGTGATCCTGCTCGGTACGCCGCTGCAAGAGCCGACCGATCTTGCCGGTGCCGCTCCCGCCAAGACGCCGCCGGCGCTGGATGCCGTGGCCAATCGCATGCTGGTGAAGGGCGAGCCGCAGCGTTCCGAAGCCGGACGCGCCGACGATCTCGCCTGGCCGCCGCGGATGCCGAATCTGGTTGCGTCCGAGCCGCTGCCGCCGACCGGCGCGCCGCTTGCAATCGTGCGCGCTCAGCCTGCCGCAGCACCGGTTCAGCAGGCGGCGGCACCGGGGCAGAAGCCGGGGGCGCCGGCGCCGCGTGTCGCCGCCCAGCGACAGCAGCAACAGCAGCCGTTCTGGCGGCGGCAGGCCCCGGAATCTTCCGGCCCGCGGTTCTTCTTCGGATTGTTCGGGCGGTAGATTCTTGATCGTACCCCGACGCCGCTGCCCTTATCGCGGCAGCGTCGTCGTTCCCATCAGGAACTTGTCGATCGCGTGCGCGCATTGGCGCCCCTCGCGGATCGCCCAGACCACCAGCGACTGGCCGCGGCGCATGTCGCCGGCCGCGAACACCTTGGCGATCGAGGTCTTGTAATCCTCGGTATTGGCCTTGGCGTTGCCGCGCGGATCGAGCGCCACACCGAGCGAGGCCAGCATGCCGTCCTTCACCGGATGCACAAAGCCCATCGCGAGCAGCACCAGATCGGCCTTTACGGTGAATTCGGTGCCGGGGATCGGCTTGATCTTGTCGTCGGCGCGAACGCAGCGGATCGCGGTCACCTTGCCGTTCTCGCCTTCGAAGGCTTGCGTCAGCACCGAGAATTCGCGTTCGGCGCCTTCCTCATGGCTCGACGAGGTGCGCAGTTTGTAGGGCCAGTCCGGCCAGGTCAGCGCCTTGTTCTCGCGCACCGGCGGCATCGGCATGATTTCGAAATTTGTCACCGACAGCGCGCCCTGGCGGATCGAGGTGCCGATGCAATCGGAGCCGGTATCGCCGCCACCGATCACCACGACATGCTTGCCGCCGGCCAGGATCTCCTTCACGCCGTTCAGCGGCTCGCCGGAGACTCTCCGGTTCTGCTGCGGCAGGAAATCCATCGCGAAATGGATGCCGTCGAAGTCGCGGCCGGGGATCGGCAGGTCGCGCGGATGCTCGGCGCCACCGGTGAGCGCGACGGCGTCATAATCGGCGAGCAGCTTGTCGGCCGGCATGTTGACGCCGACATGCACGCCGTAATGGAAGGTGACGCCTTCGGCTTCCATCTGATTGACGCGCAGGTCGACGACGCCCTTCTCCATCTTGAAGTCGGGAATGCCGTAGCGCATCAGGCCGCCGGCCTTGGCAAATTTCTCGTAGACATGCACGTCGTGGCCGGCGCGTGCGAGCTGCTGCGCGCAGGCCATGCCAGCGGGGCCTGAGCCGATCACGGCGACCTTCTTGCCCGTCTTGTGCGCGGCCGGCTCCGGCTTGATCCAGCCGTTCTCGATCGTCGCCTTGTCGGCGATCGCGCATTCGATGGTTTTGATGTTGACCGGAACGTCCTCAATATTGAGCGTGCAGGACGCTTCGCACGGCGCCGGACACACGCGGCCGGTGACTTCCGGAAAATTGTTGGTCGACAGCAGGTTGCGCGCGGCCTCTTCCCAGTTGCCGCGATAGACGAGGTCGTTCCAGTCCGGGATCTGGTTGTTGACCGGGCAGCCGTTGTGACAATAGGGGATGCCGCAATCCATGCAGCGCGCGGCCTGGTCGCGCGTCTCGTTTTCAGGAAGCAGCAGCACGAATTCGCGATAATTCCTGATACGCTCCTCGACCGGAGCGTAATCGCGATCCTCGCGTTCGATCTCGAGGAAGCCCGTAATCTTACCCATTGATGACAGGCCTCACTCCGCAGCCTCGAGCGCTTGCGCGGCCTGAATTTCCTTCAGCGCGCGGCGATATTCGAGCGGCATCACCTTGCGGAATTTTCCGCAATAAGTCTTCCAGTCGTCGAGGATGGCCTTTGCCCGCGTCGATCCGGTCAGCTTCGCATGCTGGCCGATATAATAGCGCAGGCGTTCGGCATCGTGCCGCGTCATGTCGGTCAGGATCTCGACGCGGCCGGCGGTCTCGAGGTCGTGTTTCGAATGATAAAAGCGCTCGTTGATGGATTCTTCCGCTGGCACGGGTTCGAGGTCCACCATCGCCATGTTGCAGAGCTTTTCGAAATCGCCGCTCTCGTCGAGCACGTAGGCGATGCCGCCCGACATGCCGGCTGCGAAATTGCGGCCGGTCGGGCCGAGCACGATGACGATGCCGCCGGTCATGTATTCGCAGCAATGGTCGCCCGCGCCTTCGACGACTGCGACCGCACCGGAATTGCGCACGGCGAAGCGCTCGCCGGCAACGCCGCGGAAGTAGCATTCGCCGAAAATCGCGCCATACAGCACGGTGTTGCCGACGATGATCGACTCCTCCGGCACGATGCCGGAATCCGCGGCCGGCCGGACGATGATCTTGCCACCGGACAGGCCCTTGCCGACATAGTCGTTGCCTTCACCCTGCAGGTCGAAGGTAACGCCCTTGGCGAGCCACGCGCCGAAGCTCTGGCCGGAGGTCCCGGTCAGCGACACATGGATGGTGTCGTCGGGCAACCCTTCATGGCCGTAGCGCTTGGCGACTTCGCCCGACAGCATCGCGCCGGCTGACCGGTCGATGTTGCGGATTTCAGTGTTGATCTTTACCGGCGCACCGCCATCGAGGGCGGGCCGCGCCTGCGCGATCAGCCTGCGGTCGAGAATGTCGCTGATCTTGTGATCCTGCTTTTCGCAATTGAAGATCGCGACGCCTTCCGGTGCGACCGGCTTGGTGAACATCTTGGAGAAGTCGAGCCCCTTGGCCTTCCAGTGTTCGACCACCGCGCGCCGGTCGAGCATCTGCAACTGACCGATCATCTCGTCGAAGGTGCGGAAGCCCATCTCGGCCATGATCTCGCGTACTTCCTCAGCAACGAAGAAGAAGTAGTTGATCACATGCTCAGGCTGGCCGGTGAACCGCTTGCGCAGCACCGGGTCCTGGGTCGCGACGCCGACCGGGCAGGTGTTGAGGTGACACTTGCGCATCATGATGCAGCCGGCCGCGATCAACGGCGCGGTGGCAAAGCCGATCTCGTCAGCACCGAGCAGCGCGCCGATCACGACGTCGCGGCCGGTGCGGATGCCGCCATCGACCTGCACGGTGATGCGGCCGCGCAAGCGGTTGGCAACCAGCGTCTGGTGCGTTTCGGCAAGGCCGATTTCCCACGGCGAGCCGGCATGCTTGATCGAGGTGAGGGGGGAGGCGCCGGTGCCGCCCTCATAGCCGGCGATGGTCACATGGTCGGAGCGCGCCTTGGACACGCCCGCCGCGACCGTACCGACGCCGACCTCGGACACGAGCTTCACCGACACGTCGCCCGCCGGATTGACGTTCTTCAGGTCGTAGATGAGCTGCGCGAGGTCTTCGATCGAATAGATGTCGTGATGCGGCGGCGGTGAGATCAGCCCGACGCCGGGCGTCGAGTGGCGCACCTTGGCGATCACCTGGTCGACCTTGTGGCCCGGCAATTGTCCGCCTTCGCCGGGCTTTGCGCCCTGCGCCATCTTGATCTGCATCACGTCGGAATTGACGAGATATTCGGCGGTGACGCCGAAGCGGCCCGAGGCGACCTGCTTGATCGCCGAGCGCATCGAATCGCCATTCGGCATCGGCCTGAAACGGTCGGCTTCCTCGCCGCCTTCGCCGGTATTGGACTTGCCGCCGATCCGGTTCATCGCGATCGCGAGCGTGGTATGCGCCTCGCGCGAAATCGAACCGAACGACATGGCGCCGGTGGCGAAGCGCTTGACGATGTCCTTGGCCGGCTCGACGTCCTCGAGCGGCACGGGCTTGCGGCCGTCTTCTTCCGCGCTCTTGATCCGGAACAATCCACGGATGGTGAGCAGCTTCTCAGTCTGCTCGTTCAGGGTCCGCGCGAAGGCGCGATATTGCTCATAGGAATTGCCGCGCACCGCATGCTGCAGGTTCGCGACCGTCTGCGCGGTCCAGACGTGATCCTCACCGCGCACGCGATAGGCATATTCGCCGCCGACATCGAGCGCATCGCGATAGACCGGCGCATCGCCGAAGGCGTCGCGATGCCGCCGCACGGTTTCCTCGGCGACCTCGGCAAGGCCGACGCCTTCGATGCGCGTATGCGTTCCGGTGAAATAGGTCGCAACGAATTCGCTGCTCAGGCCAATTGCATCGAAGATCTGCGCGCCGCAATAGGACTGGTAGGTCGAGATGCCCATCTTGGACATCACCTTCATGATGCCCTTGCCGACCGACTTGATGTAGCGCTTGACGACTTCCTTGTCGTCGAGCTTCTGCGGCATCGCGTCCTTCATCGCGATCAGGGTCTCGAACGCGAGATAGGGGTTGATCGCTTCGGCGCCGTAGCCTGCGAGACAGGCGAAGTGATGCACTTCGCGCGGCTCGCCGGATTCAACCACCAGGCCGACCGAGGTGCGCAGCCCCTCGCGGATCAGGTGATGATGCACGGCGGCGCAGGCCAGCAGCGCCGGAATCGGCACGCGCTCGGCGCTGACCTTGCGATCCGACAGGATGATGATGTTGATGCCGGCGCGCACCGCCTTCTCGGCGTCAGCCTTCAACTGCTTCAGCGCCGGCTCGAGTCCGGCCGCGCCCTGTTCGGCCGGGAAGGTCGTATCGAGCGTGCAGGACTGGAAGTGATTGTCCTCGATGTCGCCGATCGAGCGGATCTTTTCCAGGTCCTTGTCGGTCAGGATCGGCTGCCGGGTCTCGAGGCGCTTGGTGGTCGAGGTGCCTTCGATGTCGAACAGGTTCGGCCGCGGCCCGATGATCGACACCAGGCTCATCACGATCTCTTCGCGGATCGGATCGATCGGCGGGTTCGTGACCTGCGCGAAATTCTGCTTGAAATAGGTGTAGAGCAGCTTCGACTTGTCCGACATCGCCGAAATCGGCGTGTCGTTCCCCATCGAGCCGATCGCTTCCTCGCCGGTCGAACCCATCGGGGCGAGCAGGATCTTGATGTCTTCCTGGGTGTAGCCGAAAGCCTGCTGCCGATCGAGCAGCGACAGGTTCGACAACGCCGACTTGCCGTTGGATTCGGGCAGCTCTTCGAGCACGATCTGGGTCGCGTGCAGCCACTCCTTGTAGGGATGCGACTTGGCGATCTGCGCCTTCAGTTCCTCGTCGGGGATCAGGCGGCCTTCCTGCAGGTCGACCAGCAGCATCTTGCCGGGCTGCAGACGCCATTTCTTGACGATGTCCTTTTCCGGAATCGTCAGCACGCCCATCTCGGACGCCATGATGATGCGGTCGTCGCGGGTCAGGTAATAGCGCGCCGGGCGCAAGCCGTTGCGGTCGAGCGTGGCGCCGATCTGGGTGCCGTCGGTGAAAACCATGGCGGCGGGGCCGTCCCACGGCTCCATCAGCGCGGCATTGTATTCGTAGAACGCACGGCGCTCTTCGTCCATGAGCGGATTGCCGGCCCAAGCCTCCGGAATCATCATCATCATGGCGTGGGACATCGGATAACCGCCCATCACCAGGAATTCGAGCGCGTTGTCGAAACAGGCGGTGTCGGACTGTCCCTCATAGGAGATCGGCCAGAGCTTGTTGATGTCGTCGCCGAACAGCGGCGAGGAGACCGACGCCTGCCGCGCCGCCATCCAGTTGACGTTGCCGCGCAGCGTGTTGATTTCGCCGTTATGCGCGATGAAGCGATACGGATGGGCGAGCGACCAGGCCGGGAAGGTGTTGGTCGAGAACCGCTGATGCACCAGCGCCAGCGCGCTGTCGAAATCGGGCTCGTGGAGGTCAGGATAATAGGCGCCGAGCTGGTCCGCGAGGAACATGCCCTTGTAGATGATGGTGCGGCAAGACAGCGACACCGGATAATAGCCGGAGAGGCGGCGCTCGCGGCGCTGGTAGATCGCGTTCGAGATTGCCTTGCGCAGGATGTACAGACGGCGCTCGAAATCCTGCTCGGTCTTGATGTGCGCGGGGCGCTCGATGAACACCTGCATGTGCACGGGTTCGGTCGGCTTGACCGATTCACCGAGCGTCGAATTGTCGGTCGGGACCTCGCGCCAGCCCAGGATTTTCAGGCCTTCCTGCGCCGCGACCTCTTCGTAGGTCTTGCGGATCTGATCGCGCCATTCCTGGTCGCGCGGCAGGAACAGAAAGCCGACCGCGTAATGGCCGGGCGCGGGCAGGGTGAAGCCTAATTCCTTCGCCTTGCGGGCGAAAAAGGCATGCGGGATTTGCACCAGGATGCCGGCGCCGTCGCCGGCGCGCGGGTCGGCGCCGACGGCGCCGCGATGCTCGAGATTGACCAGGATGGTGAGCGCATCCTCGACGATCTTGTGCGACTTGCGGCCCTTGATATCGGCGATGAAGCCGACACCGCAGGAATCCTTGTCGAGTGCCGGGTCGTAAAGACCGGTCGCGGCTGGCAGCCCGGGATCGGCGGAATCGGCAAAATCGGACGCGCGCAAGGCGGTCCGCTTTTGCTGCTCTCCCCGATCGATCTTCCAGCTCATATCGATGCCGTCCCTTGAAGCATTCCTCGGCGTACCTGCCGCCTTCGCCGCGCCGGTATCCCGGCCACTGCGTTCGGCGAAAATTTCCTGCTCGGAGCGGCAGCCCGGACCTGCCCATCGGCACGCCCTTGCGGACTGCTTCGAAGTCGGTGCCTCGATGCCGAGCCGCACCGCGCACCCCCGGTCGGCAGGGTGGCTCGCACAACCCGCCGCCTCGACTTCCTGAAGTGGGACAGCAATGCTGTCCTATCGCATCTTTGCCAAATTTTCGCCCAGCCGACAAGAGGTGGGCCAAGCGACCCTGGCATTCTTCCAACTTTATTCTTTCCGCCGACGCGCCCCGTAACAAGTAGATTCTGGGGGGCGGGTGAGCCAATTTTGCCCGGTCTCTGCTATCGGTCGGCGACCGGCCCGCCGGGCCGCGGCAGCAAACGGGGATTTTCTGGTGAATTTTGCCAGCGACAATACCGCGGCGGCGGCGCCCGGCATCATGGATGCGCTGCTGCGCGCCAATGACGGTTTCGCGCTCGGCTATGGCAACGACGCGCTGACCCGGGATGTCGAGAAGCGGATCGGCGAGTTGTTCGAATGCGACGCCGCCGTGTTCCTGGTGCCGACCGGCACCGCGGCGAATGCCTTGTCACTGGCGCATGTGACGCCGCCGTGGGGCGGGGTGCTGTGCCACGAGCAGGCGCACATCATGTCGGACGAATGCGGCGCGCCGGAATTCTTCGGCGGCGGGCTGAAGCTGATCGGCCTTCGCGGCGCCGGCTGCAAGCTCACCCGCGACACGGTAGCGGCCGCGATCGCGCGCTATTCCGGCCATGTGCCGCATCAGGTCAACGCGTCGGCGCTCTCGATCACCCAGGCAACCGAGGCCGGTACGGTTTATCGCGTCGACGAGGTCGCGGCGCTGAGCGAGGTCGCGCATGCGCATGGACTTGCGGTGCATATGGACGGCGCGCGTTTCGCCAATGCGCTCGCGCGCATGAATGTGACGCCGGCGGAAGCCACCTGGAAAGCCGGTGTGGATGTGCTCTCGTTCGGCGCCACCAAGGGCGGCGCCATGGCCGCCGAGGCGGTGGTGTTCTTCGATCGCGAGCAGGCGGACTTCATGCCGGAGCGGCGAAAGCGCGCCGGGCATCTGCTGTCGAAACACCGCTTCCTTGTGGCGCAATTCGAGGGTTATCTGAACGACGGCTATTGGCTCGCACTCGCGCGGCACGCCAATGCCATGGCCGACCGGCTGGCGGACGGCCTGCGCGCTTGCGGCGTTCCCATTGTGTGGCCGGTCGACGCCAATATCGTGTTCGCGCTGCTGCCTCAGGCGCTGGACGCGAAACTGAAGGCGGCCGGCGCCGCCTATTATGTGCGTCCGAAGACGCTCGCCGGCGATGACGTTGCGATTGCGCCCGATCAGATGCTGGTGCGGCTGGTCACATCGTTCGCGACTGTGGAAAGCGAAATCGAAAAATTCGCGAGCCTGGTGCAAAGCGGTTGAAATTCCGCCGTAGCGTCGCCCCAATCACGCAGCACCTTCGCTGACGGGGATTGATCTTGCCTCCCTGGGAGGGGCGACTTGAAACACACACTCATCATTGCAGCGTTCGCGGTTGCGATGGCTGCGACGCCGTCAAAGGCGCAACCGGTGGCGGCCGATCTGCTGCCGGCCTACGAAGTGTCGACCATCGTTGCGTCGATGGGGCTCCGTCCGGTCGGACGTCCGGCCTGGAGGCGCGGTCGCTATGTGATTGCGGCCGTCGACGGTTACGGCCGCGAGGTCAACGTTGTGCTCGATGCACGCGACGGGCAGGTGCTGGCGGTGCGTCCGCTCGGACGCGGGCGCTTCGGTCCGCCTCCGCCGCCCGGCTATGGTGGCCAAGCACCTTACGATCCGATGGACGGCCGGGCGCTTCCGCCGGGTGGACCGTTCCCTGATGACGACGAATTCTTCGACAACGACCGGCAACAGGGTTCGCTGTCGCCACGCGCGCCGTCACGCGAGGTTGCGCCGGTGCGAGAGCCGTCGGTGACCGGCAATGTCGCGCGTCGTGCTCCGGCGGTGCGCAGGGATGCTGCGCCGAATGACGCCACACCGGTGCCGCGACCGCGTCCGGCGCTGGCGCGGGCCAACGACCCCGGCACCCAGCCGGCTGCATCGGTTACACAGCCGGCCTCTGCCGCACCGGCTGACGCTAAGCCTGCCGACGCCAAGCCTGCTGACGCCAAACCTGCGGCGGCGCAGAAGCCCGGCCAGGCTGAAGCCAAGGCCGAGGTGAGCCCGGATGCGCTGAAGCGCGATGCCGGCAAAGCCGACGGCGCCAAGACCGAGGGTGCCAAAACTGAAGGCGCAAAGCTCGAAGCCACAAAGCCTGAAGCCGCAAAGCCTGCGGTCAAGCAAACGCGCGCGGCGCCTGCAGCTGCAACCAAGCCCGAGGCGGCAAAGAAACCGCAAACGGCAGAGCGTGAGATCCGTGTCATCGATCTCAGCAAGCCGAAGGACGCAGCGAAGCCCGCGGACAAGCCGGGCGAGGCGATCCGGTTCTAAACTGCGAACCGCAGGTGCGTGCGCCAACACACGAACCTGCGGCGCGTTGTTTGCTGCTGCTGCTGCTGTGACCAATTCGTCGTGCAGCCCGAGAACGCGACCGCATGCCGCCAGCATTTTAATACGGCTTGAAACCGCGAACGTAGGTCGGCCGTAGCTGGCGCGTTTCGGCATGACGGGGGCGACATGATCAGGTTGAAACCACTCATAATGGCAGGCGCAATCGCGGCTCTACCAAGCTGCGCTTTCGCCAATACCCTGCTTGGAGATTGGCAACGCGGGGACGGCAATGTCCGCATCCGGATTGCCGCCTGTGGCGAGTCCCTGTGTGCCACAAACACTTGGGTGAAGGATTCAGGAAGCGGCGAGAAGGTTGGTGAGAAGCTGATCTTCGCGGTCACACAACAAGGCGACGGCTGGGCCGGCTCCGCCTACGATCCGCAGCGAAAATTGACGATTTCGACGAAGCTGAAGGTGATCGGAAAACGCCTCACATCGCGCGGCTGCGTGTTGAGCGGCGTGATCTGTCGCTCCGTTGACTGGATGCGTCTGGACTAGCGTTCACGGAGCCTGGACTGACGCTCAAGCGATGCTCACATGAAGTAAAGCGCCCCGGTTGCCCGGGGCGCCACTTCTTCTTCGACGTCAGAACGCAGCCGATCAGGCGGCGACCCGGGTCTCGACCTGGCCTTCGATGGCCTTGTCGCCGGACTTGCCATTGATCGGAATCTGGCGCGGCTTCTTGGCCTCCGGAATGACGCGGACGAGGTCGACGTGCAGGAGACCGTTCTCGAGCGCGGCGCCCTTCACCTGTACGAAATCGGCAAGCTGGAAGACCCGCTCGAAGGCGCGTGCAGCAATGCCCTGATACAGGACCTCGCCGGATTTCTCTTCCGTCTTGGCCTGCTTCTCGCCCTTGATGGTGAGGGTATTTTCCTTCAGCTCGATATTGAGCTCGGACTCTGCAAAGCCCGCGACCGCGACGCTGACGCGGTAATCGTTCTCGCCGGTCCGCTCGATATTATAAGGCGGGTAACCGGGGGCGCTTTCCGCGCTGGTCTGGTCGAGGAGGTTGAACAGCCGGTCGAAACCGACGGTCGAACGATAGAAGGGGGTAAGATCGAAGTGACGCATGGTATGTCCTCCTTGAAGCGACATGTGCAATCGGATCCTCCCGAATGGGCCGGACCCTTAAGGTATTGCGCCGCCTTATGGCCGGCGCA
The DNA here is from genome assembly GCF_059499825.1 of Pseudorhodoplanes sp. Taxonomy (NCBI): domain Bacteria; kingdom Pseudomonadati; phylum Pseudomonadota; class Alphaproteobacteria; order Hyphomicrobiales; genus Pseudorhodoplanes; species Pseudorhodoplanes sp. The sequence goes on from NZ_JCABZI010000018.1 coordinate 212,882, forward strand.
CCCTTGATCTAGGAAGCTGCGTTTTTTCGTCAAGGGGTGGCGAATTTGAGAAAAATCAACGGCTTATAAAGTTGTCTGGATTTGCCCCCAGTTGTTCGCGCAGGCCAATTGAGACTGGCCCGGCCCCTGCTATAACGCCGCACCCGCCGCCCCCAAGGAGTGGCGCATGATTCTGTCCGGCGAATCTTTGCCCGCGTCGCCGGCTCGTGCGCATGTTCCCTCATGAAACTCATTTCGATTCCCGCCAATCCGGTGCCTGAGGATGTCGTCTCCGGTACGCTGAAGACGCCGGATCGCATCGATCTGCGGTTCGCGCGCTGGGCGCCTCCGGCGGGACGCAAGGGCACTGTCTGCATCTTTCAGGGGCGCGCGGAATTCATCGAAAAGTATTTCGAGACCGCCCGCGAATTGCGGTCGCGCGGCTTTGCGGTCGCGACCATGGACTGGCGCGGGCAGGGGATGTCGCAGCGCACCTTGCGCGATCCGAAAAAGGGCTATGTCGAGAGCTTCCGCGAATACGAGACCGATCTCGAAGCCTTCATGCGTGAGATCGTGCTGCCGGATTGCCCGCCGCCTTATTACGCGATCGGCCATTCGATGGGCGCGTCGATCCTGACCCGCATCGCCTATCGCGGCTATCAATGGTTCGACCGCATGGTTCTGTGCGCGCCGTTGATCAGCCTCGGGCCACAATTGCTGACGCCCTTCGCCAAGCCGGCGGTGTCGCTGCTGAACGGCATCGGCATGGGCACGTCTTACGTCCCGGGCGGCAGTCCGATAGTGGTGGCGTCGCAACCGTTCCTCGGCAACGTGCTGACATCCGATCCGGTGCGTCATGCTCGCGCCGCTGCTGTGCTGGAGGCGGAGCCCGCGCTCGGCCTTGGCTCGCCGACCAATGCCTGGGCGTCGGCAGCGTTCGCGATGATGAAGGAGTTCGAGAACGTCAATTATCCCGGAAAAATCCGCCAGCCGATCATGATGATCGCGGCGGGCCGTGACGTGACCGTCTCGACGCCGGCCATCGAGCAATTTGCCGGACGGCTGCGGGCGGGCTCGCATCTCATCATTGCCGGCTCGCGGCACGAGATGATGATGGAGACCGATCGCTACCGCGCACAATTCTGGGCGGCGTTCGACGCCTTCGTGCCCGGCACGCCGCTGTATTGAGGCTGCGCTATTGGATGCCGCCGCCCGGCTCCAGCGTGAACAATTCCTGAGGGCGCTCGACCCCGCGAAGCGCGTAGCGCCCGACCGACACCAGCCGGCCGCGCATGCCGTCGACGGCGGCGAAGGCTTGCGACACCAGCACCGGCTGCTCCACTGACCGGCACATGGTGGCGATGCGGCTGGCTTCGTTCACCGCCGGTCCAACCACGGTAAAGTCGAGCCGGTCGAGCGATCCGATATTGCCGTAATAGACTTCGCCGACATGCAGGCCGAGATACATATCGGTGACCGGCAGCAAGCCGTGAGCGCGTCGGGCATTCAGCAGGGCCACCTCGCGCCGCGCGTCGGCAGCGGCACTGAGCGCCGCACCGCAGGCATGGGCGCGATCCGCAGCAGTGAAAATCGCGAGGATGCCGTCGCCGATCAGTTTGAGCACGTCGCCGCCATGAGCATGGATCGCCGACACCGCGACCTCGGCATAATCGTTGAGCAGCGGGATCACCTGCTCGGGCGCGGAATCGGTCACCCGCGTGAAGCCGCGGAGATCGCTGAACCAGATCGCGGCGTCGATGCGATCGGCGACGCCGCGGATGATGCGGCCTGAGAGCACGTGGCGCGCAGCATCGCGGCCGAGATAGGTTTCCATAAGCGTGCCGGTCATGCGGGTCAGCGCGAGGGTTTTCACCGCCAGCGCGAGCGACGGAACGAGGCGGGCGAGCGCCGCAAGATGGTCTTCCGAAAAGCCGCCGGGACGCCGGGTCATCCAGCTCGAATAGACCGCGTCCATTTCGCCGATCACGCCTTCGGCGGCAAACCGGTTGACGATGGCCGCGCCGCCTTTCATTCCCGCGTCGATATAGTCCTGCATGACCGGAAACCACGCGGTATGCGCCTCGGTCAGCCGCATCAGCGTCTCGCCGGTCTGCAGCATGTGGAAGAACGGGCTGGCCCGCCAGCTCGCCGCCGCCCGTTCCTCTTCAGCCCCGAGCACGAGACCGTCCGGCAAGGCGGTGCGGCCATATTCGACGACACCCGGCTGTGACGGATCGTGCCCCCAGCGGAACAGCCGGCCTTCGTAGACCGGGTGCAATGTGTCGATCAGCACCAGACAGCGATTGACCGGCAGGCCGATGGCGCCGGCCCGTTCGCAAAAGCCGGCCACCAAAGCGTCTTCGGCGACGCCGTTCAGCCCGGCTTCCGCAAGCCAGACGGTGAGTGCGCTGATGTCATTCTCGGCGATCATGCGGTCCTAGTTTGGGCCGCATGCGTCAGTCGAAGTCAATCCCGGCCCGCTTCCACGAACTTGTCGGCAAGCAATTGCGGATTTGTGAAGATCGCCTCGTGGCTGCCGGGCATCTGCACCAGGCGGTAGAGGCCAAGCCGCGATGACATGCGCGGATGCCAGCCCCATTCGCCCGGCGGCAGCGCGATGTCCTCGGTGCAGTTGAGATAGCTCTTCGGGATCTGCAGCGAATAGAAGGTCTTCAACGGCACCTTGTCAGTGTGGCTGCGATGCGGTGTCGGCGACAGCATCTCATAGGCCTTGCGGGAGAGCGCGTCGTCGGCATCGTTGATGAAGGCGTCGCGCCAGATCGGGTAGGGCAGCATCACCCCGCCGTCGGGCTGCGCCACCGCGTCGAACAATTGCTTGTAATGCGGCGGGACATTGTCTTCGAGACTCTGGCCGTCGAGCAGCACGAAGGCATTCCAGAATACCAGCCGGCGAACGCGATCGGCGACCTGCTCGGCGACCGGCTGGATTACCGTGCCGCCGAAGGAATGCCCGACCAGAACGAAGTCGCGGATATCCTTCTCCTTGATGAAATCGACCAACGATTTCACGCAATCGGCATGCGTTACGTCCTTGCGATCGTTGGGCGCGTGCCCGGCCACGGTCGGCGCGTAGGCTTTGTGACCGGTCTCTTCGAGGCGCTTGATCACGGGCTGCCAGGGCCGGTTATCGTGCCAGGAGCCGTGGACGAGGACGAAGGTGTAACCCATGGTGTTCCCCCTCTGCTTGTCATTGCGGAACGATGCACGAGGGCGCAAAAGCCGCGCGACTGTCCGTGCAGTGTCTTGCGCCTAGCCGTGCAATGTCTTGCGGAACAGGGTGGGGGCGATCCCGAAGCGCTGCCGGAAACGCCGCGCAAAATGACTGGGGTTCGCGAAGCCGCTGCGCCAGGCGATGTCCGAAATCGAAATCCGCGCAAAGCGCCGGTCTTCCAGCAGCGCCTTCGCGCGGTTCAGCCGGGCCTCGATCAGCGCCGCGCCGAAGCTCGTGCCGCCCTTTGCCAGCACCAGATGCAGATAGCGTTTTGAAATTCCGTGCGCGGCGGCAACCGCGGCCGGCTCGAGCGCGGGGTCGGCGCTTTGCTCCGCGATTGTGCGGGTCAGCCGGCGAATGAGTGCGCCGCCATGCGGGGAAAGGTCCACGTCTTGATGGCCGGTGGCGAGGGCCAGCATAGCGCCGATCTGGTCGGCGACGACGCCGAACGGCAGCACAATCCGGTCGAGCGCATCGGGTCGCAGATTGCCGAGCGCGCTCGCAAGCGTCGCACCCCATGGCGAGTGATCGGCAAGCGTGATCACGGTCGCGTCGTCCGCTTGCGGCAGCCAGGTCCGCAGCCAGCGTTGCGGGATCTGCACCGACAGGCAGTGGTTCTTGTCGGGCAGCGAAAAACGGTACGGCTCGCGGCTGTTGACCAGCATGCAATTGCCGGGGGCGATAATCGCTTCGCGGCCGCCTTGCGCGACGCCCATGTGACCGCCGTGCATGTATAGAAGGTAGAAGAAATTCTCGCGGCTGCGCGCGATTGCAGCGCGGCTGCGCCAGACTTCCTGCGGGTCGGTGTCGACGAAGTTCAGATCGATCGGGCCGAACTGGAACTTGGTCAGTTGCGCTGCGAAGTTTTCGCGATCGCCGTCCGCCTTCATTTCGAGAAAGGCTTCGCAGATCGCCTCGATCCAATAGCTCAGCCCCATGCCTGGGGCGGCATCGTCAGTCGACCAGAAACCGTCCGGTGCGGTCATGGCGCGCTCGCAAGCTTGGGCGAGCAATTACGCCATAGCCTCCGGGGCGGCACAAGCGAGGTCTGCTAGCTCTTCAGAAGCTCCAGCGCCGCGGCATGGACGCGGGCGTCGCCGGCCGCGATCACTCTCCCGCCAAGCGCCGCCGGTCCGCCGTCCCATGAGGTGACGACGGCACCGGCGCCGGCCAGGATCGGGATCAGCGGCAGGATGTCGTAGGGCTTCAACTCGGTCTCGATCACCAGATCGATATGTCCCGCCGCCAGCATGCAATAGGCATAACAATCGCCGCCGTAGCGTGAGAGTTTGACCGTCGCCTCGACCTTCCGGAAGGCGGCGCGATCCGTTTCGTTCATGAGCAGCGGGCTGGTGGTGAACAGGATCGCATCCGACAGGCCGGTGCAGGAGCGCGACCGCAGGCTGCGCTTTCCGGCCGGCCCGCGATAATCGGCGGCGAGGCCGTCGCCGGAAAACGTCTCGCGCATGAACGGCTGATGCATCAACCCGAAAACGGGTTCGCCAAGCCGCGTCAGTGCGATCAGGGTGCCCCAGACCGGCATCCCGGAAATGAAGGACTTGGTGCCGTCGATCGGGTCGAGCACCCAGACATATTCCGCATCGGCACGTTCGGACCCGAACTCCTCGCCGATAATGCCATGCTCCGGGAAGGTCTGTCGGATCAGCGTGCGCATCGCCTGTTCGGCGGCGCGGTCGGCGGCGGTCACCGGATCGAAGCGGCCCGCCGGCCCCTTGTCGTCGATGCCGAGCGACGAGCGGAAAAACGGCAGGATGGTTTCGCCGGATACCGCGGCAAGCCGGTCGACGAATGCCGCAAAATCGATTGCCGTCATGTGTCCGCCGCGCCCCGTTACCGCTTTCACCTATCGAATAGTTGCAGAGCGGGCAACCGAACCTCTGCACCTGCGTGGGTTGCCCGACGCGCGCGCGCGTGCGACCAGAACCGCCCTGCACAACCGCTCAAGGCCGGGAACCATGTCAGCGGAGGCGCGCCCGATATCGCTCGCAACCCGCGAGACCGTCCTGCTCGTGGCGGCGCTCGGCGGCATTTATATCGTCAGCCAGTTCCTGCGGAACTCGGTCGGCGTCATCGCGCCCAATCTGGCGAGCGAACTCGGACTGTCAGCCTCCCAAATCGGATTGCTGGCCAGCGTGTTCTTCTTTTCGTTCGCGGCCGCGCAAATCCCGCTCGGGGTCGCGCTCGACCGCTATGGCCCTCGCAATTGCATGCTGGTCTGCGCCGCGATTGCGATCCTCGGCACCCTGATGTTTGCGATGGCTGCGTCGCCGGTCTGGCTGATTGTGGCCCGCGTGCTGATGGGGCTGGGCTCGTCCTGCTATCTGATGGCGCCGCTTGCACTCTATGCGAAGCGTTATCCGCCGGACCGGTTTGCGACCCTGGTGGGCCTCCAGATCGGTCTCGGCACGCTCGGGACCCTGCTGGCGACGGCGCCATTTGCCTTCGCGGTCGCGCTGATCGGCTGGCGCATGAGTTTCGTCGCGATCGCAGTGTTTGTGCTGGTTGCAGCGCTACTGGTCTCGGTGGTGGTGCGGGAGCAGGCGGACGATCGCCCGGCGATCCGCGAGACCTTGCGCGACAGCCTGCGCGGTACGCTCGAGGCGACGCGGGTGCCCTCGTTCTGGCCGGTCTTTGCGATGCAATGCGCCGGCTATTCGAGTTTCGTGATCGTGGTCGGGCTGTGGGGTGGCCCCTATCTCACGCATATCTACGGCTTCAGCCTGACCGAGCGCGGCAACATGCTGTTCGTCGCGGTGGTGGCTCAGGTCGTGGGATCGTTCCTGTGGGGGGCGAGCGACAGGCTGTTCAAGAGCTACAAGCGCCCGGTGCTGATGGCGCAGCTTCTGACCGCCATGGCCATGGGGCTGGCCGCCTGGATCGGGATCTTCCCGCCCTGGGCGCTCCCCTTGTGGTTTATCGCTATCGGATTTTCCACCGCGGTGCTGTCGGTTCTGATCGCGCACGGCAAGTCGCTGTTTCCGCCCGCCATGGTCGGGCGCGGAATCACACTGATGAATATCGGGACGATGGGAGGCGTGTTCGTGTCCCAGTCGATTACCGGATTCATTATCGACCTGTATCCGTTAGCGAGCGACGGGTATGCGCTGGATGCATATCGCGCTGTATTCGCTTTCCAGGCAGGGCTTATCCTATTGGTTTTATTGATTTATTCGTTCTCGATCGATACCCGGCGACATCCCCGGTCCTGGGGATAGGACAGTGATACTGACGTTTCCCCTTGCTTTTGGTGCGGCGCAATGCAATATTGCTGCAGCGCGGCAATGTGCCTTGCACATTCCCGCCGCCCTCCTTGGGCGTTTCCTCCCTAGACTTGGGCCGCTAGTTCGCTAGCGGCCCTTTTTCTTTTGGGGCGCAGCAGCGGCCGCAAAGCCATACAGAATACGGTTTGCAGCGAGCGCGTTCGCGCGAGCGATGCCGAAGCTATTCGGCCGCCGCGCGATAGGGCCGCAACTCCTCGAGCGGGATCGCGGCGATCTGATCGGCAAGGAATTCGATATCGCCGGCGAGCCGGCGGAAATTTGCGATCCGCTCGTGGCTGCGCTCGTCCATGTACAGCGCACGGTTCAATTCGATCTGCAGCGCATGCAGCCCGGCGGATGGATTGCCGTAATGCTCGGTAATGAACCCGCCCGCATAGGGCTTGTTGCGGCTGACCGAATAGCCGAGCGAACGCAGAACCTGTTCGGCGGTATCCGCCACCGGTGCGACGCAGCTGGTGCCGTAACGGTCGCCGATCACCACATCCGCGCGCGGCCGGTCGTCGCGCGATCCGGTCGCCGACGGCATCGAATGACAATCGACCAACACGGCGGCGCCGAAATCGGCATGCACGCGGGTGAACAGTTTGCGCAAGGTCCGATGGTACGGCTTGTACAGGCTCTCGATACGGCGGAGCGCGTCGTCGACCGAGATGCGCTGGTCGTAAATTTCCTGGGCGTCGCCAACCACGCGGGCGACCGTGCCGAGCCCGCCGGCGACCCGCATTGAGCGCGTGTTGGCGAAGGACGGCAGCCGTCCGTCGAACATGCGCGGATCGAGCTCGTAGGGTTCGCGATTGACGTCGACATAGCAGCGCGGGAAATGCGCCCGCATCATCGGAAAGCCGCGCGTGACGACGCCCGCGATCAGTTCGTCGACAAAGGAATCCTCGCTCCGCCGCAAGGTGGCATGGTCGAGCCTCGCCGCCATCAGGAACGCGCGCGGATAGACCGAACCGCTATGCGGCGAGTTGAAAACCACCGGGCCACGCCAGTGGTCCGGCTCAATCACGTCGTAAGGCGGGTCGAATTCGTCCGAAACGGTCATTAACACCGAAATCTTGCGGGCCGTTGTGCAGACGCAACATAGAGCGCTAGGGCGCTTTTCGGTATCCCTTTTCGGGCCCGGGACGCATTTATTGTGCGAGTTTGACCGCCGAAGGCCCAGCTTTCACCCGATATTTACCGGGCATCGCGCTAATGGAACAGGGGCAGGGAGATCGCGGTCGCCGTTTGCGGCGGCGCCATCTTGCAATCTCACGCCCGCAGATAGAAGCTTCCAGCCGGCCGCCCCGGCGGATCAAGAGATCGGTTGAGTGTATGAGTAACGATCTGCCGAAAATCCTGCTTGCCGAAGACGACACTGACATGCGCCGTTTTCTGGTCAAGGCGCTGCAGAATGCCGGCTTCAACGTTGTATCCTATGACAACGGGCTTTCAGCCTATCAGCGGCTGCGCGAAGAGCCGTTCGAACTGCTCCTCACCGATATCGTGATGCCGGAAATGGACGGCATCGAGCTGGCGCGCCGTGCCTCCGAACTCGATCCCGAAATCAAGATCATGTTCATCACCGGCTTCGCCGCCGTGGCCCTGAACGCGGATTCGCAGGCACCGAAACACGCCAAGGTGCTGTCGAAGCCGGTCCATCTGCGCGACCTCGTCAACGAGGTGCAGAAAATGCTGGCGGCCTGAAAAGGCAAATTTCGGTTCTTGAGTCGGTCATCCCGCTTTGCTTAAAGTTCCCGCGAATTTTCGAGGGGACTGAGAATGACACGCATCACGCGCCGAGACTTCACCACCTTCGCTGCTGGTGCGGCACTGACTGCGCTGCCGTTGCACACGGTGTTCTCCCAGCAGCGGGCACCGCATAGCCGCGCGCCCGCGCTTCAGGTCGAGCAGGCGCAGATCTATCTGATCCGCGGGCTGTTCGGCGTATTCTCCAGCGGCATGGATCAACTGGCGGCGCAATTCAAGGCGCAGGGCTATGCCAATGTCTCGCTCTGGAGCTGGACCGATGTCGATCCGATCGCCCATGACATCATTGCCGGCCATCAGAATGGCGACAACGCGCATGTGGTCCTGATCGGGCATTCCCTCGGATCGAATGCGGTGGTGCAGGTCGCCGACCGTCTGGCGCAGGCCGGCATCCCGGTCGATCTCGCTGTGACCTTCGACATCACCGAAGGCCTGCAGGTGCCGCTCAATGTGCTGCGGTTCGAGAACTTCTACCAGAATAACGGTTTCGGCCGCCCGGCGATCGAGCCTGCGGGCTTCACCGGCGAGTTTAGCAACATCAATCTGTCCGGCGACACCCGGCTCGACCACGGCAACATCGACAATGCTCCGCAGTTGCAGCAGATCGTCATGAAGCAGGTCTACGATATCACCCACACGCATGTGCGCACGCGGGTGGCGAAGCGGAAAGAGCCGCGGCAGGGATAGCTAGATCCGCCGTTTCAAATCCCCCGCAACCACCTTCGCTGCATTGTGGCCTGGCGCGCCGGTGACGCCGCCGCCGGGATGGGTGCCGGAGCCGCACAGATAAAGCCCTGCGACGGGCGAGCGATAATCCGCATAGCCCAGCATCGGCCGTGCCGAGAAAATCTGGTCGAGCGACATCGCGCCGTGGAAAATGTCGCCGCCGATCAAACCGAAGTCGCGTTCGAGATCGAGCGGCGTCAGCGCCTTGCGTGCGATCACGCTCTGCTTGAAGCCGGGTGCGTATTTGTCGACGGTCGCGATCATCAGATCGGCGACGGTGTCGCGGTGGTCGTCCCAGGACGAGCCGTCCGGCAGTTGCGGCGCGACATGCTGGCAGAACAGGCTCGCGACATGCTGGCCCTTCGGCGCCAGTGAATCGTCGAGCGTTGACGGGATCAGCATTTCGACGATCGGCTCGCGGCTCCAGCCGAATTTGCGCGCGTCGTCATAGGCGCGATCCATATAGGCGAGGGTCGGCGCCAGGATGATACCGGCGGTGTGATGGTCCGCCAGCTCGCGGCCGGGCAGGGCTGTGAAGCTTGGCAATTCCGACAGCGCGACATTCATGCGGAAAGTGCCCGAGCCGCATTTCCAGTGCTTCACGCGCGCGAGAAAGGCGGGCGGCAGTGCCGTGTCCGGGATGAGCTTGTCGTAAAGGAGCCGCGGATTGAGATTGGAGATGACCGCGCGTGCCCGGATGGTTCGGCCATCGTCAAGCACAACGCCCGTGGCGCGGCCTTTCTCGATGATAACTTCGCGCACGCCTGCATCGGTTTCGATGTCCACGCCCTGGGCACGCGCCGATTTCGCCATCGCCTGGGTGATTGCACCCATGCCGCCGATCGCATGACCCCAGATGCCCTTCTTGCCGTTCACCTCGCCGAAACAATGGTGGAGCAGGACGTAGGCGGATGTCGGCGTGTAGGGGCTGGCGTAATTGCCGACCACGGCATCGAAGCCGAGCACGGCCTTGATCGGATCGCTTTCGAAGAAGCGGTCGAGATACTCGGCGGCGGATTTGGCAAACAGGTCGAGCAGCGCGCGCTGGCGCTCCGTGTCGAGCTTGCGCAGCCGCTTGCCGACGAAAGCGAGCCGCAGCGCTTCGCGGAACGAGCGCGCGTTCCAGCCCTGCACCAGATTGGGCGGCTGCTGCAGGACGAGATCGCGCAGCACATCGGTGATAGCGTCGAGTTCCTCGCCATAGGCGTCGTAGTTTGCCGCATCCTTGGCGCTGAACTTGGCGATCTCGGCCTTGGTGCGCCCTTCGCCGGTGAGCAGATAGCGGCCGTCTTCAGTCGGCAGGAAATTGAGCGCGCGACGCTCCACGACCTTCAGCCCGTGCGCGGCGAGATCGAGATCGCGGATCACCTTCGGATTGAGCAGGCTGACCGTATAGGCCGCGACCGAATTGCGGAACCCCGGATGGAATTGCTCGGTCACCGCCGCGCCCCCCACGACGGACCGGCGCTCCACCACCTTCACCTTCAGCCCGGCCATGCCGAGATAGGCGGCGCAGACGAGGCCGTTATGGCCGGCACCGATGATCAGGGCGTCGTAGGTCTCGGGCAAGCAAACCTCGGTCAGTTAGGCTGTGCGCCTGCCTTTCACGAGGAAGGCCAAGGGGACGCCCAGCAGGAGAACGCCAACGCCGATCCAGCCGAAGATATTGGCGTCCTTGCTGGCTGCATAGGCCAGACTTGAATAAAGCAGATACCCGCACATCAGGCAGAACAGGATCGGCGTCACCGGATAAAGCGGCACGCGGAACGGCCGTTCCCGGTTCGGATCTGTCTGGCGAAGCACGATCAAAGCGAGCCCGGTCAGCAAGATGAAAAACCAGAAGACCGGCGAGGTGTAGAGCACCATGCCGAGAAAGCCGTCCTGCGACATGGCGCCGAAAACGATCAGCACGAATGCAATCGCGCTTTGCACAACGATCGCGTTGCGTGGATTGTTACCCTCGACGTTCCATATCCGCAGCCGCTCGAGCGCGAGGTCCTGCCCGAGCGCGTGATAAAGCCGCGCGCCGGTAAAGATGCTGGCGTTGATAGTGGAGGCTGCGGCGCAGATCACGATGACGCTCAGGATGATCGCACCGCTTGCGCCGAAGGCCGCGCGCATGACCGATGCCGCGACGGCGTCGCTCTTGCGGATGCCGTCCAGCCCCAGAACATTGAGGTAGGCGAGATTGATCAGCACATACAGCACCGTCACGACCGCCGTGCCGATCAGGAGAATGCGGATCATGTCCCGCTTGACGTCCTTCAGATCGGCCGAAATGTAGGCCGCTTCGTTCCAGCCGCCATAGGTCAGCAGGATCAGCACCATCGCGAGCCCGAACGCACCGATGCTGAGGTCGGCCGCGGGCGCTGCCGCGGGCGCAACGCCGCCGCCATAGATGAAGCCGACCAGCGCGATCGCCGCGAGGGCGCACGATTCGAGCACCGTCAGGACGTTCTGTGCAGTCTTGCTCTCATACGTGCCGGCAAGGTTGACGAGCGTGAAAATGAACAGGCCGGCCGCGCCGTAGATCGCCGAGCCGTAAGCGCCGAGCGAATAGATCTGTTGCGCATAGTCGCCCAGGACGAAGCAGATCGCGGCAATCGCGCCGGTCTGGATCACGGTGGTGCGGGCCCAGGCGAACAGGAAGCCGACCCCCTTGCCGTAGGCGCGGGTGAGAAAATGATACTCGCCGCCGGTGGACGGATAGGCGGCCGCGAGTTCGGCATAGACCAGTGCGCCAATCAACGTGCCGAGACCGCCCAACACCCAGGCGGCGATGAACCAGAAATCGCTCGGCACGTTGAACGCCACGATCTGCGGCGTCTTGAAAATGCCGATGCCGATGATGACACCGACCATCATCAGCGCCCCGTCGGTGACCGAGAGGCTTGCGCGCGGAGCGCCGGGGCTTTGCGTTGTCATGACGATGGTCCTGCGCGCGGCGCAATTAAAAGAAGGACGCCGGAGCGTCCTTCCTGTTGTCGCTTAGGTTAAACCCTGGATTGCCTAGGCCTTCGAGGCCTTCCAGTTGTCGCCGGAGATCGAATCCCCCGACACCTTGCCGGTGAAGGTCTTGCCGTCCACCTTGAAGGAAATATCCGCTCCGGTGAGCTTGCCGTCGGTGATCTCGACGGACTTGCCGCCGATATCGGCCTTGCCGGTAAAGAACTGATACTTCTGATCGAGGTCGAGGGTCATTTTCTGCGCACCGTCGACCTGCCATTTGCCGCCGACCTTGGCGGGCACGATCCAGAAATAGACGTTGCGGCCGTTGACGTTCTCATGCACCTCCGGCTTCCAGTCGCCCATGTCGAAGGCATGCGAGACGATGCGGCTGCCGGGCTTCATGGTGTCGAGGATCTTGGGACGCAAACGCAGGTTGATGTCGGTGAGCAGATACATCGCCATCACGTCGGCTTTCGACAGATCCTGCTCGAACAGGTTGGCGATCTTGAACTCGACCTTGTCGGTGACTCCCGCCTTGGCGGCGTTCTCGTTGGCTTCCTTGATGCGCTGCGGGTTGATATCGACGCCGAAACCGCGGGCACCGAGCTTGGCGGCCGTGACAACCATGCGGCCATCGCCGCAGCCGAAATCGATCATGTAGTCGCCCGGACCGACCTTGGCGAGCTGAAGCATCCGATCCACCACTTCCTGCGGGGTCGGAACGTAAATCACATCGAGGCGCGGTTCCTGTTGGGCGTATGCGCTGCCGGCTACGGCTAGGCCCGCGGCAACGGTCAGGGCATAGACGGTCGAACGAAACGATACCAAACGCGAAATCATCAGCAGGCTCCCTGTGGGCAATGTGCGGTGGACGTCCCGGCCGTCGCCCGGGTTGGAACGCGTACACCTTAGGGCCGTTCCTTATTCCCTTTATGGCGGTTTTGGAACCGTTTGCGGCAGCGCGGGAAATAGAATGCCGTGCGGCAGCTTGCCTCAAGCCGGGGGAGCGACTATAGGGGCGCCTCGGTTTCGCAAGCGAAACGGGCGCGTAGCTCAGCGGGAGAGCACTACCTTGACATGGTAGGGGTCACAGGTTCGATCCCTGTCGCGCCCACCATTCGCAAAAGCCGATAAACGTCAATCGCTTAATCGCTCTCCAAGGTGGCGGCGGTTGGTGGTTGCCCGTATCTCCGAGGCAGCAAGTCCGCCTCGGGCGAGTCCGATCCTGACCAGACGCTTGTCGGCGTCTAGGGCTCTGACCGCGCCTCCCGCTCAGGCCGTAGCCTGGAAGCCTAGCGCTCGCCCATTTTCTTGATCGCGTCGGTCCCCGATTGAAGCATCAGGTCGTAAAGCTCTCCGTACCTGTCCATGGCGCGTTGGAGCAGATCGATGGTCCGTTGGTGATAATCCTCAATCGTCGGATCAGGATCAGTATAGGCGCGACGGATTGTTGCGATTTCGCCCAATCGACCCTTGGCTTCATCAAGATCGCCGTCCAACCGGCCGAGCAGCTTTTCAGCGAGTGCGTACTGAGCCTGTAGTCTGGACAGATCGATTTCACTCACGTGCGTCTCCTGTGGTGCGCAGTCAACGACGACCGTCGCTACAGTCTCATGAATTGGGTGCGGCCGATTATAAGACGTTTTTCTTCGTTTTGCCGACCAACGCGATTCGAACAAATCGCGGGTTAGGATCCTCAGCTGGTTTTTCCGATCGCTATGTCTGAATTGCTGCGCTGCATCACACGCTCCGCGGTTCCCGACATTCACTCGCGGTTCATCGCCTCTTACCCACAAATGGAACCGCTGCGGGCGGCCTGCCAATTGGGGGCGCCGCCTGTTGCCTGAAAAGCGATTTGCGGACGGAAAACGCCGCATCTAGGGGAGGTTTCCATGATGAAGATGGTGTCGAAAATCGCTCTTGTGGCGGCGGTCGCTGCGCTCGCGATTGCCGGTTCGGCTGGCGATTCGATGGCGAAGGGCAAGAAGAAGGCAATGGCAGCCTGTATGCCCGGCGCGCTGAAAACCGCGGCCTGCGGTCCGGCCGGATGCACGATGCAGCGCTGCTGGGCCGACGGGAAATGGTATCCGTCGCTGTTCGTGTGCATGCAGCCTTGGTGCCCGAAATAACAGGCCTGTCATCCCGATCTGATTGACGCAGGTCCGGCGCCTTGTCTGCGCGCCGCGATCAGCGTTCAGAACTGCCGTGAATCGTTGACTGTTGAACCGACTGGGGAGTCAATCAATGCTCAAGGTCTTGTCGAAGCTTGCGCTTGCGGGCGCTGTTGTGGGTCTGGCGATGGCCGGCACCAGCGGGGAGTCGATGGCCCGCGGCGCCAAGAAGGCGCCGCCCGCCTGCGTGCCGGGATCGGTACGGGTGACAAAATCCACCTGTGGCAAGTGGGGCTGCCATTATCAGCGTTGCTGGTGGACCGGCACGCAGACGGCCTGGCATCCGTCGGCGGCGTTCTGCGTGACGCCCTGGTGCCCGAAATACTGAGATTTTCGGAAGGGCCGCATGCCTCCGGGCAGGCGGCCCTTTTTTCCGGGCTAACGACGGTAATAAAACACCTGACTCCGCGCCGTTTGCGTTGACTTCCGTCCGTCACGTCCCTAGTTTCCGCGCGAACCCGAAATGACCCTGGCCGCGCTTTCGCGGCCATTTTGATGCGGCCCGCCCGCCGCCCGAGTTAGAGAACGGCCATGAAAGTCCGCAATTCGCTTCGCTCACTGCGCGCCCGCCATCGCGATAACCGCCTGGTGCGCCGCAAAGGCCGCGTTTTCATCATCAACAAGACCCAGAAGCGCTTCAAGGCCCGTCAGGGCTGAGGCCGCACCGGCTTGTTCTGACGCCATTTCACGCAGGCGTGACCGTATTGCAGGCTTGCCCGAGGCGGCGAGCGGCATAAGCTTGCGGGTATGCGAACGCTCCCGTTCCGGAAGGCCGGATCCCGAATTGTCGCCGCTGCGCTGCTTGGAGCGCTGGCGATGTCCAGTCCCGTGCTCGCGCAGGTCCGCAACCCGGATGGCGGCGGGAGCTTTGTCGAACCACCCCAGACGCTGCCAAAAGTGCCACGCGGGCAGGACATCGAGTTCCTGTTCGGTGCGCTGAAGGCGGCCCCGAATGCGGAGGCCGCCAAGGCGGTCGAAGGCCGGATCTGGGCGCTGTGGATGATCTCGCCGAGCGACACCGCCTCGCTGCTGATGAGCCGGGTCCGCCGTGCCGTCGAGGCCAAGAATATCGACCTGGCGGTCAAGCTTCTCGATTCCATCGTCGTGCTGAGGCCGGATTATATCGAGGCCTGGAACCGGCGCGCGACCCTGCATTACATGCAGAAGGATTTCACCCGCTCGATCGAGGACATCCGCCAGACGCTGGCGCGCGAGCCGCGTCACTTTGGAGCGCTGGCTGGGCTTGGCCTGATCATGCAGGAACTCGGCGAGGACAAGCGCGCGCTCGAGGTCTACCGCAAGGCCATCGAGGTCAATCCGCACCTGCCGCGTATTCCGGACCTCATCAAGTCGCTGACCGAGAAGGTCGAGGGACGCGAGATCTGATTATCCTAAGACGTGACGTCTGCGCGGGGTTGCCGCCGGGAACGGAACCGGGCACCGCGCCTTTACGTGCGCGCCAAGCGGCTGAGTTCAATTCACCATCTCGTTTGCGAGGCGCTCCCGCAATGGTCTAAGGACCTTTCCGACACGCCTATTAACGAGTCCCACCTTGCTCCGCTTCCAGCGTTCAGATCGTGACCATATGAGCTTTCTCGCTGGCGACAGCGAGATGGCGCGCCGGATCCGGGACCGCGACTGGAGCATCCACCCTTTCGGCGAGCCGGAAGGGTGGCCGACGTCATTGCGCGTGGCTCTCAGCATTTGCCTGCAATCGAAGTTTCCGACGTCGATCTATTGGGGACCGGAATTGCGGTTGCTCTACAACGATGCCTGGGCGCCGATACCCGGACCGCGTCATCCTGCGGCTCTCGGGATGCCGGCACAGGTGGTGTGGTCGGATATCTGGCACGTCCTGGAGCCTCAGTTCAGAAGAGTCGTGGAGAACGGGGAGGGGGTTTTCGTTCAGGACCAGATGCTGCCGATGCAGCGTTTCGGCTATCCGGAGGAAACCTACTGGAGCTACAGCCTGACCGCGATCCGCGACGAGGAAGGCTCGATCGTCGGAGTGTTCAATTCCGGATATGAGACGACCCGAAACGTTCTGTCGCAACGGCAGATGCGCTTTCTGCTTGAGCTTGGCGATGCCATTCGCGGCACCCCCGACGCGCGGACGGCGCGCAATCGTGCGCTGGAAATGTTTGGCCAAAGCCTGGGTGCGGATCGGGTCGGACTGCACGAAATGAGCGGCGGCGGCTCCAGAGGCGATCGGCCCGTTACCGACGAGTGGCTCGCGGAGGGGGTCAGATCAATCGGCCGCAGCATCGCGGTGTCCGAGCTCGGCGGCAACGTCAGCACATTGTTGCGGGCGGGCAGGATGCTCGTCGTCAATGACGTTTCGTCCGACCTGACGTACGACACGGCTAAAGCGATCTTTGCCGGCTCGGACGTCGGTGCGTTGATCGCGGTGCCGAAGATACGCGATGGCCAGCTGGCCGCCGTTCTGTTCGTTCATTCCCGCAAGCCTCGTGTCTGGACGCTTTTTGACATCAGCACGGCCGAACAGGTGCTCGAGCGAATCTGGAATTGGATGGACAGCGAGCGGACGGCCGAGCGCGAACGGTTGATGATTCGCGAGATCGATCACCGTGCAAAAAATGCGCTTGCGGTCGTGCAGGCGGTGATACGGCTGACACTGGCAGAAGACATTTCGTCTTTTCGCGAGAAGATTGAGGGCCGGGTCGCGGCGCTGACACGCACGCATGACCTTTTGTCCGCCAAGCGGTGGGAGCCGATCGAGTTCGGCATCCTGGTTCACCGTGAAATCGAAGCCTATCGTCCCGAGAGCAGCGATTTGATCGAAATCCAGGGACCGCGCGTGCTGCTTCGATCGGAGCAGGCCCAGACGATCGCGCTTCTGTTGCACGAACTCACGACGAATGCCGCCAAGTATGGCGCGCTGTCCATGGCCGGCGGGCGGCTCTCCGTTCACTGGCGCATGCAGGACGGCAGCCTTGTTCTGGACTGGGACGAAACGCTCGTCGCCACTGATCGCGGCAGCGACGTGATCATGTCGGCAGGTTTCGGCTCCAAACTGATCAATTCGGTCATCGAGCGCCAGCTCGGCGGTTCCATCTCGCGTAACTTTGACCAGGGACTGAAATGCAGAATCACGATCCCGGTCGCGAGCGAATGGAGCGCCGCATCCCGCGGTGACGCGGCTGTCGAGCCGGAGCATTCCGAGCCTGGCGCAGGACCTGTCCTGATCGTGGAGGACGAAGCGCTGGTCGCTTTGGACCTCGCGAACATGCTGCGCATTCTCGGCTATGACCGCGTCGAGACCGTGGCCAGCGTTTCCGAGGCGCTGGCCATGCTAAAGAAAGGCGTCACCCCCGAACTCGCCGTCGTCGACATCAATCTTGCGGGCGAGTCGTCCGAGCCCGTGGTTGAGGTCCTGCGCGCGCTCGGAACGCAGACCATACTGGCGTCCGGCTATGCTCAGGTCGACACGTTAAGCGGCGTCTTTGGCGGTCTGACATGCTTGCCGAAGCCGATCATCCTGTCGGATTTCACTGCCGCGGTTCAGCAGGTGAAGCGCGCCGGAAAGCTCGCGTCGGGACGGTGAGCCTTACGGCTCGCCGTGATCGCCGCCGACGAAAGCGATCCGCAGCATGTTGGTTGCGCCCGGCGTCCCCAGCGGCACGCCGGCGACGATGATCACGCGTCGTCCGGCCTTGGCGAAGCCGTCGGCGAAAGCGATGCGGCTGGCGCGCTCGACCATGTCGTCCTGGTCCAGCGCATCCTTTGCGATGACGCAATGCACGCCCCAGACCAACGACAATCTTCGTCCGGTGGCGACATTCGGCGAGATCGCGACGACATGCGGTTGCGGCCGTTCGCGGGCGACGCGGAAGGCCGTCGAGCCGGAAAACGTCCAGCAGATGATGGCGGAGAGGTCGAGCGTTTCGGCGATCTGTCGGGCGGCAGCGGCGATTGCGTCGGCGCCGGTCGCCTCGGGCTCGGCGCGCTGCGCCTGGATCACCGCGCGATAGGTGGGATCGCGTTCGACCTCCTCGGCAATGCGGTTCATGGTCGCGACCGCCTCGACCGGATATTGCCCGGCCGCCGATTCCGCCGACAGCATGATGGCATCGGCGCCTTCGAACACGGCCACCGACACGTCCGAGACTTCGGCCCGCGTCGGCACCGGACTTGAAATCATCGATTCCAGCATCTGGGTCGCAACGACCACCGGCTTGCCGGCGCGCCGCGCCGCGCGCGTGATCTGCTTCTGGATGCCTGGCACCTTCTCGAGCGGCAATTCGACGCCGAGATCGCCGCGCGCCACCATCAGCGCATCGGAGGCTTCCATGATCTCGTCGAGACGCTCCACGGCTTGCGGCTTTTCGATCTTGGACATGATCATCGCGCGGCCGCGGGTGATCTTGCGCGCCTCGGCGATATCTTCCGGCCGCTGGATGAAGGACAGCGCCAGCCAGTCGATTCCGGTATCGAGCGCAGCTTCCAGATCGGAGCGATCCTTCGGCGCCAGCGCGGAAAACGGCAGTATGGTCTCCGGCAGGCTGACGCCCTTGCGGTCCGAAAGCTTGCCGCCGACCTCCACCTGCGTCGTCAGCCGGCCCTCCTCGGAGGCGGTGCAGCGCAGCCGCACCTTGCCGTCGTCGAGCAGCAGCGTTTGCCCCGGTTGTGCGGCCTGGAGTATTTCGGGATGCGGCAGGTGGACGCGCGCCGTATCGCCCGGCTCGACGCTGGAATCGAGGACGAAGGTATCGCCCTTGTTCAGCATCACCGAGCCGCCACCGAAGGTGCCGAGCCGCAATTTCGGGCCCTGCAGATCGACCAGAATGCCGATCGGCCTGCCGGTTTCCGCTTCGACCGAGCGGATCATGGCGACCAGTTCGCGCATGCGCTCGTGCGACGTATGGCTCATGTTGATGCGGAATACGTCGGCGCCGGCCTCGAACAGCCGGAGGATCACGGCCCGCTCCGACGAAGCCGGGCCAAGCGTTGCGACGATCTTGGTCCGGCGTTGCCGTCTCATCGTCGGGGATTTCCTGTGTTTGGTGACGGGAGGTTAAGCGGGGGGCGGGTGCCGGTTTGCGGCAGGGTGAACGAGGGGCCGCCCGGCGACAATGGTGACTGGTCCGAGGTCTCGGTCAGTTGCACGGTCCATGACCGCTGCTCGCCGGTATCGACTTCGAAGAACCCCGTGCGGTCGAAGCCGCGCGCCAGACAATCTTCGGTCCCACGAATGGTGAACTCCTTCTCGCGCGAACACATGAAGGCCTTGCCGGACCATTCGCCGCCGCGGTCATAGTCGATGGCATAAACATAATAATATCGTGCGACGAGATTGCCGCGCAGCAGAGTTTCGCACGAGCGCGGGCCGAGATTCCACCAGCCCTCGGTGACCCAGCCCTCGTTGTCCTTGTAGCCGAGCGAGATGCCGACTTTGCCGGACGTATTGTTGCAGAGCCGGAAGTCGGCCGATGCAACGCCAGACCAGACACCGAGGAAAGCCAGAGCAAGCGCGAGCTTGCGCGCGGCAACGAGCCTCGGCGGTCGGGTCGGAAGAGGGAAGGGCAATCGGATCACGGTCGTCGGATCAGTCCATCGGGCGCCGGAAACGAGCTAAGTAGCTGTTTTGACGTGTTTTTTTAAGTCGTGTCAACGTCCACCATGATGGCACGGAAATCATTCACGTTGGTAAAGGTCGGCCCCGGCGAAATCAGGTCCCCGATACCAGCAAAGAAAGCTGTCGAATTGTTGTCCGCCAGCCAGCGCGCCGGGTCAAAACCGCGCGCCCGCGCCCGTTTTGCGGTGCTTCCGTCCACATAGGCGCCGGCCGGATCGTCGGCCGATCCGGCGCCGCCGTCTGTCCCGTCAGTGTCGCCGGCCAGTGCGGCGATGCCGGAGGTGCCGTCCAGTTCGGCGGCAAGGGCCAGGGCGAATTCCTGGTTGGGTCCGCCGCGGCCGTTGCCGCGAATGGTCACTGTCAGTTCGCCGCCGGACAGGATCACGGCGCGCTTGCCCTGCGCCTTCAGGTCGCGGGCGATGGCCGCCTGCGCGGCCGCCACGTCGCGCGCCTCGCCCTCGACCCGGTCGCCGAGAAAGATGCAGTCGAACCCGGCTGTCCGGATGGCCGATGCCGCGGCTTCAAATGCGTCGGTCGGCCGCGCTGCGAGATGATATTGGCTGCCGCGGAAAGCGGGATCGTTTGGCTTCGGAGATTCGTTCGCCTCCGCGTGGAGGGCTGCCACCACCTCGTCCGGCAGACCAAGCCTGTAGCGTGCGACGATGGCGCGCGCATCTGCGAGGGTCGTAGGATCGGGAACGGTTGGCCCCGATCCGATCACTGCGGGGTCATCGCCCGGCACATCCGAAATGCCGATGGTGATGAGTTCGGCGGGGTAGGCGTGGCGTGCGAGCCGCCCGCCCTTGATGCGCGACAGATGCTTGCGCACCGTATTGATCTCGCCGATCGACGCGCCGGAGCGCAGCAGCGCACGGGTCACCGCCTGCTTCGATTCAAGCGACAGGCCATGCGCCGGTGCGATCCAGTTCGCGGACGCGCCGCCGGACATCAGCACCAGCACCAGATCATCGGACGTCGCCTGATCTGCGAGCAAGAGCGTGCGCGCGGCGGCATCGAGCCCAGCCTGATCGGGAACGGGGTGTCCCGCTTCCACCATCTCCACCACGCGCAGCGGCCGTCCATAGCCGTGGCGCGCAACTGCGATCCCGCCGAGGCGCTCCGGCGCAACGCCACGGTCGAGATAATGCGCCTCCGCGACTTCGGCCATCGACCCGGCCGCCTTCCCGGCCGCGAGCAGGATCAGTCGGCCCGATTTTGGTGCGTCGGGCAGCAATGGCGGCAGACAGCGAGAAGGGTGCGCCGCCGCTATGGCGGTGCTGAACAATTGCTCCAGAAATGCCCGGTGCGATGTCATGGAAGGCTACCTGCTGCGGGGTTGCGCGGACGTGCGAACCAGATTCCGCCAAGGATCATAACCCCTCCCAGCCATTGCATTGGTTCGAGGGCTTCGTGAAGCACCACCCAGGCCAGCAGGGCGGCGGCGACCGCCTCGAGGAAAATCACCAGCGACGAAAACGGCGCCGGCAATGTCCCCAGCGCAATCGTCAGCAATCCTTGGCCCGCGACCTGCGAGATCAGCGCAAGGGCCACCAGGATCGTCCATCCCTGCGCGGAATAGGGCAACACACGCGGTTCCAGCGCGATGGCAACCACAAACAGGATAACGGTGGTGATGGCGGCCGAGATGAAGGCCAATGTGCCGGCCGGGACGTCGCGCCGGGCGGCCCGCAGCGCCAGCATATAGCCGGCGAAGAACAGCGCGGTGACGATGCCGTAAAGGTCGCCGGTGAGCCGTTCCGGCGCGAAGCCATAGCTGTGCCCGACCAGCGCGGCGCCGCCGAGAAGGCAGAGCGCCAGGCCCGCGATGCCGCGCCCCTGGATCCGCTCGCCGAGCAGGAACCAGGCGCCCGCCACGACGAACAGCGGCGCGGTGGTCGCGAGGAAGGTGGCGTTGGCCACCGTGGTCGCCAGGATGGCGAGGTGCCAGAAGAACAGGTCGCCCGCGAACAACAGGCCCGACAGCCAGACGCTGCGATTGCGCCATGCGTCCGGCCGCAGATTACCCCGTTCGGTCAGCGCCCAGAGCGCCAGAAAAGGCAGCGCCAGAGCGGTTCGCCAGAATGCGCTGGCAAAGGGGCCGACATCGGCCATCCTGACGAAAAGCGGCGACGCCCCCATCGCGACCGCGCCCAGTACCAGCGCCGCAAGGGCGATGCCTTCGCGTCGGCGGTCGGCGAGTGAGGTTGCGGGGAGGGACATGAGACGGCCGGCTTGCGTTCCGGAGAGCTTTTATGGTTCCGCCGGGGGCAAGTCACCCCGCAGCGGGAGGCGACGGATCCGGCCGCATGGCAATCCGTCCCGGACAGCCTTATCTTGCGGGAAATCGCCATCACGAGGTGCCAAATGGACGATCAGACCCGCCTTGAACTTGAAGCGGCGGCTTTCCGCCGCCTGGTGTCGCATTTGCGCGAGCACACCGAGGTCCAGAATATCGACCTGATGAATCTGGCCGGCTTCTGCCGCAACTGCCTCTCCAACTGGATGAAGGAGGCTGCCGATCAAAAGGGCATCCCGCTGTCGAAGGACCAGAGCCGCGAGGCCGTCTACGGCATGCCCTACGAGGAATGGCGCGCCAAATACCAGAAAGAGGCCTCTCCGGAGCAGAAGGCGGCGTTCGAAAAGTCCCACCGCCATTGATCGCAGCGCGGGCAGGCTGTGCCGGACTTTTGACCTTTTCGAATCGCGGGACCGTGCCTAGATTCGATGCATCGTTAACAACCGAAAGGAGGTGATCCAGTGTCTCATTGTCTATCGCCGTATGCGCGGAAGCTTGCGAACTGGTCCCTCGGCTCGTTCGAGGACGCGACTGCCTGATAAGGCAGACACGACCAGTCCGAGATCCGGGCTGCGGTTTGACAATGGAAGGGCCGTCCGCGAGGGCGGCCCTTCTTTCATGACAGGGCGGGGCAGAACACCATTCTGCGCCATGCAATTCTGCAGAGCATCTGTCATCTTCTTGCGTGGTCGGCATTTTTATTGATGCAAACGGTCCGGTTTTTTGCGATGCAGCAGCCGTCTCAACGTGGACTGCGGCAAGGGCAATGAGCGCACTCAACCGGGAACAGGTTCTCTCGGTCCGGCACTGGACCGACACGCTGTTCAGCTTCACCACCACCCGCGATCCGGGGTTCCGGTTCCAGAGCGGTCAATTCGCGATGATGGGGCTCGAGGTCGAGGGCCGGCCGCTGCTGCGCGCCTATTCCATGGCGAGCGCTCATTACGAGGACAATCTCGAATTCTTCAGCATCAAGGTGCCGGACGGCCCGCTGACCTCCCGCCTGCAGCAGATACGGGAAGGCGATACGATCCTGGTCGGGCGCAAGCCCACCGGCACGCTGATCCTGGGCAATCTGCTGCCGGGGTCGCGGCTTCTGCTCCTGTCCACCGGCACCGGGCTCGCCCCGTTCGTCAGCCTGGTCAAGGACCCGGAAGTCTACGAGCGCTACGACAGCATCGTGCTGGTCCATGGCTGCCGTCAGGTCTCGGAACTCGCCTATGGTGAGGATGTCGTCGCGCGGCTGCGGAATGACGAGATCTTCGGCGAACTGCTGGACGGCAAGCTTCACTATTATCCGACCGTCACCCGCGAGCCGTTCCGCAATCGCGGCCGCATCACCGACCTGATCTCGAGCGGCAAGCTGTTCGACGACATTGGCCAATTGTCGCTCTCGGTCGAGACCGACCGCGTGATGCTGTGCGGCAGCCCGGGGATGCTGGAAGACCTTCGCAACATGTTCGAAGGCTCGGGCTTCTCCGAAGGCAGCCACAGCGAGCCCGGCCATTTCGTGGTCGAGAAGGCTTTCGTCGAGCGATAACGCCGATTGCCGTTCCGGTGCGACGCCATGCGTCGCCCGGCATCTCCGCGACAAAAAAGCCGGATTGATTCAGGTCAGCGCGTCATATTTGCTCAGGTAGCATGTGGTCCGATTATCGACCCGCACCTGAAAGCCGCTTATGTCCATTTTCGGATTGCACCGCGCGTTTACGCCGGCATCGATCGCGATCGTCGGCGCAAGTCCGAAAGCGTCTTCGCTGGGCGGCGCGGTCTATGCCAACGCGATGGCCGCCGGGTTTCGCGGTCGCATCGATCCGGTCAATCCGAGATATGACGAGATCGGCGGCCGGCGGGCGTTCGCCTCAATCGACCAGCTCGATGCCGTACCGGATCTGGTGGTCGTCGCGACACCCGCACCGAGCGTGCCGGCCATCATCGAGACGGCTGCGGCGCGTGGCGTTGGAGCAGCGATTGTGCTGAGCGCCGGACTCGGCCACGGCGAAGGCTCGCTTTCAGAGAGCATGCATGCCGCGGCGCGTGCGACCGGTTTGCGCATTATCGGGCCGAACTGTCTCGGCGTGATCGCACCGCATGCGGCGCTGAATGCGAGCTTCGCCGCCGTGATGCCGGACGCCGGTGGCATTGCGGTGATCTCGCAATCCGGCGCCATCGCCGCTGCAATGGCGGAATGGGGCATGCGCCAGGCGATCGGCTTCTCGGCGATCGTGTCGGTCGGCGACCAGATCGATGTCGATGTCGGCGACCTGCTCGATTATTTCGCGCTCGACCGGCAGACGCAGGCGATCCTGCTGTACGTCGAGTCCATCAAGGAGAGCCGGAAATTCATGTCGGCTGCGCGGGCGGCCGCGCGCGTGAAGCCGGTGGTGGTGATCAAGTCCGGCCGTCACGACGAGGGCAAGCGCGCGGCGGCGACGCACACCGGCGCATTGGCTGGGTCCGATGCCGTGTATGACGCTGCCTTTCGCCGTGCCGGACTGTTGCGCGTCCAGGACATGGACGAGTTGTTTGCGGCGGCGCAGACGCTGGCTTATTGCCGCGCCGTTGCGGGCAATCGCCTCGCCATTCTCACCAATGGTGGCGGCTTCGGGGTACTTGCGGTCGACAGTCTTGTCGACCAGGGCTATGCGCCGGCGGAACTTTCAGCCGACACCATGGCGCGCCTGAACGCAGTGCTGCCGCCGCTCTGGTCGCATGCCAATCCGGTCGACATCATCGGCGATGCCGATGCCGGCCGCTTCACGCAGGCGCTGGAGGCGCTGCTCGACGATCCGGACAACGACGCGATCCTTGTGCTCGATGTGCAGACCGCGCTGGCCTCATCGCTCGACACGGCGAAAGCCGTCAGCGACGTCATCGTGGCGCAGCGTTCCCGCCGGGTGAATGTGAAGCCGGTGCTGACCTCATGGATCGGCGCGGCGGAAGAGGTCGCGACGGTGTTTCGCGAAGCGCGCGTGCCGCATTACGCGACCGAGGTGGAAGCGGTGCGCGCCTTTGCGCATCTCGCGCGGCGCGGCGATTTGCTGCAATCGCTGATGAACCCGCCGGCCGCCGCGCCCGACGACTTCGCCGGAGATGACAAGGCTGTGCGCGCGATCGTGGAAGACGCACGGCGCGAGGGACGCAATTGGCTCGATCCGCTCGAGACCGACGCCGTGCTGACAGCGTATGACATCCCGTCGGTTCCGCTCCGCAGCGCCGGAAACCCGGATGCGGCGGCAGAAGCCGCGCGCGAATTCATTGCCCAAGGTCAGCCGGTCGCGTTGAAGATTCTGTCGCGCGATATCCAGCACAAGTCCGACGTTGACGGCGTGAGGCTCAATCTCACAACCGAGGCGGATGTGCGCGCGGCGGCACAGGCCGTCATCGCCAATGCGCGGCGGCTGCGGCCGAAGGCCCGCATCGACGGCGTGATCGTGCAGCCGATGATTACGCGGCCGCGGGCGCGCGAACTGATTGCCGGGCTCGCCCGCGATCCGATCTTCGGTTCGGTCATCGTATTCGGCCACGGCGGTGTGGCGGTCGAGATCGTCAAGGATAAGGCCATCGCGCTGCCGCCGCTCGACCAGACGCGCGCGCTCGACCTGATCGCGCGAACCCGGATTTCGCGTCTGATCGATGGCTATCGCAACGTCCCGGCGGCGCGGCGCGACGAGGTCGCACGCGTTCTGGTCCGGCTGTCGCAGCTTGCCGCGGATATCCCCGAAATCCTCGAGATCGATATCAATCCGCTGCTGGCCGACGACAGCGGCGTGGTGGCGCTGGATGCCAGGATTTCGATCGCCGCTGCGCCTGTGGGCGCCCGGCGGCATGCGCATTTCGCGATCCGGCCCTATCCGCGCGAATGGGAGCGAACGCTGACCTTGCGCGAGGGCCGGCGGGTGCAGGTGCGTCCGGTGCGCCCCGACGACGAGGGCCTGTATGAGGCGTTCTTCCGCCATGTCAGCGCCGACGACATGCGGCTGCGGTTCTTCGGCCTGGTCAAGGATATCGGCCCCGCGTTCATCGCCCGGCTGACGCAGATCGATTACGGGCGCTCGATCGCGCTGCTGGCGCTCGACGACGAGTCCGGCGCATTGCTTGGCGTGGTCCGGCTGCATTGCGATCCCGATCATCGCACCGGCGAATACGCGATCCTCGTTCGCTCCGACTGCAAGGGCATTGGGCTCGGCTGGGCGCTGATGGAACTCATCATCGACTATGCGCGCAAGGAAGGGCTGGCCAGCATCCACGGTCAGGTCCTGCGCGATAACACGACGATGCTGTCCATGTGCCGCGACCTCGGCTTCGATGTTGTAGAGGATCGCGACGACGCCGGTCTCATCGCGGTCTCGCTCGATCTTGGGGCGGCGGCCTCGTAGCGCTCTCCGCGAGCCGCGATGCCGGTCCGGCGATATAAAAAAAGACATATCCGTAACAACCTGACTGCGTGAAGCGGCGACATATTGTCGGCGGAATTTTCGCTCATCAGAAAGCGGGGGCATTTCTGAGCATTGCGACGGACGAAGGATTTCGTTGCCATCGCTCGACCTTTGCAGCGGCAGAACGCCGCCGGAGCCCGGATGTCGTCTCTCAATATCGCGTCGCCGCTGCGTGATGGCGTGCAGCGTCTCGAAATCACAACGCGTGTTACGCTTGGCGTGCTCGCGCTCGCCAGCGGCGTCTATACCTATCTCGGCGTCCGCGATCTCCTGAACGGCAACGCGACGATCGTGTTCTTCGCTGCCGTGATCTATTCGGTGGCGGTCTCGATCGGCATCTACGCGTTCTGGACCTTCCTGCTGCGGTTCCTGCCGCACGTCACGGAAAGCCGGTCTCGCGGCCTCCTGTTCGGTTGCATGGGACTTGGCTCGCTGATGATCATCGCGATGTCGGCCTGGCTGAATGCGTCGGCGCTCGCGGGCGCCGCCGCGATCCAGCAGCATCTCGCTGTTTCGGTGCAGTCCTATACCCGCGATCTCGATCGCGCGCATTCCAACGTGCTGGCGGTGCAGAGCCTCGTGCCAGACATCCAGATGGCCGCGACGCGCTTCAACCGGCTGGCGGAGGCCGAGCGTGCCGGTTCGCTGACCGGCACCGCCGGATCCGGGACCGTGGTGCAGCTTCTGACGCAGATGTCGACGCAGCTCGACAACCTCTCGAAAGAGGTGACGGGTTCGGCCGATCGCGCCA
This sequence comes from Pseudorhodoplanes sp., assembly GCF_059499825.1. Taxonomy (NCBI): domain Bacteria; kingdom Pseudomonadati; phylum Pseudomonadota; class Alphaproteobacteria; order Hyphomicrobiales; genus Pseudorhodoplanes; species Pseudorhodoplanes sp. The sequence goes on from NZ_JCABZI010000018.1 coordinate 240,075, forward strand.
GGACGCTGTACGAGCAGGGCGGCAAGCATCTCGCGAAAATGCGGGAACTGATTTCCTCGCGTGGCCCGATCAACGACCGCAGCGATGCGTTCGGGTCCGAGGCCATGTCGCTGATGGGCGTGATCGCAGCCTTGCAGCAGACCTCGGTTGCGCCGGCGGTGAAGCGCGCCGCCGATGGCCTGGCCGCGGGCTTCATCGCGCCGGCGGCGGCCGGTCGCGGCGATCTCGGCGAGCGGCAGACCAGCGTCGTCGGTCGTGTCGAAAGCGCGGTGGCGGCGCAATCGGCGGCCTTGTCGGCGGCGGCGTCGAAAATCGTCGATGTGCCGCAGGTCGAGCCGGCGCGCTTCCAGCCGCTGTCGACCGCGGAGGCCGTGCTGCGCTATGCCGGCGACTTCATACCGAGCTGGGCCGGCGCGATCTCGATCGACCTGATGCCGGCGGTGCTGGTGCTGATCTTCTGCGTTGTGCATGCCTCGATCCGCCGCGAGGGCCAGACCGAGCCGGGCGCCGCCACCATGTCGGCGGCGGATATCATCACGGCGCTCCGATTGGCGCGGGAGGTGGAAACCGCGAGTGCGGCCGCGAAGCTTCCGCCGGCTCCGGCGCCGTCCGTAGCACCGGCCGCTGCCGCGCTCGCTCCAGATGAGAATGTCACCGCCTTGTCCACGGCGCGGGCCGGCAAAAAGGACTAGCGACGATGTCGGGCGCATCGTCCATCCGCGGCCGGGTCGCGCATTGGCTGCAGGATCGTCCGGACGATCATGTGCTGCGCTGGCTGTTCGCGATCATGGTGACCGCAACCGTCGCCGTGATCGCGCTCGACTATGCCGAGATGCTGCAGGCGCCGGAGCGCAGCGTTCAGCGCTCGCCGGGACTCATAACCGAAACCGACAAGCCGTCGGCAGAGCCGCTGCCGTCGCGGCGCGGCGGCGAGCGGCGGCCGGGCATCCTGCGCACCTCCGACAAGGCGCTCGGTGCGCCGATCAGTTTCGAGCTTGCGGGCGACGGCCGCCTGATCGCAACCGGCACCATCGTCCCGGGGGCGTCGGATAGCTTCGCCGCCGAGATCGAGAAGCGCGGCGACTACGTGAAGACGGTGGTGCTGCATTCGCCCGGCGGTTCGGTGCAGGACGCCCTAAAAATCGGCCGGCTGATCCGGGAGCGGAAATACAATACCGAGGTCCTCGATGCGCGTTATTGCGCCTCGTCCTGCCCGCTTGTCTTCGCAGGCGGCGTCGAGCGGCTCGCAGCGCCGAAGGCGGCGATCGGCGTGCACCAGGTGTCGGCGCTGACGAGTGCGGCGAGCGCCACCATGGCCGATGGCATGAGCAGCGCACAGCGGGTCTCGGCCGAAGTGCAGCGCTATCTGCGCGACATGGGGGTGGACAGCCAGGTCTGGGTCCATGCCATGGAAACGCCGGCGAACGAGCTGTTTTATTTCAAGCCGGACGAATTGCTGACGCTGAAGCTCGCGACGCCGCGCCCATTCTGACTATCAGCAAGACCGATCTGTCCGCGCCAGCAATTTTCATGAGCGCGGGATGGACGCGCGGGCTACATTGCGGCTCCGACATCAAATCGATGGTGCGCGATGCCCTGGCCGGACCGCCGTTTCACCGAGCTTGTCAAGATCGAGCATCCGATCGTGCTCGCGCCGATGGCGGGCGCGATCGATCATGAGATCGCGGCGGAAGTCGCGGAGGCGGGCGGGCTCGGCTCGATCCCGTGTGCGATGCTCGATCTGGAACAGATTCGCGATCAGGTCGCGAAGTATCGCGCGCGTACGGCGCGCCCGCTCAATCTGAATTTCTTCTGTCACGCCGCGCCGGAACTCAGCAATGCCCGCGAAGCCGCCTGGCGCGAGCGGCTTGCACCTTATTATCGTGAGCTCAAGATCGATCCGGCGGCGCCGGTGCCGAACAGTAATCGGCGTCCGTTCGATCAGGCGATCTGCGACCTCGTCCTCGAATTGAAGCCGGAGGTGGTCAGCTTTCACTTCGGGCTGCCCGAGCCCTACTTGTTCGAACAGGTGAAGCGGGCCGGCATCGTCACCTTGAGCTCCGCGACCACGGTGGCGGAAGCCTGCTGGCTCGAGCAACGCGGCGTCGATGCGATCATCGCGCAGGGCAACGAGGCGGGCGGCCATCGCGGCATTTTCCTCAGCGACGATATCGCCACCCAGCCCGGCACCTTCGCGCTGGTGCCGCAGATTGCCGATGCGGTGACGGTTCCGGTGATCGCCGCGGGCGCTATCACGGACGCACGCGGCATCGCCGCCGCCTTCATTCTGGGCGCATCCGCGGTGCAGATCGGCACCGCCTTTCTCTTCTGTCCGGAATCGAAGATCTCGGCGCCGTATCGTGTGGCGCTGAAAGCGGCGCGCGACGACGGTACCGCGCTGACCAATCTGATGACCGGCCGACCGGCGCGAGGGCTGATGAACCGCCTCATGCGCGACCTGGGACCGATCTCCGAGGCGCCGGCCTTTCCGCTCGCGGCCGGCGCTATCGCGCCGCTGCGTGCCAAGGCCGAGGCCGCGGGTTCCGGCGACTTCACGCCGCTCTGGTCCGGCCAGGCTGCGGCGCTCGGCGTCGAGATGCCGGCACGGGCGCTGATGGCGAGGCTTACGGAACAGGCGCAGGCGCTGCTGCGCTGAGCGCAACACAACCCTGAGAAATCAATCGCATTGTTCGCGCCTGTGGATGACGGGCGCAGCGGCAATGCGTGCTTGACCCCACGTCCCCCGCTTCCGACAACACTGTCCGGTACCAAAAGGAGAAACGTTGTAATGCCCGCGTCCGCCGCCGCCGAGAATGAAGACGCATCTTTCCGCTTCGCCAAGGATCAGCTCAAGGCTTTCGTCGAGCGGATCGAAAAGCTGGAAGAAGAGAAGAAGGCGATTTCGGACGATATCCGCGACGTCTATGCAGAATCCAAGGCCAATGGCTTCGACGTGAAGGCGCTTCGCCAGATCATCAAGCTGCGAAAGCAGGAGCCGACCGAGCGCGAGGAACAGGAGGCGATCCTGGAGACCTACATGCACGCGCTCGGCATGCTGAAGGCCTAGCGAACGTTCTCAGGCCTCCTCCTGAGACCCGCCAAAGGCCAAGTCTCGAAGGATGAGGTCGGAGGTTTCTCCGTTAATCGGTCGGGATGTTACCGCAGTTGCGCGGTGCGCGGCATGAACGTCGCGGTCGCGAGGAACTCGATCGCGCGGCCTTCGAAGCGGACATACGACAGGTTGCCCTGCGGCTCGGCGGTGAAGGCCATCACCACCATGCTGTTGGGCGTCCGCAGAAGCGGCTGCAGGCCGCGGAAATCGGTGGCACCATAGAGCGTCGTGGTCATGAAGCGCGCGACGCTCGGCGTCAGGATCAGCGCCCGCATCCACGGGCCTTCGAAGCGATGCGCAACCGATGCAAGCTTCTTGCTCACCGGCGGCGCGGAATGCACGACAGTCGGTGTATCGCGGAGGCCCTTGGAAGCGACGGTGGTGTTCGGTGCGAGCGAGGCCGAGCGGACCGCCTGCGTCGCAGGTCTGGCCCGCTGCGGAGCGGCTTCGGGCTCGATATCGCGGGCATAGGACAACAGCGAGTCGCCGGGCTTGCCTTCGCCGTAGCCTGGCGGCGCAGCGAATGGTCCGATGCTGCCGGTCGAGGCCTCAGACGGCGCGTCCGGCCGTCCGGACCAATAGCCACGCGAGAGAATGATGTCGTTCGGCGTGTTCGCGGCCAGCGCGAAGGTGCCCGGAATCGGCGCCGGCGGGCGCGGCGGGTCGAACTCGGACGAGGCGACCTGAACCGGAGCCGGGGCGGCGGCCGGTCGTGCTTTCGGCAGCGGGGCTGCAAAGGCAGCCGTCGCCGGGGTCGGTTTTCCGGCCGGTACGGGAACGAGCTGCTGAGCCGCTGCAACCACAGTCTCGCGCCCGCGCGAGGCGGCAGAGGCGACCTGTGTCGGCGCGGCTGCAGGCTCGGCGGCCTCCGGGGTGTCCTCGTCCTCGGTCGGCTTCGGCTTGAGGCCGAACAGGCGGGCAAGCGGATTGGCCGATGCGATGCGCGGCGAATCCGAGCCCCGCTTGGCCAGATCGGCCTGCGCCACCGCAAAGCCCGCCAGCGGCTTGCCGTCGAGCGGGAGATGCACGGTGCGGCCGTCCGGGAAGACCTTTGCCAGCTGGTCGCGGGTCATGCGCGGCCAGTGCCGCACGCTGCCGACATCCATGTGCACGAAAGGCGAGCCTGAGGTCGGATAGAAACCAACGCCCCCGCGTTGGAGCCTCAGGCCCGCTTCGCGCACACGATCGAGCGGCACCCCAGGGATAAAGAAGTCCATGGCCTTGCCCTGCGTATGCAGGGAATGGCGGGCGACACCGGACGAACGCTTGCGCAACATCTCGTTGGTGCGCGGCGACCGGTAGGAGGAAATGATGTGAACCTTCTTGTCGATCCCGAACTCGCGCTGAACCTCCCAGACCGCGTCGAACAGCTGCGGGTCCATTGTGGTAACGTCGTCGGTGCGCCAGTCGCGCAGGAAGTGATTGAGCTTCTTGAGGCCGTCTTCGTCGTAGCGGCCGTTGCGCTTGAAGGTGACGGTGATGTCGTCGCCGCGATGCGTGTGGTGCATCGAGATGGTGCGGGTATCGCCATTGGCGACCGCAGTGTGCAGGCCCTGCGATCCGGCGATCGTGATGGCGGTGGCAAGCGCCACACGCTGCGTGATGCGCGACACGGTTCCGTTACTGGCCTGGCGCGCTTTACCGAATGGCACGAAGCATTCCGCTGGTTATTGGCACAAAAGGGCAGGGACCGCGCCGGGAGCGGCAAGGCTAACGCACTGTTACGAAGCTGGGTTAATACGAGATTATCGTCCCCCGACGAGTTGTCGTGATTGTGATAAGAGTTGACTGTGGCAAAAAATGGCCGGGTCCCCAAAGCAAAGCCGCCCGTCAACCGGTTTGGTTAACGGGCGGCTTCAATCGGCGGGAACGTTAGCGGAACAGACGTTCGAAGAAGTTCTGCGGCTCGCTGCGGCCCTGGACCACGCGATTGCCACGCCGGTCGACGGCGTTGGCGTTACGCGAGGAGAACCAGTCGGCGAACGGGCCGGCTTCCCGCGTCTGGTAGCGGAGGTTATCCGCCGGAATGCCGGTCCCTGTCGGACGGGTGGCCTGGGCTACGTCTGCCACCCGCCGCTCGCTGGACGACTTCAGGATCGCGATGTGGCGCGCATCGTGGCCGTAAACGTCGGCGAAGATCTTCAGGTTTCCGGAATCGTCCACGACAGCGGTTTCGTAGGACTGGTGGACCGGCATCGCCGTCGGAAAATTGATGTTGATTTCCGAATTCCCGTACATCGAGCGCAGGCGATCGACCGTGTATTTCTCGTTCGGCAGCACAATCGACAGCAGCTTCTCGGCATAAAGCAGCGGATTCTCCACCCGCATGCAGCCATGGCTGTAGGCGCGCTTGTCATGCGCGAACAGGTGCTTGTCCGGCGTGTCGTGCTGATAGACCAGGAATTTGTTGGGGTAGTTGAAGCGGATGCGTCCGAGCGCATTCTTGTCGCCCGGCGGCTGGTACATCCGCACGGTGCCGTCGCGGTTCTGCTCCATGCGCAGGCCAAGCTGCGCCAGCGTCGAAGGATCCTGGCGCAGAGCCGGCAGGTAGCGGTTGGCGATCAGCGAGGGCGGCACGTTCCAGGTCGGATTGACGGTGATGAAACGCATCGACCCCGTCATGATTGGCGTCGCCTGCTCCGGTTTGCCGATCACGACCTTCGTATCCCAGTTCAGCTTGCCATCGCGGAACAGGCGCAGACGGAATTCCGGGATGTTCAGGAGAACGTAGCTCTTGCCGAGATCGCGGCCGAACCAGCGCCAGCGGTCCATATTCGCGATGATGATGTCGACGTTGCGTTCGCGCTTGGGCACCGCATTGAGCGCGCGGAACGTCGCCGGGCCGGCAACGCCGTCGGCTGGAAGACCGGCACCCTGCTGATAGGCCTTCACTGCATCGACGACAGCCTGATCGTACACCGTCGAGGTCTCGTCGCCGGCGACCTTCAGGCGCTTGCGCAGGAGTGGCACCCGCGGGTCGCTCGCATTCACTTTCATGCTCGGACCGTCCGGAATCCGGACCAGCTCCTCGGCGGGCGTTTCAGACTTGCCGCGCGCCTCGGCGAGCTTCGCCTTCAGCCGCTGATATTGCGGATGCGGCGGCTGATACGAATCCAGCGTCGCCTTGAGATCCTTCGAGTCCGCGATCGCCTTGAGGATGGCCTCCGGTTCGGGCGCCTCGCGTTCGAAGCCGATGTCGTTGTGGACACGCGTGTAGTGTACGCGGCCCATCGAGGCGTGGCGGACATATTGCAGGAGCTCGCCGGCCAGCCGCAATTCGGCTTCCGCCAGCCCATCCAGATCGCCCTCCTTGAAGGACGGGATCTGGTAATCGCTGGGCTCCATGCCGTGCTCGTCGACGCGTTCCAGATAAGCAACGGCCTTGGTACCGGCTTCGGAACGCTTGCCGTTCGCAACGAAGAGCGGCGCGTAGTCGCGCTCCTTGTAGAAGGCTTCGGCGCCGGTGCGCTCGTTGCGGCGGGCGAAATAGCGATCTGCGTTGCGGCCGGTGATAAGCTCGCGCAGCTTGTCGGAGAAGTCCTGGTCCGCGGCCGCAACCACGGGCTTCGCGGCCGGTTCGGTTGCCGGTTGAGTGGCAGCCGGTTCGGCAGCGACCGGGGCGGGCTGAGCGGGCTGGGCGGTGGGTGCCGCGGCCGGGGCTGCGGTAACGGCCGCGGGCTGCTCGCTTGCCGGGGCGATGGACTGGGTCGAGGCGGGCTCCGCAGACGCTGCGGCTGAGACCGATACCGGCTTCGTCGCGTCAACGGCGGTCGGCGCAGGCGGGAGTGTGGTATCCGGGACCGGCACCCGCGATTCGACGCGAGCGACTTCCTCCGGACTGACCGACTGCGACATCGCCGGGACAGAAACGCCGAGAACAAGGGCAAGCGCCGAGCCTGCCAGAATGCGGTCGAAACGGTGGCCGCGCATTATCATCTCCTCAGCTAAGCCCAGGCTATGTCGGGAATATCGTCAATAACGGGAACCTTAACGGAAAGCTCCGCAAGAGACGCGAATTTTTCACGCGACGCAATTGCAGTGCGGCCATATCGCCATTCCAGAAAGCGAGATTCGGCGCAGATGTTACCCTGCCGCAACGGGGTCGTCAGTATCTCGCGGATCATGCTCCGAAAGCTGGAGCGCCTCCAGCTTGCGGTACAGGGTGGATCGGCCGATTCGCAGCCTGCGGGCGACTTCCGACATCTGCCCGCGGTAATGGGCGATGGCGAAGCGGATGATCTCGGCCTCCAGTTCGTCCAGCGGGCGCATCTGCGACACGTCGTCGAGCAGGGCCAACCGGTCCGGTGCGAAATACGGGGCGGTCTCCACCACCAGCGGCTGGGCGCCGTCGATCTGCATCTCGCCGCCGTCCGGTACCAGGGTCGCCGTGGACGCCTCGGTCGCGGCATGGCGCGCGACAAGCTGGGGGAATTCCTGGGGCCCGATCTCTTCATTTTCGGCCAGGACCACGGCGCGGAACATCGCATTCTCGAGCTGGCGCACGTTGCCGGGCCACGGGGCATTCCGCAGCAGCGCCATGGCGTCGCCGGATACCAGCTTCACCGGCTTGCCCTCTTCCGCGCAGAAGCGGACCAGGAAATGGCGGACCAGGTCGGGGATGTCCTCGCTACGCGCACGCAGCGGCGGCACCGAGATCGGAAACACATGCAGGCGGTAGAACAGGTCTTCGCGGAAGCGGCCGGATTTCACATCGGCGATCAGGTTGCGATTGGTGGCTGAAATAATCCGCACATCGACATGCATGCTCTTGCGCGCGCCGACCGGCTCGATCTCGCCCTCCTGCAGCGCCCGCAGCAGCTTGACCTGCGCCGTCGGCGGCAATTCGCCGACCTCGTCCAGAAACAGGGTGCCGCCATCGGCCTCCGCGAACTTGCCGATATGGCGCTCGGAGGCACCGGTGAACGCGCCGCGTTCGTGACCGAACAGGATCGACTCCACCAGATTGTCAGGAATCGCGCCGCAATTGACCGCCACGAACGGTTTGGTCCGCCGTGCGCCGCTGCCGTGAATGGCGCGCGCGATCATTTCCTTGCCGACGCCGGATTCGCCCTCGACCAGCACCGGAATATTCGATGCCGCGGCCTTTTCCGCCTGGCGCAGCACGCTGCCCATGGCGGTGCTGCGGGTGATGATGTCGCGGAAGGTCAGCGTGCCGGTGCGGCTGCGCTTCATGCGCTGCAATTCGCCGGCAAGCGCGCTCTGGGTCAGCGCGTTCTTCAACGACACCTGCAGCCGTTCCGGGCTCGCGGGCTTGACCACGAAATCGGACGCGCCGGCCCGCATCGCCGAGATGACGTTGTCGATGCCGCCATGGGCGGTCTGCACGATCACCGGGATCGCGATATCCTCGCTGCGCATGCGCGCGAGCAGGCCGAAGCCGTCGAGATCGGGCATTACCAGGTCGAGGATGACGCAATCGATGCGCCCGGCCTCGTCGCTGGTCAGGATACGCGCGGCCTGGTCGCCGCCTTCGGCGACGATCGCCTCGTAGCCAAATTTACGCACCATGTTCTCGATCAGCCGACGCTGAACCGGATCGTCGTCCACGACGAGAATACGCTCGGGCATACAATCCCCTCGGCTGTGCCGTTTCGGGGCACTCTCGGCCGTATGACTTAACAGCTCATTAAGCCACCGGATCTCGCGCGTCATCCGGCTGTGGCTTGCGCAGCCAGAGGGACGCGAACATGCCGGGATGCTCGCGCTCGAAGGCATGCCATGCCGAAAGATCGGTTCGCGCCGCCGGATCCGGAAAGCGGGCGGCGAATGCGTCCTGCAGGTCTTGGGTGGTTTCGATCCCCAGCAGTTCGAGGCCGTTGGCGTTCACAAAGGCTTGCATCTCCGGGAATGTGAGCCGTTGCCCCTGCGCTCCGAAAAACAGCGCGCGGCAGGTGCCGGTAGCGAAGAACCCGGTGCTCAGCGTGGCTGCTTCGGCCGGATTGCCGGCGGGCTGCCGCAGCAGATTCTGCCGCAACAGGCGGATGCCTTCGGCGTCGGGCTGATAATTTCCCTGCTGAGCAAAGTCGTGCGCCGCAGCCAGAACCCGGGTTGCTGCCTCGCCGAGCAGCCTGATCCGCATCACGCCGCCGGGCCGCAGAAGCGCAATCAGTGCGTCCAAGGCAGCCTCCGGATCAGCATGATACATCAGGCCGCTGGCTTCGATGACATCGAAGCTGCGGCCGGTCGCGGCGAGCTTCGTGAGGTCGGCGCGCGCGAATTCGATCCGCTGCAGATTGAGCGATTGCGCCTGGCGGCTGCCATAGGCGAGATTCTCCGCATTCTCGTCGACTGCCAGCACGCGCGCATCGCGATAGGAGAGGGCGGCCTCGATTGCGGATTCGCCGCTGCCACAGCCCGCGATCAGCACGTCCGGATTGGCCGCTCCATCGCGCGGCAGCGGCCGGGCAAACGGCAGATAGCCTTGCACGACATCCGGGACCGAACGCGCCTGCAGGGTGGACGTTGCCTTGATCCAGCGTGGTGACGCACCCTGTTGCTCCGTGTCCTCGGTTTGCGCGTCGATCGGCGTCAGCGAGGGCAATGCGTCACGGAGCGCGATCTCCCGCAGGGGAGCGTCGACCTGCTGCTGCAGCAAGGCCGAGACCGAGGGCGGCCAGCTTCTGCTCGCGAGTGAAGCGGCTCCCTCCAGGCTGTGCAGCGGCCGATAGGCCGCAAGCGCGACCAGCTGCAATGCCGGAATTGGCTCGGCAAGCTGCGGGATCGCGGCCGATTCACGCTTGCGCAGTGCGCTGCCGATTGCCGTCTGTAACGCGTGAACGCGCTGCCGCTCGTCCTCCGTCTCGACGAATATGTATTCATTGATGAAGCATTGCCGGGCGAGTGCGGCATAGAGATCAAGCGTCTTCTTGCCGACCGCATCGCCGCTTCGCGCGCGCTCAAGCATCCCGGCACGCAGGACGGTCAGAAATCGCTCGAACTCGATGTCGCAATTCGGCGCGGCCTCCAGCACAGACCTGACCAAAGGCTCCTGCGCGACGGCATCGATCTCCGCGCCGGTCGGCAGCAGTTGAGCGGCCGGCACTTTGCCCCATTGCCCGGCGACGCGTCGGATCGCTGCACCGATCGCCGGATGCGCCTTCAGAATGAGTGTGCCCAGAGGCGCCAGCAGGGCCGGCCGCGCCCAGGCCTCCTCGATCGCACGGCGGAACAGATCGCGCAGCGCCGCATCAGGGCGAAGCTCCTGAGCCGCGAGAAGGCACTGCGCGAACGTGGCCTTAATTTCGGCGGACTCGGCGCGGGACAAAGCTTGCGCGAGCAGCGGCAGCGCTTCATGCGCCCGGTCCCGGCGCAACATCACGGCGGCGAGCTGCTGCACTGCCTCGGGATAATCCGCCTGAACCGCAAGCGCGCGGCGCAGGCTTTGCTCCGCCTCGTCCAGCCGGTTCTGCCGGGCACGCACCATGCCGATATTGAGATGCAGCATCGCCAGGTCCGGCTGCAGCGTCACCGCGCGCTGCCAGATCGCGGCGGCGTCTTCGGGTCTTCCGATCGCGAGCAGTACGCGGCCGAGATTGTTCATGATGCCGGCATTGGCGGGTTGCAAATCCAGCGCGCGCCGCAAGCTCTTTTCCGCAGCGTCGAACTGGCCGGCGCGGGCATGGGCGTTGCCGAGCTCGAAATGCGCCTCCGGATATTGCGGCTTCAGCGCAATCGCCTTCGACAATGGCTCGATCGCTTCCGCCATGCGCCCGGAAGCGTTGAGTGTGAATCCCAAATTGTAATGGTAATCCGGATTCCGCGGATCGATCGCGATCGCCTGGCGGATCAGCGAGACCGCCTCCTCGCTGCGTCCCGACTGATGCATCAGCGCGCCGAGCAGATGCAACGCACCGTGATTGCGGGGCTCGATCGCCAGCACGTCGCGATACAACCGCTCGGCGTCGGAGCGGTGTCCCGCCTGGTGCGCATGAAAGGCCTGCGCCAAGGTCGCGGCCATCGGCGTAATCGCCGGGCCTGCCATTTTTTTCGCGGCGCGCCGTTCCTTGCGGTTCATCGATCAAATTCCCTTCAAAGGCCCTGCGACGCCGGTATGCCGCGGCCGCATGGCGGCGCGGAAACTACGCGAGAGCGACAGGCATTTGAAGCGCTTCGGACCGAAATCGTGACGTTATGGCGCCACCTGCACCGTTGCAGAACCGGGGCCGAGTCGCGATATGATGGCGGCCGACAAACAAGGTGAAATTACCCGTTCATGCCGCCAAAAGCCGCCGCTGACGCTCCCGCCGCGAAATCCCGCAAATCCGCTGTCCAGCCTGTCAAGAAGACCGGCGCGGCAGACCTCGGTCCATTGCCGGAATGGAATCTTGCGGATCTCTATCGCTCGATCGACGCGCCGGAATTCAAACGCGATCTGGATCGCGCCGAGACCGAGTGCACGGCGTTCGAGAAGGCCTACAAAGGCCGGCTCCAGGAACTTGCGGCCGGCGCGCATGCCGGACAATCGCTGGCCGAGCCGGTGCGGCGCTACGAGGCGATCGAGGATCTGCTGGGGCGCCTGCTCTCGTATGCGATGCTGGTCTATACTGGTAACACCGCCGACCCCAACATCGCGAAATTCTACGGCGACGTGCAGGAGCGCATCACCGCGATCTCGCTGCATCTGCTTTTCTTCGCGCTCGAACTCAATCGCATCGACGACGAACTGATCGAGCAGGCGATGGCCGATCCCGCGCTCGGTCACTACCGGCCGTGGATCGAGGACCTTCGCAAGGAAAAGCCCTATCAGCTCGACGACCGGATCGAGCAATTGTTTCATGAAAAGTCGGTCAGCGCGTCGTCCGCCTGGAATCGTCTGTTCGACGAAACCATTTCGGGTCTTCGCTTCAAGGTGAGCGGGCAAGAGCTTGCGATCGAACCGACGCTCAGCCTGCTGCAGGATACCGACGAGAAGAAGCGCAAGGCGGCGGCGGAAGCGCTGGCGGAGACGTTCAAGAAGAACGTGCGCACCTTTTCTCTGATCACCAATACACTCGCTAAGGACAAGGATATCTCCGACCGCTGGCGCGGCTTTGCCGACGTCGCCGATGCGCGCCATCTGTCGAATCGCGTCGAGCGCGAGGTCGTCGACGCACTGGTGTCGTCGGTGCAGGCGGCCTATCCGAAGCTGTCGCATCGTTACTACGCGCTGAAAGCGAAGTGGTTCGGCAAGGAGCGCTTGCCGCATTGGGATCGCAACGCTCCGCTTCCGGAAGTGAAGATGCGCACCATCCCCTGGCCGGAAGCGCGCGAGACGGTGCTTGGAGCCTACGGCACATTCTCGCCGGTCATGGCGAAGATCGCGCAGCGGTTTTTCGACGATCGCTGGATCGATGCGCCGGTGCGCCCCGGCAAGGCGCCGGGCGCTTTCGCGCATCCGACCGTACCATCGGCGCATCCATACGTGCTGCTCAATTATCAGGGCAAGCCGCGCGATGTGATGACGCTAGCGCATGAACTCGGCCACGGCGTGCATCAGGTGCTGGCGGCGCCCAACGGGCCGTTGATGGCGCCGACGCCGCTGACGCTCGCCGAAACCGCAAGCGTGTTCGGCGAGATGCTGACCTTCAAGCGGCTGCTGGGAATGATCGACAACCCGGTCGAACGCAAGGCGATGCTCGCGTCCAAGGTCGAGGACATGATCAACACCGTGGTCCGTCAGATCGCGTTCTACACGTTCGAGCGGCGCGTCCATACCGAGCGCAAGAACGGCGAACTCACCGCCGAGCGTATCGGCGAGATCTGGCTCGAAGTGCAGCGTGAAAGCCTCGGGCCGTCGATCGAATTGATGCCGGGCTACGAAGTGTTCTGGGCCTATATCCCGCACTTCGTCCATTCGCCGTTCTACGTCTACGCCTATGCCTTCGGCGATTGCCTGGTGAACTCGCTCTATGCGGTCTACGAGAAAGCGGATGCCGGATTTGCCGATCGCTATCTGGCAATGCTCGCTGCCGGCGGCACCAAGCACCATTCGGAATTGCTGAAGCCGTTCGGGCTCGATGCCCGCGACCCGCATTTCTGGCAGGGCGGGCTGGGGGTCATCGAGCGGCTGATCGGCGAGCTGGAGGCGCTGGATCGGACCGTGTGAGGTTGTTGTACGTTTTGTAAAACGGTGTTATACAGGGTGTTATACAGAATGTATGACGATGGAGGGCGCCGTGAACAAACCCGTCTCGAAAGAGCAAGTCGAGACCGAAGTGATCCAGATTCGGAAGATCGGTAATTCGGTCGGTCTGATTTTGCCGAAGGAATTGCTTGCGCGCCTGAAGTTGAAAGAGGGCGACAAGCTCCATCTCACCGAAGAGCCGGAACGCGGCTTCAAGCTCAGCCCCTACGATCCGAAGCACGCAGAGGCGATGCGGATCGCCCGGGAGGTGATGGACGAATATCAGGACACGTTCCGGGCCCTTGCAAAATGACCGAGCCGATTTGGCTCGAACGGGACACCATCATCGACATGCATTCCGAGCAGCTCGCCTTGTTCGGCGGGCCGAACGGGATTCGTGACGTGGGCATGCTTGAGTCAGCCTTGGCGCGGCCGCAAAATCGGTGGCACTACGGCGAATGCGACCTGGCGTCGCTCGCGGCGTCTTATGCATTTGGGCTGGCCCGCAATCACCCGTTCGTCGACGGCAACAAACGCATTGCCTTCCATTCGCTTGTCGTGTTTTTGCGATTGAATGGTGTTCCGTTTGCACCGGACCCGGCTCATGCCACCGCCATGATCCTCTCGCTTGCCGCCGGAGAGGTGGCGGAAGAAGGCCTGACGCGCTGGATCCGGGACAACTGGCCCGCGGCGTGACGGGCAACGGCTCTGCTGCGCAAACAGCGGCACTGGCAAGCGCTCCCGCGAATACCTAGCTCTCCTGCAATGTCGGATTCCGAAGCCAACCGTTTCTCAGCCCGCGCCCGCCGGTATGCCCGCGTGGGAACCGATGTCGGCGGCGTTGCCGCGCGGATCGCGGGCGCGCGGCTTTTCGGTCTCGATCTCGATCGCGGCAAGAATGCAGCCCAGCTTGCGGCCGCGCTCGGCGGGCTGAAGGGCCCGATCATGAAGGTGGCGCAGCTCTTGTCCACCATTCCCGATGCGTTGCCCGCCGAATATGCCGCCGAACTGACCAAGCTGCAGAGCGAGGCGCCGCCGATGGGCTGGGCCTTCGTCAAGCGGCGCATGATTGCGGAGCTGGGCGCCGACTGGCAATCGAAATTCGCTGAGTTCGAACACAAGCCGGCGGCCGCCGCATCGCTCGGGCAGGTGCACAAGGCGCGCGCGCATGACGGCACCTGGCTCGCATGCAAACTGCAATATGCGGACATGCAGTCGGCGGTGGAAGCCGATCTGAAGCAGCTCAACCTGCTGTTCGCGCTGCACCGGCGCATGGAGCCTGCGATCGATACCTCCGAGATCAACAAGGAGATCGGCGAGCGCATCCGCGAAGAACTGGATTACGAGCGCGAGGCCAAGCATGTTGCGCTGTATCGCGAGATGCTTGCGGATACGGATCTGATCCGGGTGCCGCGCGTGTGGTCCGAGCTCTCGACCTCCCGGCTTCTCACCCTCGACTGGCTTGAGGGCAAGCGCATGTTGTCTTTCAAGGATGCGCCGTTGGAAGACCGCAACCGGCTGGCGCAGGCGATGTTCACCGCCTGGTGGTTTCCGTTCAGCCGCTTCGGTGTCATCCATGGCGACCCGCATCTCGGCAATTACAGCGTGTTCGAGGACGGCGGCGTGCCCGGCGGGATCAATCTGCTCGATTACGGCTGTATCCGGATATTCCCGCCACGCTTCGTCGGTGGCGTGGTCGATCTGTATCACGGGCTGCGCGACAACGACGACGCGCGGGTGGTCCACGCTTATGAGACATGGGGCTTCCGCAATCTCACCCGCGAACTGATCGATATCCTCAATATCTGGGCGCGGTTCATTTATGGGCCATTGCTGGACGACCGGGTCCGCAGCATCGCCGATGGCGTCAAGCCGGGGGAATACGGGCGGCGCGAGGCCTTCCGCGTCCACCAGGCCCTGAAGGAGAAGGGGCCGGTGACGGTGCCGCGGGAGTTCGTGTTCATGGATCGCGCCGCCATCGGGCTCGGCGGCGTCTTCCTCCATCTGCATGCCGAACTGAATTTTTACCGCCTGTTCAACGAGGCGATCCAGAATTTCTCATTGTCGCAAGTGGCGGAGCGACAGTCCGCCGCGCTCGACCGGGCCGGCCTTCCGCTTCCGGCGGCCTGAGGATCACCGCCTGCTTGCGGCTTTCCTGCCGTTGCCCCCAAACCCCAATTGCGGTAACCGATAGTCCGAATTCTGTTTCCACGGGGACTTTGATGGCCGACCATAGCGAGGTTGCCTACACCACCGCCGACGGCAACGACTACAAGGAACACGAGCGGACCTATGAGACGTTCCTGACCTTGACGAAATGGGGCGTCATCAGTGTGGTGGTGATCCTCGTTCTGATGGCCTATTTCCTGGTCTGATGTCGGAATGTGCGGCCGGGGGGCCAAATGAAAATCGCGGTTGCTGCGGAGTCCGATAAGGCAGAGCCGCGTGTTGCGGGTACGCCGGAAACCGTCAAAAAATTGGTCGGGCTTGGTGCCGAGGTCGCCGTCGAGCCGGGCGCCGGGCTCAAGTCTGGCGTCGCCGATGCGGAATACGAAGCTGCCGGCGCGAGCCTTTCCAAGGATGCAGTCCGGGACGCCGATATCGTGCTCCGGGTGCGGCGTCCTCGCGCCGACGAAATCATCGACTACAAGCAGGGCGCCATCGTCGTCGCCCTCATGGACCCCTACGGCAACGATGCCGCGCTCAACGCGATGGCGAATGCGGGCGTGACCAGCTTCGCCATGGAACTGATGCCGCGCATCACCCGCGCGCAGTCCATGGACGTGCTGTCGAGCCAGGCGAACCTTGCCGGCTATCGGGCTGTGGTCGACGCCGCGGCGGAATATGGCCGCGCGCTTCCGATGATGATGACCCCGGCCGGCACCGTGCCGGCCGCCAAGGCCTTCATCATGGGCGTCGGTGTCGCCGGCCTGCAGGCGATTGCCACCGCGCGCCGCCTCGGCGCGATCGTGACCGCAACCGACGTGCGGCCGGCGGTGAAGGAGCAGGTGCAGAGCCTGGGCGCGAAATTCATCGCCGTCGAGGACGACGAATTCAAGCAGGCCGAGACCGCAGGCGGCTACGCCAAGGAAATGTCGAAAGAGTATCAGGCCAAGCAGGCCGCGCTGATCGCCGACCACATCAAGAAGCAGGACATCGTCATCACCACGGCGCTGATCCCCGGGCGGCCGGCGCCGAAGCTGGTTTCGAAAGAGATGGTGGCATCGATGCGGCCGGGCTCCGTCATTATCGATCTCGCGGTCGAGCGCGGCGGCAATGTCGAGGGCGCGAAGCCGGGCGAGGTCGTGACCGTCGACGGCGTCAAGATCGTCGGCCATCTCAACGTGCCGGGACGTCTCGCGGCATCGTCTTCGGCGCTCTATGCGAAGAACCTCCTGACCTTCCTCGAAAGCCTGATCGACAAGAAAGAGAAGAAGCTGGCGATCAACTGGGACGACGAGATCGTCAAGGGTACGCTGCTCACGCGCGACGGCAAGGTCGTGCATCCGAATTTCCAGCCGAAGGGCTGAGGGGCGCCACTCATGGACCATGTCGATCCCTTCGTCTTCCAGTTCTCGATCTTCGTGATGGCGGTTTTCGTCGGCTATTACGTGGTGTGGTCGGTGACGCCGGCCTTGCACACTCCGCTGATGTCGGTGACCAACGCGATCTCGTCCGTGATCGTGGTCGGCGCGCTGCTCGCCGTCGGGGTGCCGATCATCGAATCGGGTTCGATGATTGCGCGCATCCTCGGCTTCATCGCGCTGGTGTTTGCTTCGATCAATATTTTCGGCGGCTTCCTGGTCACGCAGCGCATGCTGGCGATGTACCAGAAGAAGGAAAAGAAGTGAGCGCGGCATGAGCCCCAACATCGCAGCGCTCCTCTATCTCGTCGCGGGTGTCCTGTTCATCCTGTCCTTGCGCGGGCTGTCGTCGCCGGAAACCAGCCGGCAGGGCAACACGTTCGGCATGGTGGGCATGGCGATTGCCATTCTCACCACGCTCGCCGCGCATCCGCCGTCCGGCGCGGTCGCATGGCTTTTCGTGATCCTCGGGATCGCCATCGGTGGCGGCATCGGCGCGGTGATCGCGCGCAAGGTGCCGATGACCTCGATGCCGGAACTGGTCGCGGCCTTCCATTCGCTGGTCGGCATGGCGGCGGTGCTGGTGGCGGCGGGTGCGCTCTATGCGCCGGCCGCCTTCGACATCGGCAGCGTCGGCGCCATCAAGGGCGCGAGCCTCGTCGAGATGTCGCTCGGCACCGCGATCGGCGCCATCACCTTCACCGGTTCGATCATCGCCTTCATGAAGCTGTCCGGCCGCATGAGCGGCGCGCCGATCATGCTGCCGGCGCGCCACGCCATCAATATCGGGCTGGCGGTGGCGATCGTGATCCTGATCGTCTGGCTTGCGCGAACCGAGAGCTACGCGGCGTTCTGGCTGCTGGTCGCAGCCTCGCTCCTGTTCGGCGTGCTCATCATCATCCCGATCGGCGGCGCCGACATGCCGGTCGTGATCTCGATGCTGAACTCGTATTCCGGCTGGGCCGCGGCCGGCATCGGCTTCACGCTCGGCAATTCGGCGCTGATCATCACCGGTGCGCTGGTCGGCTCGTCCGGTGCGATCCTGTCCTACATCATGTGCAAGGGCATGAACCGCAGCTTCATCTCGGTCATCCTGGGCGGCTTCGGCGGCGAGGTGGCGGGCCCTGCCGGTGGCGGCGAGCAGAAGCCGGTGAAGCTGGGATCTGCGGAAGACGCCGCCTACATCATGAAGAATGCCGGCAAGGTCATCATCGTGCCGGGCTACGGCATGGCGGTGGCGCAGGCGCAGCACGCGCTGCGCGAACTCGCCGACCATCTCAAGAAGGAAGGCGTCGAGGTCAAATACGCGATCCATCCGGTCGCGGGCCGCATGCCTGGCCACATGAACGTGCTGCTGGCGGAGGCCAACGTCCCCTATGACGAGGTGTTCGAGCTGGAAGACATCAACTCGGAATTCCCGCAGGCCGACGTGATCTATGTGATCGGTGCGAACGACGTGACCAACCCGGCCGCCGAAGACGATCCGTCGTCGCCGATCTACGGCATGCCGGTGCTGCAGGTGTGGAAGGGCGGCACCGTGATGTTCAACAAGCGCTCGCTTGCCTCGGGCTATGCCGGCATCGACAATCCGCTGTTCTATCGCGACAACACCATGATGCTGCTCGGCGACGCCAAGAAGATGACCGAGAACATCGTCAAGGCGATGTGAGCGCAATGCGGCGTATCGTTCGGATGCGCCGCATTTCCGCAGAGCGGGGCATTTAGATCAGCCGCTTACGAGGCTTACGTCCCGCAGAAGGTCTGGGTGACTTCCTCTTCCGGCTGCGGCGGCGCCGCGTAGCGCTCGAAGGCGGACTGGTCGTCATACGGTTTGGCGAGAACCCGGTTGAGCTCTTCGAACAGATCGAACTGCCCCAGCTCGGCCGCGGCGATCGCAGCTTCGACGCGATGATTGCGCGGAATGTATTTCGGATTGACGGCTTTCATCGCGGCGCTGCGCTCTTGCGGCGATTGCTGTTCGCGCGACAGCCGCTCGCGCCAGACAAACGCCCAGGCGTCGTAGGTCGCAGGGTTCGCGAACAGGTCGCGCACGCTATCGTCCGTTGCCGTGTTTCCGGCAGCATCACTCAGCGCGCGGAAGGTCAACGTGAAATCGGCGCCGCCTTCGGCCATGCGGGTGAGTAGATCGACGATCAGCGCTTCGTCGTCCGCGCGGGCGTCGAACAGGCCGAGCTTGCGCCGGAAACCCGTCAGATAAGCGGCCTTGTACGCCGTTCCGAACTGGCCGAGCGCTTCGTTCGCTTTCGCAAGCACAGCGTCACGTTCGTCCGAGAACAATGGAAGCAGGCATTCGCCCAGCCGCGCCAGATTCCATTGCACGATCGCGGGCTGGTTCTGATAGGCGTAACGTCCCTGCCGGTCGATCGAACTGAACACCTTGCGGGGATGATAAGCATCCATGAAGGCGCACGGCCCGTAGTCGATGGTTTCTCCGGCGATGGACGTGTTGTCGGTATTCAGGACGCCATGGATGAAGCCGATCTGCATCCATCGTGCGACGAGATCGGCCAGCCGCGCGCCAACGGATTCAAACAACGCCAGATACGGATCCGCAGCCGCCGCGGCCTCGGGATAGTGCCGGCTGATGGTATAATCCGCGAGCAGCCGCAGTCCCTCGATATCCTCGCGGGCCGCGAAATACTGGAAGGTGCCGACACGAAGGTGGCTGGACGCGACGCGTGTCAGCACGCCGCCCGGCAGCATGCGCTCCCGCAGCACCGGCTCGCCGCTGGTGACGGCCGCGAGCGATCGGGTGGTCGGCAGGCCGAGCGCGGCCATCGCTTCGCTGACAATATATTCGCGGATGACCGGTCCCAGCGCCGCACGCCCGTCGCCGCGGCGGGAGAAGCGCGTCGGGCCCGAGCCCTTGAGCTGGATATCGAAACGTTCGCCGGAGGGCGCGATCACCTCACCCAGAAGGACAGCGCGGCCATCGCCGAGTTGCGGAACGAAATTGCCGAACTGGTGACCCGCATAGGCCTGCGCGAGCGGCGCCGAACCTTCGGCAATGCGGTTGCCCGCGAGAACGGCAACCCCTTCGGGGCTCTTCAGGAATTCAGGATCCAGCCCCAGCGTCCGCGCCAGACCCTCGTTGAGCGCGATCAGTCGCGGGGCGGCAACCGGGGTCGGCTCGACGCGCTCGTAGAAGCGCTCCGGCAGCCTTGCATAGGTGTTGTCGAAAGCTATCCGGGCCGATGTGGCGCTTGCAGCTTCTGCATGGGGATCGGCGACTGACATCGGTTACAGATTGTCGCCACCGCCGCAAAAAACAAGCCCCGAACGCTGCGAGGCCGCAGGGTGTCGGCCCCGCAGTTCCGTTGCCGGAACGTCTGACGAAGGGCTATCTGGAGCGCTTCAATCCCGGCTCATTTCAGACCAAGCACGCGGCCATTGTCGGCGCCGCTGGACAACGGCTTGCTGCCCGCGGGCAGTCCATTCTGCTGCAGGATGAATGCTGCGAGATTCTGGTAGTCCGGCAAGGTCAGCGAGCCCGGCGCCGTCAGCGGCATCTTCGAATGCTCGAATGTGACGAGCGCGCCGAGCGTCTTGTTGCCCCAGGTTGCCGCAAAAGACGGCCCCTTCAGCGCAGGTCCGACACCGCCGCCGAGTTCGCTGCCGTGACAGCCCTGGCAATTGGCCTGGAACAGCGCCTTGCCCTTGCCGGCTTCGTCGGCGGTGTACCATCCATCACTGGTCGCAGTCGGCGCCTGTGCGACGCGTTGCGGAGCATCCTTTGCAGCGTCCGCCGGCGGGGGTGTCGCCGGCGCGGGGTTCGTCGTCACCGCGGGTGCCGTTGCGGGCGCGGGCGTCATTGCCGCTGAGGGTTGTGTCGGTGCGGGTGCTGATGTCGGTGCCGGAGCGGCGGTGACAGCAACGGGCTTCGCAGGAGCGGGCGTCACCGGTTTTGGCATGGCGGCCGGGCCGATCGCGCTCCGGATCGCCTGCACATTATCCGCGCGAACCGGCTGCGACGCGGTATTGCCCCAGCTGGTGCGCACATAATTGGCGATGTTTGCGATGTCGTCGTTCCGCAGGCTCGCGAAGGACGGCATCGCCATATATGCGCCGCGCGCCGGGACGCCGCCGAGCACGACCGAGAGCACGTCGGACGGATCGGGCGCCAGCACGACCGGATTTCCTGCAAGCGGCGGGATCGCACCCGGCATGCCGATACCCTTGGCCTGATGGCACGGCGCGCAATGACTAAGATAGAGATGCGCGGCCTTGTCGTTCGGCTTGAAGGATGAGGCGACAGGCGATGGCTTGCCGCGCGCGGGCTGGGACTTGAGATAGACCGCAATCGCCATGAGATCGTCGTCGGTCAGATAGGACAGGCTGTTGTGGACCACCTCGCGCATTGGCCCGACCGCAGTGGTCTTGCCCTTGACCGCGCCGCGCTTGAGAAAGGCGACGAGTTGCTTGTCACTGAACTTGCCGATGCCGCGCCGCAGATCGCTGGTGAGGTTCAGCGCGAACCAATGATCGACATGCGCGCCGGTTAGTTGCTCGCCGCGCTTGATGCCGCCCAGGATCGTTCGCGGCGAATGACAGGCGCCGCAATGGCCAAGACCTTCGACCAGATAGGCGCCGCGATTCCACTGCGCGCTCTTCTTGGGATCCGGTGCGAACGTGCCTTCGGTGAAATACAATTCGCGCCACGCCATCTGCGTCAGGCGAATGTCGAACGGAAACCGCAACTGATTCACATCGACGCGATTGCTGACCGGCTTCACGGTTCGCAGATAGGCGTAGATGTCGTCGACATCGGCGCGCGTCACCTTGGTGAAGAAGGTGTAGGGCATCACCGGATAGAGGTCCTGGCCGGCCTTGTTCACGCCGTCATGCATGGCCCGATAGAGATCGTCGGCGGTCCATTTGCCGATCCCGGTCTCGTCATCGGGCGTGATGTTCGGCGTGATCAGCGCACCGAACGGCGTGTCCATGCGCAGCCCGCCGGCAAGCGCCGGGCCGCCGGGCTTCGTGTGACAGGAAAAACAGTCTCCGGCGCGGGCGAGATATTCGCCGCGCTTGACCTGATCCGACACCGCGGCGGAAGCCGAACTTGCGGCAGGACTTGCCGCCGCGGCGAGCAGCACAACTGCCGCCGTGAGGATGCGGGGGACGGCAAGCGGCATGGGCATGCGGACTCTCCGGCTGACGGACCAGTCGGAGTATGCGGAGTCGCGAGACGTCCGCAACCCTTGTCGGAGAAAATGTCGCCTAGTCTTGACAGTCGGTGAACGGAATCCGTCGGCGTTCGCTACCGTGCGACGATCGGCTGCGCCTCCAGCGCGGGCTCCCTGACCGGCACGCCGGTGAAGGTCGAGCCTTCCTCAAACCAGGATTTCGGCGCCGGGTGGCCCCACAGCGTCTGGCGCTGCTTGTCCAGCAGCGTCCAGCGATAGGGTTCGAAGTCCGGGTCGACGGTCAGATAGTCCGAGGTGAAAAGCTCGACGCGGTGTCCGTCCGGATCGCGGATATAGAGGAAGAACGCATTCGAGATGCCATGGCGTCCCGGGCCACGCTCCATATTGTCGAGATAGCCGGATGACGCCATCACGTCGCAGATGTGCAGGATGTCGAGCGAGCTTGCGGTCCACACCCCGATATGATGCAGGCGCGGACCGGCGCCGTTGGTGAAGGCGAGGTCGTGGACATTGCCCTTGCGATGCATCCAAACCGCCCAGAGCTTCGGATCGGCCCCTTCGGTTTCGGTGTATTCGGTTAGCCGGAAGCCGAGTTCGGTGTAGAAATCGTAGGACGCCTGGACGTCCGGCGTGAAGCAGTTGAGGTGATCGATACGCTGGATGCGCGCGCCCTTGTACTCGGCATATTTGCGCAGCATGCAATCGGCCTGGTCCATCCTGAAATAGAAGTCGAGCGGCATGCCGAACAGGTCGCAGGTGCGCAGCGTCCGGCCCTGATGCTCGATCTCCGGAAACGACGTCGGGTAGCCCTTGTGCGCGAACCAGAAGGCGGCGCGGTCGAGATCCTCCTCGCTGGCGACCTTGAAGCCGAGCGCGGGGATCGTGGCGTCGGCCGACTTGCGCAGCACGATGGAGTGGTGATTGCGCTCTTCAACCGCGCGCAGGAAGATCGCGTCCTTGTCCTCGGCGGTCACCAGATAGCCGAGGCAATCGACATAGAAGGCGCGGGAGCGGGCAAGGTCGCGCACGCCGAACTCGACATGGCTGGCGCGGATGATGTTGAACGGCGGAGTGAAGTTCGGTTTGCGGATGGGCATGGTCTACTTCCTTTCCCTCTCCCCTTGGGGGAGAGGGTGCCGAGCCGCGTAGCGGCGAGGCGGGTGAGGGGTTATCGTTTGCAAATGTGAGCTAGTCCCCTCACCCGCCGCGCTTCGCGCGTCGACCTCTCCCCCAAGGGGAGAGGTGAAAGAGGAGAGGGCGTCGCTCCAGTCACGATCATCACGCTCCAATCTTCGGAATCTTGTGATTGTCGAGCGCGATCGCGATGTTCTTCGTCTCCATGTAGAAGTCGAACGAATAGTCACCGCCGTCGCGGCCGATGCCGGACGATTTCACGCCGCCGAACGGCGTTGGCAGGTGGCGGACATTCTCCGAATTCACCCAGATCATGCCGGCCTCCAGCGCCTGCGCCATTCGATGCGCGCGGCCGACATCCTTCGTCCAGAGATAGCCGGCGAGCCCGTAGCGCACGTCGTTGGCCAGCGCGACGGCTTCCTTCTCGTCGGCGAACGGGATCATGGTGAGGACCGGGCCGAAGATTTCTTCCTGCGCGATCTTCATGTCGTTGCGCGCATTGAGATAGAGCGTCGGCTCGACGAAATTGCCCTTGCCGCCATTGGCACGGCCGCCGCCGACCGCGACGGTAGCGCCGGCGTCGCGTGCGGCGCCGACATAGCTCAGAACCTTCTCGACGTGGCGCGGATGGATCAGCGGACCGATCTCGGTCGCGGCATCGAGCGGATGGCCGACCTTGATCTTCTTGACGCGCTCGGCGGCGCGCCTTGCGAACTCGTCATAGATCGAGGCCTCGACCAGTGCGCGGCTGGACGAGGTGCAGCGCTCGCCGTTCAGCGAGTAGATCATGAACAGGCACGCATCGAGCGCACGGTCGATATCGGCATCGCCGAACACGATCACCGGGTTCTTGCCGCCGAGCTCGAAATGCACGCGCTTCAGCGTCGCAGCGCCCTGCCGCATGATCGCGGAGCCGGTGGCGCTTTCGCCGACAAAGCCGATCGCCTTGATGTCGGGATGTTCGGTCAGCGCCTTGCCGGC